>CAZQNE010000092.1:0-13318 GCA_964594535.1 uncultured Lewinella sp.
CCGGCCGTGCCAGTTCGAGCATGACCTTCAGCCACTACGCCGAGGCCCCCTCGGGCGTAGCGAAGGAAATCATCGACAAGGCCCGCGGCGAGGCTTAACTAACGTATTACCCCGGGAAGAATGCTTCCCGGGGCTAATTTTTGAAATATACAAACTGGCATGAATCAGAAAATTCGCATTAAGCTGCGTTCTTACGATCACAACCTGGTGGACAAATCCACCGAAAAGATCGTCAAGACCGTCAAGAACAGCGGCGCCATTGTCACCGGCCCGATTCCGCTGCCCACCGAGAAGGATATTTACACCGTTCTGCGCTCGCCGCACGTAAATAAGAAATCCCGGGAGCAGTTTCAGTTGCGCACCCACAAGCGCCTGATCGAGATCTACACGCCCAACCAGAAGACGGTGGACGCCCTGGCTAAGCTGGAGCTACCCAGCGGCGTAGACATTCAGGTGAAGTTGACCTAGTCATCCTACCCCGGTAGGACGCGCATCTCATTATTCGTTAACTGCTCTCTTTCCGTACGGATTCGGGAGTACACCGCCCGCTCCCCACGAAGGGGAAGGCGGATAAATCAAGACCAATGAACGGTATTATTGGTAAAAAAGTCGGGATGACCTCTATCTTCGACGACGCGGGCCGCAACGTGGCCTGCACGGTGATCGAAGCCGGCCCCTGCGTAGTGACGCAGGTAAAAACGGACGATAGCGATCAGTATAACGCCCTCCAGCTCGCCTACGGCGATAAGAAGGAAAAGTCCGTAAGTCAACAGCTGGTCGGCCACTTCAGGGCGGCCGGTACCGGCCCGAAAAGCGACGTCATCGAGTTCCGCGACATGGACCTGACCAAATCGCTCGGCGATACGGTGACCGTTGACGAGGTATTCGTAGAGGGCGACAAGATCGCCGCCGTAGGAACCAGCAAGGGCAAGGGCTTCCAGGGTGTCGTCAAGCGCCACAACTTCCGCGGGGTGAACGATGCGACCCACGGTCAGCATAACCGCCAGCGGGCCCCGGGCTCGATCGGCGCGGCCAGTTACCCGGCCCGGGTATTCAAGGGTATGCGGATGGCCGGCCGCGATGGCGGTGGACGCGTGACCGTGAAGAACCTGAGCGTACTCAAGGTATTTCCCGATCGCAATTTAATCCTGGTCAAGGGCGCCGTGCCCGGACCGAAGGGCGGTACCGTAATTCTGCACAAGTAAGGCTTCCCGCCTCTAAAAACCAATCATCATGAAACTACCAGTTTATAGCGCTGCGGGAGCCGAAACCGGCCGGGAGGTCGAGCTGCCCGAGAACGTCTTCGGCGTCACGCCGAACGAACATACGGTGTACCTGGCCGTAAAGGCCTACCTGGCCGCCCAGCGTCAGGGTACCCACAAAACGAAGGAGCGTGGCGAGGTTGCCGGTTCCACCAAGAAGCTGCACCGCCAGAAGGGTACGGGTGGTTCGCGGAAGGGCGACATCAAGAACCCCCTTTTCCGCAGTGGAGGTCGCATTTTCGGCCCCCGCCCCCGCAACTACGGCATCAAATTGAACAAGAAGGTCAGAATGACGGGCCGGGCTTCCGCCTTCTCCGCAAAAGCTCAGGAGAACAAGGTGAAGCTGGTCGAAGACCTGCAGTTCGCGGCTCCGAAAACCAGGGACTTCGTCCAATTCCTGCGGGACGTGGACGCCACCAACGGGAAGGTCCTTTTCATTACCGCTGCTCCCAACGCCAACGTTACCCGCAGCGGTCGCAACCTGCCGAATGCAACGGTCATGCCGGCGGATACCGTCAATACCTACGAGATCATGCGGGCCGGTACCGTACTGATTGCCGAAGGTGCTATTGAAAAACTTAGAGAGCAGTTCGCTCTCCACACAACTACTACGACCCATGGCTAAACAGATCCTCATCAAGTCGGTCGTCTCGGAAAAGGCCGAGATCCTCAACGAGAACCGGGATCAGTACACCTTCGTGGTGGCCGATTCCGCCAATAAGATCGAAGTACGCAATGCCGTGGAGGCGCGCTACGGGGTAACCGTAGACCGCGTCAACACCCTGCGTATGCCGGGAAAGAGTAAGAATCGATCGACCAAGTCGGGTGTTATCCGCGGTCGGGTCGCGGGCTTCAAGAAGGCCATCGTGACCCTGATCGAAGGGGATACGATCGACCTGTATAATGAATATTAGAAACCACCGACGGGTGGGGAGCAGCGGGCCCGGGTCGATCGGGGTTCCCGTCTTCATGCTCCGAGATTCGTCGGGCAACTGTTGAGCAATTATGCCAATCAAGAAGTTTAAGCCAGTATCCGCCGGGTCCCGTTTCCACGTGGGTAACAAGTTTACCGAACTCACGGGCGACAAACCGGAAAAAAGCCTGCTGGCCCCCATCAAGAAGACCGGCGGGCGGAACCGTACCGGCAAGATGACCGTTCGCCAGCGCGGCGGCGGCCATAAACGACGCTACCGGGTCGTCGATTTCAAGCGGAACAAAGATGGCGTCGCGGCTACGGTCAAGACGATCGAATACGATCCTAACCGCACGGCCTTCATCGCCCTGGTTGAGTACGGCGACGGAGAAAAGCGCTACATCATCGCTCCCCAGGGCCTCAGGGTGGGCGACCAGATCATGAGTGGGGAACAGGCCACTCCGGATGTCGGTCATTGCATGTTCCTCGGTGATATCCCCCTCGGTTCCCAGATTCACGCCATCGAGCTACAGCCCGGAAAGGGTGCCGCCCTGGCCCGCTCGGCGGGAACGAACGGGCTGCTGATGGGTAAGGAGGGCCGCTTCGTGTCGGTAAAACTGCCCAGTGGTGAGGTTCGCCGCATTCTGAAGACCTGCCGGGCCGTCATCGGAGCCACATCCAACCCCGATCACGCGCTCACCGTTGCCGGTAAGGCCGGCCGGAGCCGCTGGCTCGGCCGCCGTCCGCGCGTCCGTGGCGTAGCCATGAACCCCGTCGATCACCCCATGGGTGGTGGGGAGGGTCGTGCCTCCGGCGGTCACCCCCGTTCGCGCACCGGTATCATGGCTAAGGGCCAGAAAACGCGGAGCGCGAATAAGGCAAGCAATAAAATGATCATCAGCCGTCGTAAGACCAAGAATAAGAAATAACCTATGGCACGTTCGCTAAAGAAAGGCCCCTACGTTTTCCACAAACTGTACGACAAGGTCGTCAAGTCGCAGGAGGGCGGCCGCAAGGGCATGATCAAGACCTGGTCCCGCGCCTCGATGATCGTCCCCGACATGGTGGGCCTCACCATTGCGGTACACAACGGAAAGACCCACGTACCCGTTTACGTCACGGAGAACATGGTCGGGCACAAACTCGGCGAGTTTGCGCCCACCCGTTCCTTCCGCGGCCACGGCGGTAAGAAGAAGTAGGGGACCATCCCACCATCAAACCTGAGTGAAGGAAGAGCAGGTCCTCGCCCCCGTGGCCCGGCTTGCTAACCCGTTCCCTCGTAATTATCCAATCATGGAAGCAACAGCTAGTTTAAATAGCATTCCGATGTCGGTCCGCAAGATGCGGCTCGTCGTCGACCTGATCCGCGGCAAGCGGGTGGGGGAAGCTCTGGGAATCCTGGAGTACAGTAAGCAGGAAGCCGCCATCTGGCTCAAGAAAAACCTGCTCTCGGCCGTAGCCAACTGGGAGTACAAAACCGACGGACTGGAGAGTGCCGACGAGTACGACCTCTACATCAGCGAGGCGTTCGCGGACGCGGGTGCGCAGATCAAACGGTTTCGGCCGGCCCCCCACGGTCGGGCTCACCGGATCCGTAAGCACAGCTGCCATATTACCCTCAAGGTGAGTAACAAACTACCCCTACCGACCGAGCAGAGGGAGCTTGCTACCCCCGAAACCGTTGAAGAAAACTAAGCATGGGCCAGAAGACAAATCCAATTGGTAACCGACTCGGTTACATTCGCGGCTGGGACAGCAACTGGTTCGCCGACAAGGACTACGCCGCCAACGTCATCGAGGACGAGAAGCTGCGCGCCTACCTCAATACCCGAATCAATAAGGGGGGCATCGCCCGCATCATCATCGAGCGGACCCTGAAGCGGATCACCCTGACCATCCACACCTCCCGCCCCGGGATCATCATCGGTAAGGGAGGCAAGGAGATTGATCAGATCCGGGAGGAACTTCGCCGGCTGACGGATAAGGACATTCAGATCAACATCATCGAAATCCGGAAGCCGGAACTCGATGCCAATATCGTTGCCGAATCGGTCGCCAATCAGATCGAGGCCCGGATCAACTACCGCCGCGCGATCAAGACCAGCATCGCCAGCACCATGCGGGCCGGGGCCGAGGGTATTAAGATTCGCATCTCCGGACGACTCAACGGTTCGGACATGAGCCGGACGGAGGAGTACAAGGAGGGACGCACCCCCCTGCATACCTTCCGTGCCGATATCGACTACGCCCACAAAGAGGCCCACACCGTGTACGGACGGATCGGCATTAAGGTCTGGCTCTGTAAGGGAGAGGTACTCGGTAAGCGGGATCTGAACCCCAATGCAGGACTGACCACCAAGGGTGACGAACGCCGGGGCCGCAGTGGAGGCCGTCGCGGTGGAGGACGTCGCTAAAGCAGACCAATAGCTACCCCGGCCGGTAGCTGACCGAACCGCCCCAGGCGAGAACAACCGACCCGGTAACCATCAAACGGCGTTTGCGCTGGTTGCCCACTTGACCCGGAAGCAGGGTAGTATTGGAGGAACGCCCCCCGTACTACTCTGCTTTCTCTTGCTCCGAAGAAAAGGGGCAAAGTCCTTTTGATTACGGGGTGAAAAGCGTACCTTTGCCCCGCTCTAAGCGAGCCCCTCCTAAATATTGTACCATGTTACAGCCGAAAAGAACGAAATACCGCAAGCAGCAAAAGGGTCGCAACCGCGGTCTGGCTGGTCGTGGTACGCAAGTCTCCTTTGGTAGCTTCGGGCTGAAGAGCCTGGACTCCGGCCGCATCACGAACCGGCAGATCGAAGCCGCCCGTATCGCTATGACCCGCCACATGAAACGGGAGGGTAAGGTATGGATCCGCATCTTCCCCGATAAGCCCATCACCAGTAAGCCCCTCGAGGTGCGGATGGGTAAGGGTAAGGGCGCACTGGACCACTGGGTGGCTCAGGTGCAGCCCGGTCGCGTGCTCTTCGAACTGGACGGGGTGACCCGCGAGGTAGCCGAGGAAGCCCTGCGGCTGGCCGCCCAAAAGCTACCCGTACTGACTAAAACCATCACCCGCATAGATTACCAAGGGTAATCCCCCGCAAGGGAACCAACTCATAACGAATGGCGAGTAATAAAACACTAGAACTTCGGGACGCTTCCGATGCCGATCTTCAGGATCAACTGAATGAATCGGTCACTAGCTACGACAAGATGCAGTTCGATCACGCGGTCAACGGAATCGAGAACCCCCTGCAACTGCGTAACGTACGCCGTGACATCGCCCGAATTAAGACCGAAATCCGCCGCCGTGAACTGGAGGCTATGCCTGCCGATGCACTGGCTAAGCGTGACTCTATCCGCCGCCGCCGTCGTAAAAAGTAATGGATCAGATGAGTAACGAGGAAAAGAACACTCCGGAACAGGAGAACGAGCAGAACCAAACCGAAGCAGGTGGTCTGCTGAACAAGATCACGGAAGCAGCCGATAACGCCGTCGAAGCAGCTGCTGATGCCGTGGAATCCGTCGCCGAATCCGCCGGGTCCGCCGTTGAGAAGGTCGCCGAAACGGTAGGGATCAGCAGTGAGTCCTCGGATGACTCCGCACCCGCGCCCGCGCCCGAAACTCCCTCCGAGGAGGAAACCGTTCTGGAAGCCGCCCCCCGGGTGGTCGGAAGCTACTCCGAAGCCGACGAAAGCGCCGACACGAGTGGCCGCAACGAGCGCAAGACCCGGGATGGTATCGTAGTAAGTAACAAGATGGACAAGACCATCGCGGTAAGTATCGAACGCCGGTTGCAGCACCCGATCTACGGAAAGTTCGTGAAGAAAACTAAGAAGCTCATCGCCCACGACGAGTCGAACGAATGCCAAATTGGTGACGTGGTCCGCATCATGGAATGCCGCCCGCTCAGCCGGCGGAAGCGCTGGCGCCTGGTCTCCGTTCTGGAAAAAGCGAAATAACCCAGCCCTCAGGCCTAAAAGAAACTAATCATGATCCAACAGGAATCACGTCTGCGCGTAGCCGATAATAGTGGGGCAAAAGAAGTTCTCTGTATTCGGGTGCTCGGTGGCTCAAAGCGACGCTACGCCTCCATCGGCGACCAGATCGTCGTTTCGGTCAAGGAGGCCAGCCCGGGAGGTAATATCAAGAAGGGTTCGGTCAGCAAAGCCGTGGTCGTGCGCACCAAGAAGGAAATCCGCCGCCGCGATGGCTCCTACATTCGGTTCGATGACAATGCCGTCGTACTGCTGAACGCCGCCGAGGAGCCCCGGGGAACGCGCATTTTCGGCCCCGTCGCCCGCGAGTTGCGCGACCGGGATTACATGAAAATCGTATCCCTCGCCCCCGAGGTACTCTAAACGCATACTCCAATGGCTAACAAGACCTACAAAGACAAGCAGAAGCGGCACCAGCCCAAGCTGAAGATCAAAAAGGGCGACATGGTCGTCGTGATCAGCGGCGCCGATAAGGACCGCACTACGGCCCGGGAGGTGCTGGACGTATTTCCCGCGGAGAACCGGGCGCTCGTAGACGGCGTAAATATGCGCAAGAAGCACCAGAAGCCCACCGAGGACTCCGCCGGAGGAATCGTAGAGAAAGCCGCCCCCATCCACATCAGCAACCTGATGCTGGTCGACCCCAGCGTCGATGAGGTGACCCCCACCCGCGTGGGCCGGAAGCCCGACGCCGACGGGAAGATGCAGCGCTACGGGAAGCGTAACGATAACATCATCGCCTAATGAGCTACACGCCAAGACTAAAGAAGAAGTACGACGAGGAAGTGCGCGCCAAGCTGCAGGAGCAGTTCGGGTACAGCTCCCCGATGGAAGTACCCCGCCTCGTCAAGATCTCGATCAACCAGGGGGTGGGTAAGGGTACTCAGGACCGTAAACTGGTGGAGAACGCCATCAAGGAGATGACCCTGGTAGCCGGTCAGCAGGCCGTACCGACCAAAGCCAAGAAGTCCGTCTCAAACTTCAAACTGCGCGACGGTATGGCCATCGGCGCCAAAGTCACCCTGCGCCGGGAAAAGATGTACGACTTTCTCGACCGCCTGGTGTCTACCGCCCTACCGCGGGTGCGTGATTTCCGTGGCATCAGCGACAAGAGCTTTGACGGCCGGGGGAACTACACCATGGGTGTCGGTGAACAGATCATCTTCCCCGAGATCAGCCTGGACGACGTAGCCAATATCACCGGCTACGACATCACCTTCGTGACCAGTGCCCAAACGGATGCCGAAGCCCTTGCCTTACTCCGGGAACTCGGTATGCCCTTCAAGAACCAGAATAACAACTAACGACCTATGGCTCGTAAATCACTGATCGCCCGCGAACGTAAGCGGGAGCGCATGGTCGCCAAGTACGCCGAGAAGCGTGCCGCGCTGAAGGCCGCCGGAGAGTGGGAGGAGCTGGACAAGCTGCCCCGCAACTCCAACCCGATCCGCCTGCACAACCGCTGCGGACTGACCGGCCGCCCCAAGGGCTACATGCGCAAGTTCGGACTCTGCCGGGTCAAGTTCCGCGAGATGGCGCTTGACGGCAAGATCCCCGGCGTGCGTAAAGCTAGTTGGTGACCTTAAATTCTAACAGCCCCGGAAGTTCAAACGAAAACCACGGGGCGCAACCTTTATACCTATGGCAGTTACCGATCCCATTGCCGACTATCTGACCCGCATCCGCAACGCCCAGATTGCGGGGCACCGCGTGGTAACCATCCCCGCCTCCCGGACGAAGAAGAAGATGACGGAGATCCTGTACGATCAGGGCTTCATCCTGAAGTATAAATTCGACGACGAGGCCGGAAAGGGCAAACAGGGCGAGATCAGCATCGCGCTGAAGTACGAGCGGGAGACCAAGCGTCCCGTCATCCGTAAGCTGATCCGTATTTCGAAGCCCGGTCTGCGGCAGTACGCTAAGGCCGATTCGATGCCCCGCGTGATCAACGGTCTGGGAATTGCCATCGTATCCACCAGCAAGGGCGTAATGACCGGCCGCCAGGCAACCGAAGCTAACGTAGGGGGGGAAGTCCTCGCTTACGTATATTAAACCAACAATTTCATTCTGCAGGTCGTCCCCGGCGGCGGTCGTAAGATCAATTCAATCATTATGTCTAGAATAGGCAAAAATCCGGTTGACCTCCCCTCGGGGGTCACCGTCAACGTCAGCAAGGGAAACCTGGTGACCGTCAAAGGACCGAAGGGTGAGCTGACCCAGCAGGTCGACCCCGCGATGGGGATCGAGGTGAAGGAATCCGAGGTTCAGGTCACCCGCCCAACCGACAGTAAGCGCCACCGCAGTTTCCACGGTCTGTACCGCTCGCTGATCGCCAATATGATCACCGGTGTAACCGAAGGCTACGAACTCAACCTGGAAGTGATCGGGGTAGGGTACCGCGCGGAGAATAAGGGTAATTTGCTCATTCTCACGCT
Organism: uncultured Lewinella sp.; assembly: GCA_964594535.1. GTDB lineage: Bacteria > Bacteroidota > Bacteroidia > Chitinophagales > Saprospiraceae > Neolewinella. Next base: position 8,600 of record CAZQNE010000092.1, read on the forward strand.
GGGATATTCCCACCCGGTTTACTTCATGGTGCCGCAGGAGGTGTCAGTCGAAACCGTGAGCGCCAAGGGTAAGAACCCCATCATCACTCTGAAGAGTACGGATAAGCAGCTGATCGGGCAGGTCGCCGCCAAAATCCGTAGCCTGCGTAAGCCCGAGCCCTATAAGGGGAAAGGGATTCGCTTCCAGGGCGAGGAAATTCGTCGTAAAGCCGGTAAGACCGCCGCTAAGAAGTAGGCCTCCAAAAGACAATAGTAATGCAACTCACGAAACTCAAGCGGCGTAAGCGGATCCACAGCCGCATTCGCAATAAAATTACCGGAACCGCCGAGCGTCCCCGCCTGAACATCTTTCGGTCCAACCGCTACATCTACGGCCAACTCATCGACGATACCACCGGCCAAACCCTGGCCCAGGCATCGAGCTACGAGGCCGACGTGGCCAACGAAGGCAGCAAGACGGATCAATCCAAGGAGGTTGGTAAGCTGCTCGCCGAGCGCGCCAAAGCCGCCGGTATCGAGGGCGTCGTCTTCGACCGCGGGGGCTATTTGTATCACGGACGGGTCAAGGCCCTCGCAGACGGCGCCCGTGAGGGTGGCCTGAACCTTTAAACTGAGCTACCATGGCTGATAACAGAAATAGCGGCGGACGCAACCGTCGCGATAACAACCGGGGCCGCAACAACCGGGGCGACCAGCACGAGTCGGACCTGAAGGAGAAAATGGTGTCCCTCAACCGCGTCTCCAAGGTAACCAAAGGTGGCCGCACCTTCACCTTCGCCGCAATCGTGGTCGTAGGTGACGGAAAGGGAAAGGTCGGACACGGTATGGGTAAGGCCCGTGATATCTCCGAAGCCATTCAGAAGGCCACCGACGTAGCCCGTAAGAGTATGATCAAGGTGCCCCTCTACAAAGGCACCATCCCCCACGAGCAGTTGGGCAAGTACGGAGCCGGTAAGGTCCTGCTCAAGCCCGCCAGTGAGGGTACCGGGGTCATTGCGGGTGGTGCCATGCGCGCCGTGCTCGATATCGCCGGCGTACACAACGTACTCGCTAAGTCGCAGGGCAGCTCCAACCCCCACAACGTCATCAAGGCTACCATCGATGCCCTGAAAAAGCTGCGCAGCCCCCAGATGATCGCCAAGCAGCGCGGCATCTCGATGGAAAAGCTCTTCGAAGGCTAGCCCGATTCCGTTAACCCGCCCCCGGGCGCAAACCATCTAGCATGGCTAAGATTAAAATTACCCAGGTCAGAAGCGTGATCGACCGGCCCAAAAGCCAGAAGGATACCCTCAGGGCCCTCGGACTAAAAAAAATGCACCAGACCGTAGAACGGGAGGATACTCCCGTCATCCGTGGAATGGTTAATAAAGTAAGCCACTTAGTTACGGTAGAATAAGCCCAGCGCATTCATCCCAACGCAGTGTCTAAAATCCTGAATCATGGAACTCAAGAATCTCAAACCCGCCGCCGGCTCCACCAAATCCGGTAAGCGTATTGCCCGCGGGCAGGGGTCGGGGCGTGGCGGTACGTCCACCCGCGGTCATAAGGGAGCAAAATCCCGTAGCGGATACAAAAGCAAGCGTAACTTTGAGGGCGGTCAGATGCCGCTGCAGATGCGCCTGCCCAAGCGCGGCTTCAACAGCCCCAACCGGGTAGAGTACGTCGGCCTGAACCTGGGAACGCTTCAGGAGATCAGCGAGAAGCACGGCCTGTCGGAACTGACGCCCGTGACGCTGTACGATGCCGGCATTGTGAAGAAAAACGACCGGATCAAGGTCCTGGGAAGCGGCGAACTGACCAGCGGTCTGCGGATCACGGCTCACGCCGCCAGTGCTTCCGCCAAGGAGGCCATCGACAAAGCAGGTGGTAGCCTTACCATCGCCTAAAGCAAGCCAAGCATGAAGTTTTTCGAGAATATCAAGAACATCTGGTCGATTGAGGAGCTGCGCAACCGCATTCTCTTCACCCTCGCCCTCATGGCCGTCTACCGCCTCGGATCCTTCATCGTGCTACCCGGTGCCGACGTAGCCGCCCTCCAGGCCAATCTGGCCAACCAGGGCGGGGCCAACGATCTGCTCGGCCTCATCAACCTCTTCACGGGGGGCGCTTTCAACAACGCTTCGATCATGGCCCTGGGCATCATGCCCTACATCACGGCCAGTATCATCGTACAGTTGCTTGGGTTCGCCGTTCCCTATTTTCAAAAATTACAGAAGACGGAGGGGGAATCCGGCCGCAAGAAGCTGACCCAGATTACCCGGGCCCTTACCGTAGCCATCACCCTCGTGCAGGGAGCCGGCTACCTGACTTACATCCGCTCCCAGGGTGGCGTAAGCCCGGCGGTAAGCGAAACCGTTTTCTGGATCTCTGGTATCATCATCCTGTCCACCGGCACCATCTTCGCGATGTGGCTGGGCGAGCGGATCACCGATCGGGGTATTGGAAACGGTGTCTCGCTGCTGATCACCGTCGGTATTATCGTCGGCCTACCCGCGGCCCTCGGCTTCGAGCTTCAGAGCCGCCTCCAGGCCGGTGCCCTGCTGATCTTCGTACTGGAGATGCTCGGCTTCTTCCTGGTCACCATGGCGACCGTACTGATCGTGACGGGTATCCGCCGCATTCCGATCCAGTTCGCCAAACGGATGGTGGGCCGTGGGCGGAATGCCGCTCCTTCCGCCACCAAGCGCGACTACATCCCCCTTAAGGTTAACGCTTCCGGAGTGATGCCGATCATCTTCGCCCAGGCACTGATGTTCGTCCCCGCCAGTCTGGCCGGTTTTGCCGGCGGTGACGCCGAGACGAGCTGGCTCGCACTGCAGTTCAACGACTTCACCTCCCCGCTGTACAACATCGTGTACTTCGTACTGGTCGTGGCCTTCACCTACGTGTATACGGCGCTGGTGGTCAACCCCAGCCAGTACACCGAATACCTGAAGCGGCAGAACGCGTTCATCCCCGGCATCCGCGGCGGTACCGAAACCGAAGAGTACATCGATTCAATCACCAGCCGGATTACCCTGCCCGGCTCGGTCATGCTGGGACTGATTGCCATTCTACCCGCCTTCGTGGCCGGCCTGGGCGTCAACCAGCAGTTCGCGATCTTCTTCGGGGGTACCTCGCTGATTATCATGGTCGGGGTAGTACTCGATACCCTCCAACAGATCGATACCTACTTGTTAATGCGTAAATACGATGGCCTCTCCAAGGAGGGTCGCCTGCAGGGTCGGGGCACCGGCAGCCGCATGCAGCAGATCGGCGCCGACTTCTAGGGTATAACGACCTACCTTTAGAAGGGCGGGCATCCGGCAGGGTGCCCGCTCTTTTATATTTATCCCCTCACCGTCCACCATGGTCCGCTACTGGAGATTTTTGCTGTCGGCCATCCGGGGCGATACCTACGACTATACCCGGGGGAGTATCCGGCGGGCCATCGTGCTGCTGGCTATTCCCATGATGCTGGAGATGGCCATGGAGAGCATCTTTGCCCTGGTCGATACTTACTTCGTGGGCCGCATCGGAGTAGAGGCGCTGACCACCGTCGGGCTCACGGAGGTGATGATGACGCTCATTTACAGTATTGGCGTCGGACTCAGTCTCGCTCCAATGGCCCTGATCGCCCGCTTCGTAGGCGAGAAGAATACCGCCCTGGCGAGTCGGGCGGCCGGGCAGTCGATCGTACTTACCCTGGCGATCAGTCTGCTCATTGCCCTGCCCGGCGCGTACTACGCCGATGAGCTGTTGCGGCTGATGGGGGCGAGCGAGGCCGTGGTGCGGGAGGGAGTGGGCTACACCCGTATCCTCTTTGCCGGCAACGGCATCATCATGCTGCTGTTTTTGCTCAACGGGGTCTTCCGGGGGGCGGGGGAAGCGGCAACGGCCATGCGGGTGCTCTGGATTGCCAACGGCATCAATATCGTGCTGGACCCGCTATTCATTTTCGGCATCGGCCCTTTTCCCGGCTTCGGAGTGGAGGGGGCGGCTATGGCGACCACTATCGGCCGGGGTTGTGGGGTGGTCTATCAGTTGTATATTCTCTTCAGCGGTCGCTCGCTGGTGCGGATCTCCGGATCGCGGTGGGTGGTGGACCTCAGCATGCAAGTTCGCATCCTGCGCATCGCCGCCAACGGGGCCTTTCAGTACCTCATCGGCTCGGCGAGCTGGATTTTCCTGGCGCGGGTAGTGGCCACTTTCGGTGATTCGGCGGTAGCGGGCTACACCGTGGCCATCCGGTTGATCCTTTTCACCCTGCTACCGGCCTGGGGGCTCTCGAATGCCGCGGCTACATTCGTCGGTCAGAACCTGGGGGCTAAACAACCAGGTCGGGCGGAGAACGGCGTCTGGTGGACTCTGGGGATAACCATCGTGTACCTGTCCGTGCTCTCGGTAGCGTACTATATGCTGGCGGGGCCGCTGGTGCAAAGTTTTACGGATGACGGACGGGCGATCGCCTACGGTGTCCGGGCGCTGCGGGTCTTTGCGATCGGTTACGTATTCTTCGGGTTAGGGTTGATCCCGGTGCAGGCTTTCAACGGGGCCGGGGATACGCTGACGCCGACGCTACTCAATTTCGTTTGTTTCTGGTTACTCGAGATTCCCCTCAGTTATTACTTAGCGGTCAATCTGGGCTACGAGGTGGCCGGGGTCATCTGGGCGGTCGTGGTAGCGGAGGTCGTACTGTCGGCGGTGGCGATTTACCTGTTCCGCCGGGGAAAGTGGAAG
>CAZQNE010000093.1:0-4220 GCA_964594535.1 uncultured Lewinella sp.
GGCACCCGCGCCCCGCCGCGAAAAGATATTGCCCGTGAGGTCGTCGGCGCAGAGGGGTTTGGCCAGGGTGGCCGTGAGCCAGGGGGTGTAGGCGGCTCCGTACTTCAGTCCCGCGATGCCCGTGTGGTCCCGGAATTTATCCCCCTGGGGGTCGGTATCCGGTACGCTGAACACCCCGAAGCGGTCGCCGAGCGTACTGCACTGCAGTAGAACCTGATCGACCAGGGCGTGGATGGGGTCCGCCGCCGCCGGCGTTCCGGGGTCGGTATCCAGTCCGGCTGCGTCGGGCAGGAGGATGAGGGTCGGTTCGTCCCAGGTTTCCAGGGCGTCGATACCGGCGGTAAAGTCGCCGGCGCTCGGGCTGCTCAGTCCGGATACGGCCGTACCGATGGAGACGATAAAGCAGTCGCCGCCACCATTGGCGTAGAACAGCCGCAGGGCGTCGTAGAGGTAGAACCGCTGGCTGACGCCCGCCCGCAGGAAGCCGCCGTTCTCGTCCAGCTCGACCGAACTGACGGTCGGGGCCCGCCCCGGTCCGTAACGCTGCTCGAACTCGATGAGGGAGCCGATCCGCTGTACGCTGTTGGCGGGTAGGTCGACGCCGCCCGCGTCCCGCCGGTACTCCGTGTAGCCGACAAAGGCCGGCAGGGCGGTTTCCACCGCCGCGATGGCGGGCGGGAAGGTGGAAATTTCTTCGATGTAGACGCCGGGCGCCCGATAATTGGCCATGGGAATCAGGGATTGGAGGGTGCGAAGCGGATGTCGAACGCCGAGCCCGACCAACCCGCCAGGCGCAGGTCGATGGTGCCCAGTAGGTCGGGCCGGAGGGCATGGCCGACGCTCAGGGTGATGGGGTTGATGTTCGTGCCGGTGAAGCGGTAGCTGCCGGCGGGAATGCCAGTCAGGTCGATCTGGTAAGTCGTGGTACCGGCCTCCCCCCCCGCTACCGGATAACTGCGGATGATGGGGTTACCCGATAGCAGCGGATCGCGAAGGTCGACCTGCCCGTCGGTAGCCGGGGTATTCTGCTGCAGGGTAATTCGGAACCCCTGGCTGGGCTGGTAGTGAATCGGGCGGAGGTTGCCGCCGGTGAGTTCCAGAGTCGCATCGGTGGCGGGGCTGGCGTTCGCATTCGTGAGATGAAACAGCTGCCCTTCCAGGCTGGCGGGGCCGAAGTTCGTCGCGGCGGCAAAGCGGGGGTCCACCAGCCGGACGCCCAGTTGAACGCGCACCTCCGGGGCCGGCTCCTGGTAAGTATCCGGCACGAGTACCCAGCCACCGAGGGTGGAGGACGCCCAGCGCCAGCCGTAGCGGTCGAGGGTAGCCCGGCCCGCCGCCGTGGGTTCGATGGCGATCCATTCGCGCAGGTCGTAGCTCAGGTAGTCCTGCAGCTCTTCCACCGTCAGGGTGTCGGTGGGCGCCACCGGTACTCGGCCGGCTACCGAACCCAGGAAGCCCGGGTGCCAGCAGCGTAGCGTAAGCAGTTGGGTGTAGCCGATGCGGAAGCCCATCAGGTGATGGTTTCGTTGAGGACGATCTCGGTGACCGGCGGACCGGTAGTTTCCTCTTCCGGGATCAACTCGATGTTGGCCGTCTGCACCAGGTAGAGAACTGAAGGAAGCTGCTTACCGCCCAGCATGCTCCAGAGGTGATTCTCTTCCTCGAAGGTGGGGGAGAGGAGACTGAACTTGAGGCTGCGGTCGCTGAAGATGGCGTCATCCGGCCACACCACATTTCCGTCGTCCTGCAGTCGGTTGCGGTGCTGGAAGATGGCCACGACGTTGGAGAGCATCGTCAGCGCATTGACGTAGCTCTGGTGGTTGGCCGTGATGAGTAGATAGAGGTTGAGCCCCACCGGCGGATTGCGGTACAGGATGCCCGAGCTATTGTCGGCCGCCAGGGGGTTGGCCCGGTAGTTGCGCTGGTTCTTGCGGGTCGGGTCCTCTTCGGTGCGGACGAGGGTGATGACGATGGCATCCTCCAGGTCGCGCAGTTGCCCACTGCCATCGAGGCCCTGGCGATCGGGCAGGCCGATGTTGCCGAGCAGCGTACGGTTCAGGTCGGTGGTTTGGATGTCGTTCAGGCGGGACTCCAGGTACCCCCTGACGGTCATCAGCAGGTCGGTAACGGAATCCTGAACGCGGGGCAGCGGCATCTTGGGTGATATAAGACCCTAAAGGTCGCCACCGCTACCCGGCAATTTCTCCGGGTTTTCCATGAGATTTACCGCTCAGGCGTCGCAGAGTTCCCGGCGGAGGGCCTCGCGTACCAGCCCCGCGGTGTTGCGCACTCCGAGTTTCTGTAGAATGTGGGAGCGGTGGGTCTCTACGGTACAGCGGCTGATGTAGAGCTTACCGGCGATCTCGTCCGAGGTGTGTTCGCCGACGATGAGTTCGAGCACCTCCCGTTCCCTCCGGGTCAGCGGTATCAGAAGGCCGCGGGGCGGGGCGGGGTGGGCCCCCCGCTCCCATGCCGCCGAAAGGTGGGGGTCGAGGTAAGTCCCGCCGTGCAGTACGGAGCGGACGGCCTCGACCAACTGCTCGGCCGAGGCGGTGTGCAATAGGTAGCCGCGCAAACCCCGGTCGAGTAGTCTACGGTAGCGCCGATGGGATAAATACCCCCCAAGGATCAGGCCACGGCCCCGGGCGAGTAGGGCCTGAAACGCCTTCCCAACCCCCGTCCGGCTGGTGCGAAGCACGATGGGCAAATACAGGTCAAAGGAAATATCCGCCGGGGGCTGAGTCGCGCAGTGAACCCGGCAGCCCGGCCACCACAGTTGGAATAATTCGACCAGGCCGGCGCGGTAAAGTGGCGTACCACCCGTGATAAATATACTGGGAGTCATATTAAGTGTGAGTTTAAACATGTATATGATCGAAACGAGAAGCAGGTGTCGGGATACTGGGATAGTGGTTCTTCGGGGGTGGGTGTTGCAACTTACAAAATATGCGGAAAGAAGAGTCCGTTTGCCTTCTATTCCTCGGAAGATGCTGGCGTTACGCGCCTGCCTATACTCGGTTGGAAGGTATTCTTAACCCACGGAGGCTTACTTCGCAAGCGCGCACGGGAGGTGTCTCTCAGTACATCTCCGCGGCCTTTCCGTGCGGGGCCATAGGCCCTCCGTGGGCCGACACACCAGCTACTTCACCGCTTCCATGATTTCTAACTGGGTGATGACGTCGTCCAGTGGGACGGCCGGCCGCTCCGTTCCGGTCAGCGTTCGGTGCATATTGTCGAAGAGATCATACCAGCGGCCCGTCCGGGTAGGGTAGGGCTCGCGTACCACCCGTCCGTCCCGCTCGGTATGGAGGAGGCCGCGCTGTTCCTGCGGCTCGTCCCCGAATCCATCGTCCGCGGGGGTCATATCGTCCCGTAGCTGATCTTCCTGGACGTCGATACCGTACTTGACAAAACTGCCCCGGTACCCATGCAGGGTGTAGCGGGGGGTCGGCTCCCGTACGAGCAGACTGCAGGATAGGCTCACCCGTAGTGGTTCGGCGTAGGTCAGTCGCAGGTCGAAGGCATCGGGAATGTCGGAGTTTCGCCGCTGCGTCCACGTTTCTCCCTTTACGGCGTCGGGCACCCCGAAGAGCGTGATGGCCTGGTCGATCAGGTGGGCCCCCAGGTCGTAGAGCATCCCGGCGGTGGGGCCGGGGGTTTCCTTCCATTCCTTCGGGTTGAGCTCTGGCTTCCAGCGGTCGTAGCGGGCTTCGTAGTTAACCAGGCTGCCGAGCAGCTTGCGGTTCAGCACCTCGCGGACGGTCAGGAAGTCGCTATCCCACCGCCGGTTCTGAAACACGAAGAGGTGGAGGTCTTTTTTCCGGGCCAGGTCCCGTAGCTCCCGCAACTGGGCGGCGGTGGCGGCGGCGGGTTTGTCGACCAGTACGTGTTTGCCGGCTTCCAGGCTGGCGCGGGCGAAGTCGTAGTGGGTTTCGTTGGGGGTAGCGATGCTGACCAGTTCGATGCGATCATCGGCCAGCACTTCGTCCAGACTGGCGGTCGGTGTCATGCCCGGAAAATCCTCGGCCACTTCCTCCGCCCGGCTGGTCACGACCCGCGCGACGGTGAAGCCCGGATGGGCCCGGTAAAAGGGGGCCTGGAGGTAGCGTCCGGAAAGGCCGAAGCCCATTAGGGCAATTTGCATCGGAAGAGGGGATTACGATTTACGATGTACCATTTACAATGTACGATTTGCGGCTCAGCTACCGGCCCCGGAGGGG
>CAZQNE010000093.1:4320-13213 GCA_964594535.1 uncultured Lewinella sp.
TCGTCCGCACGAGCGGGGGGTGAAGCCAGGGCACCAGCCCGGCGCAGCCCTCCGCGGGCAATAAATCCAAGCCGCCAGCCCCCTGCGCGGGCGTATCTTCGCGCTATGGTCCGAGCGAGTCTGTTCCTGTGGCCGTTGGTCTTTCTTTGCACGGCAGTGCGGGGCCAGCAAACCGTAACCCTCGGCGGGTTTGTGCGGGACGTGGATTCGGAAGAAGCGGTGCAATTCGCCACGGTAAGTTTGCTCAACGCGACGGATTCGACGCTCATTACGGGCGCGGTCGCGGGTGCCGAGGGGGAATGGGAAATTCCGGGGGTCGCCGCGGATGCCCCGGCGTTGATCCGCTACAGCTTTATTGGCTACGAGACGGATTTTGTTCTGGTGGAGGCACCGGCTACCCTCGCTTCCCCGCTGACCTTGCACCTGCGCTCCGCCGCCCAGCTCCTACAGGAAATCGAGGTGACCGGCCGGGCACTCAGTGACGTCCACCGCCTGGACCGGCAAGCCTTCCTGGCCGACCAGTTCCAGAACGCCCGGGGGGGCACCGCCGCCGACCTGATCGGTAACCTCCCCGCCGTGAGCATTGACGCCGAGGGGCACATCAGCGTACGGGGGGCCACCGGTTTCCTGCTGCTCATCGACGGTAAACCTTCCCAGAGCGACCCCGGGGCCCTGCTCGCCCAACTGCCCGCCAATGTCATCGAATCCGTCGAACTCATCACCACCCCCGGCGCGAAGTACGACCCCGACGGCAAGGCCGGCATCATCAATATCATCACCCGCGCCGGTAGCCTCAACGGCTGGAGTGCCGCGGCCAATCTTAACCTGGGTTTGCCCGCCCTACGCGATTATGGAGCCGCAGAAGATCAGCGCCGCTACGCCCTCGACGCCAGCGCGAATTACCGCAGCGACCGCTGGGACGTCGGGCTGGGCGCCGACTACCGCCGCGACGATACCGGGGGCCGGCGGGAAGGCTACGTCAATACCCTGATCGGTAACCAACTCACCGAACTGCCCAGCCTGGGGGAACGAAGCTTCGATCGGGAGAACTACTCGGGACGGCTCTCGGCCACCTACCGCCCGGATAAACGGCAGGCACTTACCGCGGGCGTGCTGGCCGGCAAACGGACCGTCTGGCGCACCGCCGATATCCTGTACACCAACCAGCGGCGTGCGCTGGTCGAACCCGGGCGGCTGGATTTATCCGCGCTCTACGATCGCTTCGTAGCCACCGGGGACGTAAGCGGGGTGGGGGAAGAGATCGACCGCCGCACCTTCTTCAACGCGAACGAGCGGGTGCGGCGGGGCGACTTTTTCATCGCCAGCCTGGACTACGAGCGGGACCTGGGACGGGAGCGCCAACTCTCCGTTTCCGGCCTCTACGAACGTACCATCCTCGGTGGCCCGACCGACAACGTCATCCTCGACTACCCGGGGCTGACCGATACCCTCCAGTACCAGTACAACACCAACGACAGCCCCCTGGACGGCTACCGGCTGAACGTCGATTACCGCGGCAAGATCGGGGCGGCGCTCTGGGAAAGCGGCTACCAATTTCGCTACTTGCGCCACCCGGGCGATTTCCTGTACCTCGACCGGGACCTGGCGAACGATCGCTTCGTCGTCAACCCGGAATTCACCAACGGCATCGAGTTGCGGCGGGATGTCCACGCCCTCTATTCCCAACTTAGCGGGGCAACGGAGCGGCTGGAGTACAGCGCTGGCCTGCGGCTGGAATACTTCGACCGCTCGGTGCGCCTCGACCGGCCCGACACCACCTACCGGCTGGACCGCCTGAGCCTCTACCCCTCCGCCAACCTGAAGTACCGACTGGGCGAAAAACTCAGTGCCCGGGCGGGTTACAGCCGCCGCATCGACCGCACGACCACCTTTAAGATGACACCCTTCCCCGAGCGGGAGCACAACGAAACCCTGGAGCAGGGCGACGCCGAATTGCTGCCCGAACTGACGGACCTGGTCGAACTGGGGCTGGTGGGCAACTTCGGCGATAACTCGGTTTTCGCCACGGCCTACTACCGCCGCACGCGGGACGTCATCAACCGGGTGAATACCGTTTACAACGACACCATTCTCAACCGGATTTATACGAATGTGGGTGACGCTTCGGCGGTAGGGCTGGAACTCGGGCTGACGGTGTTTCCGGTCAGCGACTGGCGCATCTACCTGGGGGGCAATGTGTACAACTACGGCATTGAGGGGGAAGTCTTTGGCGACCGGGTGGACGTCAGCAACTGGGTGTACAGCCTGAGCGCGACCTCCGATGTGCGCATACTGGACTGGGTCGATGTACAACTGGGCATCAACTACCTGGGTGAGCGGGTCACGGCCCAGGGGCGGGACAGCCGCTTCTTCAACCCCTACCTCAACCTACGGCGGGCGTTTGCCGAGCAGCGGCTCACCCTCAGCCTACAGTGGCAAAATATCAGCCTGGGGCTGTGGGACGCCAACGAGCAGCGGATCACTACCGAGCGCCCTGACTTCTTCACGACTACCAACTACCTGTATGAGACGGACATTCTGCGGCTGGGCATCAGCTACCAACTGACGGCGCGTAAGCGGGCGGTGGCGGGGCCGCGCAGCGAGTTTGGGGAGGAGGAGTTTTAAATGGCAGCTGCCGTCGGCCGGCCGTTGCCTGAGCTTCGGACGTCCGCCCGTGATACATTACTGTATCTCCGCCCCCGTATCCTCATCCAGGGTAGCTACGCCGGGGCAGCTGCGGAGTTTCGGGATGTCCCGTTCCTCGGCGGTGCCGCCGATCACGCCGATGGGGAGTACGGTGTCAACTTTCAACCCGAGTTTCTGGAGCCGATCGGCTACGGACCGGGTGTTGGCCTTCTGGTCGTCGGTGACGGTGATGAGGAGGGATTTGGGCATAGCGGGGGGTGATTCGTAGGTTGGGAAAGATACGTAGCTTTCGGTCGGAGTATGGACTACAGTAACCTGTATCGGCGCATTCTGCACGCTTACCTACTTACGGCTATCGCAGGGAGCGTGGTCTGTATGGTCGGTTATCTCTTCGTGTCCATTGCAAACGGGGGAGGGTCGCTGTTCAGCGTAAACAATCTTTCGAGTGCACCCTACTTTTTCCTGTATATGGCCGGATGCGCGCTGGTGGGGGGGCTTCCCATCCTTCTGATCGTACTGGCCGTAGCGTGGTTCTTAGGTCGCCGGAGGGTCCGGCGCCGCATTGCGGTTCCCACCGTGTTGATTGCCTTTCTTGGGGTAGGGCTGGCCCTGGCGCTGCTGATCCTCGGTCCCTTCACCCCGGATTTTCGGCTCCTTCCGGTGTTACCGATCGTTACGGGTTACCTCGGTGGGGGAATGGTCTTTTTATACATCACCGCGCTCCGGCCCCGGCCCGCCGTTGGGAGCGGGACGACCGATGTATTGGACCAACCCATTTGATTCGACTCCTCCCATTCGTATAATCCCGGATATTGAGGGCACCCGCGCCCCGCCGCCCATGTTCCTCACCACCCTCCCCGCCATCCTCGCCTTCGTGGCCGTCCACTTGTTCATCGGGCACCTGAAGCTCACTACCGTACCGCGTAGCCGCTGGCTCTCCCTGGCCGGGGGGGTATCGGTTACCTATGTTTTTCTCCACGTGCTGCCGGAATTCGCGGACTACCAGACGGCCTTCCGGCAGGAGGGGGTACTGGGTTGGTTGGAGCACCACGTCTACAATTTCGCGCTGCTGGGGCTGGTCGTGTTCTACGGCCTGGAGCGGGCCGCTAAACGGTCCACCCAGTCCGATCGCGAACCCCACAACGATCACCGGGAAGATTCCACTTCCATCTTTTGGGTGCATATGTTGTCCTTCGTGGTGTACAATTTCATCATCGGCTACCTGCTGCCGCGGGGGGAGGCGGCCGGCGGCTGGTCGCTGGTGTACTACACGGTGGCCATGGCCTTTCACTTCGTGGTCAATGACTACGGGCTGTACGACCACTACCGGGAGCTGTACCGGCGCCGGGGGCGCTGGCTGGTCACGGCGGCCCTGGCGGTGGGCTGGGTGGTCGGGCTGGTAACGGAACTGCCCGAAATCTACCTGGCGGCAATCTTTTCCTTCGTGGCCGGCGGGGTGATCATGAACGTACTGAAGGAGGAACTGCCCGAGGAGCGGCGCAGTAGCCTGGTCGCTTTCGTGAGCGGGGTGGCTGCTTATGCGCTCTTACTGGCGTTGACTTAGGGCGGCGGCGCGCGGGTGAGAGCGAAGCGGGTAACCCTAATGAATCCTCAACTTCCGGTGCAGCGGGCGGTCCGAAAAGGGACTGACCACCCGCAACACGTACACGGCGGGGGGCAGGCCGCTGAGGTCGAGCTCCAGTTGGTGAGTACGCAGACCGGTCCAGCGGCGGTGCACCCGTCCCATCGGTCCGTAAAGGGTGGCCTCCAGTGGGGAGGCATCGGTTCTTACGAAGAGTGCGGTAGTGCGGTCACGGGCCGGATTTGGATACAGGACTAGGTCCTGTACGTCCACGGCGTACGCGGGGCCCGAGTTCGACTTTTCGGGAGTCGGTCGGTCCGTGGCTACCCAGGGGCCGTAGGCATCCGGCTGGCGGCTCAGGCTCCAGTCGCGATCTAAGGCGGGGACCGTCACGGCGTCCATTAGTTCCCACTCGTTATCATCCAGCGGTAGGTGCACCCCGAGATATTCCCCCTCCCGGTCCAACCGGAAACCGACGTGCCGTGCGCCCCGTTCCGGCATGCCGTCCGCGAAGAAGGTAAGGTAGGCACCGGGACCGATGGTCGTTTCTTCGGGACTGCCATCGGGGATACGCCATTTGCCGGGGTGATCCGGATCGTCGGTGAGGTAAAGTCCGGCCAGGTCTACGGCACGATCCCCGGGATTATGGAGCTCGAACCAATCGCCGTACCGGCCCAGTTCGTCGCCCCAACTCCTGCCGTTGCTCGTCATGATCTCGTTGAGTACGATCAGTCTACGGTCGTCGGCGGGCCCCCGGGTGAATACGGCCCGCAGGGCCATATCGCGCCCGAGCGGTAGCCTGAGTACCGGATCGGTAGAGCTCGTGTCTCCCTCCCAGTGGGAAAAGCGGTAGCCGGGTCGGGGCCGGGCGCGGAGCGAGAGGGTATCGCCCCGGGGGTACTCTCCGCGCCAGGGGTAGGGTTCCCGTTGCCAGCCCGGCAGTCGATCGTTGATCGTGAGGGTGTTGATGCTGATTTCCCCCTCACCGGGCCGGTCCGTATCCAGGCGGATGGTGTGTAATTGCTGGGTGGTATCCAGGCGGGCCAGCAGATTCGCACGAGCGTTGGCCCGGCGCTCGGCGAGAAAAAACCGCGTGTGGTCGTAGTGTGCCTCGTAATCCGCCAGGCTGCTTCCCCAGCGGTCCAGTTGGGCCCCTAATTCCGGCTCGATCCCCTCCCGCACGCTATCGAGTTGCGCCAGCAGGTAGTCGGGCAGGAAGAGTGAGTTGAGCAGGTCGAGGTAGCGCCCGGTAAAACGTTCCCGGAAGCCGGAGTTGTCCATGAGGTTGCGGAGCAGCCAGGTCCAGTCGTCATCGCCCCAGCCCCCCCAGCTCAGGGCCATGCCCAGGAAGTTAAAGTCCGGTTGGCCCACGCTGCGGTCGATCTGGGTGCCCATGCCGTACTCCGTATCCCACAGTACCCAGCGCCACTTCCCCTCCGGTTGGCGGGGGCGCCAGAACTTGGTGTTATTGCTCAGCCAGTCCTGGTTACCGATGAAGATCTCGAAGATCTGGTAGTCGATGAAGTTATCCAGGTCGATCCATTCGTCCACGACCGCGAAATGGTCCTCCCGGGCCAGGTCGTGCTCGGTCACGTAGCGGCGCAGGCTGTCCCAGTTCGTCCAGTCGCCGCTGATGGTTTTACGGTTGTAGGGTTCCGCCTCATCGTATTCCAGGAAGTCTACTTCCTCGGCCCCGTAGCCGAAGTGGGATTCCAGATAGTGCTCGTCCTGCCGTTCCCGCAGGTTGTACAGCCCGTAGTAGTGGCCGTTCAGCAGTACCCGGACGGGGCGGTATGCCGCTACCGCGTTCTCGTCGTCGAGTTGTTTGTACAGTCGGTGGGCGAAGGCATCCTTGATCTGGATGCGCCCGCGCTGGGTGCCGTCGTTGCCCCCGTTGCGCAGGACCAGGCGGCGAAAACGGTCGGTGCCGGTACCGGGGAAGAGGGGATAGGTGATCGCATCCCGCCCGTAGCCGGAGCGGGCGTAGAGGCGCAGGGATTTTTGCCGCTGGGCGTCCGGCGCGTGAATTTTCATGCCCATAGCGAGGGCGAAGGCGGCGGTATCCGCCTCCAGGAAGGTGAGGTGAACGGGTATTTCCTCCCCGGATTTCGGCCGCCGGTAGATGCCCCGGGGGCCGGTGAAGCGCTGTGGATCGACGATCAGACTGACCGTAGGCAGATGACCGCGCTCCGCGAAAATATAGCTACGGGAAACCACCTCGCTCGGCAAGTGGCCCGGGCGAAAGGCCCGTACCCGTAGCGTCGTGGTCCGTCCTACCGCCAGGGGAGTGATATAGGGCGGCGACTGCTCGGTCGGCGTGCCGCCATCGGTGGTGTAATGGAGGTCGGTGCCTTCCTCCGCGGTGACCGTTACGGTGAGGGTGTCGGTGTAGTAGCCTCCCGGCGCTGAGACGGAAGGAGGGGCCACGGAGCCGAGGAGTCCCGGTCCCACATTGGGCGCCGCGGGGGTGGGCTGCTCGAAGTACATCCAGTCTCCTGCCCCATCGGGGTAGCGGCCGCCAGACTGCCCGACTCGCAACCGTACGGCGGGGCTCCAATCCACCAACAGGCCCCGTGCATCAAAGAGGTACAGCCGCTGACCGGAAGCCCGTATCCGGAAGGGGGCTTCGAAGGTACGGCCGGTTGCGGTCAGGTGGCGGTCGGTGGCGCGGACGAGCAGGTAGCCGCCCGCCACCAGCAGCGTGTCCGGGAAGACGAATTCGGGGTCGGCCAGGGAATCCCGGCTCAGGATGAAGCCGCCCAGTTGGACGGCCCGTGTTCCGGGGTTATGCAGTTCGACCCAGTCGGCGGATTGCCCGGGACTACCGTCGGGCCCCGCCACCGCCGTAGCGACCACTTCGTTGAGTACGACCGACTGGCCCGTAACCACCCCCTGCCCGGCGAGCAGGAGCAGGCTTAAGACGGAATAACGGAGAATATAGTACACGCTACGGGCCATGAATACCGGAAAGATAAGGCCACCCCCTCCGAAGAGCGGTGGCTTTCGGGATGGCTTCGCCGCTTATTTGCTACTTTGTCGGGATGAAACGCTACACTCCTTCCCGCCGTCAATTTCTCCGCACGGGTACCGGTATCACCGCCGGAGGCCTACTGTTTCCGTTGTTATCCTGTGGTGATTCCGGGGCTTCCGACTCCGCACCCGCGTCCGCGCCCGCCTCCGACGCTACACCGGCTGCCGCCGGGGACCTGGCTAATTTCGGGCTTCAGCTCTACACCCTGCGCGACCTGATGCCGAAGGATCCGAAGGGAACCCTGCGCCAGGTCGCCGATATGGGTTACGATCAGATCGAAGGCTACGAGGGCCCCCGGGGTATGTTCTGGGGGATGGAAGCCCGGGAGTGGAAGGACTACTGCGACGAGCTCGGCCTGAATATGGTCAGTTGCCACCTGAATATCCGGGAAAACCTGGAGGAAAAAATCGGTCAGCTCGCCTCCATCGGCGCGGCCTACGCGGTCTGCCCGGCGATCGGCGGGCAGACCGACCGCGCGGCCTGGGACGAGGTGATCGAACTGTTCAACCGGGCCGGCCGCATCGCCAGCGACAACGGTATCGGTTTTGCCTACCACAACCACGCCTACACCTTCGAGGAAGTCGACGGCATCATGCCCCAGGCCTACCTGATGGAGCATACCGACGATTCGGTCGACTACGAAATGGACATCTACTGGGTCGTCACCGCCGGGGCCGACCCCGTGGAATGGCTGGAGCGCTACCCCAATAAGTGGCGGCTCTGCCACGTGAAGGACCGCAAACGGGGCGCCGACGCCAGCGAACACCACGCTTCCGTCGACCTGGGTACCGGCTCCATCGACTTCAGCCGGGTATTAAAGGTAGCCGAAGACGTAGGTATGGAATACTACATCCTGGAGCAGGAAGACTACGAAAACTCCACCCCCCTGAAGAGTGCCGCGGCCGGGGCCCGCTACCTGGAGCAACTCCGCTTTTCCTAGATACGGGAAACGTTCATACCGGAATAGAACAGGAAGCGAGTGCCGGATCCTTCCTCGCTTTCAATCCAGATTTCACCCTCGTGGAGTGTGATGATGCGCTTGACCAGGGAGAGCCCGATGCCCGTTCCCGCTACGTTACCTACGTTGGCGCCGCGGTTGAACAGTTCGAACACCCGCTCGATCTGACTGGCGGGGATGCCGATGCCATTGTCTTCAACGAAGAAGAGCGGATACCCGTTGTACGTTCCCGACTGGCCGATCCGGATGTGCGGGTGTTCCTTCACCTCGGAGTACTTGATGGCGTTGGAGATCAGGTTGGTGAACAGCGTCTGCATGTGATTTTCGTCGCCAATGATGGGGGGTAAGCCCGCTTCGACCGCGAAGGTGAAGGACTGCTGCTCGCTGGTAGCCTGATCCCGCAGCGCCCGCTCCGCCAGTTCGCCGACGGATAGTTCGTTAACGATGATGTTGCTGCGGTCGATGCGGTTCAGGGCCAGTAGGTCGACCATGAAGACCCGCATCCGTTCGGCGTTATCCTGAATGTACCGCAGGTGACTCAGCCCTTCTTCCCCGAGTGCCTCGCTGAAGTCTTCCTCCAGGATATCGGCAAAGCTGGTGATGCCCCGCAGTGGTGCCCGCAGGTCGTGGCCTACCGTGTAACTGAATATTTCCAGGTCGTCGTAGGCCTGCTGCA
>CAZQNE010000094.1:0-12538 GCA_964594535.1 uncultured Lewinella sp.
AGGGGGTCAGGGTCAGGATATTCGGGCGGACGAGGGCGCGGACGTTGGTTTCGGTGGTGGTCATGGGCTAGTTGGTTTTGACCTGGTCGACTAGGTCTTCTAAACGTAGGGAGACGGCGTTCCGGTGCGCCCGCAACTCCTCCGCCTCGGCCATGATCTCCACGCTCGGTCCCAGGTTGCGCAGTCCCTCCGCGCTCAGTTCCTGAAAGGTGATCTGCTTGACGAAGCTGTCGAGGCTCACCCCACTGTACTGCCGGGCGTAGCCGTAGGTCGGTAGCGTATGGTTGGTACCGCTGGCGTAGTCGCCGACGCTCTCCGGGGTGTGGTAGCCCAGGAAGATCGAGCCGGCGTTCTCGATCTTTCCGGCAAATTCGCGGGCGTCGGCCATACTCAGGATCAGGTGCTCGGGGGCGTAGTGGTTCACGTAGTCGGCGGCCCGCTCCCAGTCGCCGAAGACCAGGGCCATGCTGTTGGCCAGGCTTTGGGCCGCCAGTTCCCTGCGGGGGAGTTGCTTCAATTGGGCTTCTACCTGCAACCAGATGTGGGAAGCTTTCTTTTCGCTATCGGTGACGAGCACAACCTGGCTATCGTGACCGTGTTCGGCCTGGCTGAGTAGATCGGCGGCCACGTGGACTGACTGCGCACCTGCGTCCGCGCACACCAGCACCTCGCTCGGCCCCGCCGGCATGTCAATGGCTAACCCCCGCAACAGCGCCAGTTGTTTGGCGACCGTCACGTAAGCATTGCCCGGGCCGAAGAGCTTATACACGCTGGGTACTGACTCCGTCCCGTAGGTCATCGCCGCGATCGCCTGGGAACCTCCGATGCGGAAGATTTTCGTGACCCCGCAGAGCCCGGCGGTGTAGAGTATAGCGGGGTGGATGTTCCCTTCCTCATTCGGTGGGGAGCAGAGCACGATTTCCCGGCAACCCGCAATCTGTGCCGGGACGGCCAGCATCAGTACGGTACTGAAGAGCGGTGCCGTGCCCCCGGGGATGTACAACCCCACCCGCTCGATCGGGCGGCTTTCCCGCCAGCACCTCACCCCCGGCATGGTTTCGATTTCCTCCTTTCCGGTCCGCTGGCTGCGGTGGAAGGTTTCAATATTCCGCTTGGCGATCCGAATGGCTTGCTTGAGTTCGGGCGCAACTTGCTCCGCCGCAGCCCGCACCTCCGATTCGGTAACGGCAAATTCCGCCAGTTCCACCCCGTCGAAGCGGGCCGTGTAGTCGCGCAGGGCGGCATCCCCCTCATCGCGCACCCGGTCCATGACGGCGCGTACGGTGGCTTCCAGCTTACTGAGGTCCTGAGCGGGGCGGCGGGTCAGGGCCTCCCATTCGCCGGGGTTGGGTTCGACAAAGGTCTTCACTACACGATCATTTTGGCGATGGGGACGACCAGGATACCCTCGGCCCCGGCCTCCTTCAGCCGGTCGATGATGTCCCAGAATTTGTTCTCGGTGATGACGGTATGCACGCTCGACCAGCCTTCCTCGGCCAGGGGTAGCACCGTAGGGGAGCGCATGCCGGGGAGCAGCCGAATGACCTCCTGGATGGTGGCGTTCGGCACGTTCATCAGTACGTACTTTTGGTTGCGGGCGGCCAGTACCGACTTGATGCGGAACACCAACTGATCGAGGATGGCCCGTCGCCCCGGGTCGATGCGGGGGCTGGCGGCGATGACGGCCTCCGAATGCAAAATGACGTCCTGCTCCTCCAATCCGTTTTTGAACAGGGTGCTGCCGGTGCTGACCAGGTCGCAGATGGCGTCGGCCAGGCCGATATTCGGCGCGATCTCCACCGAGCCACTGATCTCGTGGATGTCGGCCTCGATTCCCTTATTCGCCAGAAAGGTCCGCAGACTGTTCGGGTAGCTGGTGGCGATGCGCTGGCCGTCGAGGCTCTCGATACCGCCGTAGTCCGTCCCGCGGGGCGTGGCCAGACTGAGGCGGCACTTCGAAAAGCCTAACTTCAGCACGACCTCGGCCTCCTTCTCCTTTTCGATGAGGGTGTTCTCGCCGATGATGCCGATGTCGGCCACCCCGTCCTGAATGTACTGGGGGATGTCCGAGTTGCGCAGGTAGAGTACCTCGGCGTTGAAGTTGCGGGCGGGGGCTTTGAGCTGGTCGCGGCCGTTATCGATGCGGATGCCGCACTCTTTGAGAAGCTGGATGGATTCGTCCAGCAGGCGGCCCGATTTCTGTACGGCGATGCGGAGGGGAGGGGTGGTCATTCGGCTAGAGCTTAAAAGCAAGCAGCCCCATCGGAGTTTCCGAAGGGGCCGCTTTTTCGGGGGTGGTGTGGGGCGGAATCGAACCGCCGACACATGGATTTTCAGTCCATTGCTCTACCAACTGAGCTACCGCACCGATTGGGGAGGGCAAAGGTAATGTCGTGCCTGGCTATCTACCAAATAAATCACCGGATAAAAGGTTGCCCTCACTCCGTCCGTATCCCGGCCAGCCCCCGCGTAGCCCGTTCGGCCTGCTCCACGTGGCGCCAGTCGTGGTAGACCAGGATGCGGAGGATATCCCCCAGGCGTAGCGGGTACCATTTGCTCTCGATGGTCCGTACGGTGGTATGGGTCAGGTCGACCGCGCGGGCCGCCCCGATCAACTCATGGGTCCGTGCCGCCTGGTCGATCGCGATGGTGAGTTCGCGACGCTCCAGCTCCTCGTGCCGCGGGTTAAAGCTCCGGAAGGTCGGCACCCGGAAGGTAGTCGACCCCGGGCGGGCCCAGTTCGCCACCTTATTCCCCAACCAGCCGGGGCGGAAGGTAGCGGAAGGTTCCGCCCGCCGTCCGTTGCGGATCGCGGTATCGATCCAGCCGAGGTAGGGCGCATTGAAGAGGTTAAGGTGGCGCAGCGCTTCCAGGGCCGTCCAGGCTTGCGCGGCGGGCCGCAAGTGCAACTGTTCGTCGGGGAGCAGGTCGAGTTCCGCCAGTACGGATTGGTTCCGCGCGGCGCGTTCCGTCAGTCGATCCAGTAGTTCGGAGGCGGGCAGGGAGTTCATACGTCGCTCGGTTCACGGTCCTCCGCCTCCGTCCGTATCCCGGCCAGCCCCCGCGTAGCCCGCTCG
Source organism: uncultured Lewinella sp. (assembly GCA_964594535.1). Taxonomy (GTDB): domain Bacteria; phylum Bacteroidota; class Bacteroidia; order Chitinophagales; family Saprospiraceae; genus Neolewinella. The sequence continues at coordinate 3,078 of CAZQNE010000094.1, forward strand.
GCCTGCTCCACGTGGCGCCAGTCGTGGTAGACCATCATCCGCAGTACGTCACCCAGCCGCATCCGGATCAGGGCGGTCAGGGCGGTGGGGACCTTTACGCGGCTCAGGTCTACGCTGTGCGCATCCCGCAGGAGGTGTCGTTGCCGTTCGGCGTTCTCCAGCCAGACGTCGATCACGTCGCGGCTTAGTTCGCGGCGGTCCGGTTTAAGTCGCTTCAGGGTCGGAACTTTGCGTGTCTGCGGTCCTGGCTTCATCCCGGCGGCGAATTTATTCCCCAGCCAGCCGCTGGTGAAGGTGGGGGAGGGTGCGGTGGTGCTGTCCCGGATGGCCCGTTCCGTACGCGGCAGGTACTCCGACATCCAGAGGTTGATGTGTTCCAGGGCCTGGAGAGCGTTCCAGCTATCCGGGCGGGGGCGCAGGTGCAGCGTCGAATCCGGAAGTTCGGCCAGCGAACGGACGATACGGAGATTACGGTCGGCACGTTTTTCGAGGGCCGCGAGCAGTTCGGAGGTGGAGCGGGCTTTCATACCCCCAAAGGTAGGCGGGACTCGGTGCCCCAATCTTGCGCCCCGTCAAGAATTCGGCCCGTTTCGCTTCAGGCGCGAGAGGGTTTCCGGGCTCATCCGCAGGTAGTTAGCGATGTACTTAGCCGGCACCTCCTGGAACAATCGGGGGCTGCGCGTTAGCACCCGACGATAGCGCTCTTCGGGGGAGGGGGTCAGCAGGTCGATTTCCCGCTCCAGCAGACCGGCGATTAGCCAGGTTTTTCCCGTTTCCCAGGCGGTTCGGTGACGGTCGTCGGCTGCGATCCAGCCCTGATGACTTTCGTAGCTAGCCACCATCACCCGCGTACGTCGTAGAGCGGTCAGGCTGTAGTAAGTGGGACCGCCGTGAATGTAACTGTCGAGGACCATTACGTAGTCGCCCCCGTAGCCAAAACGGGTACACTGCTGGCTGCCGGCCACCTCCAGACTAGCCATTAGCGTGCCTGATTCTACCCGGTAAAGCTTACGGTTCACCTCGCCGGCCAGTACCAGGGGTTCGCCCCGTTTGAGTTCCAGTGGCCCCTGCCAAATGGGGGAGGGATCGAGTAGCTCGCGCAGTCGGCCGATGGGGTCGGTGGGCATCCCCTACTTCGCGTCCGGCCGCATGCCCGGCTTGTACTTATCGCCGAAGCCGGAGTTATTCGGGTCGTATTCGCCGACAAAACTCACGTCGTAGCCGGTCGCCGGGATCCGTTCCTCCCCACCCAGGGCCCAGGCAATGCCGTTGAGGGCGAGGTGGCGCATCGATTCTTCCTTAAAGTCGTAGGGGTGACCGAGGGTGGTGAAGAATACCCGCGCGGCCTCCCCACTGCTGCCGGTGTAGGTTTTGGTCCAGGCTACGGGTTGGTCCAGGGGATACTCGTCGAGTTTCCCGGCGGCCTCCTGCTTGGAGCGCAGACTGTGGCCCATCAGGACGGGGTTGCTGTCGCCGTATAGTTCCCAGTCGCCACCGTCGACGTGGTAGAGCCAGCTATAGGCCTCGAAGGGCGCTACGCCGTTGAGGATGGGATTGTCGGCCTCGTCCTCCGGGATGGTGACGTCGGTCAGCCGGCCGTGGCCGTCCTCGAAGTGGCCGTGGTGCACGATCCACTGCTGGCCGAATACCTTCGTCGGCCACTCGTCGTTCAGCACCATCATCGCGCTATCCTTCTCCTCCAGGTACTTGAAGGTGTGGGTAGCCGTGCGGAACCCTACCATGGGGCGGCCACTTTCGGCGTAGTCGGTGATCTTGCGGGCCATGGCGGGGGGTAGTTGGCGGTAGCGGGCGAAAACTACCATTAGATCGGCGTCCTCCAGTTCGTCCAGATTCGAAATACTGTAGAGGTTGTTCGGGTCGATGATTCCTTCTTCGTCCAGGCTATAACCCACTACCGTTTCGGCACCGAGCTCCCGTTCGACGATGCGGGCCAGCATGGGCATACTTTCCTCGCTGCGGTATTCCTCATCCCCGGTTACGAATACGATTTTCGGGCGATCGGGCTCCGGGGCGGACATGCTGGCCTCCGACTCCGATTCGGGGGCGGGGCCGCAGGTGCAGAGTAATACGGTGAATACTAAACTGGATAAATATTTCATTCGGGGAATAGCTTATTTCTTTACTTCCAGGGGGTGCTCCCGGAGGAGCTCACCGGTACTGTACATCTTGTCCCTACCGGCGGTAGCGGTGCGGATGCGTCCGATGTCCTCGGGTTTGATCATGGGGGCCTCGTTGCCGAAGGAGTTCCTGACGTAGGTCAGTACCGCCGCCATTTCCTCATTGGTCATCAGACCGCCGTAGGCCGTCATGGGCACCTGCCCGTCGTACTTTTTTCCGAGTACTTCCATGGGCCCGTACAGACCGTGCATGACCAGTTTGATCAGCCGATCGGGGTCGCCGGTGACCCAGGGGGAACCGGCCAGGGGAGGGTAGCCGGTCGCACCGAGGCCCTTCCCGTCTGACTGGTGGCAGGTCTGGCAGTAGGCCTCGCGGCCGTAAATTTCTTTGCCCATCGCAAAGGCCCTCGCGATCGGGCTGTTCGGATCTTCGGTGATGCTGGCTACGGGCTCCTCGTACCGCTCACCCGCTACCTGGGCCCGGGCGTGCTTCAGGATTTGGTCCGTCAGCTCGTCAGTGGGCTGGGCGGCTACGACCTCAATGATTTCTTCCGCCCGCCCCCGCTCCAGCCAGGTGGCGGCCACCAGGGCTTCCATCCGTACGCGGGAGTTCGGGTCGGCGGCCAGGGTGGCGAGGCGTTCGGCCTGATCGCCCATCCGGTGGCCCAGGTAGCGCACGACCCGGGCGGCGGCGGCACGCAAGCGGTAGTCGTCGGCGGCCATCGCGGCATCCAGTATATCCTCCTCCACCCGATCGGCTCCCCACATTACGAAGAGGGCTTCGCGGAGGTACCGCTCGTAGTGCGGGTCCTCGGCGTCCAACTTCTCCACCCAGGCTTTGGTGGCGGCCAGTACTTCTTCGGTATTCCGATTGCGTAGTACGCGCCGGCTCCGGTAACGGGCCCGGTACTCGGGTAGTTTGAGGTTATCGAGTAGCTCGGGAATGGAGGCGCCGGCTACTTTTGGCGGAGTGACCAGTGGCCGGTCGGGATAGTGGAGTCGGTAAATGCGGCCGTGCACGTGGTCGCGCAAGGGGTCGCGGGCGTTGTGCTGCATGTGGCCCACCAGCACGTTGTGCCAGTCGACGAGGTACAGACTGCCGTCGGGGGCGAACTCCATGTCCACGGGGCGGAAGTTGCCGTCGGTGCTCGTCACCAGGTCCTGCCGCCATTTGGTTTCGAAGCCGGTGCCCCTGTCGTACAACCGGTGCTGTTTCATGCCCAGGAAGCCAATGGTGTTGTTGATGAGCAAATCGCCCTGCATCTCTTCGGGGAAGTGGCGGCTGCTCACGATCTCCAGTCCGGAGGTAGGCCGCACCCGGTGATCGTCTTCGATGATGGATTCGTCCATCGGGCTCTCCACGCCGTACACGTTGACCATCGTCGAGGGTAGCATCCAGCGGACATCGGGGTTGCTGGTGCTAGCGAAGATGGGCTGCCCCCAGTCGTCGAAGATGATCCCCCAGGGGTTGGGGATGGAGATCTGGGCCGTCCGTTCCAGATGCCGCCGCTTGGGGTTGAAGCGGTAGAAGCCCCCGTTGGTGGCCCGTACCGGCCCGTAGGGGGTCTCGACGTTGGTGTGCAGAAAGACGCCTTCCCCCATGTAGATTCCGCCGGCGGGGTCGGCTTCGTAAGCGCTGATGTTGTGGTGGGTATCGTGGTCGTCGAAGCCGCTGAGGATGACCTCCCGGTAGTCAGCCCGGTCGTCTCCGTCGGTATCCTTCAGGTACATCAGGTCCATGCTCTGGCTGACGTATACGCCACCGTTGGCAAATTCGAAGCCGACGGGCAGGTGCAGACTGTCCGCCCATACGATAAGTTCGTCGGCCTTACCGTCCTGGTCGTGATCTTCCAGGATGACTAGTTTATCGTTCGGACGGGGGTCGCCGGGCTTCCAGTGGGGGTAGCTCGGCATGAGGGCTACCCATAGCCGGCCCGCATCGTCCCAGTTCATCTGGGCGGGGTTGGCCAGTTCGGGAAAGTCTTCCTCCGAAGCGAAAAGCTGAATTTCTACCCCGGGGGCGGTTGTAAAACTGGCTAGTGCATCCTCCCCGTAGAGGTAGCGGACGTCTGCCGGATCTTCCACGGCGTAGTTGGTCTCCACCGGGGGCAGGGGCAGGGTGGCTTCGTCGGCCGCGGCCAGGTCGTAGTCTTCGCCGGCCAGGTAGGCCCAGATGGCCTCCTCCCGGTTGCGGGTCATCTGCCGCACCTTAGTGATCTCGTAGGGGTAGTTATCGGGTCCGTAGGGCTTGAAGCGACGACCGTAGACGTGTACCCCGTTTGGCATTTTGAAGTCGTACAGCCAACTCCGATTCTTGTCCAGCACGGCGGCCAGTAAATTCTCGTCGGTGGCTTCGGTTTCCCGGCCGGTCAGTCGCTCGGTCAGGTAGCCTGCCAGCTTGCGGTAGCCGGCGTCGGTCAGGGTGATGCCGTCGGTGGTCAGGCGGCCTTGCTCCATCCATTCCTGAGAAATGTCGTAGAGGTTGATGAAGGGAATACCATTATCGGCCGCCATATCGCGCATGGCCCGGACGTACATTGCGATATTCTCATTGGCAGTCTTGCCGTCCGGCAGGTCCATCTCAGCCGAGTCTTCGTAGGCCAGGGGGGACACCAGGACGAGACGGGGAGGGGAAACGTTGTTGTACCGCTGCTGCTGGGTGTAGCTGATGAAACTGTCCAGCTCGAGGGCAAAATTGGTCAGCCCGGCGGGGCCGGCGTAGCTTTCGTTCAGCCCGAAGAAGGCCAGGATCACGTCGGCATCGAGGGAGTCGAGCCACTCGTCCTCAGTCGGGAAGTGCCCCTGACTGCTGCTGTTGCGACTGACGGCGGGGTTGAAGTCCTGGGCCCCCGGAAAGGCCCAGGGCGAAACCCGACTGGCGTGGGGGCGAAATCCCGCCGTGTTGCCGGGGTCGCACAGGTTGCGGACGGAAAGCCGGGCATCGGGGTAGGCCTGGTAGAGCGCCGTTTCGAAGTGGCCGGCGTAGCTCATCCGGCTACAGAGGTTGTTGCCGATGAGCACGATGCGGTCGTCTTCATTTATGTCCACGATAGCCTCTTCTGGGGCAGAGGAGCAACCCGCCAACAGGGCCAACACGAATAGGGGGTACAGTGATTTCAAGATCGACACGTTCTAGACGGTAAGATACGAAACCACTTCTGGAAATTTAATCCCCCCGACCTAGGCGAAGCAGCTGGATACGGGCGATCATAATGTCGAGGGACAGGTAGAGAGATTTCATCAGTTCACTGTCTTTCCGATAATCGGCTCCTTCTACATCGTGTACACGCCGGCCGGGGGCCATCCTATCCGCGCTTTCGAGATTGCCGTCCCGATCGGGGTCGATGGCAATCCCGATTCCGCCACCGTCCTCCACGAGTTGGAAGGCTGACATATCGCTGTGGCCGTCGCCGACGTAAATGATCTGGTTCAGGGGGACGTAGTATTCATCCGCCGGCCGGTGCAGGTAGGTGTCTTCGAGCTCGCTGGCCGTTTCCAGGTCCCGCCCCTGCGCCAGCTGCTGGATGTAGTGCACCTTATCGACGTGGCTGATCACGCGCCGGGCCGCCAGAATACGGCCATCTCGGTCGAATTCGAATTCCCCGCCATAGACCCGGTCGAATTGCTGTCCGATGGCGCTGCTTTCGGGGATGGTCTTGAAGCCAGCCGTGAGGAGTACGAATTCCAGATCGACCTCCCCGTCCTTCTTCTCGGCGTGTTTTTTCAATCGGTCGACCATCTTCTCGGCATCCTTAAAGAGGGGGTACTCCCGGCCAAAGGCCTCCATCGATTTGCGGTTGATGGGGCTGCCCTCGCGGTGGCTGTATTCCCGCAGCAGGTCGGCACTGGCCAGCGGGGCCTGCCACTTCTGTTTTTTCCGTTTGTCCATGCGGGCGTCGAAGTCGCTGTAGTCCAGCCCCAGGTGCTCGAAGTAGGAGCTGGTCGTACTGGGGCCGAGGGTTTCGTCGAAATCGAAGATGAGCACGATGCGCTCGCGCAGGGGTTTAGTGGGGCTTGCCATACCGGTGAAAAGCAAAACTTTGGCAGGGGTTCACGTTTCCGGGGTCCCGAAAGCTGCGCACCCGCGCCCCGCCGCCCCCTACCATCCGTAGGTCACGACCTGGCTGAACGACTGCCCCGCCCCGTCGATCCACCGGAGGATGTAGTTGCCGGGAATTAGCCTTGCCCCACGGAGGGGTAGCGTGATTTCCTGCTTCCCGGCTACATACGGACGCTCCGGCCACTCGCACACCACTTTGCCGGTAGCGTCGAAGAGGCGGGCGGTCAATTGTCCCCGTTGTTCGGAACGATGCACGATGGTCAGCCGATCTACAGAGGGGTTGGGAAAGACTTCCGGATCGTGCCGGACCACATGGGGTAGATCGTTCTCATTATCGATTTTATCGCAGGTAAGCGCGCTGATCCCTCCTAAAACCAGCCTGCCCTTGACGGGATACCCCGTAACGACGATTTCGTTTAGATGATTTGCGCTAGTGAACAGCATGATTTCCATCCCCTGCACCGTAAAACCGGGATGTAGGTCGTGGAGGGGCAGTTCGAACGTCTCCATTCCGAGGTAGCTCGGGCTCAGCCACCCGCCAGCTGCTCCGGGGAGGAACGGTGGCCCGAATCGGGCGGAGTAATTGATCGGGGCGGAAACGGCCGCACGGGCTACCCGGGGCGGCGATGAGGAATCGGTGGATTTCCCGGTCCGTCATCCAGCTGAAGTCGGATACGTTCTTGGCGTAGTTTGCGCAGTGCCGTTCGTTACGGGATACTGGGTTCATATCGTTCCATTCTTCCCGGCAGGGCTCGGGGATGGAAACGTGGAGGGGAATGTGGGCTACGGTACGGGGAAGTTTATCCATCAGATCCGGCTAGGGAGAGAATTACACCAACACCCGCCTAATTTTTAGAATGCGGGGTATAGCGGGCAGCGAAACGAAAGGAAATTTCGTTTTTGAAGCAGTTCGTCGATGCGGGTTTAGGCCCGGTCGAACCAACGCGGGTAGTAGGCCGCAACGTCCTTAGTTTAGAAGCATAAATAACCAAGCAATCAGTCATGTCCTTCGGAGGAACCACCGCCGCGGCCAACCAGAGCCTCAAACGAAACGCCGAACTCCGGCGTCAGCGGTCTTTCCTGCGCGAACCGGACTACAGCCGCTGGGGAACAACCGATGGCATTGAGGATACGGCCTCTTCCGCCACCCGGAAGCGACTCCGCGAACAGTACCAGTCGGAAGTACGCAGCGACCGGCGAATTCGGCGGGTGGGTACCGTACTGGGCCTGGCCGCGGCCGTGTTTCTCCTGTACTGGATGCTGTATTAGATTTGGTGTGCGGTGTATATTGGGGTAGTTTCATACTAACCTATTCACGCACAGAGACACACACATGCACCTTCACAAAACGTTTTTGCTCGCGCTGGCCCTGTTCGGGTTCGGCCTGAACCTGGGGGCCCAGGATTTCACCTCCGCCGTCGGGCTTCGCTTCGGTTACCCACTATCGGTGAGCTACAAGACCTTCATCAATTCCACGAGCGCCCTGGAAGGCTACGTCGGTTTTCGGGGCTACGGGAGCTTCAACTGGGTTTCCCTCAACGGTGCCTACCAGATTCACAATGACATCTCCGAGGTCGAAGGGCTGCAGTGGTACTACGGCGGGGGCGCGGGTATTCAGTTCTGGAACTATGATTTCGAAGACAATGGCTCAATAACCGTGAGTGTATCGGGCTATCTCGGGGCGCAGTATACGTTCCCGGATACCCCGGTCACGTTCTCGGTAGACTGGGTACCGACGATATTCCTTGGCGAGAACTTCGGTGGTGTGAATACCTTCGGCGGTGGGTATGGCGCACTGGCGGCTCGGTATGTACTGGGGAGGTAGGAGGGAAGGCAGAGGCGGAGGTCGGGTGCGATTTTACGCGAAGACGTCGGCCGCGATGCCGTCAGCCAGGGGGAGGCCGTTGCGGGTGAGGCGATAGACGGTATTGTGGCGCTCGAGGTGACCGTGGCCCAGGTGGGGGCGGGCTTCCCTAGTGAAGTGATCGGCCATATGTCCTCCGAATCGCCGTTCTATTTCCCGGGTGTCAACCCCCTCGCTTCGGCGCAGACCCGTCATGACGAATTCGTTGTAGCGGTCGCGGTCAGTCAGGACTTCCTCTCCGTAGAGTAGGCCGGATGCGGCTCGGAAGTCGCCGTAGTCCGTGATATCCGCCCATACCTTTGCGTAGCGCGTATTACTGCTCACGTTCCAGCGGCGGGTGGCGTTACCGTCGAAACTGTGAGCCCCGGGCCCGACCCCGAGGTAGGCGTGGCCGGTCCAGTAGCCACTGTTGTGCTGACTTCGGCGACCCGGGCGGGCAAAGTTGCTGATCTCGTAGTGTTCGTAGCCGGCCGCGGTAAGGTGGTCGATCAGCACGCCGAACTGCCGGGTGAAGCGGCCGTCACTGGTGTCGGGTACGTCTCCGGTTGCTACCCGGTGGGCGAGCGCCGTTTTGGGCTCGACGGTCAGGGCGTAGGCGGCTACGTGGTCGACCGCCAGGTCGGTCGCGATATCGAGATTGCGTTGCCAGCTTGCGTCGTCGGTGGTTTGCCCGCCGTAGATGAGGTCGATGCTGAGGTTGCCGAACCCCGCCCGGCGTACCCGTTCGACCGCCGCAAGGGCCTCGGCGGCACTATGGGCCCGGTTCATAAACCGGAGATCGGACTCACTGAAGCTCTGAATCCCGATGCTTAGTCGGTTTACCGGGCTGGCAGCCAGCAGCCCGATGACTTCGTCGGTCAGATCGTCCGGGTTGGCTTCCAGGGTGATTTCCGAAGGCGAGTGGGGGTCAAAATATTCATACACCCGCATCGCGTCGAACAGCCGGGCAATTTCGCGACCGGTGAGCAGGGAGGGCGTACCTCCACCAAAGTAAATGGTCGGGACCGGCCCGGGGGGGAGCTCCCTACGGCGTACTTCCAGTTCCCGTACCAGGGTATCCACTACGGCTTCGCGCGTCTTCAGGTTGGTACTGAAGTGGAAATTACAGTAGCTGCAGGCCTGTTTACAGTAGGGGATGTGGAGGTATAGGATTTTCGATTTACAATTTACAATGTACAATTGTTGATTGCGGTCGGGGGGCTGGGCGGCTCTGCTCGTTACGCTCGTGGCTACCGCGCGTGTTTGCGGGCACTAGGCGAGCGGCTTTGTAGCCCGGGTGGGACCGTAAATTCAGAATCGGAAATCGCAGGAGGAGGTATAGGATTTTCGATTTACAATTTACAATAGACCGTATGTCGGTCAATTTTACACTGCGCGCGTATATCACGCGTACGCACGC
>CAZQNE010000095.1:0-555 GCA_964594535.1 uncultured Lewinella sp.
ATCCTCAACATCGCCGACGGCAGCCTGACGGTCAGTGCCCAGGACCTGGACTTCAGCAACGAAGCCACCGAGCAACTGACCTGTAGCTACGAGGGCAGCCCCCTGCAGATCGGCTTCAATGCCAAATTCCTGGTCGAGATGCTGGGGGTACTGGAAGGGGAGGAAGTCCGCCTGGAAATGTCCACCCCCACCCGGGCCGGTATCCTGCTGCCCACTGAGCAGGAGGAGGGGCAGGATATTATGATGCTGGTGATGCCGGTGATGTTGTCCAACTAGAATTTTACCCACGGAGTCGCCCTTCGGACGCGCACGGAGGGGTGCACGGAGTTTCGCAGAGGCGTGGCTCCCCTCTCCTCCGCGGCTTCTGGGGTGGGGGCCCTAGAAGGTTAGCAGGGGCGGGGGGGTGAGGGCTTAGCCTCCGTGGGTAAATCTAAGCGGGCGGCGGAGCGCGGGTGCAGTTGGGGATAGTGAAGGTTGTAGCCCACGGAGTCGTCCTTCGTACGCGCACGGAGGGGTGCACGGAGTTTCGCAGAGGCGTGGCTCCCCTCTCCTCCG
>CAZQNE010000095.1:655-12474 GCA_964594535.1 uncultured Lewinella sp.
GCGGGGGGGTGAGGGCTTAGCCTCCGTGGGTAAATCTAAGCGGGCGGCGGAGCGCAGGTGCAAGTGATTACCTTTGCGACGAACAACACACCGCGAAACACGCACCAGATGCCGAACTCCAATATGCTACTTGTGTGGGACCGATTGGGCGACTACCACCGCGCCCGCTGGCGCACCCTGCAAAAGATGTACGGCGACGGACGGGTCATCGCGGCCGACCTGGCCGGTGCCGACGACCTCTACCGCTGGGAGAGTACCCGGGACGACCCGGACTACGTTCTGCTCTCAGAAAAACCCGTCGGGGAACGCGATCACGTGAACCGGCTGGCTAACTTGCGCCGCTGCGTAGAGGAGAACGACGTCACCACGATCTGCCTGGGCTTCGGGCGGTGGGAGTACATCCAGTTCATCCTGTACGCCCGCCTCCGGGGCTTGCAGGTCATCATTTTCGACGAGTCCTGGTACCCCCGCAAGCGGGCCGTCGACTACCTGAAGGGGAAATTCCTGAACACCTTCGCCAGTGGGTTCTTTCTTTCCGGGAAGCGGGCCTATAATCACTTTACCCAGCGCTACGGCATCCCCCCGGAGCGGATCGAGACGGGCTACAACACCATCGACGTGGAGCACTTCGCCCGGCCGCAAACGAACGGCGAACGGGAGAACATCCTGCTGTGCGTGGCCCGCTACAGCGAAGTGAAGAACCTGAAGCGCCTCATCCGGGCCTTCCTGCGCTCCCGGATGAGCGAAAGCTACACCCTACAGCTAGTCGGTGACGGGCCGCAGAAGGAGGAACTGGCCGCCCTCAGCGCCGGTCACGACAGCGTGGAACTCAAAGGGTGGGTCTCCTACGATGAGATTCCCAAGCTGTACCACCGCGCCAAAATCGTAGTACTACCGAGTTCCTTCGAGCCCTGGGGACTGGTAGTCAACGAGGCCCTCGCGGCCGGACTGCCGGTAATCGCCTCCCAGGCCGTGGGAGCGGCCCCCGACCTGGTCACCGCGGATAACGGATCGGTATTCCACGAAGAAAACGAGGACGAACTGGTCGCCGTCCTCGACCACTGGGCCGGTATGTCGGACGCCGAACTGAACGCCCACGGAGCCAAATCGACCGAACTGAGCCGACAGTTCACCCTCGAAACCTGGGCGACCCGCTTGCTCCGGCTCATCGAAAAAACGTCTGATTAAGTCCGCGTGAGCCTCCCCCCACCCATCCGTACCCCTACCGTACCCCCCCTCCCCGCCGCCCGTGAGTCGACGCTGGCTAACGGGCTGCGCGTGGTGGCCGTACACGTCGAACAGGCTCCCATCCTGCTCGTGGAATTGCTCTGGAACGCCGGCCGCCCCTACGAACGCAAACGCATGGTCGCCGATGCTACGAACGCCCTGCTGACCGAAGGTACGGCCGACCACTCCGCCGCCGAACTGGAAGCTCTTTTCGAGCAGTACGGCACCTCCCTGGATACGCCGGACGATCCCGACGTCGCCACCCTGCGGCTGACCACCCTGGTCCGCCACGCCCCCCGCCTGCTACCCGTGATGGCGGAAGTGGCCGCCGCCCCCGCCTTCACCGAAGCCGCCCTGACCCGCTACCGCAAGCGCAGTAAGCAGCAGCTCCGCGAAGACCTGCAGGACCCGGACACCCTGGCCTACCGCCTGCTCTCCGAAGCCACCTTCGGAGCCGACCATCCCTACGGCTACGGGGGGGAGAAAGCGGACTACGGCCGCCTCACGATGGGAGATATCCGGGAGCATCACGAGCGTTGCTACGGGGCCCGGAACGCGACCCTGCGGGTAGTGGGTCAGCTCAGTCCGGCGGTGGAACGGCAACTCGCCGATACCTTCGGTCAGCTCCCCACCGGTACCGCACTAATGCCGAATGCCCTCCCCGAATTACCCGAAACTCCCCGCCTGATCCGGCACCCGCGCCCCCGCGCCCAGCAGACCCTTATCCGTCGGGGCCAACCGGGCTTTCGCGTCACCGACCCCGACTACCCCGGGCTATGCGTACTCGAGACCATCCTGGGGGGCTACTACGGCAGCCGCCTGATGCGGAACATCCGCGAGGAGAAGGGATATACCTACGGCATCGACTCCGACCTGGATACCTACCGCTTCGACGGCACCCTGGGCATCGCCGCCGACGTGGCCAACGAAAACCTGGCCGCCGTGCGCCGTGAGATCGCCACCGAAATGGACAAGCTCCGCCAGGACCTGGTGCCCGACCGCGAACTCGATATGGTGCGCGCCTACCTCATCGGCGGGCTGGTGCAGGACCTGGACGGCCCCCTGGCCGTGAGCGCCCGCTACCGCTCGGCCATAGTAAAGAACTACGACGCGGCCGACCACCTACGGCGGCTCGACGAGACGATCCGCCACATCACGGCCGTGGAGGTGCGGGAACTGGCGCGGCGCTACCTGCGGCCTGAGATGGACTGGGAGGTGGTGGTGGGCGGCGGGGCGCCGGTGCAATCATAACCCTAAAATTCGATTAATGTACATGTATTAAATGTATGGGGGTATAAACGGCTAAATGTTAAAGTTTAAGAATTAAGGTTGGTTTTCCAATATGTTAGAAAAGCGGGTGATACATTTGGGGTACACCTTTCGAAGTTTTCTTCATCGCATCGGTCTTGTTGATTGGTGCATAAACCCCTATTCTCATGTTTAGATTCCCCCCCCCCCCCGGGGTTGTTACAGACGCTATGTCTGATCGGCCTCTTTGCATTGACCTTTAGCTGCGAGAAAGAATCACTACTCCAGTCTGAAGCCGATTCCCCTGCCTCCGAAACGGTCGTACTGGAAGCGGTACCGGATGATGTCACGCTGGCTGACATCGAAGTAACGCTCGCGGATGGCATGCTTTCGTTCGCTACCGTACAGGACTACCGCGTCGCCAAAAAAGCCATCGCGTTAGCTAGTAAAGCGGACTATCTGGCCTGGCAAAGCGCGCTTGGCTTTGGCTCGCAGTACGCTCGCTATTCGGAATTGATGGAAGAGGCGGAAGCATCCGACACGCCCTTTTCACATTCAGAACTGACCCCTTCCGACGAAAAGGCGCTGTCCGTCGACAAAGAGTACGGGCTAAAGCTCAATTTTCCCGATTTCGTGATGGCCAAACTACTCGATATGGATGGACGGATCATTATCGAGAATGATCTGCACCAGTACACCGCGGACCACCACATCGTAGTGGATGGCGTAGATTTTGATAAGTTGAAGCTTGCCATGGCTAACAAAACCAGTGACCTCAGTCGTGGTTTCTTGGTGCAACCCGTGACAATCGTAGATGGTGGTAGCCAGGACGATCTGAATGATCTTGAAAAGGTACAGATTGCGGGCCTGCCCTGTCCATTCGGAGTAAATGCCGAAGGCTTTTTTCTTCTCTCCCGGACGGATGAGCAACATGTCAATGGGAGAAGGTACCAACTTCGTACCACCTTCGTCATGGCTAACGATGTTTTGATTCTTAACAATTCCAGCGGGCAAGTTGTGGTTGATCACACCATGAAGATAGATTACGATAATCGCCGTAGAAAGGGATTCAACTGGAACTCAGCCTTTCCTGATGTTGCGGGTAATTACCTACAGGATAGGGAACCTGACAATACTAGTAGTACAGAGGATGATTTATCGGTCAGTCATTTTTTGCAAGTGAGGACTAATTCAGAATTATCTTTTCCTATTTCCAGAGGAGGTCAGGTTAGTGCCCACCCTGGCTTAACTGATGGAATGGGAATCACTATACCCGGCAGCCAAGGTAACCAGGGAACCATAGTTTATGATGAATTAGCTATGGGAACTACGGTCTCCGGACAGATACAGGAAATCATATCCACCTACGAAATCTTCGACGGTACCGCGGCAATCCGTTGGCCGAATTGGGGCGACGATTTCACGAATGATCCCGTTTCGGTTGAGTTTGCTTGTCAGTAAGTAGTCGACTGGAAATTGGTAGAGGCTGTGTTTTCGGATACAGTCTCTACCGTTTATTTTCCTCTACTGCACAATAACCAACCCTATTCACCTATCATTGGGTCTTTATCATAGTCAATCTGTAGGGGTGGGGAGTGATAAAACGCTGAATATGCGAATACTAGTAGAAGTCAGGAAGGCTAAACTTCAACACTCGATCAGAATTTTGTTTCGTGGATCACTTTTATTATTACTACTCACCTCTTGCATCGAAAAGGATATTACCCTGAATCTGCCGGAGATAGAAAATAACCCCTTAGCTGTGGTGGCTATCTTAGAAAATGATAAGCAACCCTTTGTTTTATTAAGTCGGGTAGTGTCCTTGATTGATGAAGCTATCACGTTTCCTGTTACGGATGCTTCCGTAGTCCTGTATGAGAACGGATCTTCAATAGATACGCTGATTAATCTACCCTACCCCGGTTCAGATTTATTTAGTTCCCAAACTGATGCCATTTTTTACTCCAGAAGTTCACTCAATTTTAACGACGGTAGTGAGTACACTTTAAAAGTAGAAGCTGAAGGCTATGCTACGGCAGTAAGTGAATCTGTTGTTTATCACCAAGTGATTAGTTCTAACATCACAGTTGATACCGTGGTTACTGATAGTATAGATGGGCTATTCGGGCGAATTGATGTAATCTTTGAGACCCTCCGTAATATAAATCGCGGAGAGTTTGTTGTACGAGTTAGTTCGGAAAGGACAAGGGAGCGTTATACCACTACTGACTTTTCTGAAGAAAAAATCAACCAAAACGTCCAATTTTCTCGTTGGAACAGATCCTTACTCCACCCTGGGCGAAACAGATCCGTGTTTGGAACCGACCTTCCACAAGGCACGTATCACTACGAAGGGGACGATCGGGACTTAACGCAAGAATACTTCGGACAGCGGCTCAGTATATCGGTCACCAATCTCACCCCACATTACCTACACTTCGTCGAGCCCCTGAGTCGCCAAAACCCCTTTGACATCGGGGGGCTGGGGGCTACCCCGCAAGCTTTACCCTCGAATATCGAGGGAGGGTACGGGTACTTTACCATTTTGGACAATCAAACGGTTTACCTGGACTGATTCTGCCCTAAGCGATAAGTAAGATGAATAAAGGGAAGCTGTTTGTTATTGCCGTTTCATTTGTTACTATCTGTAGCGGTCAGCTCTTCGCTCAGACAGTCGTCACCGGCCGCGTCCTCGACTCCCTCACCCGGGAGCCGCTAGTGTACGCGACCATCAGCCTGGGGTCCGCGTCCACCTACACCAACGCGGCTGGAGAATTTTCTCTGACCGCTCCTGATGGGGCCACCGACTCCTTCGAGGTACGCTACGTCGGCTACCAAGCGGCGCGTTTGCCGGGCACGGACTTCCAAAACGAGCGGTTCGCTACCGTTCTCCTACGCCCCTCGGTGGAGCTACCCACCGTAGAGGTGCGCGTACCCATAGACTACGTAGGCAACAGCAGCTCTATACTCAGCCCCCGGGTTTCGGAACTGGAAAGCGTCCCGGCCCTGTTGGGGGAGAACGACCCGCTCAAAGGGCTGGCCTTTCTGCCCGGCATCAGTACCGGCATGGAGGGGACCGCCGGCGTGCACATCCGGGGCGGCAACGCGAGCCAGACGGACCTGCTGATCGACGGCGTACGGGTGTTCAACGTCAATCATATCGGGGGATTCATATCCGCGGTGCCGGCCTACGGCGTCAAGGACGTGACCGTCTACAAGGGCGGGGTGCCGTCGCGCTTCGGGGGCAGGCTGAGCGGAGTCGTGGACATTAGTATGCGGTCGGGCCGTAAAGATTCCCACGTGCAGGAAGCCACTATCGGAACCGGGCTGCTGCGTCTCGGCGCCGAGGGACCCACGGGAAGTAAGTCGAGCTACATCGCCCACGGCAGAATTGGCTACCCGACCCTGCTCTATACCCTGTTCTCTTCCGGAGGCTTTGCGAAGGGGGAGCGGGGGGACCACCAGAATTTCAGTCTCGCGGACCTGTTCGCCAAGTGGACCTACGAAAACCGGGGGTGGACGGTATCGGCCACCGCCTTCCTCAGCGCCGACTGGGGGTTCGACCAGGGAGACTTTTCCAGTTCCCTCTACCTGGACGAATACGACTGGGCCAACCAACTGTACGCCGTCAATGCCCGTAAGCGCTTGGGGGCCAAGACCACTTTCCTGGCTACCCTAAGTCACCTGCGGTACGGGTACGACTACGATAACCTGGAGCTACGGCAGTTCGGGGGGCAGGATAATCGACAACAGAACAACACCGAATTCACGACCCAAAATATCGCGGCCACCCTCCGCCTTACCCATACCGTCGATGAGAACATCCAGTTGAACGGGGGCGTGGAAGGCCGAATCCAGGAATTCACCTCGGGTTTTCAAGCATTCTCTTCCACCTCGCCGGATACGACGGTACGGAGCAGCTACACCCAGAGCGGGAACGTACTTTCCACCTTCGGTCAGTTGGATATGGCCTGGTTCGATAACCGCGTCAACCTGATGGCGGGCCTGCGCTACGATCGCTTTACCGAACTGCGGACCGGCCGCTGGCAGCCCCGGGCCAGGCTAAGTGCCGAGCTCCTTCCCGGTCTTTTTCTGAACGCCGGCTACGACGAGAACGTACAGTTCGATCACCAACTCAGCACGGACCTCACGCTGTTTCCCAACGAATTGTGGGTACAGTCCGATTCCCTGCTCCGGCCCGCCACGGCGCGGCAGGTTTATGCTGGATTCGGAGGTCGCCTCAGTACCGCTTCCCCGATCCAGTGGTCGGTGGAAGCGTTTCGGAAATCGTTCTCCTCACTAGCCCGGGTGCAGCCGGGGGAAGAAGTCAACGTTCGTCTGGATCGTGGCCTGAACGCCGAGCAGTTGGCGACAGCCGGGACGGGGATAGCCGAAGGGCTGGAGTTTTTCCTGCGAAAGACGGAAGGAGACATACAGTTCTGGCTGGCCTATACGCTATCCCGGTCCGAACGAACCTATTCCTCCATTAACGAGGGGCGGGCCTTTCCCTTCACCTTCGACCGCCGGCACGACCTGAGTGCCCGGGTTTCCCGCAAACTGCCCCGGGGATGGACCCTGAACGGGAGCTTCGTGTTTCAGAGCGGTATTGCCTTCACCGCCCCCATCGCCACGACCGCCTCCTTCGATATTTACTCCGACTTCAATAATGCGAACTATCCCCCCTTCCATGTCCTGAACGTCGGTGCGGATAAAAGCTGGACGGGTCGCAAACGATCCTCCCGCCGTCACCAACTTAGCTTTTCCATCTACAACCTCTACAATCGGGCGAATGCCTACAGCATCGAAGTGATCCCCACTCAGAACCGAACGGTCGATCCGGACACCGGCGACGTAGAAATCACGGTCAGGAAAAAAGTCATATCGCGGTCGTTGCTGCCGATCGTTCCGGGGGTGAGCTATCGGGTTACGTTTAATTGAATGCTTACCACTGTACTAGCGCTCTCAGCATTACTAACTCTACTCCGGTATTATCAAGAACTACGGATTCAACCGACCACTTACAGCGGCCGGATGAAACGATCCGCCACATCACTGCCGCCGAGATGCGGGAACTTGCGCAGCATTTTCTACGGGCGGAGCTGGACTGGGAGGTAATAGTGGGCGGCGGGGCGCCGGTGCAATCATCGCTTTAGCTTCAATGAATGTACATGTATTAAATGTATAGGATTATAAACGACCAAATGTTAAAGTTTAAGAATTAACGTTGGTTTTCCAATATTTTAGAAAAGCGGGTGATACATTTGGGGTACACCTTTCGAAGTTTTCTTCACCGCATCGGTCTTGTTGATCGGTGCATAAACCCCTATTCTCATGTTTAGATTCACCCCCCCCCGGTGGGCTTGCCAGGCGGCCTGTCTGATCGGTCTGCTTTCTTTCACCCTCAGTTGCGATAAGGATGAGCCGTTGGTTGAAACAGCGAACCTTCCCGAAGTAACCACTGTCACCCCATTAGAAATCACTCCGCCAAAGGTCGAGCACGGTATGTTCGTCTTTGAAACCAGGGAAGACTTCGATCGCACCCTAAACCTTCTCAAGTTACTCCCATTTACGAATTTTGAGGCCTGGGAAGAGCGACATGGCGTTCAGACGATCTACGGTGAATTTAACAGGATCATTTTGGCGGAGGACGCTATTGATAATCACTTTCGTAGCCTGCCGGAAGATGAACAAGAGTATCATCGTAACCAGCCACAGGTATTCTCGGATGAGTATAAAGCAGGACTTAAGGAAAAAATTATCAAACTCGTTCCGGACGAAGACGGTGCTTACTTTGAGTATGCCACCGTGGAGCCGGCATATGCTCCTGTGCTAAATAAATATGGGCTCGTTAAAGTATCCGGCAAAGTTTATCAGCATACGGACGAGGTAAGCAAGATTATTATGGATGGTGACTTTCACAAAGTGGCAAGTTTGGATGCAATAGATGAATCGAATCGAATCAAAGCCGTAGTTGTCGTGCCCAGGTCCAAGATTGACCTGAAAAAAAATGCATCGGAAGATTGGTCGAAATTATTGACTAACAGGGATGACATTACATGGGATATCTGGAAAGACAAACGTTGGCGAGTTTGGGTTGATGGTCGTTCGCAGCTTACTGCATTAGTAAGTTTAGACGATTGTGCCCAACAAGTTTCCTGCACATTCCAGATTCGTTCTCAGGCCCAAAGAAAAAATTTTTGGGGTAAATGGAAATATACCAATTGGTCTCCACAACTAGAACTTGACAATACGTGGACTTACACATTTTCTCGTTACAACGACGGGTTGTGTGGATCAAATGTTTCCGAATTTAGTAGCGTAGCACCGTATAATTGCACGGGCGGCCCTAATAATTGCCCTACATCTCCGTATAGTGCGGTGTTCCCGAATACGAATAATGGGTTCTTCTCTCAGACTCCTCATGGTCTCTGGGAGGCTTCTGGTCCGCTCTGGCCCGACGGTCTAGGTTATTTCTCCGATGCTATTGATGTTACCGGAACGCTTGACGCAACCTACCACGGTACGAGCTGGGATATTAACTATTGATTCGATGTTATGAATTACGTAGGTCGTTCATGAAGGTGAACGACCTACATATTATTGGAAATATGCACGTTTCTCGTATAGTGACTAATCTACTATTGCTTTTCGTGACTGCGAGTTCTTGCGTCCAAGCCATAGAAATCGACGTGCCACAAGACGGGATAGGGCAGGTGGTGCTGACCGGCGTACTCGAAGTAAACGATTCGCTTACAGATGTACTACGAGTCACCGAAACCAGACCTAGTACCGCAGTAGCGGGGAAGGCGCCCGCGGTTGCTTCCGTTGTTTTTTATCAGCAGGGGCAATGGGTCAGTGACGGATCTATCGACTCAATGGGGTATATCAACGTACCGGATAATTACCCACTCGCGGGAACGGACTATGAAGTGACTATCAGGTTAGCAGACGGTCGAACAGTAAGTTGCAGCGGCACCGCCCCCGTCCCCGTGGCCATAGCAAATACGGAATGGATACGAGACGGTACGCAGAGTCGGCACGGGGACGCAGTACCGTCATTTGTCGTCGATATCGACGATCCGCCGGGGAGTGAGGAGTATTACGAAATGGCGTTTCCGGTGGTTCGTTCGAATCCGCCAAACAGGGATTCCCTGTACATCGCGGCGTATCGGTATGACCTGTTTCGACCGAATGAGGTGATGGCCAACGAAGGCGATCAGGACTTCAACCCCAAGAGCTTGTTCTTCTCCGATGAACTATTCGACGGTACGACGTATCACTTCGCGCAATTATTCGGCGGTTCCGACACCGGCGGCAGTTTCGGTACTCAGGGGCAGCACGGAATCACCGAACCGGGTACCTACCTGCTCTTTCGCTCCACCGACCGTGCCTACTACGAGTTCCTGAAGAGTTGGGCCCGCCACCGCTATACCCGCGAACTGATCGAAGATTACCTCGAAGCAGGTCCTACCTTCGAGCGGATACAAGACTTGCTATTTGCCCCCCAGGCTACCCCCCTGACTTCTAATGTTACCGGTGGGCTGGGCGTGGTCGGCGCGGTTCACACTCAAGTAGTCTGGACGCAATGAGGTACCTCATCCTGTTGGTAGTCTGCTGTAGTGCCCTCATCCCAATTTTCGCCCAGTCGACAATCGTTTCCGGTACCGTACGCGACCAGAACAGTCGGGAAACTCTGATCGGAGCCTACCTCTCCTCCGGGGCGGGCTTCCGGACCGTCACTGATGCCGAGGGGCGCTTCAGTCTCACCGTCAAGGATCTGGATACCGCTACGATCACCGTCACGTATCTCGGCTATCGAATACTCAAGCAGCGGGTACCCGCCCGAAAGGATACGGTCGTTTCGTTGTGGCTTCAACCGGCATCCAGTACGATTACGACCGTCGAGGTAACCGCCGCCCGCAACTACGTCGTCCCCCGCACCGAAGGTTCCGTAGCCCGCCTTTCCGCGGAAACAATCAAGAATCTGCCCCGCTTTCTCGGGGAGACGGACCCCCTTCGCGCCCTACAACTCCTGCCTGGCGTACAGTATGGGGCGGAAGGGTCCAGTGCACTGTTTGTACGGGGCGGTTCGCCGGATCAGAACCTGATCCTGGTCGATAATATTCCGCTATACTCCCCGACTCATTTGGGGGGCTTCTTTTCCATCATCGACCCGGAGGCGATCAATGCGATCACATTGTACAAAGGAGGCTTCCCGGCGCGATATTCGGGGCGGCTCTCCTCCATTGTCGACATTCGGCTGAAGCGGGGTAGCCCGGAAAAGTGGTCTCGTACCTTTGCTATTGGTGTGTTATCATCCAAACTGGCGGTTTCCGGCCCGGTGCTCCGCGACAAACTGACCGTATCTGCCGTAGTCCGGCGGTCCAATCTGGACCTGCCCATGCAGGCCTCCCGGCTATTCCGTGGCAGTGACAACTTCTTTGCCGGCTTTTTCTTCTACGACGCTACCGTTAAGGCGAACTACCGACTTACTGACACTGACGAGTTAGTACTCAGCGCCTACAGTGGTAGCGATAAGCTATTTGTAGACCAAAACACGTTGAGCGATGAGGCTATCCGGGATGTCTCCCGGCAACAAAGCTCCCTGGGGACTCAGTGGGGCAACCAGGCCATTGGTTTGCAGTGGAACCGGACGCCCTCCGCCCGTCTGCGAACCAACTACGCCCTGGCCTACACTCGCTACCGCTACCAGGATGAATTTTCGGGAACCATCGACCCGGAAGACCCGATCGAGCCCGGAATGAGCTTTGACAATCGCCTCAGCTCGGGGATCGGCGACTGGTCCCTACGCCTTCACCACGAACTGAATGCGGGCCACACCTACCGCTTCGGTTTAACGGCCAACCTGCCTACTTACCGTCAGCCCCGCATCATACTGCGGCGCTCCGAAGAGGGACAGCCGGAGGAGGTTCAGGACACTGGTGAGCGGGTGGCAACCACCTTTCAGGGTGGCGTATTTCTTGAATGGGAACCCGATCTGCCGGGCCCCTGGGAGATGAACCTAGGCGCTTACACAGGTGCAATCGGTACCGAAAATTTACTACTACCCACCTTTCAGCCCCGCTTTTCCGCCAGTTACCGACTGGAGGACCACTACATTCTATTCACCCACTACGCCCGAATGGTGCAGCCCCTGCACCTGCTGTCTAACTCCGGTACCGGTCCGCCCACCGATCTGTGGTTGCCGGCCACCGCGCGGGTCCGCCCCGGCCGCTCCGACCAGTTTAGCCTCGGGGGGCGCTACGACCGCGGCCGCTGGCTGGTGGAAGCCGAAGCCTTCTACAAATCGCTCGGCCGGCAGATCGACTTTCGCGACGGAGCCT
>CAZQNE010000096.1:0-12079 GCA_964594535.1 uncultured Lewinella sp.
CTGAACGAAAACGTCGGTACCCTCGCCGAAAATCTGGCGACCTCCCTGAATCTGGGGGTCGGTCAGTTTTGCACCAATCCGGGACTGGTGATCCTACCGGAAGCACCGGGGGCGGACGACTTGCTCGACGCACTAGCCGAGCGTATCCGCGGCTGCGGTGCGGGAACGATGCTCGGGGCGGGGATCGCGGGAGCCTACCGGAGCGGGGTGGAGCGCCTGATCGCCCACCCCCGGGTAGCCCAGTTGGAGACATCGGGGACCGCCGATGAGGGCCAGGCGGCTTCCTACGTATTCACCACCACGGGCGCCGCTTTCCTGGGCGACCCCTCCCTGGAGGAAGAGGTGTTCGGTCCGTCCACCCTCGTCGTACGCGCCGCGGAGCCGGAAGACCTACTGCGTGTCGCCCGCCGACTGGGTGGCCACCTGACGGCCAGCCTGTTCGGTACGGCTGAGGAACTCACCGAACACGGCGAACTCATCCAGTTGCTCACCCGCCGGGTCGGTCGCCTCATCTTCAATGCCTTCCCCACGGGGGTGGAGGTCAGTCACGCCATGGTGCACGGCGGCCCCTTTCCCGCCACCACCGCCGTACAGTCGACCTCGGTGGGTACGGCGGCCATCCGGCGCTTTTCCCGGCCGGTCTGCTACCAGGGCTTCCCGGAGGCGGCCCTGCCGCCGGCGCTGCGGGACGATAATCCGGAGGGGTCGCTGCGGCTGGTGGATGGGGAGTGGGGTACGAATAAAACGAGTTAAACTCCCTTCCGCCCCCGCCCCGGAAAGGCGTACCCGACCGTCAGCGTGAGGGCCGGAAAGCCGGTTCGTTCGGAACCATCCGGTACGAAGGTTCCCGCATCGTCCGGAATATCCGTGACGTCGTAGAACGGGAATAGCCCGCCGTCGTCATACTTTGGCGATAGGATCAACTCCGAGCGATCAAACAACCGGTTGACGAAGGCACTGAACGATGCCCCGACAAACAGACCGAAGCGAAAGCGATACCCGAGGGTCAGGCTCTGATAGAAGCCGCCGCCCGCCGCATCGAACCGGATGGGCGATTCAAATTCTTTCTTTCTCCCGTGGAGTACCTTACCGAACGACGTCTTGGCGTACAGGCCCTTCCACGTGAAGCGGTATACCGCGCCTAGTCCGCCTCCGGTCTGTTCATCGTAAGCACTACTGACCCGGGCCCGCCGGTACTCCAGCCCGATGGCGTGGTAGCGGTGCAGGCGGTAGCCCGACGCGAGGGAAACTTGGGTGAAACCGGTCGCACTGTAGTCGACCGGCGTGAAGGCCCCCACGTCCGCGTCGATGAAGAAGGGGGGAGTAAGGGGGGCGGTACCGTAATCGCCCTGGGCGGAAAGAACGAATCCGTACAGAAAGAATAGCACGTAAAGCAGGGGCATCAAGCGGGTCATAAATTAGGTAATCGATTTGCGTCACGAACATAGACGACGGAAATTAGCCTGACGTGAGCGAAACCCGCGTTTTTATATGGTTAGCTGCCCGCTATCCACCACCAACCCACCTGGGAATCTTTTCGTTAGCACAGACCCATACTTCCGCACATGACCGCTACCGCCGACCCCAATCTGGAACTACTCGCGAACCTGCACTACATCACCGTGGAACGCTACCACGCCATGATCGAAGCCGGCGTGCTCGGGGAGGATGACCCGGTGGAGTTACTGAACGGTAAAATTGTTAATAGAGGTCCGATAAGCTGTTTCCATGCCGCCTGTTTAACCAACCTGAATGAGTATTTCGTCAAACTGCTAGCTGGGAAGTACCTATGCAGTCAGGGGCACCCCATTACCATCGCCTGCGGCTCCGAGCCCGAACCCGACTACGTGATCGCTGCGCTAAACGAGCATAATTACCTCGACCACCACCCCTACCCCGAAGATATTCACCTACTGATTGAGGTGGCCGACCGTACCCTGCCCCGTGACCGCGGCGCCAAGCGTGAGATTTACGCCCGGGCGGGCATCCCCGAATACTGGATCATCAACCTGATCGACCGCCAGTTGGAAATCTTTACGGAACCCGACCCGGCTGCAGGCACCTACGGTAGTGAGCGTATACTTAGCGAACGGGATACGCTGAGGGATCATCCGCTGGCGGGCACGGTGGCGGTGAGTCAGTGGATTCCTTAATCCGCTTACTTTGCACCTGCGTTCCCGCCCCCTAAAGCGGTCTGTCTCTGGAATCCCGGATCCATTTTTGGTCGTTTCACTCCTGGTTTCAATTACGAATCATGCAAACGTCACGGTGGCTATGTATCCCCCTCCGCCTGCCCCTGCTTCTCGGTTTGGTACTGCTGATCGCCCTCCCGGCTACCGCCCAGTATCGCATCATGATCAGTACCGACTTCCCGCCCGTGGGGGTGGTGAAAGGTGGCGAGCGGGTACCCAATACTCTGAAGAGTGACCCCGACGATATGCAATCGATGGTACGCTTCCTGCAATACGCGTGGTACTCCTATTCGGAAGCCAGCTCGTACGACGGCCCCGTTACGGTTGTGGGCGAAAAGGCATCCTCCTGCATTGTCCGAATCCCCGAAGCCGCGGCGGGCGAAAGTCTGCACCTGCTGCTGGAAGTACGGGACGAAGGAGCTCCTCCTTTCGTCGCCTATCGCCGCATGATCGTCGGTGTACGTCCGGCTAAGTAGGCGGGCGGGGCGGATCAGTCGCCTAAAGGACGGACCATAATGTCCTTAAAGTAGACCCGGCTATCCGGGTCGTGCCCCTGCAGGGCGAAGGTGCCGCTGGAAAGCCGTTTGCCCTCCTCGCCCGCCGCGCGTTCGGCGTTTGCGGGTTCCTCATACTCCACGATGGTTTTGTCGTTGAGCTTTACGGTGACAGTATTGCCCCGCACGATAATGTGCTGGGTGTACCATTCGTTGTCCGGTACGTGTACCTCCCGCACGTCGTCGTAGGCGTAGATGCTGCCGGTGCGCCGCCAGTCCGACTGGGAGTTGTTCACCTGCACCTCGTACCCCCTGGCGGGCCAGCCCTCCTCCTGGTAGGCGGTATGGAAGAAAATGCCGGAGTTGGAGCCCGGCGTCGTCATCACCTGGGCCTTGAATTCAAAATCCTCGAAGTCGTGGTCCATCACCGGGCCTTGGTAGAACAGGTGGGCCCGGGGGCCGTGGGCTACTATTTTTCCATCCTCTACCGTAAAGGTGGCGGGGTTCTCGCTGGCCCGCCACCCGTCCAGGCTTTCGCCGTCGAAGAGGGAGACCCATCCATCCGTACCGGCCGCGGGTTTGGTGGTGTTGCAAGCGAGGGCGGTGCAGAGCAGGAGGGAGCAGAATAGAAGGTGTCTCATAGGTGATCGGTTACGCTACGGATAGCTGCCTAATGTACGGGTTATGCGCCGGGCGTGGGTGTAGTGCTTTGGGATTGGCGATTCCCACAACCCTTTGTTTCTTGAACGCGGGTTGTCTTACATACATATCTAACACAGCCGGCGTGATTTTCCACTTTTCCTTGATGAAAAGTGGAGCAAAAATCAAGAAAATTGCAAACTCGCCTACGGCTCAAACAGTGCAATTTTCGGTCCTGTAAAGCAATATATATAGAATAATCTACCATGTAATCAAGTTCCACTCTATCCCCTTCAATTAGGTTGCTTAAGGTCAATTCCGTATATCAACTTGGAAACGCATACGCCGGCGATCCCACCGATCAATACCTAGCACATGAGTTTACGACACCTTCAAGTAGCGCTAACCATTTCTCTACCGCTTCTTCTTACCGCCTGCCAGCCGGAAAGCGAACCCGCGGAAGCACCCGCGCCGGTCAGCGACCCCAACGCCGATGCCCGGGCGGTGGAGCAACTCATTCAGGATATCTTCGACGGCATCTGGTCGGCAACCGAGGCTGGCGATACCGCCTACATCACCCGCTACCACACCGACGATTTTCTACTACTGGAGCACGGGGAAATATGGACGAACGATACCATCCACAATTGGCTACTGAATAAAGTCGCCAATCACGACCCCACGGCCCCGGAGCGCCGTAATAGTTTCGACTTCTACCGTAGCGAACGAATGGGCGATCACCTCTGGGTCGCCTACCAGAATTATGGCGACTGGGTGGATGCCGCCGGAGATACCGTCGCCAGTCGGGGTTGGCTGGAGAGCGCGGTGGCCGTGCGTGACGATGCCGGAAAGTGGAAGCTGAAGATGATGCACTCGACGCGCAATACGCCATAAGTCCCCGGCGGACGAACGAAGCTACGCAACGCCCGGCCGACGGGAAGGTCTAATCCACCTCCACCAAATTATCGTCACTCACCCGGTCGATCAGCTTGTTGTAGGGGTCGATGCCGGCCTTTACCGGGGGCTCGGTGACCGTCACCGTGATCTCATGCTCGCCGGGGGTCAGCCAGTGTTTTTCCAGGTACAACGGTGTTTTGGCGGTCATGCCCACTTCGTTCTTCCCGTCTTCGCCGAAAATACCGATCTCAATCAGGCTGCGCTCGTCCGGCCGCTCCAGTTCGTTGCCGTTGCCGTCGTACTTGATTTTTCGGGTATCGACCTTTAGGGTAACCTCGTAAGTGTCGGCTTCGGTATCCGGAGCGGGGGTGGCCGTAGCGCTCAGGGCCCGGTTTTCGTACAGGGTGATCTCGCGGAAACTCTCGTCGACGAAGTACCGTAGGGAGTCCGGGGTGACGGATTCGATGTAGTACAGCCAGTCCTCAGAAGTGGGATAGGGACCGGTCCTGCGCAGCGCGAAGCTATCCACGAAGGCCCGGAAGCCCCCGTTCAGCCGGTCCTCGTCGACGTAGTCCTGCAGGGCGTACATCACCAGGGCGCCCTTGCGGTACCAGACGTACTGCTGGTCGTCATTATCCACCAGCGTCTTTTCGAACTTACTCTCGCCGGCGCGGCCCCGCAGGTAGCGGTCCAGTTCGTACTTCAGGGTGGGCTGCATGGCGTCTTCCCCGTAGCGTTCCTTGGTCACCATCAGGCTGGCGTACTCGGCCATGGTTTCGGAAAGCTGGTTGCTGCCACGGGTGCCACTGGGCTGAATCTGGTGGCCCCACCACTGGTGGGCGACCTCGTGGGCGGTGACGGTGAAGGCGTAGTCCGTATCGCCCGGGTCGTCGAACTTGCCTAGCCAGCCGAAGCTCTCCGAGTAGGGCACGGTGTTAGCGAACGACTGGGCGAAGCCGGCGTAGCGCGGGAACTCCAGGATACGCAGCTGATCGAACTGGTAGGGGCCGAAGTTTTCCGAGTAGTACGCCAGCGATCGTTTGACGGCATCGATGTAGCGGTCCACGTTGCGGTCGTGCCCCCCGTGGCGGAAGATCTGGATGTCGACCTCTTTTCCGTTCGGACCGTTCCAGACATCCTCATCCACCGTATAGCGGGCCGAGGAGACGTTGAAAAAGTAGTCCATCTCCGGCTCTACGTATTCGAAGTAGCGGCGGCCGTCTTCGGTCCATTCCCGTTGCAGGCGACCGGGGGCCACGGCGATCTGGTCGGGCTCGGTGGAAACGACGGCGCGGAAGCTGATCTGCCCGTCGGCGTAGGGGGTGAAGGCGAAGGTGTTGCGCCCCTGCTCGTCGTCGGTCGGCGGCAGTAGGTAGTCGCGCAGGGGCAGGTCGCGTTTTTTGCGTTCCACCTCGCTGCCAATCTCCGCCTGGGGGTTATAGCCGAAGGCGGGGAAGATGTCATTCTGATTAAGGAAGGTTCCGTTGTAAACGATGTTCCGCTGCAGCCCCTCGTTGGGGAAGCCTGCGTAGCCGAACTCGGTAGCCATCGTCATCGTCACGCTGTCGCCTGGTTGCAGGGCGGGGCTCAGGCGATAGAAGGCCATATCGTGCTTCGCGTCTTCGCTGAATAGTTCGGGTTGCCGGCTATCGACGGTAAAGTCGGTTACCCGTCCCTGCTTTTCGTCGAAGGGGATATTCAGTAGGATGGAATCGATGGGCGTATCCCCCCGGTTGACGATGCCGAACACCCCGCGGGCGGAGAGGGAGCGTTGGCGCGGACGCAGGTGCACGGCAACATCGGCGGAAGAAATGTGGGGTTGGTTCATGCCCAGGTACCGGCGATACCTGCGTTCGTAGTCGGCCTGACTGTCCAGGGCGTCCTCCCGGGTAGTGTAGGTGTTTTTCACCGAGATGTTGGTGTAAATCGTGAAGCCGGAGAGGGCGAAAACCCCGATGGCAGCGGCCATTCCCGCCGCCGTGCGCCACCCCCAGGCCTGCCCGAACCGCCGGAAGCGACTGCGCCAGGCATTGTCCGTACCCCGGGCAAAAAAGAGTAAGCCCAGCAGGATCAGCACCGTCCCGAAGGCCAGCCAGTAGACGTTGAACCAGCTTACGGCGGGCAGGAAGTGGCCGAAGTCGTTCATATCCGACACTACGTAGCCGGGCCGGCTTCCGAAGAGGAACAGATTGTAGTCGATCTCCAGAATACTTGGCACAAAGAAGATCACGGCGTAAAGCCCAATGGCGGCTACGTGGCCCACGAACTTACTGTTGACCAGCACATGGACGAAAAAGGCCAGGGACACCAGCACGATGTACTGTGGCCAGGTGAGCAGGTAGAGGTCCGTGAAGTACTGCCCGAAGTCGTAGGCGTAGTAGCCCTGGATCGTTTGACTGAACACCCCGATCACCCAGACCAGGGTAGCCAGCACGAAACTGACCAGCACCATCGTCAGCAGCTTGCCGCCGTAGATAGCCCAGTTCGGTACCGGCAGGGCATCGGCGATCTGATCGAAGCCGACCGTGCGGTCGCGGTGCACCACCTCCCCGGTGTAGAACACCAGGATGACCATCACGAAGAGGATGTAAGTGGCGTTCTTCATCTCCAGCATGTAGTAGGTCGTGGGGTAATTGCGGGTCCCGTAGGTCGTGTTGGAGAACCAGCCGTCGAAGAAGAGAAAGAGCACCGCCCCGGAAAGGATCCCGATGAAGTAAGGGTCCCGCAGGATACTTTTGAACTCGATCCAGACCTGGCTCAGCATCTGACGAACGTAGCCACCCGTGGTAAAGCGTTGGCTTACCGGTTGCAACACCGCACCTGCGCTCCGCCGCCCTACTGCCCCCTCCGCCTTGGCCTCCGCCTTAGCCTTACCCCGACTTCCCCCCAGAAACCGCACGAAACTAAACCGGAAGAGCGTATAGGCCAGCAGCGCCGCCGCCAGCCCCAGCCAGAGCAAGCGATTGGTCAGCAGGGTACCCGCCAGCGGCACGCGGAACGTATTTTGCTCCACCGGCGTGAGGTATTTGGTCTGCTCGAAGAAGGCAAACGTACCGAAGGGGTCGAGGATGGACACCAGGGTCTGATTGTCCAGGTCGCTGGCCAGCGTAGTGGCTACGAGGTAAAACACGAAGAACAGGATACTCCCTACGTAGGATACGAAGATCTTGCGCGTCAGGGCCACGAGGCAAAAGAAGAGCGTGCCGGTCAGCAGCAGGTTCGGCAGCATGAAGACCAGGTAAGCGTAGGCGTAATCGCCCAGTCGGTGCGGGCCGAAGCGCTCGGCCTCCTCCCAGCCCAGGCTCGGCCCCAGCGCGTACCCCAGGAACAAGCCGAGGATAAGCCCCAGCGAGATAAAGATCAGAGTCAGGAAGGAGCCGACGTAGCGCCCCAGCAGGTAGCTCCGCTCCGAAATAGGGTAGCTGAAGTAGTAATCTTTGACCCCGTGGTCGATGTCGCGGTAGACCGGGACGCCCATTACCGCCGAGGCCACCAGCGTCAGGAAAATGCTCGTCACCACGACTAGATTCGTGATTACGGTGGCGGAGTTGACGTAGGCCTTTTCGGAAACGGCGTTGGCCCCGTTGGCCGCCAGGATGAAGCCGAAAACCAGCAGCAGGAGGAAGTAGGCGTAGGTAGCCGGACGAACGCGGCGGTACTTGAACTCGAAGTTGAGGATATGGGAGAACATGCGGGACCGGGGGTTAAACGAGTTCGAGGGCCATATGGCGACCGATGTGGGTGAAGTAGACGTCTTCCAGGTCGGCCCGGGCCGGAGCGAAGGATGCATCCGGGCGGGCGTCGGCGTGGACGTGAATTTCCGTACGGCCGGCCTTTAGTCGGGTGGAGATGACGTTGTAGCGCTCGGTGTGGGCGGGCAGCTCGGCCTTGTCGATCGACTTGCTCCAGATGCGGCCGTCCACTTCCGCGACCAGATCGGCGGGGTGGCCGGTAGCGATGACCTGCCCGAGGCAGATGATGGCCATATCGCTGCAGAGGTTCGTCACGTCCTCTACGATGTGGGTACTCAGGATGACGATGGTGTTCTCGCCAATTTCGCTCAGCAGGTTGTGGAAGCGGTTGCGCTCCGTGGGGTCGAGGCCGGCGGTGGGCTCATCGACGATGATCAGTCGGGGGCTACCGAGCAGGGCCTGGGCGATACCGAAACGCTGCTTCATGCCGCCGGAGAAGGTGCCGAGCTTGTTCTTCCGCTTGTCGTACAAATTAACGCGCTCCAGCAGGGCGGCTACGGTTTCCTTACGTTCCCGGCCGTTGCTGATGCCCTTCAGGCGGGCCACGTGGTCGAGCATATGCTCGGCGGAGACTTTGGGGTAGACGCCAAACTCTTGCGGCAGGTAGCCCAGTACGCGGCGCACGGCATCTTTGTCGCGGAGTACATCAATATCCCCCAGAGTAATGCTACCGGAGTCGGCCTCCTGCAGAGTTGCGATGGTGCGCATCAGGCTGGACTTTCCGGCCCCGTTCGGTCCGAGCAGCCCGAACATCCCGCGGGGAATGGTGAGGTTGCAGTCGTTGATGGCGTGGACGCCGTTGGGGTAGGTCTTGTTGAGACCGCGGATGGTGAGTTCCATAGCAGGTGGGAGTATGAATAGCGACGAAAATGAAAAGCGGCGGGCTGAGTAGCGGTGGATAATCGACGAAAGGGTTGATTTTAAAGACACAGCGCATCTCTCACCGGGCGCTGGTAGTAGAATGCACTACACCGGTCTGCAGGGTACGTTTTACGGGATGCGCAGCCATATTTGTACGTATCTTGTCCGTATGCAAAAGCGTATTCGTATTGTGAAAAAGGGGGAGGACGACGGCAATCTGCGCTACTGGTCTACCCAAACCTACCGGCAGCGGATGGTGGAACTGGAGCGGATGCGCCGGATCGTCAATAAAAAGCAGTATGGAAATCGACCCAAATTTTCGCGAGTTTATTCAGTCGTTAAACGAAGCAGGGGTTAACTATCTGGTTATTGGAGGATTTGCAGTGAATTTTCATGGGTATCCCCGGTATACTAAAGATATTGATTTTTGGATCCGGTTGGATGACGACAATATTGGTCGGTTGATGCAGGCTATTCAACGCTTTGGATTCGGTGCCCTCGGCCTGACGCACGATGACTTTAACGATCCGGATACCATTGTCCAGTTGGGATACGAACCATACCGAATCGACCTTCTTCTAGACGTGGCGGGGGTCGAATTTACTGACTGCTACTCCCGACGTACCGTGACCGAATTGGAGGGTACGCCGATCAATTTTTTATCGCGACGAGACCTTATCAAAGCGAAACAGGCGGCGGGTCGGCTGCAGGACCTGGCAGATGCCGAACAGCTAGAACGACTGGATCGGGATGCGAATGAACAAAACGGAGACAAGTAGCCATATTGGGCCACGTGATCGAGCATATGCTCGGAGGAGACTTTCGGGTAGATACCGAACTCCTGCGGCAGGTAGCCCTGTAGGCGGCGCACGGCATCCTTATCGTGGAGCACGTCGATTTCGCCCAGGGTGATACTACCGGCGAAACAAGAGCAAGTCAGAATTCACTTTCGGTGGCCGCGCGAAGTATATATTCACTCACACTACTAGACATTTTTGTTTGATGGACCCACCTCACTTCGGCCCCCCGGCCCCCAAAGGGGGAGAAAGCGAGGTTAACGCTCATTTTTCTTCCCCCTTTTAGGGGCTAGGGGGCCAAAAAATGAGTCCAGGTGAAAATGTCTAGTAGTATGGGTGACCGACCATAGTGAGCACGCGCTGCATCATACCCGGGTTGGCACTGACTCCCAGGTTGAGCAAATCACGCTTCAGGTAGGTACGGACCAGGTTTTCGCGCCAGAGGAAGGATAAGTTATTCGAAGGGGCAAGAACACTATCGGGATAGCCGCCCCTGAGCCAGTGCGTCAGATAGCCGATACGCTCACCCATCTCATCCAGGCGCAGTCCCGCTAATTCTTCGATTGCAATACGCCCGGCTAGTGTCTCGGAGGCGTCGCGAATGAGATCAAAACTAGCCGAGCCTAACAGGATGAAGCGCCCCGGGGTACGGTGCCGATCGATCACGGATCGAAGTTCGGTGAATAGGCCGGGACGCCGCTGTACCTCATCGAGTATGAGTAAGGCGTCCAGATGCTGTTCCGCGAACGCTTCCAGGTTAGTAAGGGCCGCGGGATCGGCCGGTCGCTCCAGGTCTAGCTACAAAGACTTCTTAGCCAGTTGATTACGTAGCGCGGCAACCAGCGAGGTTTTTCCTACCTGTCGGGGCCCCACCAACACGGTAGCCGGAAAAAAGGTAGCTAGTTCGAGTAAGCTGGATTACAGACTCCGGGTGACGTAGATTTTATCCATGCTAAATTGACATTGCAATGTCAATTTAGCATGGTTATCGGAATAGTCGGTTGCCTACAAACTCCACGCCTTTCCCCCCACGCTACTCAGCGCAATATCCCCGTCGTACTCCCCTGGCACCGGGTCGTAGTTCAACACCTCCGTCCCGATCGTTTCCGAGCTGAGGTAGGCCCACAACGCCATCGACTTCAGCGAGCGGTAGAAGCCGATCGGCGGCTGCTCGCCCACGGCGGTGCCCCAGACGGCGGGCTGGTAGCGGGGGCTCTTCTCGGAATCACTGAAGAGCTGGGCGCGCTGGCCGGCCTCGAGCCGGTAAAAAACCTTGCCGAAGCGGGTACGGGCGTTCTCGTCGAAGTCCAGAATGCCCCTGCGCATGGGCACGTCGTCGCGCTGGTCGGCCGGGGTCGTGGCGGCCATGACCTTGTCGATGAAGCGGTCGACACCGACGTCCAGTCCGCCGGGGGTGGCGGTGCGCGGCAGCAGGGTATCGACGTAGGAGGTAATGAAGCGGGCCTCCCCGTCCGTGAAGAACTCCGGCGTCCAGTCCAGATCGGGGGTGTCGGGGGTGCAGGACTGCATCAGCCCCAGCACCGAGGGGGTCACCACCGCCCCTCCTGCCAGCCAACCGATGCCGCGTAAAACGTCTCTACGATCCATGCTTATAAGTTTTGCTTATTCAACTCCTTCACCGCATGGTCCGCCGCCCGCGCCGTCAGTGCCATATAAGTCAAGCTGGGATTGACGCAGGCGGAAGACGTCATACACGCCCCGTCGGTGACGAAGACGTTTTCGGCCCCCCACACCTGGTTGAAGCCATTGAGCACCGAGGTCTTCGGGTCGCGGCCCATCCGGGCGATGCCCATTTCGTGGATGCCGTAGCCCATCTCGTGGCCGTTGTTGAAGGGTACGATATCCTTTACGCCGGCCGCGTCGAGCATCTCGGCGGCATCGTGCATGGCCTGCTCGTTCATGGCCAGGGCGTTGTCGTCCCACTCGGCGTCGATGCTCAGGGTGGGTTGCCCCCACTTGTCGGTGACGTCGGGGTTGAGGAAGACGCGGTTCTCGTGGCGGGGCAGGCTCTCCGAAAAGCCGGTGATGAAGAACTCCCAGGGACCGGGTTTCACCAGATTGTCCTTGAAAGCCGCTCCGAATTCCGGGGCATTTGCCGCATCCCGCGCGCCGCCGCGACCCGCTCCTCCCTGAAAGCCAAAACCGCGGACGAACTTATCGGTCCGCGACTTTTTGTCGATGTTGTAGTAGCGGGGGATGTAGATCCCGTTCGGTCGCCGCCCCCGGTAGTAGCGGTCGTCGAAGCCCTCCACCCGGCCGGTGGCCCCCGAGCGGTAGGTGTGGTCCATGAGGTTGTGGCCGAGCTCGCCGGAGTCGTTGCCGAGGCCGTTCTCGAAGCGATTCGACTTAGAGTTCAGCATGATCTGGGTGGTCGACAGCGCCGAGGCGTTGAGGAAGATCACCCGGGCCCGGTAGTCGATCACCTC
>CAZQNE010000097.1:0-11908 GCA_964594535.1 uncultured Lewinella sp.
CCAGAGCCAGAGCATGAACCTCTTCGTCGAGAACGTCAACTTCGGCAAGTTGTCCAGCATGCACTTCTACGCCTGGCAGAAGGGCCTCAAGACGGGCATGTACTACCTCCGTACCAAGGCCGCCCGGGACGCCATCAAGTTCACCGTCGACAAGGACCAGCTCGTCAAGCAGAGCGACGACGGAGACGGGCAGGTCAAGCAGGGGGCGCGGAAAGCCCTCACCCCCAGCCCCTCTCCGGGGGAGAGGGGAGCCGCCCCCCGGGCTAAAGCTGCCGTAGCCGGTGGCTCCGCCCAGGGCTTCGAAGAGATCAGCGCCGAGCAGACCGCCGCCGTGGGCAAGACGTGTAGCCTGGACGATCCGGACTGTATTGCTTGCTCGGCGTAGCGCAGAAAATTTTGATTGCCCCATTGGTCTTCTAATGGGGCAATTTTAGGCGACTAAAATTTCCAACAATTTGGATCAAAATTAGGGTGCGTTCGGTGCCCACTACTAAGTTTGTCTTAAAATCTTTCTAACTCTTGAACATGAGGACCGTAGATACTATTTTTGTGACAACAGAAGTCACCACGCTACCCGTAAGATCAGCGTACCAGGGTGGCTCTTTTTATTTATGGTGGAGGTGAATTATAGTAAGCCTGCCATAAAAATTGCCGATCAGATTGCGCAGTTGCGGCGACGTGGGATGATCATCCTGCCCGAAGATCGAGCCGAGCATTACCTAGCCCAAATCAGCTATTACCGGCTTGCAGGATACTGGTGGACAATGCAATCTTCTACGACAGCACATACCTTTCGACCAGGGAGCCGGTTTGCTACCGTGATCCAAAGGTATGATTTTGATCGCGAGTTACGGTTGATCGTGCTCGATATGGTGGAACGAATTGAGGTAGCTATTCGCACTCACCTGATTTACTACATGAGTTTGGCCTACGGTTCACACTGGTTTGAAGAGCGTCGCTATGCTCGGAACAAACGTCATTTTACTAATAACCTGAAACAAATCG
Source organism: uncultured Lewinella sp. (assembly GCA_964594535.1). Lineage (GTDB taxonomy): Bacteria > Bacteroidota > Bacteroidia > Chitinophagales > Saprospiraceae > Neolewinella. Next base: position 1,006 of record CAZQNE010000097.1, read on the forward strand.
AGGAAGAAGTACGACGTAGCCGTGAACCCTTTATTTCAGTGCACCGTAAGAAATATGCAAATGATCCACGTAATCCACCAGTTTGGAAAAGCTTTGAGGTCATTTCGCTTGGTTTGCTTTCAAAAATGTATAGTAACATCAAACCCAGGCTACCGGAAAAGGATACGATAGCGCAACAATTAGGTCTCCCTAATCATACCTTTCTATTATCGTGGTTACGAAATATATCCGTCATACGGAATACTGCTGCCCACCATAGCCGCCTATTCAGGAAGGGCTTCTCCCAGCAACCTACCCTACCTACGAAACTACACAATCCTTGGATAGACGAAGCTTCTCTTCCGTCTGCAAATACGGTATACGCAACACTGTGCTGTATGAAGTATCTACTCTGGACAATTAGTCCGCACAATCGGTTTCCACAGCGACTTGGTGAACTTTTCGTCAAGTATCCTGACGTTCTACCTGGCGATATCGGCATGAAAGTAGACTGGAGAAAACAACCCCTGTGGAGGTGATCATTTCCCCAAGCCATTTTGGTCAAAACCATACCGCAGGCCAAAGAATAAGAGCAATAGTACCTGAGACAAATCATGCCCCCCCTACCCGGCATCCACACCTACTGCTTCCGCTGGTGCGTGTGCCGTCCGTTCACCGACCGCTGTAGGACCTACGCCATGGGCATCGAACTGGGAGCCGAGCGGCCCGGAAGTCACCAACTGCCCGCCGCCCCCCCGGCTCTAAGTGGAAACTTTAGCGACTTCCTCGCGCGACTGTACCGACTGAATCTCCCCTCTAGAACGGACCACGTAGCCGATACCTCAACCCCCGAAGCGCTCGCTGCCCTGAGCCGGAACCCTCGCCCTCCAGGCCCGCCGTACAGGCCGCTCACGTGCTCGCCTACCTGGCCCACCTCTGCGTAGCGCGGGGCCTTGCCGCAGCCACCGTCTTACTGGAAGAAGAGAGCGAACCCGCACTGCGCACTTTCGTCCGAACGCAAGTCGAACGTCTCCATCCCATATTTGCCGGGCTGCGCCCTCGTTTCCCCGACGTCAGCGGTTTCCCGCGGCCCTTCTGGGAAACGGAGGTCATCCACGCCTTCATCTCTTCCTGGAGGGGATGTGGCCGGTAGTCGGGCACCGGGCACCGGCGGGTTAATCCCTATTGCCCGCACCCGCGCGCCGGCGCCTAACCGTTCTGCACGGCAAATAACCGCCGAATACGCGAAAGAACCCAGTTATTTTCCTTTTTTTGCAGCATGCCACCCCCATCGAACTATACCCGCTGGTCACGTCCATCGAACAGGCCACGGTATCGGCCCACCGTGCTTACCCCCGGATGACCGACAAAGACGTCGAAGCGGTTTACGATCAGTACCGCGCCTATTTTCAGGCGGTCCGGCAGGGAAAAGACCCCACCGAGCCTAGCAGTACGCTAGCCCACCGCGAACGGCTCCTTGAAGAAATCTGGAACACACTGCTGGCCCGGGAAGCCATCAATGCCGATCAGGGACTACTGGAAGGCGACTGGACAATCGCCGGCCGGCCGCCCCGGGACCTGGAGGAAATATACCTGAAAATCCTGAACGACCTCCGCAAAAGCGTACGCTTCTGGCGCAAGCGTGGTGGCCCCCGCGGCTATCTGACTCACATCGCGGAGCATACCCCGTAGGAGGATTAGTTCGCGCGATGGCCGGAAATCAAGTTGTGGGAGTAGGAACGCATACGATCCAATCTTCGGACGGGAGAAATTGGCGCAATCTTTGGTAGCCGTAACCAGTCCGACAGCATCAGTGGCCCGGCGGGGGGTAGACTGACGGAAGGTAGAAATCCTTCGCCGTGCAGCAAATTTTCAACAGGGGCGGGGACGCGGGTGCAGAGCGGACGATTGCATCCATCGATGGATGTGCTACAGTGGTAGAACTAAGTTGGGAGTGGTTTAGCGTACCGTTTATTTGTATGTTATAACCTAATTAAATTAGAACCCAAGGATAAAATGACCCTCTTGTCATCGCGACATTGGCGGATGGTGGTACAGCTCATACCGTTCGGCCTGGTCTGTGTTGCTTCCGCCGTGGCTTCCCTGACCACCGCCCGAGTACGGAGGGGCGCACCGTGATGAACTCAATACTCCATCCATCCCCCGCCCGCCACCGGAGCTACGGACGGCGCTGCGGCCTCGCTTTTCTGCTGATCGGGGTGGGCCTGGTTGTGCACCACCTGCTTGTTTACTTCCCGTACACCCCGGGTGAGTACACCGACCCGAGCGTCTACTTCGATCGTAGCCTCTGGGTGGCCAGCATACCCTTGGTATACTACGGGAGCCTGATCGCCGCCGGGGTCGGACTCCTGCTACGTGCCCGCTGGGTAATACTCGAACTCGCATTTTTCGGATTTATGATCCTGGAAAGTTTCGTCCCGGCCCTGCTGGGCTGGTCCGACCTACCCTTCGCCCCGGTGCCCGGTCTGCTGCTGGCGGCCTGTCTGTTACCCGTGATCTGGTTGCTTTACGTAGGGAGCAGTAAGAAGTTGTGGGTGGAGCAACTGACCCTAGGGACGCTGTTCGGACTAGTAGTAGAGCTGTTGATCTCCTAGTCGGCGAAACCTCAGTGCCGCACCCTCACCTTCCGGTCCTTATTCTCAGCGGCCCGGATGATCAGGTAGTCGCCCGCCACAAGGGTAGTGCTATCAGGGAGGAGCCACTGCATCGGTTCGTCCGTATCGTCAGTGAGCAGATAACTGGATAGAAAGTAATGAAGTTGTCCGCCGGGGGTTGCGCAGCTTCCTCCGTCGGACGACCAATTGGAATGTTTAATCAACGACCGACATTTGGGCATCCTCGACGATGCGTGAGTAAGCCGGTGGCTGTCTTCTCAATCCCCTAATCGCGACACGCTGATAATGTACCGCGTCCCGTAACTCAATTCAACGCAAACCGCTCCCGGTACTCCGACGGACTCACCCCTTCCCGTTTCTTGAACAGCCGGGAGAAGTACTGCGGATACTCGAACCCCAGGGCGTAGGCCACCTCCGATATGGTGGTATTCGGTGCCAGTAGCATATTCTTGGCCGCATCGATCAGGTATAACTGTAGGTGTTCGGTGGTGGTCTTGCCCGTTTCTTTTTTGAGGGTATCGCTGAGGTAGCGCTGGGAAACCGACAGCTCGTGGGCCAGCTGCTTGATGCTGGGGCTGCCCTGGTCCTGCAGTTGCCCCGACTTGAGGTAGTGGTCTAGCCGGCGGGTAAATTGTACCAGTAGGTCGGTAGACAGTTCTTTCCGGTGCAGGAACTGCCGTTCGTAGAAGCGGTCGGCATACTTTAGCAGGGTAGCCAGTTGGGAGACGATGATATCCTTACTGAAGGCGTCCTGGTTGTTGTTGTACTCAATAGCGATATTCTCTACGAGGCCTTCTATCTGCCGTTCCTCCCGGGGGGAAAGGTGGAGAGCCTCGTTGGCGGAGTAGGAAAAGAAGCCGTAGGTGGCGATCCGCCGGGCCAGTTCGGTCCCCTTCAGGAAGTCTTCGTGGAAGTTGATCGAAAAGCCGCCCTGGGCGAAGACCGCACGGCTATCCCACTGTAGGACCTGCCGCGGAGCGATGAAGATCAGCGCGCCGTCGGAGAAGTCGTACTTCGTCCGGCCGTAGTTCAGATCACCCTCCACCCGCTTTTTGAGACTAATGGAATAGCAATCGTTCGTGATCGGCGGTGAGCTTTCGCGGGGGCAGGGCAGGGTTTCCGCTCCCGTGGCGGTGAGTACACTCAGCATGGGGTGCTCCGGCGGGGGGAGCCGCAGGTAGTCGTAGTAGGCCGCCAGGGTGCTAAAGTGTTTCATCTGAAGGTATGGCGTTGGTATCCATCGGCGCGAGTTGCCGGTAGTAGTCCGTGATGCGGGCGTGCGCCGTTCCGTCGATAAGCAAGATGACCGTCAACATGGCTATCGTTGCGATGGCACTGGCCCGCCAGACGGGCGCGGGGAAGAAAGCGATGAGGAGAGCACAGGCCGCGATGAGGAGGGGAACGACGGTGAAGACGATAGTTTGGTATTCCCGCAGCGTCCCCTCTACGCGGCTTACCTCCGCGGCCACGAAGGCCTCGGCGTCTTCGTGGTAAGCCGCCGCGAATTGCGAGGTCCTCGAGACATTGGTGTAGACCAGTCCGCTCCCGATGATCAGCAGTAGCACGCCCGCCACCAGGGTCGGGACCACGTAGGCCCGGGCCAGGTCGGTCCTGCCGAGTTGCCAGAAGCCGATGCTGGCCGCTACGAACGCGAGGCCAAAGACGATGAAGAAGGAAGTGGAGAACACTTCGGCTTTGGCCCAGTCGGTGGCGGTTTTTAGGGTGTTCATTCTGTGTAATTTATTGTATACCACTGGATATCATGGCTCCCGCCGGCTTTGGCCCCCTAGCCCCCAAAGGGGGGAGAAGCCGGCTTCCGTGAAAATGCCCATTTAAACTTTGTAGCCTCTTCCGATACCGTCCACAGTTTGGTGGCGACGGCTTTGTCCTGGGCGTGCGGCTCCAGCTTGCACTGGCCGACCGGCCCCGTCCACTGCATGCGGCCCGTCGGACCGTAGTAGGCTTTCCGATGCAGCTTCTCCCGCGCTTCCGTAGCGCACATGACCTCGGGGTAGGCTCCCCGTTCGGCCGATTGCACCAGGGGGGTTTTTGACATCAATCCGAAGATGATGCGATCCTTCAGTCCGCCGCTATTTTCGATCAGGGAGGTAGCCGAGGCCCCGGGGTGGCAGACGTAGACCGCGGTGTTTTTGCCCGCAGCTTGGATCCGGTCCTGTAGTTCGTAGGCGAATAGCATCTGCGCCAGTTTGCTGTGGCAGTAGGTTTTATTGGGGTGGTAATTCTTGTCCCAGTTCATGTCGTCGAACTGGATGGTGCGGATGCCCATCCTGTAGCCCTCACTGGCTACCACCACGATACGGCCTTCGGAGGCTTCGATGCGGTCGAAGAGCAGTCCGCACAGCAGAAAGTGGCCGTAGTGGTTCACGCCGAGCTGGCTTTCGAAGCCGTCCGTGGTGAATTGCTGAGAAGGTACCTGGGCGATGGCGGCATTACAGATGAGGGCGTCGATCTGCGGAACGTTGGTAAGTACCTCGTCGGCTGCACTACGGACCGATGAAAGGTCCGCCAAGTCCATTTTGACGAATGACACCTTGATGTCAGACCTCAACTCATCTTTCAATTCACCAATCGCCCTGGCGGATTTAGCTTCGTTGCGGTTGAGCATCACCACCTTACCCCCCTTGCTCAGGAGTATTTTGGCGGCCTCGAAGCCCGCCCCGGTGTTGGCGCCCGTGATGAGGTAGGTTTTCCCGTTTAGGTCGGCTAGTCGGTCGGGCGTCCAGCCTGCTTTTCCGAATGGATTGGTACTCATGGTTGCTTTATTTTTGAGGTTGACAAAATATACCTTCGATGTGCCCCCGCTCCACTACGGGACGCAGCGGAGGAAATTATGATTCTAACAGGTGTATTCTGCGATATACCGCTAGACATTTTGCGACTTTGCCCTCACCCCCCGCCCTCTCCATAACGCTTCGCTGGAGAGGGGGCCGCAAAATGTCTAACGGTATACAATGAAATCAAGGCAAAATTAGGTAGGTCTCAGGGGGAAGAGCGTACACGAAATTCCGGCAGTTGAACACTTTTTGGTCCGGTTGCCGGAGGCCATTGCACCCGCGCACCGCCGCCCCCTTGTTTATTCATAGCTAAATAGCTATATTTGCAACAAATTAATACTCTAGTATGCACCTCAGCGAGCTAACGACCTACCTTTCCGACCGCCCATCCCTCACCTTCTTGCTGCCCGGTGGGAAGCGGGTGCCCGACCACTTTCACGTCACGGAGGTAGGGGAGACGACGAAGCGCTTCATCGACTGCGGCGGCACGGTACGGAGCGAGCGGGTGGCCTCCCTGCAACTGTGGAGCGCCACGGACTACGACCACCGCCTGCCGGGCAACAAGCTGGCCGACATCATCCGCCTGGCGCAGGACCGACTCGGGCTGGGCGATCTGCCGGTCGAGGTAGAGTACCAGGGGGAGCAAACGATCGAAACCTACGGGCTGGCCGTAACGGACGGCGAACTGCAACTCACCGGCCAGCAGACCGACTGCCTGGCCAGGGAACAGTGCGGCATCCCCGAAAAGCCGCAGGTATCGCTCGGTTCATACGTTGCCACCGGCTGCACGCCCGGGGGCGGTTGCTGCTAACCCCCGCCGACCATGGGACTCACCAAACACGAAAACTATACCCGCCGGCAGAACGATCTGGCCGCGGTGTACAAGGCGCTCGGCCACCCGGCCCGCATCGCCATCATCCAACAACTGCTGGAGACGGGCACCTGCATCTGTGGGGATTTCGCCCGGCAGATCGAACTGGCCCAACCCACCATCTCGAGGCACCTCAAAGAGCTCAAGGCCATCGGTATCATTCGGGGGACCATCGAGGGCACGAGCGTTTGTTACTGCATCGATGCGGGGCGGTGGCGGGAGATTCAGGCGAAGATGAATGGGCTATTCGATGCGTACGTATCCGAACCCGACTACCCGTGCTGATCAACCTCATCGTATGAGCACTTCCCTCCTGCCCGGGCTATCTGCCTACACCGAAGCCCTTATTGCCGAGGCGGACCGAATACCCCCGGAACGCAAATCCCGGCTGCAAAAGCTTGCCGACTACGTGCACGAGCGGGCGGATGCCGTGGCTGCCCTCACCTTCGTCTGTACCCACAACTCCCGGCGCAGTCAACTGGCGCGGGTCTGGGCCGCCGTGGCCGCCCGTCATTTTGGCTTGGACCACGTACGCACCTACTCCGGGGGCACCGAGGTTACGGCCTTTAATCCCCGTGCGGTAGCGGCACTGGAGCGGGCGGGCTTTCGCGTCGAGGATCCGGGTGGGGAAAACCCGCACTACCTGGTCCGCTTTTCCCCCGTGGTGCCGCCCCTGGCGTGCTGGTCCAAGACCTACGATGACCCCGCTAACCCGAAGACTGACTTCGCCGCCGTCATGACCTGCGCGCAGGCGGACGCGGACTGTCCCTTCATTCCGGGGGCCGACGCGCGCATCTCACTACCCTACGACGACCCGAAGGAGGCCGACGGTACACCTCATGAGGTGGAGCGCTACGACGAACGGTTGCGGCAGATCGGGCGGGAGTTGTTCTACGTAATGGGGCGGGGACGCAGGTGCGATGAAATGGGTTAAGCGGGGCAGCTACTGCGTTTCAGTACCCGATACTCTCCCCGTTTTCGGAACTCCCGTAGCGAGAGGCCGGTATACCGCTTGAAGGTTTTGGAGAGGTGACTGACGTCGGTAAAGCTGAATTCCAGAGTAACTGACGTTACGCAATTGGGTAAGCAAAATTTACTACGTTGCGTCCCGTAGCGCAGCGCGGGGCCGATCCGGGAAGAATCCACCCAAATTTTTGTGATGCGTAAAGTCAGTAGAGTAATATGAAAATCGCCGTAACCTCCGCCAGCGGCCAGCTCGGCTCCGCCATCGTCCGCCAACTGATTGCTGATGTCGGCGCGGAAAACGTCATCGGCATCGCCCGCACGCCGGAGCATGCAGAAGGACTGGGTGTAGAAATTCGCAAGGGGGACTACAACAGCCGCGAGCAGTTCGACACCGCGCTGAAGGGAGTAGATACCGTGCTACTGGTATCCGGCATGGATCAGCCCGATAGGCGAATTGAACAACACCGTAACGTAATCGGGGCGGCGAAGGCCAGTGGGGTACAAAAGATCGTCTATACCAGTATCGTCGGCGACGAGGACAAAACCGCCTTCAGCCCCATCGTCCGGAGCAACCGGCAGACGGAGCGAGACGTACAGTCGTCCGGTGTAGACTGGGTTATCGGCCGGAACGGTATCTACATCGAGCCCGACCTGGACTACCTCGCTACCTACGTAAAGGAGGGCGGCATCCGCAACTGTGCCGGAGACGGAAAGTGCGCCTACACCAGCCGGCCGGAGCTGGCCGTCGCCTACGCCAGGATGCTGACCGGGGAAGCGCACAACGGACAAACCTACAACCTGGTCGGTGGGGCCATTACCCAGGCGCGATTGGCGGAACTGATCAATGCGGTCTACGGCACCGAACTCACCTATACGCCGGTCTCCGTCGCGGACTACGCCGAAGCGCGAAAAGCAGCCCTGGGGGAATTTATGGGCACCATCATTGCCGGGATTTACGAAGGCATACAGCGGGGGGCGAACGACGTGCGGTCCGATTTTGCCCGGGCTGCGGGGCGGGTGCACCGGTCGCCGCGGGAACTGATCGAAGCGTACCGCGCGGAGCACGGGTGAGTTTTTCTCGTAGCTGTTAAGTTGCGTTGGTTGAGGGCTGCTCCGGGGTGTACCTCACGGTAGTCCCGTACAAAGGAGAACATATTACCGGATAATTACCCTGCGCGCCAGTTCGGTCAGGTAGTCGGCGGCGTGTTTCATGGCCCGGTCCACGTCCGGCGCGAGGTGGATGATTTCGTGTACCGGTACCGGTCGGTCACCAATTTTCGGGGTCTCCGGCAGGGTAGACCGGCCGGCGAAGAGCTGACAGGGCGTACCGCTCCGTTCACAGCGGTCGAGGATGCCCCCGATCACCTTTCCGTGTAGTGACTGCTGGTCCAGTTGCCCCTCGCCACTGATGACTACGTCGGCCCACCGTATTTTTTCCTCCAGGCCGATCTGTTCCGCAATCATTGCAAAACCGGGGGTCAGCCGCGCACCAAGCAGGGCGACCATCCCCGCCCCGATCCCACCGGCCGCACCGCTACCGGGCAGGTTCAGTACGCGTTGGCCGGTCATCGCCTCCAGGAGTCTGGCGACGTGGCGGGCCCCGTTTTCCAGTTGTTCCACGGCCGCCAGGTCGGCTCCCTTCTGGGGGGCAAACATCCGGGCGGCGCCGGCGGGTCCGCACAGCCGGTTGTCCACGTCACACAGTAGGGTGATGTCCGCGTGTTCCCATGGCCGATCTTCGGGGTATTCGATACGCGCGATATCCGACAGGCGTCCACCCCTGGGGCGTAAGGGCGCTCCGCCAGTATCGAAGAAGGTAAACCCCAGGGCTTCGGCGATGCCCAGTCCGAGGTCGTTCGTGGCACTGCCGCCGAGCAGCAGGAATATGTTCGTCTTACCCTTCGCCAGTGCGTCGCGCAACTGCAGCCCGGTACCGAAGGTGGTGGTCAGCAGCGGGTCGCGTTCTTCTTGCCCTAGCAGCACGAGCCCACTGGCCGCGGCGACTTCGATAAAGGCGGAATCAACACGTTCCAGGTAGGTAACTTCCAGGGGTCGGCCGAGGGGGTCGCGACTCAGCAGGGGGCGCGGACGCAGGTGCAATGCCTCGCGGAGAACGGTCAGCGTCCCGTCGCCACCGTCGGCCAGGGGAGCGTGTTCGATCTCGGCGTCGGGATAGGTTTCCCGGAGCCCGGCTTCGATGGCCGTGCAGACCTCCCGGGCCGTCAGCGAACCCTTGAATTTATCGGGGGCAATGAGGATATTCATCGACAATCGGATACGGCGGTTACGGGGAAGCTGCCCCCGCCGGATAAAAGTAAACCCAATGACGGTGCCCGGGGGAACGACCATAATCGTCGCTCTGCCCTATAGTCGATGATCGCCGTCGTATCCGGTATACAATTCACCGTATCGTTCGCGAAACGGATGGTACCCTCGCTCTGTTTTTATCCGAAAAACTCCGCACCCGCGTCCCCGCCCACCGGTACTGCGGGAGACTATGCCCGAAAAGGCCGGTACACCTTTTTACCATCCGGAAAACGCGCGATACCATCGGGGTTGGCAACGGTCTTGGCCCGGCGATGGCCACCCGCCCCGTGGAATCCGGGGCTCGCTAATGGTAGCGGATAGGTGCCACCGCCAGCCCCCAATGATTTCCCCAATCATGATGTAGCCGTCGACCCGGACCGCGAAGCGCTCAGACACTGGCCGGTAGCTGCGGCCGGTCGGTTGCGTACGAGTTCCGGTGGCGGTACGGTGCGCTTCATCCCTGCGGTTGTGCCCCACGATCGGTTGGTACACCAGCTTCGGGATGGGCTACTCGGGCCCCTCCCCCGCGCTTCGTGGCGGCTGCACTCCGGTTTTGCTGCCTTGCCTGGAAGCGGCCTGCCGGATACTTAATATAACGACACCTACCGTCTGCTGCACTAGCTCCGGATAATAGCGCGATACTTTGGCAACCGGCCACCAGACCGGTGTACCCGGACGTATACGGTGAGGCATGCGACTTCTACTCCGCTTGCGTAAACGGGGAGCCGTCATCGAGCGTCCGCAGGAGGATGCCCACGTCTTCGGTGATCTGCCCCGGCATCCGCGGTTGGTGGAGGAAGATACCCGGGCGGTGCGGTCGATTTACCGGGCGGCGGGGATCAGGAAGTCGAAGCGGGATGTGCCGGCAGGGCAGTAAGCGGGCGGGGACGCGGGTGCAAAGTGGATGGGAAGAACCGGCGGAATTCTGGCCAACGGTTGTTAGTGGAGAGGCTGGAGGAAGACCTGACATTTACTTCCAGAGGGTACTTTGCAGTAGGTACTTACCACCAAAATAGAGTCTGCATGCATCAATTACGCGTATCTCCTTCTTAATATGCTGACCAAAGCACTTTCTCTGTCCCTGCTGCTTGGTGCTCTGGTTACCTACGCCATTTGGTACCACCCCCCAATGTTGATCGAGCTGTCCGTTCCGCTGTCCGGCCCGTTGAGTTTTGACTTAGACCCGATAGTGCCCCACCACTTTATTCAGAGCAGTCTTGACTATACGATGGAACCAGGAGATATACTGGTGGGCCTTGAGGAATATGGTCTATGGGACCCCTATCCGTTGATAGAGGTGGCTGGAAAACCGGTAGAGCCCATTGAGTTTGGCGCTGGCGATCACATTA
>CAZQNE010000098.1:0-11506 GCA_964594535.1 uncultured Lewinella sp.
ATTCTTTAGTTAACAACTCCGCAAGTAATTGAGTTGTAAACTGTTCGCTTTCGTAGTGGCCGATGTCGCAGATGACGATTTCCCCCTCGGCGTCAAAAAACTCGTGGTACTTGTAGTCGGCCGTCACGAAGACCTGGGCCCCGGCCCGCCTGGCATCCGCCAGCAGGAAGCCCCCCGCCCCACCGGCTACGGCTACGGTACGCACGGGTCGGTCGAGCAGGGGGGTGTGGCGCACGACGGGGGCGCGCATTCGTTCGCGCAGGTGGTGGAGGAATTCTTTTTCACTCCGCTCCTCCGGTAGTTCCCCGACCATGCCGGAGCCTACCCCCTCCGCCCCGTCCTTCGGCCGCAGCAGACGTAGGTTTTCGAGTCCCAGTCGCCGGGCGATGCGTTCGTTCACCCCCCGGAAGCGGACGTTATCGAGGTTGGTGTGAATGGCGTAGACCGCCACCCCCTCCCGGATGGCCCGGATCACGGTACGCTCCACGTAATTCGCCCCGTTGAGCCGTTTCAGGCCCCGGAACACGATGGGGTGGTGGGCTACGACGACATTGCACCCGCGCGCCGCCGCCTCCTCCACGATCTCTTCGGTGCAGTCCAGGCTGGTGAGCACCCCCGTGATTTCAGTGTCCGGGTCGCCCACGATCAGCCCCGCGTTGTCGTAGCTCTCCTGCAGGTGTAGCGGGGCGATGGATTCCAGGAAATCGGTGAGTTGGCGGATTTTAGTCATACGTAAGGTGGGTTTTGGGCGGGGGCGCAGGTGCGGTGTGGTCAGCCAATATCCTCCAAAATACCCGTCGTACTATAGCCCTCGACGAAGGGCACCACCTCCACCTCACCTCCCCAGCTTCTGACCTCGGGGGCACCGACCATAGTAGCCTCGGTATAATCCCCCCCCTTGACCAGCACGTCGGGCCGCAGGGTGGTGATCAGGTTGATCGGGGTATCTTCGGCGAAGGCGATCACCCCATCCACGAAAAAGAGACTCGCCAGCAGTTGCATGCGGGCGGCCAGGGGCATGACGGGGCGGCCGTCACCCTTCAGCCGGCGAACGCTCTCGTCCGAATTCACCCCCACGATGAGGCGGTGGCCCAGTCCGGCCGCCTGGGCCAGGTAGGTCAGGTGCCCCGGGTGAATGAGATCGAAGACCCCGTTGGTGAATACCGTGCGGTGGCTGACCGTGCGCCACCCGCAGCGACGGCGGCTCAGATCGGTGAGGGAAAGGAGCTTGTCGTGTACGAGTTCGAGGGGCGTCATGGCGAATATTCGCTGGGGAATGGGAATGGGACATCCTAAGCTACGGCTCCGGAAATTGAGAAGTGAGAATTATGGATTGAGAATTTGGGATTTCGCCTACCGCCCCCCGCTCGCCCTGTACCGCACCCAGGTGTTGTAGATCAGCCGGAAGGGGGTGACCGCCGCGGCCACCAACGCCCAGACCCCGAAGAAGCGGTATTCGGCGTGCATGTAGCTATTGATCGTCTTTGCGGTCCCCGGTTCCAGGTGACTGACCAGCACGTCCGGCCCCCGCTCGTCGAAGTAGATGATGAACGCATTAAACTCCTGCACCATATAAAACATCAGCGGCACCAGGGCCAGCGCGATACCGGCCTGGAGGATGAAGCGGTCGCGCAGCCAGCTCACGTCTAGCAAAAACAGGTAGCGGGTCAGGGTCACCGCTACGATCACGTAGACGGCATTGGGGTAATAGAAGGGGAAGTTCGGCACCGTCGAGTAAAGGGGCAACAGCACGAGGGCGGCCAGCAGAATGGCGAACAGCCACCAGCTCAGCTCGAATAGCCAGGTCGTGGTGCGCTTACTGCCCTCCAAAGTGGTCGCGGATCTTTTCGTAGAGCTCCACGCCGATATTCGACTGGGCCTCGGTGGTTGCCGCTCCGATGTGGGGGCTCACGCTGGTGCGGGGGTGCTCGAGGAGGTCGCGCCGTGGACTGGGCTCCCCGACGAAGACATCCAGGGCGGCACCGGCCACTTTGCCGTTAGCGAGGGCGTCCAGCAGAGCGTCCTCGTTGATCACGCCGCCCCGGCTGGTGTTGGCGATGATCACCCCGTCCTTCATTACGGCTAGTTCTTCGGCCCCAATCAGGTCGCCGCCGGGCACGTGGATGGTGATGTAATCGGCCTGGCTGATGGCCTCTTCCAGGGGGACGGTCCGGAGGGTGAAGTCGACCGACTGCCCGTCGAAAAATTCCAGGGTCAGCGTCTCTTCGTCTTTATTCACGTCCACGGGCAGTACCCGCATGCCCATCCCGAGTGCGAGGCGGGCGGCGGCCATCCCGATGCGGCCGAAGCCGATCACGGCCAGGGTGCGTCCGCGCAGTTGCTGGCCCCCGGCGTAGGCTTTCTTCAGGGTTTTGAAGTCACCGTCGGCCGCGGGCAGTTCCCGGTTGGAGCGGTGCAGGAAGCGGCTCAGGGAGAAAAAGTGGCCGAAGACCAGTTCCGCCACCGCCTCACTCGAGGCCGCCGGGGTATTATAGGTCGGTATCCCCCTGCTTTTGGCGTACTCGTGGTCGATATTGTCGATCCCCACCCCGCCGCGGCAGATGGCCTTCAGGTTCGGGCTGGCGTCGATCAGCTCCTTGCGGACCTTGGTGGCGCTGCGCACGATGATGACGTCGAACGCATTGAGCTCGGTCATCAGCTCTTCCTGGGGAATTTTTTCGGTGACGACTTCGTAGCCGGCGTCTTCCAGTAGTCGTTTACCGTTGGGGGCAATGCCGTCGTTGGCGAGGATGCGGATCATGTGGGGTGTGGTTATTCGGGGGATGGGGGCGCAAGGTAGCACCGTACGCAGGTATTCCCTACGGAGTGGTGGGTTGTGGGGTGCGGGCCGCTTCCGTAACCATTGCCGCCCCATTTCCGTTCTCACCAACCCTATCTTTATACTATGGTCATCGACATCGTTTGTCTCATCTTCCTGGCGTACGGCTTCTGGGTCGGCTACAGCCGGGGCATCATCTCTACGGTCCTCAGCCTGGCGAGCTATGTGTTCGGGGTGCTGGCGGCCATGAAGTTCGGCCCCATCGCGGGCGACATGATTCTGGACGCCTTCCCGGCGGTGACCGCGGCGGGGGCTTTCGTGATCGGGGTGGTGCTGCTCTTCTTCCTTACGCTCATCCTCTTCCGCATCATCGCGCGGGGTATGACGGGTATGCTGGAGCGGGTCAACATCAACTTCATCAACCAGATCCTGGGCGGCATCCTATCGGGACTGTTTTTCACCTTCATTTTTTCCGGGCTGGTGTACTTCGGCGATCGCAGCAAGATTATTTCCGACGAGGCCAAGGCGGACAGTATCACCTACCCCGTCCTCATCCAGCTTCCCGATATCGTCATCGAAAAGGGCAGGGCCCTCTTCCCCATCTTCTACGATTTCTACGAACAGGCCGTAAATGCCATGGACCGGCTCCGCGACAACGTCGAACGCGGAGAAACGGATGACATTTTCGATCTGGAGGAATAAGAAGGTGCGTAGTGCGAAGTGTGAATTGTGTGTTGCGAAGTGCGTGTTGCGTAGTGCGTGGTGCGTAGTGCGAGTTGCGAGTTGCGAGTTGTAAGGTGCGGGCGGCGGCGCGCGGGTGCGATATAACTACCGGCCCCGGAGGGGTCGTCTAGAATTCCGGGGGGCGTAGCCCTCCGCGGTATCCCATCCGCCACACCATTTCCCTCAGCAATTCCCCCTGCCCCTCTCCCCCACTGAGATTGCTCCCGACCCCCTTACTCTTCAGATCGTACTCCCGCAAGAGTGCGAAGACTCCGTGTAACTCATCCTCCCGGAAATTCTTCGCCGTCTGCTGATAATCGCTGAGAAAAAAAGCGAAGCGCAACTCAAGAGCCTTCATGATTTCCTGCTTACTCGCCCGTTTGCGCTGCAGTTCCTTCAGCAGTAGCACCTTAGCGAAGTAGGTGTACAAACTCCCGGTGACCATCGGTAGCGGGGCGGCCTTCGGATTAGCCCGGAAGTAGTGCAGGATGCGGGCAATTTTGACCGGTTGCCGGTGCCCGATCGCCCGCTGCAGTTCGAATACGTTGTAATCCTTACTGATGCCGACCTGCTCTTCCACGGTGGCCGTAGTGACCTCGGTACCCGGGGTCAGATTAAGCAGCAGCTTATCCAGTTCGTTGGTGATCTTGCCGAGGTCGGTACCCAGGTACTCGCTCAGCAGGGCGGCCGCCTCGGGGGCAATCCGGTACTTGCGGTCGCGCAGGTAATTCGTGATCCACTGAGGGATTTTGTTGTCGTACAGCGCCTTCGACTCAAACACGACCCCGTTCTGCTTAATCAGCTTGGTCAGTTTCAGGTTACCCTTGAGCTTCTTGTGCTTGTGACTGATGACCAGTACCGTGGTCGGCGACGGCTTCTCTGCGTAGCCGGCCAGCTCCTTCAGGCTGCGCATGTCCTGGGCTTCACGCAGGATCACCAGTTGCCGCTCGGCCATCATGGGGAAGCGGCGGGCGGCGTCGAGTACCTGTAGGTGGTCGGCGTCCTTCCCGTACAGAATTGTCTGATTGAAGGCCCGCTCGTGTTCCTGCAGGGCGTGCTCGCCGATAGCCGCCTCCAGCTCGTCGATGAAGTACGCCTCCTCCCCGTGCAGCAGGTAGATCGGCGCGAATTTTTTCGCCTTTACGGACTTAAGCAGCTCCCCGAATTGCATGGGCGCGAAGGTAATTCCCAAAATTTCATCGTCCGAACGGGTTACCGACCCTCCCCTCTCCGTATAGACGGGTACCCTTCGCTCATGAATAATCAACCATTTCTAAATTTGCCGTGGGGCAAGCGCAGGGCTACCGATTCACCCCCCCTCATTTCTACACTATGAACAACCATTCCCTTTTTTACCTCCTCCCCCTCCTTCTCCTGTTCGCCATCGGTTGCAACAAGGACGACGACAACGGCGACGGCATCGGCGGCGACCCCAACACCCTCGAGATCACCCTCAGTTGGGAGCAAATCGGCGCGGACATCGACCTCTACATGACGAACCACCCCGACGGGGCCGATGACGGGGCCCTCGTTAGCGAAGACGACCTGGAAGGCCCCGGAGTCGAATTCATCCGGTGGGTCGACAACGCTCCCGATGGCAGCTATACCGTTCTGATCGAGCACTTTGATTCCGATCGCCCGGTTGACTACGTCCTCACCATCTCCTCAGCGGAGTCCAGTCGGGAGTTTTCCGGCACGGTTACGGAAGATGAAGATGAAGATTTCATCTCCTTCGTCAAGGCAGGTACCGAATTGGAATTTTAAGTTTAGTGAGTTCCGCCCGGCTACTTTTCGGTAGGTAGCCGGGCTTTTCTGTGCCGCGGTCGGGGTATCTTGGTGGCATCATTCGTACTGACCCTATGCCCCCCGCTATCGAATTGCGCGGCCTGCGCAAAAGCTACTACCAGAAGCCCGTACTGTTCGGCCTCGACCTGACCGTCGAAGCCGGGCAGATCGTCGGCTACATCGGCCCCAATGGAGCCGGTAAGACGACCACCCTCCGTATCCTCAGCGGCCTGGACCGCCGCTTCGACGGGGAGGCCCGTATCCTCGGTATTGACGTCAGGAACGACCCCCTGGCCGTCAAACGGCGTATCGGCTACCTGCCGGAGAGCGCCGACCTGTACGAGGTACTCACGCCGGCGGAGTTTTACCACCTCGTCGGTAGCCTCCACGGCCTACCGGAGGAAAATATCCGGACCCGCAGCCGCAGGCTGGAGGAATTTCTGGAACTGTCGTACACCCCCACCCAACGCATCGATACCTTCAGTAAGGGGATGCGGCAGAAGGTACTCCTGACCAGCGTACTCCTCCACGATCCCGACCTGATCTTCATGGACGAACCCCTCAACGGGCTGGACGCCAACAGTGTCATCCGCGTCAAGGAGCTACTCCGGCAACTCACCGAGCGCGGCAAGACCATCTTCTACAGCAGCCACATTATGGACGTGGTGGAGCGCATCAGCGACCGCATCATCCTACTCAACGACGGCCGGATTGCCGCCAACGGCACCTTCGCCGAGCTCAACCAGCAGGCGCGCAGCGGGAATCTGGAGGATCTGTTCGCCAGCCTGACCGGTGGGCGCGGAGTAAGCGGCGTTCCCCGCTTCAATCTGGCCGACGATGAATAAATTCTTCGTGCGGCTTACCGGGGCCGCCGCTCCACTGTGGGCCCGCCTCGGGGCCGACCCCCGCGCCCTCCAACTCATCCTCGACGCCAAGCTCAAAATCAGCGAGCGCAACCCCGTCGTGATGGGGCAGCAGCAGCAGAAAGGGAATAGCTACGCCTGGCTGATTTACTTTTTTCTGGGGCTATTCGGGCTGGCCTTCGTCGGGCTTTACTTCGCCATCGATCACAGGGCGACGGCCGTGGGGCTGGCCCTGACGCTTTCCTCCGTCTACCTCTGCCTGATGCTGGTCATGGAGATGAGCGAAAATATGTTCGACCACCGCGACCTGACCGTGCTGCTGAGCCGGCCGATCAACGACCGGACATTCAGCCTGTCGCGGGCTCTGCACATACTGGTCTTCGCCGCTAAATTTTCCGCCCTGCTCCTGCTCCCCCTGGCCCTGGGGCTGATCGTCAGCGGCTCTCTCCTGCTGGCGGTACTGTATCTGCTACTTGCCGTGATGAGTACGCTCCTTTCGGTCCTGCTCACCCTGAGCGTGTACCTGACCTTATTGCGGCGGGTACCGACCGAGCGACTCCAGAAGGTGCTCAGCTGGGTACAGATGGTACTGACCACGGTCTTTTTCTTCGCCTACCAACTGCCCAACTTATTCAATTTCCTGGGCTTCTCCGCCGACGGTATCCGGATTACCGGCTCCTGGTGGGGCTTCATCTGGCCGGGATTCTGGCTGTCGGGTTGGTACGGCCTGGCGGCTGGAGATGGCAATCTGCTCATGCTGGTGCAGGGGCTGCTGGGTCTGGTGGCTACGGTCGGCGGGGTGGCGTACTACCTATCCCAGGGGCAGGGGTACGGCGAGCAACTGATGGCCCTGCGGGTAGCGGGCTCCCAGTCCAGAGCGGAAGTCCAGCAGCAGCAATCCGTTACGGACCGCTACCGCCAAACTTACCGCGATTGGTTCGCGCTCACCTTCACCCGTCCCGGTGTGGAACGGGCCAGCCTACACTTTAACTGGGCACTGATGAGCCGCGATTTGAAGTACAAGCAGCAGGTTTACCCCATGCTGGTGGTCCTACCGGTCATGATCGTCGCCATCGGGGGCAGCGCGCTGTTCACGGAGGCGGACGCGCTGACCGGCGGGTCGGTCGTGGCCGTACTGTATTCCTTCGCCCTGCTGATCGTGAGCCCGCTCACCGCCAGCCGCACCAGCGATGATTTTCGGGCGGCGTGGGTGTTTTCCAGTAATCCCCTGGACGACACCAAGCCCGTCCGCTACGGTCAGTTACTCGCGGCCCTCGGGCAGTTCCTGTTGCCTTCCGCGCTCATACTCTACCTGCTGATCGTTGCGGTAGCGGGTCCTGAGGTGGTTGACGATATCCTCCTGAGCGCGGCCGCGGTGCTGATGTCGGCGGCGATATACCAACAATTGGATGACACCCTCCCCTTTTCCGTCGAGCGCAGTGCGGGGAGTTACACCGCCCTGGGCCCGATGATGGCCGTCTTTTTCGTGGCCGGGCTGGCCGGGCTGGGGCACTACCTGCTCACCTTCGTGCCCTACGCCATTCCGGTGGCGGCGGCGGTGGCCTGGGGGCTTTGCTGGCTCACGGTACGGGGGCTGCGGGAATCGGCTTAGTCCCGCTCGGCCTCCATGGTGCCGACGAAGATGGTGGTTCCGATGGCAAATCCACCGTCAAGTTCCAGATCGTCGCCATCGAGGTCGAGATCGTATTCTTCAGCGAAGAGACCGTCTTCTTCTTCGAGCACGATGATTCTGCCCGCATCGATGATTTCGTACTCCCCTTCGTACTCGAAGCGACCGGCGGGACTGTTCTGGGTAGCCAGCGCGTCAAAGGTGATCGTGAACTCCCCGGTCGTGCTTTCTTCCTGGTCGAACTCCAGCGTAATGGCATCGAAAAGCAGCCCCATCGTTTCCCCGGCGTTTGCGATGACGAATGAGTTGACCTCCCACTCCCCGTCCAGGGAGATATTGACGAGCTCTTCCTGGCCGGGGCCGTCGTCGTCATCCCCTCCGAAGATGGAGCAGGAAGTATAGGAAACCGTGGTTACAAACAAAAACAGGTAGGCGAAACGGTGCAACGTGTTCATCCGGTTGGTTTTTAGGGGTTCACAAGGGTGAGCTAGTGGACACCAAATGTAGGGGCAAAATTCTAATCCAGGGCGGCCAGAATGATGGAGCAGGCCTCCCGAATCTCCGCTTCCGAGATGGTCAGCGGGGGGGCGATCCGCAGGCTGCGCTCATTCCAGAGGAACCAGTCGGTGATCAGCCCCCGCTCCAGGCAACCGGCAATGACCCGCCGCACCTCATCGAAGTCCCTCAGTTCCACGGCCATCCAGAGGCCGGCGGAGCGCAGGTGACGTATCCGGGGGTGAACGAGTAGCGCGTGGAAGAGGGCCTCCTTCCGGGCGACACCGGCGATCAGGTCGGGCTCGTCCAGCAACGTCCGCAGGGTGGCCAGCCCCGCCGCGCAACTCACCGGGTGGCCCCCGAAGGTGGTGATGTGGCCCAGCACCGGCCGGTCGGTCAGGCTCCGCATCTGCTCCCGGCCCGCTACGAAGGCACCGAGTGGCATCCCGCCCCCGAAGCCCTTAGCCAACAGCAGGATATCCGGTACCACCCCGTACTGCTCGAAGGCAAAGAGGGTACCCGTCCGACCCAGCCCCGCCTGAATCTCGTCCAGGATCAATAAGGCCCCCACTTCCCTGCACCTGCGCGCCGCCGCCCGCAGCCACTCCCCCCGCGGTTTTCTGATGCCCCACTCGGCCTGCACGGTTTCCAGGATTACCGCCGCCGTCCGCTCCGTGATGCGCTCCAGACAGTAGTCGCAGTTGAAGTCGAGGTGGGCGATACCCGGTAGCAAGGGATGAAAGGCCCGGGTAAAGTCCTTGGGCCACTGCAGGCTCGCCGCCCCCTGGGTGCTGCCGTGGTAGGAGCGGGTGGCGCTGATGATCTCGGCCCGGCCCGTCACCCGCTTGGCCAGTTTCATGGCGCCCTCGGTGGCCTCGGTGCCGGAGTTGGTGAAGTAGACGTTGTCGAGGGAGTCGGGCAACTGGGCACAGAGCAGGGTAGCCAGCTCGACCTGGGGCCCGAGCACGAACTCCCCGTACACCAGCGTATGCAGGTACGTACCGGCCTGCCGTTGTACCGCCTCCACTACCGCCGGATGATTGTGGCCCAGTGCACTGACCCCGATACCGGCGATGAGGTCGAGGTAGCGCTTGCCGTCGGTGTCGGTCAGGTAGCTGCCCTGGCCGCCGGCGATCTCCAGCCCCATGGGGGCGGGGCTGGTCTGGGCTACGTGGCGGAGGAAGTTGGCGCGCTGCATCGGGGGGGTAAAGGTAAGTACCCCCTCCCCTACAGCGTTTCCAGTTCGTTCACTAGCTGGCCCAGTTCCTCGGCCGAAAGGTGGGCGCGGGAGCTTACCAGCACGGTGCGGTCGGCTTCCCGTACGACGGCCAGAATCTCCCGGACCTTCTTCTTTTCGTAGCGGATGCTCAGGCTGATCCGTTCGCCGTCCCGGGTGCGTACCTCGGCCCAGCGCTCGAAGCCCCGGTAGCGTTCCAGGCTGTAGAGCAGGTTGCCAATGCTCTCGCCCGGGTGGGGGAAGTCTTCGTTCAGGTAGGTGACCACCCGGGTGGTGCCGAGATTGCTGATGAGCCGGAAAAGGACCTTCTCGTCCGGGTCGTCGGTAGCCGTAGCACCGATGTCGCTGGCCAGTCCGATCAGCCAGCCGGGCACTTTCACCGCCGCATTCTCCGACCCCCTGCGGTGGGTCTTGATGAAGTCGCGGATGACTTCGTCCTGGGCGTGGGCCAAGCCGCCGGTAGCCAGAAATAACAGAAGTAACAGGAGTCGCATAGCAGTATCATTAAAATATTGGAGTATCCCGCAGCGCAGCGGAGGGCCCTTCAGGCGTCGGAGAAAAACACGTCTCAATCGAGCGCTCGCTGCAGATCGGCGATCTTGGTCAGGTCGATATTACCGACGAAGCTCAGCATGGCGAAGGTATCGTCGGCCCCGACCAGCAGGAAAAGCTCGCTCACGATGGCGTTTTCGTCCTGAATGAAGCCCTCCACGTTCTGCCCGTCCTTAGTCCGGACCTTGAAGAGCAGTTCGTAGCTATCGGTCGAGATCCGCCGCTTGGCCTCTTCGTAGAATTTCAGCGGCGTCTCGTCGGTATGCAGCACCCGGATGCCCCGGATGTCGCGGACCACGTCTAAGATAGCGCGCAATTCGTCTTCGTCGATCTCGTCCAGGTCGATCTTGGCGTCATTGAAGAGCTCGAACATTTTACCGCTCACGTAGACCGCCGTGAAGCGTTGATCGTCGACGTACTCGCTGAAGTAATTGGATATAGCGTCGAGTTGTAGGGATTGTTGCGCGAACGCAGGTGCGGAGCAGGTCAGGAAAATAAAGACGTACAGGAGTCGCATGGCGTAGATATTTTGGTCGGCCGGAGCCGGGGGAATAGTGGATCAGTCTAGGATTTCGTTCACTTCCCGCAGCTCGCGGAGGGTGATTTCGGGCCCCTGTTGCAGCCGGTCGGAGGTGGACTGCAGGACGGTACGGACGAAGCGCAGGGCTTCCTCCTCGTCGGTAATTTCGTAGCGGCTCCAGTCGATGGGTTGTCGTTCGGCTACGGGGAATTCGGTCACGTCGGGTTCGCCCCGATCCAGGGCCCAGTTGACGGCCAGTAGCAGGGCCAGTCCGGCGGCGATGGCCAGCAACCAGCGGGGCAATTGGTGGCGGCGGGGGCGGAAGTGGACTACCCGGGGCGGGGCCCCGACAGCCCGTTCCCGTTCCCAGTATTGAAACAGGGGGCGGTAGGCCAGCAGGTCCGCAGTGATGTCTTCCCGCAGGAAGTAGGTCCGCAGGGCACGCTCTTCTTCCCGGGAGGTTTCCCCGGCGAAGTAGCGGTCCAGCAGTTCGGTAGCTTGTTCGTGGCTCATCGTTCGATGATTTTACTGTTGGTGATCAGCGTCCGGAGGCGTTGCCGCCCCCGGTGCAGGTAGACCTTCACCTGTTCGGGGCTCAGGCCGGTGGCCCCGCCGATTTCGCGGTAGCTCATTCCCTCTACTTCCCGGAGGTGGAGTACGCTGCGCTGCTCGCTGGGCAACCGCTGCATCAGCCGGTGGATGTGGTCGAGGGTATCGTCCGCCTCCACCAGCCGTTCGGGGGTGAGGGGGTCCCGGTCGGGTAAGGCGGCCCGCCCCTCGTAGCCGCTACGGGTTTTGCGGGAGCGCAGCCGGTCGATCGCCCGGTTGTGGGTCATTCGCATCAGCCAGGCGGGGGGGTTGTCGAGTCGTACGATCTCGTCGCGCCGCTGCCAGCCGCTCAGCAGTACGTCCTGCACCACGT
>CAZQNE010000099.1:0-11456 GCA_964594535.1 uncultured Lewinella sp.
CTTCCGCGGGCATAGTGAAAATTAGTCGAGATAATCGGGAGGTTGGCCTAGTTTCCGGAGTCGGGCCTACGACCGTAGCGAGCAGAGCCGTAAATTTCAAATTCGTAAATCTCAGAATTTCAATTTACAATCTTCATGCTGGACGACATCATCGACGGGGCACGAAAGGCCGTTTCCGGACTAGCCTCCACGGTGGGGGAGGGGACCCGGGAAAAAACCAACCAGATCATCGAGGACTGGCTGGAAATCTTCCCCACGCTGGCCGGCTACGGGCTCGACATCACCAGTTTCTCTATGGTGCTGGCTCTGAACCCCTCGCTGAATGTGGAATTGCTGGGCCGCCATTCCGACTGGTCGGACGAACGGATCGCCGCTTTGCTCAAAAAGCATAAGGGGGAAGCCGCGATCGTGACGGTCCTTACCGCTATCCGGACCGCCTATAGGCTCCAGCGACAGACCAGGGCGACGCTTAAGGATCCACTAATCCTCAAGGTCATCGTTCGCCTGACGCCGGAGGTGCGGGTCGTGCTGGGGCAGCCGGTACTGGAGGATTAGGGCGCTCATCATTCGGTAGACTTCGGTGTACTCCGGTTGATCGATCAGGGCGAGGTGGCGGTCCATCGTCGCCGTATCGCCCCGGGCCGCGGCGCCGGTTTGTCGCAGGCGCGGGGAGGATCCGTCCTGTCGTAGCGCGGTGTGCCGGATGATGGGCAGGAGCAGGTCGAAGGGAATGCCGTGGGCCTTGCAGAGCCGGTGGGCAATCTCGTACAGGGCGGTAACGAAGTTATTCGAGAATACGGCCGCCAGGTGCAACTGGGCCCGTTGGCGATCATCGAGTTCGCTGACCGTATCGCTCAGTGAACGCGCGAGGGTCAGCAACTGCTGTTGCGTACCGGCGTTGCTGGCCTGTATCACCAGGGGAACTGACCGCCAGGCCGCAACCGGCTCATCCACGCGCAGAGAGCGGATGGGCCACAGTACACCGCGATTGGAGAACCGGGAGGATATCGCCGAAAGGGGAGTGGCGCCACTGGTGTGGACGATCGTGGTGTCGGTAGATAGGTAGGAAAGGAGTTGTTCGCTTACCGCTTCGATGGCCCGATCCGGGACGGCTAGAAAGACGAGATCCACCACTACATTTCGCAGTGCTTCCAATCGAATAACGGGCCGATCCCACGTTATCGCCCGATCCGGATGGCGGCTGACGACTAAGGTGTCTTCCGGTAGTAGGTGCGCCAGGTGCCAGGCTAAGTTTCCGGTGCCGACGATGGCGTAGGGCATAGTGTTAGCGGCTTGGTCAGGTCGGCGTAGGGCTGCTTATGGTCCGGACTCAGGGTGTCTTCCGGATCAGGGAAATAAAATTGCGTAAGTCACCAACGTCCTTGATCCCCGGCTCGGTTTCAAACCGGCTATTCACGTCGATACCCACGCATTTTGGGTGAGTAACGGCCCGTACGGCTTCGACATCATCCGGCCCGATGCCACCACTGAGCAGGAAGGGAATCTCGCCCCGGTACTCCGCCAGCTTATTCCAATTCCATTTTTCTCCCGTACCCCCGGACCGGGCATGCCCCCCGGTGTCGAAGACGAAACGGGAACAGCCGCCGGCGTACTCCCCGGTCACCCCGAAATTGAAATCATCGGTAATGGAGAATGCCTTACATAATTTTGCCTTACGCAGGGTGTTGACGGTCCAGAGTAGCCTGAGCTCCTCGCAGTACCCGGGGCTTTCGTCGCCGTGAAGCTGCACCCAATCCAGGTGGAAATCGTGGACGGTATTGAGCACGTAGTCAATCTCGGCGTTGACGAACACCCCGACTAGTTGCGTCTCCGTAAACAGATCCGGGTTGCGACCGATCCATTCGGCCAGGGAGGGAATACCGGCGAAACGGGGGGACCCGGAATGAAAGACGAGACCCAGCAGGTCCACTCCCAGACCGTTGACCGCGGCCAGATTATCCGGTTCTCGCAGTCCGCACACTTTGATCATCATGCGATGGCGTCCTTATAGAGATCGGCAATTTCGTGGGTGCGGCGGATGAAGTCGGCGCAGGCCGCTCCGGGGTCCGCTTGCCGCATGAAGTGGGTGCCGATGAGGAAGCCACCGAAGGAATGATTGCGGAGTTTAACGATGGTCTGGGGATCCTCGATCCCACTTTCGCTAATTCGCAGGATACCGGGGGGGAGGATTTCCTCCAGTTCCAGGCTGCGGCTAATGTCGGTGGTAAAGTCGGTCAGGTCGCGATTATTAACTCCGATAATATCTACGTTCGGAGAAACCTTGGCGGCATCCGCCTCGTCGTGTACTTCGCAGACGACCTGAAGGTCCAGACTAGCGGCTTCCTCGGCCAGTTCGTCCAGTTGGGCGGGGGACAGGCAGGCGGCGATGAGTAAAATGGCATCGGCACCCATTGCTTTGGCCTCGTGCACCTGATAGGCATCGATAATAAAATCCTTCCGGATGATGGGCAGGTCGACGGCCTGACGGACACGATCGATGTCGTCCGCCCGTGCCCCGAAGAAATGGGCATCCGTCAGACAGGATATGGCGGCGGCCCCGGCTTCGGCGTAGGCCCTGGCCACCGCTGCGGGATCGGCCGCGAGGTGGATATCGTCCTGGGAAGGCGACTTGCGTTTGAACTCGGCGATGATGCCGAAATTCGTACTCGTTTCCAGTGCCTCGCAGAGACTGCGGCGGGGTTCCGAATAACGAACCGAATCCCGCAAAGCGGTGAGCGGGTGCTGTTCCCGACGGCGGGCGACTTCCAGTTTTTTGTGGGCGACGATGCGGTCGAGGATGTTGTCCATAGCGGCGAAATTTCGGGGGGAAGATACGCCGCTGCGGCCGCTCGGCCTCCGGTCAGTCCAGCAGTCGGCGCAAAACGTCCCGTGCCTTTCCGCTGTCGATGCTGTGGGCGGCTTCGTGTACGCAGTCGGTCAGGGGGCGGTCGGGATGAATGAGGTGGATGGCCATTCCGGCATTGGCGCAGACCACGTTCCGCTGGGCCGAGGTGGCCCGTCCTTCCAGTACATCCAGGAAGATTCGCTTACCCGCCTCGGCGGTATTCCCTCCCGCCAGGGCAGCCGGCTCTAGTTTTGGCAGACCGAAATCTTCCGCCCGCCATACCGCCTGGCACCTGCGCCCGCGCACGCTTACCCCTCCCGTCAGGCTGACCTCATCGTAGCCATCCAGGGCGTGAATGGCGAAGTATTCCCGATCGGTTTCTTCCTGTAGGATGTAATCGTAGATCCGGCTCACCTCGCGGCTGTAGGTGCCCAGCACCTGGTGTGTGGGGCGGGCCGGATTGATGAGGGGGCCGAGTAGATTGAAGAAGGTACGTACGCCCAGTGTTTTGCGCACGGGCACCACGTTCTTCATGGCCGGGTGGAAGAGGGGGGCGTGGAGAAAGCAGATACCCGCCCGGTCCAGATCCCGGAGCAGGTGATCGCGTTCATTCGAGAAATGGTAGCCGAGCGCCAGGAGTACGTCGCTACTCCCCACGCTGCTGCTGACGCCGTAACTACCGTGCTTGGTCACCGCGTAGCCGGCCCCGGCGACCACGACGCTACTGAGGGTGCTGATATTGAAGGTATTCTTGCCATCTCCGCCGGTGCCGACGATATCGATGGTCCGGCGGCCCTCCAGGTCGAGGGGGAGGGCCAGTTCCAGCATGGCGTCGCGGAAACCCTGGATCTCCGACAGGTAGGCCGGCCGCATATTGATGGCCGACACCACGGCGGCGATTTCGGGGGCGGCCGCCTCTCCGTTGCCGATCCGTTTCAGGGTGCGGTAGGCGGTGTGGCGGTCGAGCGGCTGGCGCAGGTAGAGCTGGTCGAGAAGGTTTTTCATTTAGAACCGGAATCCGACGGCGGCCTGAATGGTGCGGTGGTAGTCCTTGTCTTCGGTGTTAAAGGCTACTTCGGGTTCGCCCGGCAGGGAGGTGATGCGGCGGTCGTTGTCCGGGCGGGTCACGTCGGTGAGTCCGTACTGGTAGCGGGCCGAAAGGTAGAGGCCGTTATTCAGAAAATACGAAAGCCCGGCGATTACGGCGAAGTCGAAGCGGCGGTAGAGGGGGGTATCGTCCGTAGAATTGTAGTAGGCTCCGATTATGCCCGGGGGGATCAGGCCGGTGCTGAGGGGGTCGGGGTTGAATTCAACGATGGAGGCGGTACCCACCCCGTCCCGGAAGTAGTTGTAGTCGTAGTTAAAGGAGAGATCGTCCGGGAAGCGGTTCTGGGTGCCGTTGACGAAGGTATTGGTCAGGGTCCCGCCGCCCGAGGCCCGGCTGTTAACCAGGAAACCCGCGCTGAGGCCGCCCTCCAGCTCGATCGGGCCCAGGCGGTAGTACCCGACCACCGGAATGTCGATGTAGCTGTTCACCACGTCCCGTTGACTGTTCAGGTCACCGGTAATGCGGGTGCTTCCCCCTCCGCTGCGGTCGTAGAGGAAGAAATAGGACGGGCCGTCAAAGAGTATTTCGCCGCCCTTCTGGCTGTACATCAGGTCGGCCTTCACCCCGACCAGGTCGGTGAATGCGTAGGCGAAGGTAGCGCCGACGTGGAAGCCGGTATTGCGGGTCAGGTCCTCGTAAGTGACCTCACCGGCCATTTCCTCGTCGCCACTGAGGGTATTGAAGTTCAGCCCCGCCCGGAAGCCTCCACTGAACTGGGCGGACAGGGGCACGGAAAGGAGACAGAAGAACAGGCCGGCGGCCGCAACGTATCGATTCATACGGCAAAGATGCGTCACCCGGGGCAAAGGTTGCCGGTCAACCCATTTTTGCCCGCCGACGTTTCCCAGGAAAGAAACGATACCCGATGAGCCAAGCTACCGCTACCAAGCGCCCCGTCCTACTGTACACCGAGCAGACCCCTAATCCGGAAACCCTCAAATTCGTCACCAATCGCATGCTGTACAACGGCACGGCGGAGTTTCGGGAGGAAGAATTCGCCCGCGAGTGGTCGCCCCTGGCTACGGAGCTGTACGATTTTCCCTACGTCAAGAAGGTTTACATCGCCAACAACTACGTGACGCTCACCAAAGAATTCAACTACGGCTGGGACGATATCATGCTCAAGCTGAAGGAGTTCATCAAGGGCTACCTGGAGGAGGATAAGCCCATCATCAAGGACGGTTTCGCCGAAGCCGTCGCCGCCATCGAGGCCGAGCGTGGGGTAGGGTACCAGTACTCCGAGGACGAGGCCGAAACGGTCGCCCAGATCAAGGAGCTCATCGATACCTACGTCAAGCCGGCCGTGGAAATGGACGGGGGGAACATCGAGTTCAAATCCTTCCAGGACGGGGTGGTGACCGTCATCATGCAGGGAGCCTGCTCGGGCTGCCCGAGCTCTACCGTCACCCTGAAGTCGGGCATCGAGCAAATGCTGAAGCGGATGATGCCCCAGGTCAAGGAGGTGGTGCAGGAAATGGGCTAGGGAATGGAGAATCGAGCATTGGGATTTGAAATGTAGAATGTTCCGGGCGGGCTGGTTTTTCCTGCTTGTGGTGTTGATTGCGTTCGGTGGTGCGGTGGGCGGGAGCCTGTACGCGCAACGCCTCTACGCGCACGCCTACGGGGATTCCACCGCCACGCCAATCGTTTTTTTACACGGCGGGCCGGGGTACAATTCGGTGAGTTTCGAAGTCACTACGGCCCGGGTGCTGGCCGATCACGGGTACTACGTCGTCCTGTACGACCGCCGGGGGGAAGGGCGATCGCCCCTGCCGGCGGCCTACACCTTTGCCGAATCGGTCCGGGATCTGGACAGCCTGTACGGAGTGTTCGGACTGGACCGCGCCACCCTGATCGGCCACAGTTTCGGTGGGTTGCTCGCCACCCGTTTTGCCGAGGTGCACCCCGAACGCGTGGCGGGGGTCGTGCTGGTCGGGGCGCCCGTTTCCGTGCCGGCTTCGCTACGCAACATTCGCGACCGTTCCCGCGCCCACTACACCACGCAACACGACAGCGTGAACCTGCGCTACATCGAGCTGATCGACGCCCTGGATACGGCTTCCCTGGATTACGCCAGCTACCTACTGGCCCACGCGGTACAGAACGGATTTTACCGACCCGCCAGGCTCAGCCCGGACGCCGATACCCTCTACGCCCAACTGCGCCGTGACCCCCGTTACGAAACCGGCACCCGCAATTCGGCCTACCTGCCCCACCTGGGGTTCTGGACGAACGAGCGCTACACGACCCTCGATCAGGGGCCGGTACTGCGCCGGCTCGTCGGGAAGGGCATCCCGGTATACGGTATTTACGGGCTGGAGGACGGCCTCTACAGCCGGCACGAACTGGATGAACTGGAGCACCTACTCGGCCCGGACCGGTTTGTCCGCCTGGCGGGTGCGTCCCATAATGTTTTCATCGATCAGCAGCCCAGTTTTCTGACCCTTATCCGCGAGTGGGTTGACTGAGCCGGACCTCGACTTCGACCGCCGCCATCTCTGGCACCCCTACACGAGTCTGACCGACCCGCTGCCCGCCTATCCGGTGGCCGGGGCCGCAGGGGCCCGTATCCGGTTGACCGACGGGCGGGAACTGGTGGACGGCATGTCGAGTTGGTGGTGTGCGATCCACGGCTACAACGTACCCGAACTCAACCGGGCGGCCGGGGAGCAACTGGACCGTATGGCCCACGTCATGTTCGGAGGACTGACCCACGCCCCGGCTACCGAACTGGGGCGAAAATTAGTCGACATTACGCCGGCGGGGCTGGACTGTGTGTTTCTGGCTGACTCCGGCTCGGTGAGCGTAGAGGTCGCGATGAAAATGGCCGTACAGTACCAACTGGCGCGGGGCCGGGACCGGAAAACGTTCCTCACCCTGCGCGGCGGCTACCACGGGGATACGGCGGCCCCGATGTCGGTTTGCGACCCGGTAACGGGCATGCACCGGCTCTTTACGGGTTACGTGCAGCGGCACGAGTTTTTCCGCAGGCCACCGGGGGGATACGAGCGGCCGGTTGACCCGGAGTACGTAAGCGAACTGGAGACCTTTTTCGCCAAGCACGCGGACCGGGCCGCGGCCTTCATCATCGAACCGGTGGTACAGGGGGCCGGGGGCATGTGGTTTTATTCCCGGGAGTACCTACCCATTTTCCGGCGGTTGTGCGACCGGCACGGGCTGTTGCTGATCTACGACGAGATCGCGACGGGGTTCGGGAGGACGGGGCCTTTGTTCGTGGGCGCGGACGCAGGTGCCGAGCCGGACGTGATGACGATCGGGAAGGCCCTGACCGGGGGGTATATGACACTGGCCGCTACCCTCTGTACCCGACATGTGGCGGACACCATCGGAAGCAGCGAGGCCGGGGTGATGATGCACGGGCCCACCTTCATGGGCAACCCACTGGCCTGCGCGGTAGCCTGTGCGAGTATCGATCTGCTCCTTGATCGGGGGTGGGCATCCGATGTCGGGCGTATCGCTTCGGTATTCAACCGGCACCTGCGCCCCGCCGCCCGGTCCCCACGGGTCAGGGAGGTACGGGTGCACGGAGCGATCGGGGTAGTCGAGCTGAACGAGCCGGTCGACGTAGCGGCCTTCCAGCGGTTTTGCGTGCAACGGGGCGTATGGATCCGACCCTTCGGCCGGTTGATCTACCTCATGCCGCCCTACATCACGACGACCACCGAATTGCAACTGCTGTGCGCCACGGTGGTTAATTATGTTCTAGCTTTGCCCACCGAAAACTGATCGCCCGATGGCTACCGTGAAATTCACCTTTGAGGACAAGAGCATACCGCCCAAAACGGTCGAAGGGGTCGAGACCGACATGAGTATACTGGAGGTCACCGAGGAGAACGACATCCACCTGAACCACAACTGCGGCGAGGTCTGTGCCTGCTCAACCTGCCACGTCTACGTACTGGCCGGCGAGGATGCCCTGGAGGAAATCAGCGACAGAGAGGAGGACTTCATCGACCGGGCCATCAACCCCCGCATCGAGAGCCGGCTGGGGTGCCAGGCCGTCATCCTGGACGAAGATGCGACAATCGAGGTCGAGATACCGGACCAGCGTAAGATTATCGGCCACGAACACTGAGATTTACTATTTACAATTTCAGATTTACCATTGGTCATTTGCCGTCGGAACAGGCGATACCACGAACCATGAGATTTACGAGTTACGATTCCAGATTTACCACTGGTCATTTGCCGTCGAGACAGGTGTTTCTACTATCCGGTCTTCCGCACACGAGCGTAGCGAGCAGAGCCGATAAATTGTACATCGTACATCGTACATCGCAAATTGTACTTTCAAATGAGCTTCAAAGACTTCGACGATTTTCCCTTCGGCTGGGCCGACCACGAGGATATTGCCATTGCGCTGTACGATCGCTTCGGCGATGACTTCGGCCAGGATAAAATTTACCGGATCCGCTTTACCGACCTGCTCGACTGGATACTCGAAATCCCGCAGTTCACCGGCACCCGGGAGGGCAGTACGGAGGAGCATCTGGAGCAGATACAGGCGAAGTGGGTGTATGAGTGGCGGGAAAATCAGGGATAGGACAATAGGGGGTAGTAGGTAGGGGGTAGGTAGCCGACCCTCCTACCCTCTATTCCCTACCACTGCTTATCTCTCTGACCATGAATGAACTAGAACGCTTCCACGATATCACCACCTTCATCCTGGACGTGGACGGGGTGCTTACCAATAGTCAATTGATCGTTCAGGAAGACGGGACGCTGCTGCGCATGATGAACGTGCGGGATGGGTATGCGATTAAGCGGGCGATCCAGCAGGGTTTTCGGGTCTGTATTATCACGGGGGGGAAGAGTATGGGGGTAGTTGAGCGGGTGCAGCGACTGGGTGTAGTGGACGTTTACTACGGCGTGCAGGACAAGGTGGAGGCATACCGATCGTTTATGGAACTGCACGAGTTGGACGATGGGGAGGTCCTGTTCATGGGCGACGATATGCCGGACTACGCGGTGATGCGTCTGGTGGGCTTTCCGGCCTGCCCGCGGGATGCCTGCCCGGAAATAGTGGCCATTTCTAAATTTGTGAGCGACAAGGGCGGGGGCGCGGGTGCGGTGCGGGACGTGATCGAACGGACGCTGCGACTGAAGGGGAAGTGGATGCCGGGGGAGGAGGATGAAACGGAATTGCCCCGATCGGTCTGAACGGTCTGCCGTTCCCGGCTAATTATATTTGACCGTATGAATGATTTCGGAGGAAGGTTTTACCCGCAGCGAGGGAGGGGGACTCATTTCAATGGTCGGTATACCGGAACTGCGCTGCTCATTTTTCTACTGATTACTTCCTGCGCCGACCCCACCAACGATCTGGAGATATACGGCCTGGAAGGAGACGTCGTAAAGTATTACGCGATGCAGTACGAGGCGGAAAAGCGTTACGGGCAGTGGGAGGTCGGTAAGAAGTCGCGCTACGGCCATAGTTTGGTCACCTTCACCGAAGATGGATTTATGGAGGAGACATTGTACTTCGATAGGTCCGGGAATGACGTGTACCGCCAGCAGAACGACTACGACGGGGGGGTGTTGGCGGAGATGCGGCTGTACGAGGGGGATAGCCTACTGTCCAGATCCATTATGACCAGCGCCGACGGAAAGGTTCGGGAAGTCGAGGAGTACAATTCCGAGGGCGAGTTGGAAACCCGGCTGAAGTATGCCTATGGGGGGGGTCGGCTCACCTCTATCGACCGGATAGTGGGGGATAGACGGATTCCCGCATTCACCTATATTTTTTCGGGAGACAAGCTCAGTAAGCAAACCGAGTACGATACGCTGGGAAACGTACGCTACGTGTATACCTATGCGTATAACGACCGCGGCGACGTATCCGCGTATAACAGCCTGGAGGAGGACGGCGAGATCGGCTATACCATCGCCTACGATTACGAATACGACGACCGGGGAAGCTGGATCAAACGCTACGAAACCAATGCCGGGGAGATGGAACATATAACCCTGCGCAACATTCTGTACCGCGACGAGCTTGAAAAGGACTGGTCGGAGGAGGGGCTTTCCGGCACCTGGTACGCGGTAGAAAGTAACGATTGGATCATACTAAACCCGGATGGTACCTACGATATGGGATACCGCGCTACAACCGACGACCGTGGGCTCTGGCGGGCCGCTGAAGAAGAGGGTATACTGACGATCGAATCGGATGAGTCGGAGAACGCCGAGGAGCTTATCTACAACTTCGATGAGTTCGGTAACCTGGTCCTGCTGAGTGAGGGTGGCGAGAACCAATCTTTCGAGCGCCGGTAATGGCAATCATTTTTCCGTAGGCTGCTGAGTTTCACCGGCATCCTCCTGTTCCGGAAATTGGACGCGACGGTAAAGATCGGACAACTTCAGGCGGCACCCGATGGAGGTCAGGTCGACGGTAGCCCCGAGCCCAACGTACGTTTAGTGAATGTATTCCCCCGGCCGGCCGCCGCGGCGTACCAATTCCACGGCCGGCTCGACCTGACTGACGATCAGGTATTCCCGTAGGCTGGGGAGCGTGAAGTACTCGCGTTTTTTCCGGCCGTAATCGATGTATTGCGAACTCGCGGAAACGACCTCTATTACGAGGCGAGGATTGCGAACGGCTCCAATCACTTCCGGGGATGGATCGAGGCCTCCACATACTACGGCTGCGTCGGCATAGACATACCGCTGGGCGGATGTAATTTCTATCTTCAACTCGGAGTTAAATGCATCGCAGTTCGAGTCCTGGGATAGCGATTGACGCTGAATGAAGAAAAAGGCATTGGAGCTGATTCGGGTGTGTGGTAGGCTGCCCCCCGGCATAGCGATAAGTTTTCCGTGGTCGTATTCGTAGCGCAGCCCATCCCGCTCCTCGGCGTGGAGGTAGTCCTCAATGCTGACGTGGGGCTGAATCGTGGCGGTCATGAGCGCAAGCTTTAGTTTTCAAAAATACGCCTGCTTCCCGGGAGAGGCCCCACCGGAACCGACCTCCGGGAAGAGGGGGTCGACCTCCTTTAGGTCAACGTCCTCGTACAGCTCACGAAGGGAAAGGTCCACATTCAGGGTAGCGAGGTGGAGGGAATCGTCCAGTCCGTCGGCGTAGTGGAAACTTCCCAGCGTGCCCGGGCCTTCCCGGCGGTACAGACTCACCGCGGGGCGATCCTGCTCGATCAGCAGGTACTCCCGTACGCTGGGCAGGGAGAGGTAGTAGCGCATTTTCGGCCCCCGGTCGTAGCCGGCGGAATCTTCGGAAATTATTTCTACTACGATCACCGGATTACGGATCGCACCCTTAATTTTGTCGGACTCTTCCACCGGCCCGCAGACCACGCTAGCGTCGGGATACACGTAACGGTTGGCCCGCTTGATTTCGATCTTCATTTTGGAGTTGAGGGCCCGGCACTTGGTCCCGGATCGTTTAGTTTCTCGGTACAGTATGGCACTGATGGAAGTACACAGCGTAGTATGATTGAGCGTACCCCCGGCCATGGCGTAGAGGTCACC
>CAZQNE010000100.1:0-11431 GCA_964594535.1 uncultured Lewinella sp.
TCAAGATGGAGGATCGCCACCCCATCACCGACATCTTCGACCAGACGCCGGAGATTCCCGAAAACTGCCAGTGGGCCACCTTCCTGCGCAACCACGACGAACTGACCCTGGAAATGGTCACCGACGAGGAGCGCGACTTCATGTACAACGTCTACGCCTCCGACCGTACGGCCCGCATCAACCTGGGCATCCGCCGCCGGCTGGCCCCCCTGATGGACAACGACCGCAACAAGATCGAACTCCTCAACGTGCTCCTCATGAGCCTGCCCGGAACGCCGGTGCTCTACTACGGCGACGAAATCGGGATGGGCGACAACTACTACCTCGGTGACCGCGACGGCGTACGTACCCCCATGCAGTGGAACAACAACGAGAACGCCGGCTTCTCGGACGCCAATCCCCATTCCCTCTACCTGCCGGTCATCCGCGATACGGAGTACAGCTACCGGTGGGTGAACGTCCGCCGCCAGCAACAGAATCCCAATAGCCTACTGAACTGGACCCAGAAACTCCTCGCCAAGCGAAAGTCGTTTAGGGTCTTCGGCCGCGGTAGCATCCAGTGGCTCAAACCCGACAACGGCCGCATCCTGGCCTTCGTACGCGAGTACGAAGACGAACGGGTGGTCGTGATCGTAAACCTCAGCCGCCACCCCCAGTCGGCTACCCTGGACCTGAGCGACTACGACGGCAGCAAAGTTCGCGAGGCCTTCGGGCGGACGTACTTCAACGACATCGGGCGCGATCTCTACCAGATCACCCTGGCCGGACACGGCTACTACTGGTTGGAGATCGTGGACACGAGCGGCCACCGGGTCGATAGCCGGGAACTCAGCCGGCCCACGCTAAACGTGAAGGAACTGAAGAATTTTTTCACTAAAGGCAACCTGCGTACCCTGGAAAATTCCGTGCTGCCCAATTATCTCCGGTCGGTGAGCTGGATGGGCGCGCGGGCGGACCAGCTCGATCAGGTCAGTATCTACGATTACCGGATGCAGGCCAACGGCGGGCGGCACTTCGGCTGGCTACTCCTGGAAGTCTCCTTCCTGGAGGGGCTACCGGAACTGCTGCAGTTACCCCTCGCCTTCCATAAATTCCGCGACGACGTAAACTACACGGACCGCGAGGAGGTACTCGGGCTGGTCAGTCAGGAAGAGCGCCGGATCGTCCTCCTCGATGCCCTGTACGACGAAGATTACCGCCGTGGACTGATCGATGGCCTGCGGGAGTACGGAGATATGAGAGATTTCCGCTTCCTGTCCCGCGAAAGTATGTCGACCGCCAGCCGGCAAGACGCCAACCTCCTGCACTCCGGTACCGAGTACATGCTGCTCCAGAGCCGCGACTACAACATCAAATTCTACCGCCGGGTGGACGCCAACGACGTGCCCGATCTGGAGGTCAAGCAGATGCTGAACCGCCGGGGATACGCCTCGGCCCCCACCGTGGTCGGCACCCTGCACTTCACCCCCACCCAGCGGCTCAACGCCACCCTGGCCATCTTCGAAGAGCGCCGCCACAACGACGGCAACGCCTGGGAGTACGTACTGAATAACCTCCGCCGCTTTTCGGAAGAGATCACTAACCGCCTGCAGCTGAACGGCGATAGCGAGGAAGCCCACCCCGAAGAGGTTAACGTCACCGATACCATCGTCTACCAGGATATGCCGGAAACGATCCAGGACATCCTCGGGCCCAGTTTCGTAATCAAACTCGCCGAACTCGGACGGGCAACCGCGGCCTACCACACCGTATTCGCGGACGTTCAGGAAGACGGCTTCCGCAGCGAAGCCCTCAGCCTGCACTACCAACGTAGCGTGTACGCCGGCCTGAAGGGAGACGTACGCGCCACCCTGGATCTGCTACGCCGGGAGCGGGACGAACTGGACGAAGAGACCCGCGAGCTGGCTCAGACGTTCACGGAACGGGAAAAGGACCTACACCGCAAGCTAAAGCGCGTCTACGCCCACAAGATCGAATCGGACAAAATTCGCATCCACGGAGACTTCACCCTGGAGCAACTCATCCTGAGCGAGGACAAGTTCCTCATTCAGAATTTCGATGGCGACCCCGACCGTAGCTACAGCCAGCGCCGTCTGCGTCGTAGCCCCGCCAAGGACATCGCCAATATGATGCGGTCGATCAGCTACGCGGCCGGCCTGGTCTACGAGGAGGACGCCCCCGGGATCAGCAGTAGCCGCCGGCACCAACTGTACGAGTGGCTGCGGACGGCCGACCGCTATCTCTCGGCCGAGTACCTCACTGCCTACCGCAAAGCCACCCGCGGCACCCGCCTCCTCCCCGAAGACGAAGCGGACCTGGAGGTGCTACTGGATACCTTCCGCATCGAAAAGGCCCTGCAGGAACTGCGCTACGACCTGAACTACCGTCCCCAGCAGGCCGCCGTAGCCCTGCGGGGTATCCTCAATCTAATCGAGTAGTCGGCGGTACAGACGTAACAGCCGCCGCTGACCGGCCCCCAATCGGTAGAGCACGTACAGCAGGGTATACACCACCTGGGTGTAGACGAAACCGTTCGCCCGGTACTTCCGGTCCGAAGTGGTTACCGCCCGGCGGTACACCCGAAATCCGCCCCGGAAGCCGCGCAGCCGTCTTACGAGATCGTTGTCTTCCAGGAGGTGCCAGTCGTCGCGAAACCCCCCGACCGCCCGAAAGTCTACGCTCCGTACCCAGAGGCTTTGATCTCCGAAGCGGAACGCGTTCAGGTCGAAGCGGGTAAACCAGGCATACAGCCGTAGCGGGAAGCGGTCCTGCTGACCGGAAAACCGCAACCGGAAGCATCCGGGGTAGCCATTCCCGTCGCGGCAGCATCTCCACCAATCTTCCGGTACCAGGGTGTCGGCGTGCAGGAAGTACAGACTGTCTCCCCTGGCGTGGCGGGCGCCGAGGTTCATCTGACGGGCGCGGCCGCAGGTGCCGTGTACTACGGTAACGGGAAAGTTGCGGGCGAGTGCCACGGTTTGGTCGGTGCTACCGCCGTCGACCAGGATAATCTCAGTGACTAGGTCGGTCGGTAGTGTCGCCGTCAGTCGGGCGAGGGTCCGCTCGATCTGCCCGGCCTCGTTCAGGGTCGGGATAATCACGGAGCACCAGGGTGTCGTCTTCCGCTGCGGGGGGCAGGCTGGCTTGGGTCTTGTTCGGGTCATCCCGGCGGGCGGCTTGGTCGCGGGTGGGCAGGTAATGCACGATGGCCGCGCCGATACCGATCAGGAGCAACCACCAGTCGATCAGGCTTACATCGGGCCGGCTGACGATCACTTCTACGATCTTAGCCCCGAGCAGAAGCCCGAAGGCCCCGTAAACGATGGCGTGTTTGACGTCGCGGGTCATCTACCCTTCAAAGCGATAAACGGTGGTGGTGTTGAATCGTTGCCCGGCTTTAAGTAGCGGAGCGTCAAAATTTGGCTGATTGGGGGCATCGGGGGGGTATTGGGTTTCTAGACAGATGCCGCCCCGGGGGGGAACTGGCGCGTCGCCCCGCATGCGGTATTCTCCGGGCGCGAAGTTGGTCGTGAAGAGTTGCACGCCCGGGGCGTCGGTCAGGCAGGTCAGGCTCCGACCGCTGGGAGGGTGGTCGATACGGGCTACCCGCCGGAGAGTCCCATCGTAGTCCGTTACCATGAAAGTATGGTCGTAGCCCCCCACTTCCCGCAACTGGGGATGGTCGGCGTCGATGTCCTTTCCGACGGTCTTGGCCGAGCGGAAGTCGAAGGGGGTACCCGCTACCTCCGCGAAGTGGCCCAGGGGTATTCCCTCCGAATCGACGGGAATGTAGCGGTCAGCCTTTAGTTCCAGGACGTGATCCAGCACCTGCGTCCCCGCCCCCCCCAGATTGAAGTACGAGTGGTTAGTGAGGTTGAGGTAGGTATCCCGGTCGCTCGTCGCGGTATATTCGATATGCAGGGCATTTTCGTCGTCCCAGGTGTAGGTACAGCTCAGGTCGATACTGCCGGGGTAGCCATTTTTGCCGTCGGGGCTCCGGTGGGTCAGGCGTAGTTTAGCGTACGCTTCGTCGCGTCCCGTGGTTGCGGTCCAGCGTTGGCGGTTCAGGGCATCCGGTCCGCCGTGCAGTTGATTGCCGTTTTCATTGGGCGTTAACCGGTACGTATTGCCGTCGAGTTCGAAGCGGGCACCGGCGATCCGGTTGGCGTAGCGACCGATGATGGCCCCGTAGTAGGGGTGCTTACCGAGGTACCCCTCGATCCGGTCGAAGCCGATGACCAGTTCTTCTCCCCCCATTCTGACGGACTGGACTACGCCTCCGTAGTTCAGGATGCTGACGGAGTTGCCTTGTCGGTTGGTGAGGGTATAGCGGTAGACGGGACCGGCGGGGCAGTTTCCCCATTCTTCAGGCTGTACGTTGGACATGGAATAGTTTGGTAGGGGAGACCCCGGAGCAGCCCTCCGGGACAGCTCCGCGGACCACGCATGATATGGTTTTCTGGAGACGTAGCTTCCCGGAGGCGTCCGTGGCGCGGCGAAGGCTCCTCCGGGGTGTCGAAATTACAAATCGACGGCCTCGGCGAACCCCCCCTGGGCCTCCAACGCCCGGAATTGGTCCCAGGCGCTATCTACGAGTTGAGTGGTTAGGGTTTCCAGGTAGTAGCTACCGGCAGCCGGGTCGGCGTAGGCATCCAACCCCGCTTCGAGGCGGAGCAGATGCTGGACATTGAGAGCCATCCGGTGGCCGAAGGGGGTGGCTTCCGGTTCGTCCCCGTCCGCCGGGGCCAGGAAGAGCTCATCGGCTCCCCCCGATACGGCCGACAGGGCCTGGGTGGTCAGGCGCAGCAGGTTCTGGTCGCGGTCGGCGGTCAGGGTGGTGAGGTCCGTGTGGGCGGCAATGCGGAGCGGGGGTGCGTTCTCGATCCCGAATCCACTCAGGACGTTGGCCCACAGGATGCGGAGCGCCCGCAGCTTAGCGATGTCGACGTAGTAGCTCGTGCCGACGGTAAAGGCGAACTGCAGGTGGCGGTTGACGGTAGCGGCCGGGTACCCGCGTTCTACGCACTGCTGTAAGTATTCGGCCCCCTTGGCGATCACCAGGGCCAACTCGGTATCGGCCAGGGAGGGTCCGTTATTGAAGCCGGCGGCATTGACCTGCAGCACCCGAAATTCGGGCATCCACCGGTCTACGAAGTTCAGCAACCGAAGCAGGGGGGGGAAGGGGGGCTCGCTCCAGTCGAGCAGTGGGTCGAAGTCGACCGAACCCCGTATCCGGCTCAGGTCGTACCCCTGCCGGCGGAGGTACCGCACCAGGTCGCGAAAGAGCTCCGCGGGGTCCTGGCCGGGATAACGTAACGCACAGTGCAGAGAAATATAATCCAGCCGGACCTCCTTCAGGATTCGCGCGATGGCCGCTTCGTCCGGCTGTCGGAATAGGCGGAACAGTAAGGCTTCGGCCCCCTGCTCCAAAGCACGCAGGGCAAAAGCATTGATGTCTTCGTCACTGCCCGATGTCACGTAGGCACCGATGGACCAGCCGGCCGGTCGGTCGAGGGGCGGGCGGGCCGGCACCTCGTCGGCGGTATAGAGGGGAGAGAGCCGGATGCGATCGTTGATCTCCCGGTCGAGGGTGTCCAGGCGCTTGCCGTTTAGTTCTTTGGCGACGCGGTCGAGCCAGTCGGTCTTATCGGAGGAGGGGAAAGATGGAGCGGGCATGGGCCGGAGTTCTGCCGCGTAATGTAGGGCTTTTCGCCAGAGCATCCGTAGCGATCAGAACTGCTTACGCAGGCCCAATTGGAGGCCACCCATCCAGTAGGTTTCGGTCAGGTCGGCCCGGGGGTGGGTGAAAGAACCCGCGTACTGCTTGAAGAATGGCTCCAGCAGTAGCTGTACGTTCCGCTGCTTTCCGATGACGTAAGTGGTCGTAAGGGAGGTCATCCACCCCAGTCCGGTATTGCTGCGGTACAGTCCGGAATCGCGCAACCGGATAGGAACGGCGGAGTCGGGGTTGACGTACCTGCCGCCGGTACCGGTGAAGACGTTCAGAATCGGGCCGGCATTCAGATTGAGGCGCAGTCGGCGGCCGGGCAGGGAATAACTCAGTAGCAGCGGTACTTCCAGCAGGTGGAAGCGGTTGTTGCTGCGCACGAGCTCGGCGAAACCGCCCCGTACCGTTTCGTACTCCAGTTGGTTGCGAAGCTGCACGTAGCTCAGTCCGGTAAGGATATTG
Source organism: uncultured Lewinella sp. (assembly GCA_964594535.1). Classification (GTDB taxonomy): domain Bacteria; phylum Bacteroidota; class Bacteroidia; order Chitinophagales; family Saprospiraceae; genus Neolewinella. The sequence continues at coordinate 6,191 of CAZQNE010000100.1, forward strand.
AAGCGGCTGGTCAGGCGGTATCGCAGGCGGCCACTGAGCTGGAAACTAACTTCGGGGAACTCGCTGATCTCCCGGGCATCCAGTAGTTCGCGGCCGGCTTCGTCCCGCAACCCCAACTGCTGACCGGCGTAGGCCGCCCCCAGGAGTAATTCCGTTCCGAAGCGGTGGCGATCGCTGCCCCGGAAGCTTCGGCGGTCCACGGGGGCGGACGGGGGCGGTGGGGACAATTCATACGGCCCGAGGGCAAGGGCCGACACGGGAAGAGTCGGTATTCCGTCCAGAACGGCAATAGACCGGGCTGGCGAGTCGGAAATCTTACCGGTACCGGGGTCGGGTGAATTTACTCCGAAAGAAGGAATCATCGCGATGACCGCCTCAGGGGCAGAAGGTAGCGAGGCAAGGGTGATGGCTGCAGCGGAGGAGCCGGTATTTCCGGGGGGGACCGGAGCGGTTACCCCGGCATCCCGGGCTTCACGAAGTTGATCCGATCGCGTTTGCACCTGCGCTCCGTCGCCCGATTCCGCTTTACCCGGGGCGGGGGAGGGGAATAGAAGGTATCCGGCACCACCCAGCAAAAGGAGTAGGATGGCAGCGGCCGACCCTCGCCAGGCCACCCCCGAACCCCGGCGGGCGGCTACGATACGGGCCCACATGCCGGGCGGTACGGTAGCCTGCCGGTCGGCCAGTGTGGTGGCGAACAGGCGGTCCAGCGCTTCCCCCCCGGGAACGGGCGTTTTGCGGGCGGCGATATTGCGCCACAAATCGGAGGACACGGGCGGACGGCGGTCCCCCAAACCAGCGCGGAAGAGATCGTCGAGCTCACTCATATGGCGATGCGTTGGCGGGCGAGGATTTGTTGTTGCAACGTCTTGCGGGCCTTGAGTAACTGACTGCGGGAACTGGCCTCCTGAATACCCAGCTTCTCTCCGATTTCCCGGTGGCTGTAGCCCTCGATGGCGTAGAGGTTGAATACGATCCGGTAGCCGTCGGGCAGATTTTGAATGAGGCCGAGGAGCTCCTGTTCGCCCAGGTCGGTATAGGCCACGGGGGCCCCCCCTTGCTCGGGGAGGTTGTCGAGGCCGGACTGCTCCATGGTGAAGCGTTTGCGCTGGTAGGTTTTCAGGGCCACGTTGACGCAGAGCCGGCGGGCCCAACCGGCGAAGGAACCCTGGAAGCCGTACTGCCCCAGTTTGGCGAACAGGCGGACGAAGGTGTCCTGCAGTACGTCTTCGGCCTCGGCCTGGGTACGGCAGTAGCGCTGGCAGACGCCCATCAGCAGGGGGGCATAGCGATCGAAGAGCGCGCGTTCGCACTTCGCGTCGCCCCGCAGGGCACCCTCGATCATTTCTTTTTCCTTCATGCTCAGCATTCCGCGGGCCGGCTTTAAAGGTACGATACCGCGGGCAAGGATTACGTGGCCCCATCCTCGGCGGTGGGCCGGGAACCCCTCACGCTGGGTAGGCTGACGAATCGCTTATTCCTCTTCCGCTAGTCCGGCCACTACCTTCTTCCCATAGTCCGTCAACCGCCGGACGACCTCCGGATGGGCCTCGGCTACGTCGGTAGTTTCTCCCGGATCGTCTTTCAGGTCGAACAGCGTCAGCCCGATGGAATCCCGGTCGTAATCCACGGGCATCCCGCCGGTGGCCACGGGCTTGCCCGCGATCGTCCGGTAGGAATGGGGAAAGTGGAGCTTGTAGCGGCCATCGGCACTGACCACCGCCTCGAGATCGTCCAGCCAGAAGAGGGCGTAGGGTTCCGGTGCCGGGCCGCTGGTCCGTCCGAGGAAATCCGCCAGCCGGGCGTGGCCGTCCAGCCGGCGGTCCGGTAGGGGGGCGCCCGTCAGTTCGGCCAGGCTGGGCAGTAGATCGATCGTCATCAGGTTCGCGTCGCTGACCGTGCCTGCGGGCGTACGCCCGGGCCAGTGGGTGATCAGGGGTACGCGTACGCCGCCTTCAAAACTGGTGGCCTTGCCCTCGCGAAAGGGAGTGCGGCCGGCGTGCTCGCCGTAGCTCAGCCAGGGGCCGTTGTCGCTGGAGAAAATGATCAGGGTCCGTTCCGCCATCCCCCTGGCCGCCAGCGCCCCGCGTATTTCGCCGATTCCGGCATCGATCTCGGCCATCACATCGGCGTACATCCCCTTCCCGGTGGATTCCAGGTAGGTCGGGTCTTCGGCCAGGGGCACGTGGGGCAGGGAGTGGGCGAGGTAGAGGAAGAGCGGCCCGGTGGAGGGGTCGTGGTCCTGGATGATCCCTACGGCGCGTTCGTTGTACATCCGGTTGAGGTGATCGAAGCCGGAAAGGCTATCCTTCAGTTCGGTGCCCTCGAGTAGGGGGACCCGCTTCGGAAAGTAAGCCGCCGCGCTGGGGTAGGGGTGCCCGCCCCACATATCGTGGCTGTAGGGGATGCCGAGGTAACTTTCGAACCCCTGATCCGTAGGCAGGTAGGGCGGGAAATGGCCCAGGTGCCACTTGCCGACCATAGCCGTCCGGTAGCCCACCCCCCGCAGCATTTCGGCAATCGTGACCTCTTCGGGGGCCAGTCCCCGCTCGGCCGTATGGTCCAGTGCCCCCCGCAGGCCGACGCGGTTCGGGTAGCAGCCGGTCAGGAGGGCGGCACGGCTGGCCGTACACACCGCCTGGGCAACGCGGAAGCTCGTGAAGCGTACCCCCTGCGCGGCCAGTCGGTCCAGGTGGGGGGTGACCACGTGGTCGCCGCCGTAGGCCCCGATATCGGAGTAGCCCATGTCGTCAGTAAAGATGAGGACAATGTTCGGTCGTTCGGTTTCGGGCGGGGACGCAGGTGCGGTGGTAGCCAGGGAACCACAACTCGATACCAAAAGAGTAAGCGACAATAGCTTAATAAAGACAGTGTACATCCGGGAAATATACAACACCCCGGCCCCGAAGGGGTCATCCCAAATTCCCGAAGGCGAAGCCTTCGGATCATTATCTTTCCCCCATGCGCTATTTCACCCTTTCCACCCTCTTACTCCCCCTATTTGCCTGCACCAGCGACCCCGCCCCGACCCCCCAGGGCTTCGCCGGAGCGGTAACCCCCGCCATTCACCTCAATCAGGTCGGCTACTACCCCGACCAGCAGATCGTGTTTACCTACGCCGATGCCACCGGCCCCGCCCCGGCCCAGCGCTACTTCATCACCGACTCCGGCGGAACGGAAACCATCCGTGAAGGAACCGGTGGCCGCCCCCATGACTGGACCGATCTGGCCGGGGTGTACGCCCAGACCTTCATCCTCGATCCCCTGCCCGAGGGAACGTACCGCGTATACCTCCCGGAGGTAGGATATTCCTACCCCTTCACGGTATCCGAAAACGTACTACGTGCCCCCTATATCGGTTCTCTGCGCGGGCTGTATTACCAGCGTGCCAGCCAGGAGTTGACCGAAACGTTCGCCGGGGAATACGCCCGCCCCGCCGGCCATCCCGACCGGAACGTGCCCTACCACCCCAGCAGCGGCCGTAGCCAGGGAAGCCGCGACAGCCCCGGGGGGTGGTACGATGCCGGCGATTACAATAAGTACATCGTCAACGGGGCTTTCCCCATCGGGCAGTACCTCTCCCTCTACGAAGACGTCGGCGACCCGGCTCCCGACGGCAGCCTGAACATCCCCGAAAGCGGTAACGGCAAGAGCGACTACCTCGACGAGATGAAGGTCGAGCTGGACTGGATGCTCACCATGCAGGACGACGACGGGGGGCTGTTCCACAAACTGACCACCCTCAACTTCGAGGGGATGAACAAGATGCCGGACGCCGCCACCAGCCAGCGGTACATCGTAGGCAAGAGTACGACAGCCACCTTTGACTTTGCCGCCGCTACGGCCCAGGCCGCCCGGGTATACCAGGATTACGACCCGAAGTACGCCAGCCGGCTACTCGCCGCCAGCAGGCAGGCCTGGCAGTGGGGCATTAATCATCCGGACGTCGTGTACCGAAACCCCGACGACGTACGTACCGGCGAGTACGGTGACGACAATGCCGATGACGAACGCAGCTGGGCCGCCGCCGAGCTCTTCGCCACGACGGGGGAGCAGGAATTCCTCAATGACCTCCAGCAACACCCGCCCCGCATCCGCTTCAACGCCGGCGAAAGCTGGACCGGCTACATGGCCAATCTGGCCGCCTTTACCCTACTGCGCCACCCCGACCGCGTGCCCCGGGAGATGTACGATCGGATCCAGGGACTGGTCGTCACCCTGGCCGACAGCCTCGTAATGGAAATAGACGAGACGGCGTACTACCAGCCAATCTCGGTCTTCGAGTGGGGCAGCAACTCCGACGTAATGAATGCCGCCATGATTATCGCCGCCGCTCACCTGCGGGAACCGAAGGAGGACTATATATCCGCCATCCGCCACTGCACGAACTACGTACTCGGCCATAACCCCAATAATGTCAGCTACCTCACCGGCCACGGCGACAACCCCCCGATGTTCATCCACCACCGCCCCAGCAACGCTGATACGATCGAAGCTCCCGTACCCGGTCTGCTGAGCGGAGGGCCCAACGTGAAGCAACAGGACCGGGAATATACCGACTATAAGCCCGGTGCCGCCCCCATGCAGAGCTGGGCCGACCAAACCGGGAGCTACGCCAGCAATGAAATCTGCCTCAACTGGAACGCCCCCTTTACCTACGTGACCGGGTTCCTGGAAGCCAATCCGGGGCAACTAAATAAGTGAGAAAGTGTTATACGAATACATTTAATGTACCTACAACATAATGTACCATGCAGACCGTATATCACTCCGCCGACAGCCGCGGCCACGCTAACCACGGCTGGCTCAACACCCACCACACCTTCAGTTTCGCGGGTTACCGGAATCCGGAACGGATGAATTTCGGGGTACTCCGCGTACTCAATGACGACGAGGTGGCCGCCGGGCGGGGCTTCGGTAGCCACCCCCACGATAACATGGAGATTATTTCCATTCCGCTCGAGGGCGATCTGGAGCACCGCGACAATATGGGCAATACCACGGTCATCCGGGAGGGAGACATCCAGGTAATGAGCGCCGGTACGGGAGTGGTGCACTCCGAGAAGAATAAGAACCTGGACCGCGACGTCAAATTTCTCCAGATCTGGGTTTTCCCCAACAAGCGGAACGTCGAACCCCGGTACGATCAGATCAAAATGGACGCGGGGCGGGAGCACAACCGGTGGGCCCGGGTGCTCCAACCCGAGGCCGGGGAGGGGAGTGTATGGATTCACCAGGATG
>CAZQNE010000101.1:0-10741 GCA_964594535.1 uncultured Lewinella sp.
TGAAGTAGCGCTCGTTGTCGTTGAGCTTGTTGTTCCAGTCGCCCAGGTCGCTGGAAAGGTCGATCTCCTCGGCCGTCCAGAAGCAGGCCTCGTTGTCCTTGTAGTAGCGCCAGATGTCGTCGTGCTGAATGGGGAAGAGGACGAAGCGGTTCGGGTTTTCGACCAGGATGGGTTCTAAATTGACGGTCATGATGCACTGTTTTGGGCGGGCAGCGGATGCACTGCTCCGGGTTAGCAGGGAGCGACGGCGGGCCGATCTTCCCCGGTGCATGACGGGAGGAAGGGCGGCCGGGACCGAAGCGGTTGTGTGGTGTAGTTAACTAAGGCGGCAACCCGAATGGAGGTGCCGCCTCAGCCTAAGTGGTATCAGCAAGCCGGAACTTGCCGGGAGGCACCCACCGAATTGTTGGATTCTCCCGTATAATCGCCAAGATAGGGAGGCGGTTGGGTGGATTTATCCCCTATTTATCCACATTGTGTGGATAATCAATGTTAACCCTGTGTAAACCAGCGAATTAACAAGATAGGGGTATTTCTCCACATTGTGAATAACCGTTATACACATGTGGAAAACTATCGCCGTTTTCCACTGTACGGGGGTGGAAAGCCGCTTTTTGCGGGGACGCAGGTGCGGTCCACCGTGGAAAACAACAGTTTGTGCGGTACATTCCCGGTCCCCCCGGCACCCGCGCCCCGCCGCCCTACCGCACCACTAGCTGCCCCACCGCCACCCCCCGGGCGGTCGTCACCCGTACGGTATATACGCCCGTAGGCCACTGCCGCACATCGAGTTGGATAGTGCCGCTCACGACGGACTGGCGCGCTACTTCGCGGCCACTCACGTCGGTTACCGATAGCAGATTACGTTCGGCGGTACTCTCCACCACTACGGTGACCGACCCCCCGGCCGGGTTCGGAAAGATGACGAGCGGCCGGGTAGTGATCCGCGGCGTAAACGTGGACGTAGCAATAGCCGCCGTCCGCAGATCCGCCGTATCCAACCGTACCACGAAGCCGTCGAAACTTCCCCCGCTGGGCCCCACCAGACTCGCCTCGGTGGTGCCCCCTACGTACAGGCCACCGTCGAAGAGCTCCAGGTACCCCCGCTCCTCGTGGGGGGTTCCGAACTGCCGGCTTTCGAGTAGTTCCAGCCCGGCCGAAAACTTATCGACGATAATGTCGCCACTCTCCCGTTCCGCATCGGCATTGCTGCCCGCGTAGTCGCCGTAGGTGTAACCCATGGCGTAGAGGTTACCCTCCGCATCGCGGGCCACCTTGCGGTAGGCGTCGGAGCGTTCGGTTCCCACCTGCACGAAGCGGGGGTTACTGAGGTCGGGGTCCAGTACGGCGATGTAGGCATCGTGCTCGCCCAAATCGCGGTCGCCCAGGGTGCCGCTGGTGAAGCCGACTACGTAGACGTTACCCGCTTCGTCGACCGTGTGATCGAGTACCCAGTCGGCCTCGCTACCCGGACTATTGATGCGCGTAGCGGCCGTCCGCGTGGGGGTAGCCGCGGTGAGGTCTTCCCAGCGTTCGACGAAGGCATTGGCGCCGCCCAGCGACATGTACCAGCCGGCCGTGATGACGGTACCGTCGCCCGGACTCGCCCCCGGCCGGTAGCTCAGCCCGCCCCAGGCCTCGCTGACGATGACGCGGTCCGGCATATCGGGGGTGACGATCTCACGCCAGACGTTGCTCAGGTCGGCGCTGCGGTGCTTGGCCAGCAGGTAGTCGCCGTCGGTGCCCCCTACCCCCTCCGGACTCCCCTGGGCCGAGACGAACAAATTCCCCGCATCGTCGAGTACGATGTTGCCGTAGCCGTCCAGCCCCTCGTTACCGAACTGGTCGGTAGCTACGATCACACCGTCGCTCAGGCGGTACTTAATCAGGATTCCGTCCCAGCGCCCCGCGTTGCTAAAGCCCGGCAGGGCACCCAGGGTACGGCCGGCGGCGTAGAGGAAACTGCTGTCGGTTACCGCGTCGAAGAGCAGGCTACCATCGGGCAGGGTGAGCTCGGTGGACCACCCCAAACTACCGTCGGGTAGGATCTGCCGGACGAAGGTCTGGTTGTCTAGCTCCGTCTGCCCGTCCCGGCGGTCGGTCAGCCCGAAGAGGTAGACGTTACCGTCACCGTCGAGGGTGAGCCCGCCGATCAGCTCCTTGCCCGGCCCGCCGACCTGGGCCAGACCGTCGGACTCGGCAATCGTAGTAGACAGCGGCTCGGCGAAGCGGAAGTGATTAGGATTGTCCAGACGGAGCGTACCGTCGCTGTTGCAGAGCGCCCGCGGGTTACGGGGTTCAACCCCGCTGATGGGCAGGGCCAGGTCGTCGCAGGGGAAGATGAAGGCGATCAGGTCGGGCCGTTCGTCGGCTACGTAGAAGAGGTAGTAGCCGGGCGATGCGCAGGCTTCGTCGCAGTACACCAGCTCGTAGTCGGAGCGCTGGCCGTGCAACTGTACGTAGCCGAAGTCGTAGTCGAAGTTGGAAATACTCACGTAGTCGTTGTCCACCCCGTCCGCTCCCCGCAAAAAGAAGGGCCGGTCGATCTCGGCCGTACCCAGGATAATGCGGTCGCCCTGGGTGCCCGAGTAGGCCTCATCGAGGTCGACGTTATTGACCGCCCTGATGATCTTGATCTGATCCGCTCCCGGAAACTCACGGGTCGGGTCCACGGGCATAAAATTATCGAAGCCGTTGGTCTCCCCCTCCATATAGTCGGTATCGTAGAGGGTATATTCCAGGTCGTTGTACGGGAGACCGGAACCGAAGGTGAGCGTCCGCTGCCCGGTGATCTGCGCCAGTTGCAGCAGTTCCTTCGGCATGGCGGGGAAGGTAGCCGCGTAGGCGATCAGGCTGTCGGTGATGACGGTAGAATCACCGCCACTAAATGGCTCCCCCCGCATGAACTCGATCAGGTAACGCGAGATCGTATCGGGGATGTCCTCGCGGATGTAGTGGCCGGCCAGGTCGGTGCTGAAGTTCAGGTGAGGGTAGCCGGCCGCGCCGGGGGCGCTGTCACGCAACTGCTCCTGTCCGCCGGCCGTTACGCCGCCCGCGGTGGGCTCGGAGAACAGCGTCATCAGTGGCTTTTCCCATTCGGCCCAGCGGTCCAGGGCGGCTTTATTTTCCCGTGCCGCCGGGCTAGCGGGGTCGAAGGGGACCTCGGCGGGCAGTTGGCGCGGACCGGCCGTGTAGCGGTTATCCGGAAAGGGGGCATCGTAGGCGATCAGGTCGGCGGGGGTGAGCTGGCTGACCGTTGCCCGGTCCATCACGGTACTGAAGTTCTCCACGTTCTGGGAGATTACGTCCCGCCAGCGGCCGAACGACTCTTCGTCACCGATCGTACCGTCGGGCAGGGCGGTATTGGAGGCCACCACCCGGGCGAAGCGATCTTCCTGGTAGACGGCCACCCGCAGACCGATGAGCCCGCCCCAGTCCTGGCAGTGTAGGGTGATGCTATCCAGGTCCAGTTCGGTGATGAAATTAGTGACCCATTCGGTCTGATTGCCGTAGGTCTGTACCGCCCGGTCGGCGGGCTTATCGCTCTTGCCGAAGCCGACCAGGTCGGGGGCAATGACGCGGTAGCCGGCGGCGGTGAGGGGGCCGACCAGGTCGCGCACCAGGTAGCTCCAGGCGGGGTTGCCGTGCAGGAGCAGGATGATCTCGCCCGCGCGCGGGCCTTCGTCGAGGTAGTGCACGTACAGCGGGAAGTCATCACCCGGGTCCACGTCCACGTAGTGGGGCGCGAAGGGGTAATCGGGCAGATTGGCGAAGCGCTCGCTGGGAGTCCGCAGAATAGTACCGTACACCGGATGCTCAAGCACGGCGCCGCTGTCGGCCTCGATACGCTGGCGTTCGGCGTCACTTACCTGGGCCAATACGGGGGTGCTGAGTAAGGCGAGAAGGGTAAGCAGGCGGATCATGGGCTAGCGGGTCAGGGTGATTAGTTGCGGGTGCGGCGCTGTCGCAACTGTTCGCGCATCCGGGCGCGCTGCTCGTCGCGCAGCTCTTCGTAGATGGCGTACTGTTCCGCGGTCAGTACCTCCCGTAGTTCCCCGTCTTGGGCATCCATATTCTCCCGTAGCTGCCCGAACTGGCTCCGGCGGTCTCCCCCGCTGCGGCGCAGGGCTTCGTTGCGTTCGGCGTACTTGAGCAGGATGGCCTCGACGCGCCCGGCGGTGTCTTCGTCCAGTTGCAGGCGGGTGGTCAGTTGCTCGGCCTGGCGGGCGGCCCGCTCGTCGGCGGAGGGCCGGTCGCGGGGGGCCGTGGTGGTACTATCCGGGGCGGCGGGCTGCTGGCTGGCACAACCGAGGGTGAGCAGCAGGCAGAGTGGAATGAGGGAGGCGGAAAGTCGCATGATCGGCTTCATCTGGTTTACCCTAAGGAACCGGGACCGGCGGGGGGCGTTGGGCTAGCGGGGGTGAAGCGTCGGGGGGCGGGGGTGAGCCGCCCGCATTACTCGCCCAACCACGCCCGAAACTCCGGCGCCCGCGCCTTACTCACCGCGATCTGCCGGTCGAAAGCGGGCCGCAGCCGCAGGAGGTAGCGTCCATTCAGGTGCGACTTCAGTCGTTCTACCGCCTCCCGGGATACGATCAGTTGGCGGTTAGCGCGGAAGAAGCGGGCCGGGTCCAGTTGCCGCTCCAGCCGCTCCAGCGTTTCCTCGGTCCGGTAGCGGCGCTCCCCCTCGCCCAGTCGGGCGAAGACCACCTCGTCTTCGGTGTAGAAGTAGGCGATGTCCTCCGTGCGCACCGGCACGAGCTGGTCGCGGAAGGGCAGCAGAAAGGTCTGGCGGTAGGATCGGGGCCGCAGCGACTCCATCAGCTCGGTCAGTTGGGCGGGGGTGGGGCCGGTGGCCGTCGCCCGCCGCACCCGTTCGACGGCCCGCGCCAGATCTTCCCGATTGAGGGGTTTGAGCAGGTAGTCGACCCCGTTGTGGCGGAAGGCCCGCAGCGCGTAGGCATCGTAGGCGGTCACGAAGACGATCGGGCACCCCACTTCCGTGCGCTCGTAGATCGTAAAGGCGTTCCCGTCCGCCAGTTGGATGTCGCTGAACACTACGTCGGGGGCGGGGTGGCCGGCGAGCCAGTCGGTGGCCGCGGCTATGGTGTCCAGCACGCCGAGTATCGCGCAGTCGGGGGCCACCTCCCGCAGCAGGTAGCGCAGGTTGTCGGCGGCGGCCGGCTCGTCTTCAATGATCAGGGCGCGCATGGGGCAGGGTGGTGAGGGTTACGGAAAAAGCAGCCTCCGTCCGTTCGATGAGGGGGCGGGCGGCCTCCCCGGCCAGCAGGACGTAGCGCTGGTTGAGGTTAGCCAGCCCCTCCCCGGCTCCGGCGGCGGGTTCCGGTTTCGGTTGCCGGGTATTCCGGACCCGGATACGGTCGTCGTCTACGGTCTTCAGCCAGATATCCAGGGGGCGGGAGCGGCTAATCTCGTTGTGCTTTACGGCGTTCTCGACCAGTAACTGCAGCGTAAGCGGAGGGAGGTTGCGCGGACGCAGGTGCGGGCTAATCCGAAAGTGAAAGCGTAGGTGAGTGCCGAAGCGGTAATTCAGTAGTCGGGCGTAGCCTTCCGTGAAGTCCAGCTCCTCCCCCACCGTGACCAGGTGGCGGTCGCCGACGGAGAGCAGGTAGCGGTAGCGGGCGGCCAGGTCCTCGACCATGGCGAGGCTCGCTTCGCGCTGGTCCTGCCGGATGGCCCCGCTGATGGTATTCAGGGTATTGAAGAGGAAGTGGGGGTCCAGTTTTTGCTGAAGGGCTCCGAGCCGGGCGGCGGTCTGCCGTTCGCGCAACTCCAGGTTTTCTACCCGGGCCGCCCGGCTGATCCGGCGGTAGATCAATAGTCGGACGTAAAAGGCAGCCAGTAGCGCGGCCAGGGTCATCCGAATGCGGTAGGCACGGCGGAGCAGACCGGTAAAATCACCCCCGAACATCCACTGGTGGACCCGGAAGGCGAGCGCACTCAGGACTAAGACCACCGCCACGTTGGTAAGTACGGTCACCGCCACGTCCAGCCAGGCCGGACGGTCGCGGAGTCGGTAGCGCAACTCGTCGTTCAGCCGGCCCAGCGCCAGACTACCCCCGAAGATCAGTCCCGCCCCCAACAGATCGCCCCGCCCGCTCAGCCCGATGGTAAGGGCTTCTAGCAGACGGGGTAGGTAAAAGAGCGTACTGACGGCGGCGGCAAAGCCGAGCAGGTGGGAAAGTGGCGTCCGCATACCGGTAAAGAACGGTCATCCGGAAAAACCGAGCGAAAATGGCTCCCTGCATCCTAGTAAATGCTGACGGTTTAAGCGGTCCGACGGTTTAAACCGTCGGACGCCTTAAGCCGCCCAGGGCCCCCCGGGGGGCATTCACCCGCTTTTGTGGGGGGTTCACCTTGATTTCCCACCCGCACGGCACCTGCGTCCGCGCCCCCCGCGTTCATCCGGTAAATCCGTACCCCATGCGTCTCCGGTTTCTTGCCCTGGTTTTCACTGGTTTGGGATGGGCCGTTCCCCTCCCCGCCCAGCTCACCCTGCCCTACGCCGAAGCCGGACTGACCGACACCCAGGCCGCCGCCCACCTGCTCGACCGCCTCGGCTACGGGCCCCAACCCGGTGAGGTCGCACTAGTGGCGGAAGGGGGAGTGGAAAATTGGCTACGCGATCAACTACAGCCCGGTGACGACACCCTGACCCGACTGGCCGAATCCTACCCCGCCCTGGCCATGTCGACCACCGAGATTAGCCGGACCTACCCCGGGCCGGGGGTGCGCATCATTTTTGCCATGCGACAACGGGATTTGCCCTCACCCCCGACCCCTCTCCGGCGGAGAGGGGAGACTGCCGCCCGGAGAATATCTCAGGAACAGCGCCGGGACTACCAACGCATGATGCCCGACAGCATGGGCAACGGCGGCGGGCAGAACGCCATGCTCAACCGCATCCTCAACGTGGAGGACAACCCCAATGCCGGCAACCCCCGCAGCCTGGCCTACAACGAACGGCTGGGGTACCGCCCGCTGGAAGAACTCACCTTCCACACCATGGCCCAGAAGCTGGATCGGGCTATTCATAGCGAGTACCAGCTGGTGGAGCAGCTGACCGACTTCTGGTTCAACCACTTCAACGTGACGGTGACCTCCGTGAACGAAGCCACCCCCCACCTACTGAGCTACGAGCGCGATGCCATCCGCCCCCACGTACTGGGTAACTTCCGGGATATGCTGGGGGCCACGGCCCGCCACCCGGCCATGCTGCTCTACCTGAACAATCATCGCTCGAACGCGGCCAAGGGGGTGGCTACCCTACGGCCGCTACGGGAACCCCGCCAGCCCCGGGAAGACCCCAATGGGTTCGGGCAAAAACCCGGTATCAACGAAAATTACGCCCGCGAACTGCTCGAACTCCACACCCTGGGCGTCGATGGTGGCTATTCCCAACGGGACATCGAGGAGGTAGCCCGCGCCTTCACCGGTTGGAAGCTGAACCCGGCCACCTACCCGCTGCCGGAGATGGCCGAACGGCTGCTGGACCGCCGAGCCCGCCAGCCCGACGTGGTGATGAAGGACGGCTTCTTCTTCGACCCCAGCCGCCACGACGCGGAGGAGAAAACCGTACTCGGTGAGCACTTCCCCGCCGGCGGGGGACTGGAAGAGGGGGAACGAATTCTGGACCTGCTGGCTACCCACCCCGCCACGGCCCGCCATCTGGCCACCAAACTGGCGGTTCGCTTCGTGAGCGACGAGCCTTCGGAGGAACTGATCGGCCACATCGCCGCGGCCTTCCTGGCATCCGGTGGCGACCTGCGGCAAACGACCGTCGCCCTGATCGAACACCCGGATTTCTGGGCCAGCCGAACCGCCAAGATCAAAACCCCGCTGGAGTATATCGCCAGTAGCGTGCGGGCCACGGGGGCCCGGGTCACCGATACCCGGGAATTGCTGCGGTGGTCCACCCGTATGGGCCAGCCCCTCTTTGCCTACCAGGCTCCGACCGGCTACCCCGAACGGGCCGGGCACTGGACGAACGGGGCCGCCCTCATCAACCGGATGAACTTCGGGCTGGACCTGGCGCAGAACCGAATTGCCGGGGTGGAAGTCGACCTGCTCGCTCTCAATCGCAACCACGAACCCTCCGGCCCCCGGGATGCCCTGGCGACCTACCTGCCGCTCCTACTGCCCGAGCGGGATACTAAAGAAACCTACACCCTCCTGCTACCGAACCTGGAGGGGGAACTGGGGCAGATCGTCGGTCTTATCCTCGGCTCCCCCGAATTTCAACGCCAGTAAATACATTGCCATGCAACGCCGCGCCTTTCTCCGCAACGGAGCCCTAAGTATGCTCGCCACCGGCGGTGGGTTCGCCTCCCTGCCCCTGTCCGCCCTGCCCCCCACCCCGGACCGCAAGCGCACCCTGGTCTGCATCTTCCAGCGGGGGGCCATGGACGGCATTGCCGCCGTACAGCCCCTCGCCGACCCCAACCTCCAACAACTGCGCCCCGCCCTGACCCTGGCGGCCGGCTCCGACAAAGATCAACTGCTGGACCTCGACGGTCGCTTCGGCCTCCACCCCAGCCTACGCCCGCTGGGCCGACTGTACGGAGAGGGACGGTTACGCATAATTCACGGGGTAGGGCTCCCCAACCCCGTACGCTCCCACTTCGACGCCCAGGACTACGTAGAAACCGCCACCCCCGGCCGCAAGAGCACCCCCGATGGCTGGCTGAACCGGGCCGCCGCCCAACTTCCCGGGGAGGGCACGCCGCTGCGAATGGTCAGCCTTACCCCCGCCCTGCCCCGGGCACTGTACGGGGAGCAGTATGCCGTGGCCGTGGAGCAACTGTCGGATTTGGGGGTCCGGGGTGGAAGCTCCGGCGCGGGGGGGGGCTTCGAGGCCCTGTACCGCCAGGCCAGCCAGGAAGTGCTCCGCAACGCCGGCACCACCGGGCTGGATGCCGCCAACTTGCTCTCCGCCGCCGCATTGGAAAACTACCGCCCGGCCCGGGGGGTGCGCTACCCGAACTCCCCCCTCGGTCGGGGGCTGCGGCAGATTGCCCAGTTGATCAAATCGGACGTCGGGCTGGAGATCGCCTTCGCCGAGAGCCCCAACTGGGATACCCACGCCCGGCAGGGGGGGCGCTTCGGCCGCTTCACCCAGCAGGCGAACGACCTGGCGGGTAGCGTCACTAACTTCTGGCGCGACCTGGGGGGACTGAGCGATCGGGTGACGCTGATGACGATTACGGAATTCGGCCGCACCGTGCACCAGAACGGCAGCGGGGGTACCGACCACGGGCGGGCCAGCTGCGCCTTCGTGATCGATGACGGGTTCAGCGATAGCCGCATCCTGGGGGAGGTCCCCGCCCTGCTGCCCGCTAATCTGGAGGATGGCCGGGACCTGCCGGTAACGACTGACTTCCGAAGCTACTTCGCCGCCGTATCCGCACAGCGGCTGGGAGCCACGAATACGGCCGCGCTGTTTCCCGGCTGGACGGGCGCGGCCCTACCGGGCCTGTTCTGAAGAAGGGCTGCATTCCGTACATTTCGGCATGCGTATCACCACCTCGCTTGCCGCCCTGTTCCTCCTGGCCGTATTCGGCTGCCAATCCCCCGACCACGCCGCCCCGACCACGGAGCCCACCGTGCTGGACCGCCCCAACATCCTCTGGATCGTGGTCGAAGATATGAGCCCCCTCATCGCCGCCTTCGGGGATTCGACCATCCAAACCCCCAACCTGAGTCGGCTGGCCGCCCGGGGCGTGCGCTTCCCCAATACCTTTTCGGTGGCCGGGGTGTGTGCCCCCAGCCGTCACGCCATCGCCACGGGGATGTACCCCATCAGTACCGGAGGCCACCACATGCGCACGCTGTCGAGTACCGAGCGGATGCAGGCCCTGGGACTGAGCGGAGAGTACGGCGCCCTGCCGCCGCCGGAGGTAAAGATGATGTCGCAGGTGCTGCGGGAAAACGGCTACTTCTGCACCAACAACGCAAAGACCGACTACCAGTTCCGCCACCCGAAGACGGCCTGGGACGAGCAGGGTTGGCGCGCCCACTGGCGCCACCGGGAGCCGGGGCAGCCCTTCTTTAGTATCTTCAATCTGGAGGCTACCCACGAAAGTCAGGTCTGGGCCACCCGCCGGGGCACCCGCCGCTTCGAGGGGGATTTCGGGACGGATGCCTTCGATGAGTCCGCCTACCAGGGCTGGGCGGAGGGGGAGGATCGCCCCGCCATCGAGCTGCCCGCAGACCTGGAAATTTCCGTCCCCCCCTATCTGGCCGATACCGAGCCGACCCGGGAAGACATCCGCCGGGTGTACGACAACATTCGCGTGATGGACGAGCAAGTCGGTTTCCTGCTGGACCAACTGGAGGCCGACGGGCTCACCGACAGCACCATCGTCTTCTGGTACGCCGACCACGGCGGTCCCCTACCCCGCCAGAAGCGGTTGCTCTACGATAGCGGGATGCGGGTACCCATGATCGTGGCCTGGCCCGACGGTCGCCGCGCCGGGGAGGTGGACAGTATGCTGTTCAGTTTCGTCGACTTCGCGCCCTCGGTCCACAGCATGGCCGGCATCGAGCCGGCGGAATATCTGCAGGGGCAGGCCAACTTCGGCCCCTACCAACAGCCCGGGCGGGAGTACGTCTTCGGGGCCGCCGACCGGCTGGATGGTTTCTACGACCGCATCCGCGCCGCCCGCGACGACCGCTTCAAGTACCTGCGCAACTACTACCCCGACCGCCCCTACTACCTGCC
>CAZQNE010000102.1:0-10718 GCA_964594535.1 uncultured Lewinella sp.
CGGGCCTTACGCAGCGGCAGCGGAGTTTGGCCCGTCCGCCGGGGCGGGTAGTAGCCATCTAGCATTATCCTGTTCTACCCAGCCGGCGGACGGCCCAAGGTCGCTGCCGCTCCCAGGGGCCGGCCGACGGCTTAACGCTTGTACCAGCCAGTCGTAACTTTGTCGATCTATGGCACTCCGCCGAATACTTTTCTTCACCGGCATGCTCTGCACCTGCGTCCCCGCCCCGGTGGAAGCCCAGAGCAGCCACCGTGCCCTCCGGGAAGGAGATAAGGCCTACCGCGCCGGCAACTACGCCGAAGCCGAACGGAATTACGGTACCGCCATCGAACGGGAAAACAGCGCCCAGGGCAACTATAACCTCGGTAACGCCCTCTACGAAAGCGGGGAGTACGAGGAGGCCGCCAAACGCTACGAGGAAGCCGCCGGACTGGCCGACGACCCCACCGTACGCAGCCAGGCCTACCGCAACCTGGGCGATAGCTACTACCGACAGGACGACTACGCCAAGGCCGTGGAAGCCTACAAGAACAGCCTGCGACTGACCCCCGACGACCAGGAGACGAAGTACAACCTCACCAAGGCTATCCGCCAGCAGCAACGGCAGGAACAACAACAGCAGCAGGAGGGACAGGACCAGCAGCAGCAGGAGCAGGACGGTGAACAGCAACAGCAACAACAACAGCAGCAGGACGGGCAGGGCGGTCAGGACGGACAGCAGCAACAGGACCAAAACCAACAGGACGGGGAGCAGGAAGAAGGCCAACAACCCCAGACCCCCGGACAACCCCGGGCCGACCGCGGGCAGCCTAAGATGAGCCGCGAGGAAGCCGAACGCCAACTGGGTATCGCCGCCGAGGAGGAAAAACGCACCCTCAGTCGCCTGCGCCAGGCCGACCGCGAAGGCTGTACCGGAAGAAAGGACTGGTGATGCGGGCCTGCCTCTCGACGCTGCTGTTGCTCCTCCTGACGGGGACCGGACTGGCCCAGCAGCACCAGGACATCACCTTCGTGGCCCAACTCAGCAAGGAGCGGATGCTGAAGAACAGCACGGTAACGTATAACCTGACCCTGCGCAACGCCCAGGGAGAACAACTGGTGCCGCCGGACTTTCGGGACTTCGAAGTGCTACAGGGGCCCAACCGCTCCATCGGTACCACTATCCTGAACGGAGTGGCCACCAGCCAGATGACCTTCAGCTGGATGCTGCAGCCCAAACGAACCGGTACACTCTCCGTGGGGCCCGCCACCGTGCGCGCCGCCGGCCGGACCTACCGCGCCAACAGCGAAACCGTGGTCGTACTCGAGCAGGACGACGACCGACTGGGTATGACCCCGGAAAATTTCCTGCGGGTAGAGGTGAGTACCGACCGGGCGTACGTGGGCCAGCAGATCATCCTGGACCTGAACCTCTACGCCTCGGTCAACCCCATCAGCCGGAATATGGTGCGGGAGCCGGACCTGGATGGCTTCTTCGCCCGCCCGCGCCGCCGCTTCGACGCTGCGCCCACGAACATCATCGAGAACGGCCGGGAGTACCAACGGCGCACCCTGGCCAGCATCGCGCTTTTCCCCCTCAAGAGCGGCCGCCTGCGCATCGACCCCTATCGTATGGTGATCGGTGCGGTGAGAATGCGGACGAACAGCACCTTTTCGCGGCGCTATACCGAGCAAATACCCGTCAACTCCGATACGATCTTCATCGAAGTAAGGGAACTGCCCCGCCCGCGCCCGGACGACTTCAGCGGCGGCGTAGGCACCTACCGCATGGACGCCAAACTGGACCGAACCAAACTGACGACCGACGACGCCATGAAGCTGGTGGTGCAGATCACCGGCCAGGGCGATATCCAGCGCTTGGAAGCACCGGTACCGGTGGACGAGGCGAACTGGAATATCTACGACCCCCGGGTGGTGCAGGAGGAATTTCTGGATAGCCCCTCCGGGATGTTCGGCCGCAAGACGTTCGAGTACCAACTCGTACCCAGGCGGGCCGGGGAGTACACGGTGAGCCCGACCCTGACCTACTTCAATACCGATAGTGCCGACTACGTGAGTCTGAGCCCGAAAACCTTCGAAGTAACCGTGACCGGAGGCAGCGGCCAGCAAACCTACACCATCGACACCACCGCGGTGGAGCCGGAGGACGTACTGACCCTGCGCCCCGCCCGCCCCCTGCGCGCCGGCCGTAGGTACGGGGACAATCCTGCCGACGGTGCGCTGTTCTGGATGCTGCTGGTGCTGCCGTTTCTACTGAGCGCGGGCCTGATCGTGGCCGTGTCGCAAAAAAGGAAGCGCGCCAACCGCGATCCCGTCCAGCTCCGTAAGGCTAAAGCGGGCCGGGTGGCCGCCGCCCGACTGAAGGAAGCACGTACCCATTTACGGGAGGTCAACCCCCGGGCCTTCTACGACGCCGTAGAGGGGGCCGTGCTCCGGTACCTGCGCGATCGCTTTTCCCTGGGGGCCGCCGACCTGAGCCGGCGCAATATCACGGAGGTGCTGCGGGCCGCCGGTGCGGACGGCGAACTCACCGCGCGCTACGATCGCCTGCTGGCCCGCTGCGAAATGGCCCTCTACGCCGGGCAGGACAGTGCCGCCGATCTGGGGGAGACCTACGCCACCGCCGTCGACCTGATTACCGAAACCGAGCGGCAAGTCAGCTAAGGCCATGGTCGCGCTATTTCGTACGAATCAATCTTTTGTTAACCTGTTGCTGTACGGTTACGCCCTACTGCTGCAGCTGCCGGTCTTTTTACTGGACTACCCAGCCGCCGGTGGTGAGCCGGTCTCCTATTACGGAAACCTACTGTACCAGTGGGTGAGTGGCTACCCCATCCTGGCTTCCGTGCTTCCTCCCCTGCTGGTGGCCACCGCCGGAGTGCTGGCCAATACCATCGCCTCCCGGTACCGGCTCTCCCGCCGTGCGACTCAGCTTCCGGGTATGGCGGTAGTGTTGCTCTGGTCCGTCTCCCCGGCCTTCCGGACCTTCGATTTGCGGCAGGTAACCTTCATCCTCCTTTTCGCCTTCCTGGGGGCGTTAGCCCGTACCTACCGGCGCAAGGGGGAGGAAGTGAGCCGCTTCAATGCGGGCTTTTGGCTCGGGCTGGCTACCCTGCTGGTGCCCACCCACTTGCTGTACCTACCCGTAGCGGTGATCGGTATCGGTATTTACCGCACGGCGACCCCCCGTAACGTCCTACAACTGATCGGTGGGATGGTAGTGGTCTACTTACTCGCGGCGGCGGGGGCCTTCTGGCGGGGCGACCTGGCGAATTTCGCGGCGGGACAGACCCCGGCCTTGGGTGCGCCGTATTTCCTGCCCGCCGGCCGGTACGCCCTAGTTGGAGCGGGGTTGGTCCTGGTGCCCCTGGCTGCCGTCCTGCTGGTGAAACGGCGGGAAAATCTACTCAGCATCGAGGGGCGGAAGAACGTCCTCTTCTGTTTTTGGTTACTACTGTTCAGCTTACCCGTCGGACTGCTCGGTTGGCGGACCGCCCTCAGCGACGCTCAGGCCATCGTTCCCGCCCTGGGGATGCTCTGGGGGCTTTGGTTCGGTCGGCGGCGGGAGTCACGGGCGGAGTTCGTACACTTGCTGATGGTTGCCGCCGCCAGTCTGCTGACCGTACTGCACGGCCTGCACGGTCCGGTAGTTACTTAAATATTCCGCATGGCGAAATTGCTTACCGAGTTTCAAAAGTTTGCCGTCAAGGGCAATATGATCGATCTGGCGGTCGGCGTGGTGATCGGGGCCGCCTTCAATAAGATCGTCGACGTACTCGTCAAACAGATCATCACTCCGCCCCTCGGCTACCTTACGGCCGGTATCGAGCTGGCTGACCTACGGTGGGTACTTTCCGAGCCCGTGAAGGATGGGGGCGGGGAAGTGGTCGAACCGGGAGTGGTGATTGGCTACGGCCTGTTCCTGGAGGCCATGATCGATTTTCTCATCATCGCCATCGTGCTCTTCATCGTGATCCGCCTGATCAATTCACTGCGGGACCAGGCCGAAGACACCGAGAACAAAACCGTCCCCACCCCGAAAGATATTCAACTCTTATCCGATATCAGGGACGAAATGCGGAAATTAAACGGTTCCGCTCCGGAGCCCCCCAAACCCACGACGCCCCCAGCCTGATCCCCGCCAGGGAGGGGTTGCCGGTGGTGACCAGGCGGACGAATTTGTCCGAGGAGACAAACAGGCGGAAGCGCCCGGGGCTGGCGTAGAAATGTAAGCCCACGTTGGTGCGGATGCCCGTGCGGTAGTTCACATTCCCCCCGAACTGTAGCCAACGACTCAGCACGTAGCGGGCGTTCAGGGCGTACACCGGAGAGAGGCTGCCGTTGCGATCCTCCAGGACGAGGAGGCCACCGACCACCAGATTCTGCGTCAGATCGTACTCCCCGCCCAGGTAAAAGGTAGGGGCCAGTTCGGTCCGGTAGGGGTCGCTGCCCTCACGTGGCTCGAAGGTAGCCCGTAGCGTATCCACGGCCGTCTGCACTGACACCGTATCCCGCAGTAGGTCGGTGACGATGTCGAGCCCGGTGAAGGCATCGGTGCCGGAAAAGGACAGGGTAGTGACCTGCTCCCGCCACTCGATGGTCGCTCCCAGGTCAGAGGCCGAAGCATTCAGGCGTAGCCGGCCCAGGTCGACGGCAACCCCCAGGTCGAAAGCCAATCCGTTATTCGCACTAAAAAGATCGCCCGCACGCAGCCGGTTCGGGTTGTACTCGAAGCCGGTATCATCCAGCCCCCGGTAAGCAATCGCGTTGACGGTCTGTACGGTATAGTCCTGCTCGAGGGTAAGGCCGTAGTTTTCCGTACCCGTCGTCAGGGCCAGCCGCCCCCCCGCCCCGGTCTGTACGTTCGATACACCGGCCAGGTACTTCAGGCGCCCGGCTACGGCGATCTTATCGCTAACGGCGTAGCCGGCGCTCAGGCCGATTTCCTGCCAACTGCTCAGGTTGCCGCGGGGGGCGATGCCGACCGTCTGCCCGATGTAGGCGGCGTTACCCAGGGCCAGCAGGTCGATGAGTGTTTTCGGGTACACGGCCTCCCCCCGGGAACGCAACCGGTGGTAGCCGCCGAAAACCCAGGATTTCCACCGGTAGGCTCCCCCGATCGTCTCGACGGAAAAAACGTTCTGTACTTCATTGGTGGTGCGGGAGAGCCGCGACCAGGTAGCCAGGTCGAGCACCCGTTCGTCGTTTTTACGGTCGATCAGGTCGCTATATTCCAGGTGTTGCAGCCGGAAGTCATTCGCTATTCCGGGAAGCCCCACCGTGAGGGTGCCGGGCAGGAAGTGCTGCATGGCCGGATTGTGGTAGGTCGACTGCCAGCTCCCCGCCAGGGTGGGAGCGGTGAGGTTCTGGGCGCGGACGCAGGTGCCGTCAAAACCCGTAAACAATAGGCTGACGCCCAGAAATACAGCAATTCGTAAAGCGGGCATACTCACAGTTTATCGACCAAGACCCGCGCTCCAACACGAATCCGGACCCGGTCCGTCTCCGTTACCCGTACGGTCTGGCTTCCGTCGCCGGTGGTTGCGAAGGCTACGTCGAGAATCAGGCGATCGGCCCGCCGCAACTGTGCTACATCCGAACCGTCGAAGGTAATGTCGTTCGTCTGCCGGCGTGGGTCGGCCCCGGAGCCGGCGGCTATGATGAGCAACTCCCCGGCGGTAAGATCGAGCAGCGCATTACCGAGGGAATCGACGAAGGTACCGGTCAGCGATAGATCGAGGGGAAGTTCGTTGTCGGTGGTCACGCGAAAGGAAGCGGCCGTTACGTCGGGATAATCCTCTCCCAGGTTGACGGGGAAGGTGTCCCGTACGCCAAAATCCCGGGCCGAACCCTCCAGGGGTAGGTCCACGAAAAGGGTCGCACTGTAGGTACTGGTGTCGGCGATGAAGCCCGTGATGGACGCGTCCCCCCGCGGATTGATGAGGGCGCTGATGCGGTAGTTCAGGGCTACGGGGCGGGCACGGAGGAGCTCCCGCAGGTTGGAATTCGCTTCGTCGATGATGTAGGTAGTCCGGTTCGTCCGGCCCGGCACGGTAGGATAATCGAAGGTGAACCCTTCCTCGACGATTTCACCGGTCACGGGGATCACCTCCCCGTCCACCGTAGTGACGTCCAGCCGCTCGATAACCGCCCGCGAGGGTACCCCGAAACTGTTTTCCACGACGACCCGGATGCGGGGGTTTTCGAAGTCGACTTCCCCGCTCTCGTAGTCTTCGAAAAAATCGATCCGTAGCTCGTCACTGATTCCTTCGTAGGTCTGCCGCCCGAAGTAGCCGACTACGTAGTCGAAGGTTAAATCCCGGAAGGCAATCAGTGTTTCTTCGGGCACCGGCAGGGCATTTCCCTCCCGATCGTCGATGCGGTAAATCAGGGATAGCGAGTCGGTGGTAAGATCGAGGATATAATCCGAAAAGTCGAGCGGTTCGTCCGCGTTCGTCAGGGTAGGCGGGGGGCCGCTTCCCCCGTAGGCGGGTAGTTCCCCGGTAATGCGGAGCGGCTCGCCGTTGCGGGTAGCGGTGGGGAGGAGCAGTTCCAGTCGAACCGCCTCTCTATAGGGGTTGGGGAAGCTGTAGGCAAAACTACCGCTACCGATTCGCAGGGTATCCAGGTTGATGTCATCCGGGAAGGGCAGGCGGACTTCCTGCCGCCGCTGGGTAATGACGTAGGGCAATCCGCGGCCCACCGCGTTCAGTTCCGCAAAGGCGGGGTCGCTGTCGATGCGCGGGACGGTATCTGAATACGTGAACCGGAGTAAGCCGTCCGGGTCTACGGTAAGGTCGACCCGCTCGTCCACTTCCCCCACCAATTCAGCCAGATTAACCCGGCTATCTACCAGGGGTATGGCGAATTCGGCCCGGAAGCGGGTGTCGTCCACCTCCGTCAGGTCGCTGATAGCTGATTCGCAGGCGGTAAGCAACAGCGCAATACAGGAAATGAAGATCGGGCGCATAGCGGGGCGTAAAAGTATCAATCGGTAACATAGTGCGGGAAGTTCGCGGGGCACAGAGGGCTAACGCACGGAATGCTACCTTCGTACTTATGACCACCAGGCGCTTTTCGGTTCTCCAACTCAGCCACCTGGCCGATCAGGCCGAGCGCTTTATGCTCACGACCTACGAACGGCTACCACGGGCGCTCGTGCTGCACAACGACAGTTGGGGGATTTCCCTGGCGGCTCACTCCCAGGAGATCGCCCTGCGCCGCCCCGGGGTATCCCCCGATTTGCCGCCCCTGGCCCGTACCGTGGCCTTCCTGCACGCCTGCCGCTACTGGGGGGAAGGGCCGGAGCTACGTCCGATCGCGGCGGTAGCTCAGGAGTTTCGGGAGTGGACCGGGCCGGATTTTATGAATCTACAGATGACCCTGGCTACGGTCCTGCCCGACGGCAGCTCCCCCATGCGCGGCGAGATCGCCGACGTTCTCTACGACGCCCAACTGGCCCAGCGATTGCTGAGCGGAGTGGAAGGAGCGGAATTGACCTGGCTCGAGAACCGCTACGCCAGCAGCAGTGCCCCCCACGTCCCGCCCAATCGTACCGAAGCCCTGTTCCACTACCTTGAGGAACTGCGGCAGGCCCGCTTCCGGGACGGAGAATTACGCCGTAGCTATCAACACACCCACAGTGCGGTACTGCTGGAGCTACAGCGGCTGGTGGACCGGCTACGCCGCAAGGAAGTCCGGAACAACGCCGTGCTCTCGCCCCCCCTCCGCGACATTGAGGGCGGGCCGACGCGCCAGGCCAGCCAGACCTACTTCCGCACCACGTTCCGCAACCACATCCAGCTCAAACAGATGGCCGACCAGAAGGCCGCCATCATGGTCAGCGTCAACGCCCTGTTGATCGGGGCGCTCATCACCTTCGTCAGCTACCGGAACTGGGCCCAGACCCGCCCCGAGCTGCTGCTGCCCGTGGTGGTCTTCATCGCCTGCGCCTTAGTCAGTCTGGTGTATGCTCTGGTCTCATCCCGCCCCCACGAGCGGAAGGGAGAGGAGGACAACCTGGCGTTTCACGGCACGGCCAGTAAGCTTCAGCGCGAAGAATTCATGCGCCGCACCGAAGAGATGCTGCTGGATCCCCGCGCCCTCTACGGCAGCCTGATTGCCGACCTGCACGGACTTGGCCGCACGATCCAGCGGGAATACCGGCTGCTGCGGATGGCCTACAATATTTTTTTGGTGGGTCTGACGGTGAGCGTACTGTTGGTCCTGGCGATCATCTTTTTGTTCTGATCGCTTCCCGCCCCAAAATTTTCAATTTCCATTCTCCCCGTCCTCCGGGGGTTCGTTTTCGGCGGCTTCCTGGGCGGCTAACTCTGCGGCTTTCCGCTGTTCCTTGCGCTTACTGACCTGGTTGAGGAGGATGGCCGCTTTGATCAGGAAATCCTCGTGGAACATCGTGTACTCATTGAAGACCATCAGCAGGCGGGCAGCGTCAAAAGCGGCCGTACCGGGAATGATCTGCCGGGCGGCGATGGGGTGTAGCCAGTACTCCAGGTTGTTGGACCGCAGGTAGGAGCGATCGGTGTTGAAGTTAATGACCCGTGCTAGCTTGTTGAGGCTAAAGAGGTAGTCGGTTTCCCGGTTCAGGTCCTTCTGAATATCAATGATGTTGGTATAATCGAAGCGGACCCCACTCCGCTCGCAGAGGAACACATCACGGCGACCGTCGAACACGATCATGTCGCGGAAACGGTATTTACGTAGATTTTTGTTCAGAAAGTTGCGGATGGCGTTCTTGGTGGAGCGCAGGTTGCGGAAGGCGAACTGGAGGTCGTCTTCACTGAGGCGGAAGTCTTCGTGGTACTGAAAACGGCGGTTGGTGCGCATATTGAGCACCTCCCGCACCCGGCGGGTGGTGTGGCCGAGATCGTCGGTTTCGGCGTACACGTCCACGATGTCGACGTTAGCCTGATTGATCCAGCTCTCGAGGAAGATTTTATTGGAACCCCGTTCGAAGACCAACAGGGCGATCTCACTGATGGCGTAGAAGTTAGGGTAGCCTCCGTAAATATTCCCGTACTTAAGTTCTAAAAAGGCAACGTTCTCGTTCACGGTGGTGTGTTAAATCAGTCAAAAATGGGGTTTCGGCAGGTAAGAACTAGAAAACAGGCCAGGGTTAAAGATAGGCGTTTTCCCAGTAAAGGTCGGGCGGCCTACAATCGTTCAACCGGCCAGGACAGGAATTGCCCGTCGGCGTAGATCTCCCGCCCGTCGGCGTAAATACGCCCCCCCTCCCGCATGTTGGCGATCATGTCCCAGTGCACGGCGCTTTCGTTCCTGCCGCCGGCCTGGGCGTAACTCTGCCCTACGGCCAGGTGGACCGTTCCGCCGATCTTTTCGTCGAACAAGATCTGCTTCGAAAAGCGGTCGATGCCGTAATTGGTCCCGATGGCCGCCTCCCCGAAGCGACGGGTGCCCGGTATCCCGAAGGTCTCGTCGAGTACGTCCTGGCCCGCCTCGGCCGACCAGTGTTTAATCTCCCCGTCCACAACCTCGAGCCGGACGCCACGCACTTCTTTCCCCTTCCGGATGGCCGGGTAGTCGAAGTAGATGTGGCCGTTCACGCTATCCTCTTCGGGGCTGGTGTAGACCTCCCCGCTCGGCATGTTGGTCTGCCCGTCGCTGTTGATCCAGGTCCGCCCCTTCGTGTTAAAGCTCAGGTCGCTCCGCTTATTGACGTAGCGGAATTCCGTGCAGCCGTTGAGGTGATCGACCACCCGTTGTTGCCGCTGCCGCACTTCCAACCAGGCGGCGCGGGGGTCTTCCCGGTCGAGCTTGCAGGCCCGGTAGACGAAGTCGGCGTACGCTTCTTCGGTCATGCCCGCTTCCCGAGCTAGGGACGGCGTAGGGTAGATGCACATGCTCCGCTTCAGCCCCCGGTCGGCGGTACGGGCGAAGTAGGTGTCGTGCAGGGGCTTGCGGGCGGCGCGGCGGGCGGCCAGTAGGTGAGCGGCCGGGGCGGGCTCCCGCAGATCGAAGGGGGCCGACACGTTGATGTAGGCCTCGAATTCGTTCATCGCCCGGCCGTATAGTGTTGGTAGATAGGCGAACTGTGCTTCGCTGCCCTCCTCCCGTAGCGCGGCTGCCTGCCCCCGGGTACTGAGGCTGAACTCGCAGTGCCCCCCGGCCCGCAGGGCTTCCCGGTAGATCTCCGTGATCAGCGGCTCGGCCAGGGTGGTGGAGTTGACGAACAATCGCTCGCCGGGCTGGAGGTTGACGCAGTAGGTTACCAGTAGGTGGGCGTAGCGGTTAGCCTGATTGGAATTTAACATTTAAAAGGTTTCGTTCGCCCGTCTTACAGCTTGCTGAAGCCTTTGTTTGACCTGACGAAAACTTACCTTCTTCAGTAAGACGGGGGGTTCGTGCTTAAAGTCGATCTCATCGAAGTACACGATAGCCTTCACGGGGATTAGCGGACTAGACCTGGGGTATTTTTCTTCGTAGGCTGCCAGCATCTTGGCTAACGAAAAATGCTCCAACAGAAAGTACATATCGTAAAAATCCTTCTGTCGCCGACCGCTCTGACTAATCGCATTGAGTTTCATGGCCGCAATGTCGATGGGAGTAGCTATTCGTAGTCCGTCGGGCTGCAGGAGGGGTTCTACAAGTAGGGCAGTATGGGTAATAAAATCAACCTTTACCCCCTCAATGAACCCCATCAGGGTGTGGGAAAACTTGGCGGTCGTATTAAAATTATG
>CAZQNE010000103.1:0-10288 GCA_964594535.1 uncultured Lewinella sp.
CGTGAGAAGACCGCGGATTATCCCACCACGATGGCACCCGCGCCCGCGCAAAAAAACTATACGACCTACTGCAACCCGCTCGACCTCGACTACACCTACATGTCGCACTACCGGGCCCGCAACAACGTCTCCTACCGCTCCGGAGCCGACCCCGCCGTCGTAAACTTCCGGGGCAAGTACTACCTGTTCGTGACCCGCTCCCACGGCTACTGGGTAAGCGACGACCTGAGTAACTGGACCTTCATCCGGCCCCAAAGCTGGTACTTCAACGGGTCGAACGCCCCGGCCGCCGCGGTACACGACGATAAGATCATCCTGCTGGGCGACCCTTCCGGGCGGGGGGCGGTCATCGAAACCGACGATCCGGAACTAGGGGACTGGCGGACCAACTTTGCCGTCATCAACGTGCCCCGGGGGGTGCAAGACCCGAACCTGTTCGTCGACGACGACGGGCGGGTGTACCTCTACGAGGAGTCGTCGAATAAGTGGCCGATCCACGGCATCGAGTTGGACGCGGAGAATTACTACATCCCGCTGGGCGAACAGGTGGAGCTGTTCAACCTCGATCCCGAACGCCACGGCTGGGAACGCTTCGGTCAGGACCACCGCTCCGACCTCAAGCCCTACATCGAAGGCCCCTGGATGGTCAAACACGACGGTACCTACTACCTGGAGTACGGCGCCCCCGGTACCCAGTGGAATGTGTACGCCGATGGGGTGTATACCAGCGATTCCCCCCTGGGTCCCTTCACCTACGCCCCCTACAATCCGATTTCCTACAAGCCGGGGGGCTTCCTGAAGGGCTCCGGCCACGGGAGTACGTTACGGGACAACGACGGAAATTACTGGCACTTCGCGACCATGGCGATCTCGGTCAACTACAAGTTCGAGCGGCGGCTGGGGATGTACCCGGCCGGCTTCGAGGAAGACGGGCAGATGTACGTCAACACCGCCTACGGAGATTACCCCCACTACCTGCCGGCGGCCGAGGTGGAGGATCATAAGGACCGCTTCACCGGCTGGATGCTGCTGAGCTACGGTAAGCCCGTACGCACCAATAGTGGCCTGGTCGAGAAAGAACTCAACGTAGTGGACGAAAGCGAGAGTGGCTATATGCTGGAGCAAATCACTGACTTCGGGATCGAGCGGATCAACGACGAAGAGATCAGGTCCTACTGGGTTTCCGAGGCGAACCACGATTCGATCTACGTAGAACTGGACCTGGAGGAAGTAATGGACGTGCGCGCGGTGCAGATCAACTTTCAGGACTTCCGGAGCGAGATCTTCGGGCGGCCGGATACCCTACGCCAGCAATTCGTGATCCGGGGGTCGGAGGACGGCGAAAATTGGTATACGGTAGCCGACTTCTCGGAGAATGAGCGCGATATGCCCCACGGCTACATCGAGCTCGGCGAGCCGGCCGCCCTGCGCTACCTCCGCTACGAGCACGTGTACAATACCACCAAAAACCTGGCGATCGCCGAGCTTCGGGTGTTCGGGAAGGGGAGGGGAGCGGTGCCCGCCGTACCGGAAAATTTCACCGTCACCCGACAAACCGACGAGCGCAACGCCGACCTGAACTGGACCGGCGACCCCGGAGCGACGGGCTACGTTATTTACTGGGGCATCGCGCCGGATAAGCTCAACCTCTCGGCGCTCATGTACGATCGGGCGGGCTACGAACTGCGCGCGCTAAACGTGGATCAGCCCTATTATTTCCGGGTGGAAGCCTTCAACGAGAACGGAATTTCGGAGCGGAGTGAAGTGGTGCGGGTGGACTAGACCAACCGAAGGCCGTCTCCACTTGTCTTAGCCAGATAAGCTAACCCGCCGATGTCCCAATTGACTTTTCCCGAATTCGACTATACCCGCCCCGACCTGGACCGCCTGGAGGAGGCCTTCCAGTCCGTGCTAACCGAACTCAGAACCGCCGAAACCCTGAACGACGCCCTGGCCGCCGTAGAGCAGATCGACGCCATCCGGGCCAGCGTGGCCACCGCCTACAATATCGGCTACATCCGGTATTCGATCGATACCCGCGACGAGTTTTACCGGGGGGAGAAGGACTGGTTCGACCGGCACCTGCCCCGCACCGAGCAGTGGCGGATCGACTACTACCGCGCCCTGCTCGCCAGTCCCCACCGGCAAGCCCTGGAAGCTCACTTCGGCAAGCAACTGTTCGCTTCGGCGGAGGTGAGCATCAATACCTTCCGCCCCGAGATCATGGAGGAGCTACAGGCCGTCAATAAACTGAGTAGCGAGTTTACCCAGCTCCGTGGCGGAGCGGAGATCGAGCTCGACGGGGAAACGTACAACCTCTCCAGCATTGCCCCCCTGGAGCAGGTAGCGGACCGGGAAAAACGGAAGGCCGCCAGCACCGCCAAGTGGGACTGGTTCGCCAAACACCGCGAACGCTTCGAAGATATCTACGCGGAGATGGTGCGCCTGCGAACCAGTATGGCGCACACACTGAACTACGATAACTACGTCGGCCTCGGCTACGCCAACATGAACCGGACCGACTACGGCCCGGAGGAGGTGGCTAACTTTCGCCGGCAGGTCAGAGCGTACATCGTGCCCATCGCGCAGGAACTCTACGAGCGGCAGCGGGAGCGGATCGGGGTGGACACACTGCGCTATTACGACACGGGCTTCCGCTTCCCCGACGGCAACCCCAAGCCCCAGGGCAACCCCGCCGAGATCGTCGCCCACGCCGACCGAATGTACCGGGAGATGAGCGAGGAGACCGGTAATTTCTTCCGCTACCTCCAGAACAATAAGCTGATGGACCTGGAAGCCAAGGCCGGTAAGGCCCCCGGCGGGTACTGCACCTACATCAACGAACACCAGGCCCCCTACATCTTTTCCAATTTTAACGGGACGAGCCACGACATTGACGTGCTCACCCACGAGTTCGGCCACGCCTTCCAGGTGTACAGCAGCCGCGACCAGCGCCCCATGGAGTACAACTGGCCGACCTACGACGCGGCCGAGATCCACTCCATGAGCATGGAGTTTTTCACCTACCCCTGGATGGAGGGCTTTTTCGGGAAAGACACCCAAAAGTACTACTTCAGCCACGTGGCCGGCTCCTTTCGGTTTCTGCCCTACGGCTGCGCGGTGGATGAGTTTCAGCACCGGGTCTACGAAAACCCGGAGCTCGATAACGCCGGGCGCAACGCCATCTGGAAGGAGATGGAAGCAAAGTACCTGCCCCATCTCGACTACGCCGACAACGCTCACCTGAGCGACGGTACCTTCTGGCAGAGTCAGGGGCATATTTTCAGCGTGCCCTTCTACTACATCGATTACTGTCTGGCGCAGATCTGTGCCTTTCAGTTTGCCCTGAAGGACGAAAAAGACCACGCTTCGGCCTGGGACGATTACGTGCGGCTCTGTCGGGCCGGAGGCTCGAAGTCCTTCCTCCAGCTGGTCGAACTCGCCAATCTGGAGAACCCCTTTGAAGATGGGGTGGTCAAGCGGATCGCCGACCGGATGCGGGAGCGACTGGCCCTCGCCCCCAGCCCCGGCTATGCATCCGGGGCCCCCACCCCGGATACCGCAGGGGAGAGGGGAGCTACCCGTTAGCAAGGAGGATGTAAATCGGTCAACAATGCAATTGTGAACGGATCGTCTTCACCCCCTCTCCCCCGGAGAAGGGGCCGGGGGGTGAGGGCAAAACTTAGCCTCCTCCTCTTCCTCCAGTTCGCCGTCTGGGCCAGCTGGCTCATCAACCTGGGTACCTATTTGCTGGAGGGGCTGGACTTCACCGGCGTACAGGTGGGCATGATCTACGCCACGAATGCCGTGGCCGCTACGGTGACCCCGCCGGTCATGGGTTGGCTGGCCGATCGCCGTTATCCCAGCGAGCGGATCATGGGGGTGCTCTATGCCGTCGGGGGGCTGGCGCTGATCGCATGCTACTCTACGACCTCATTCTGGTGGTTTTACGGCTGGATGCTGCTCTTCAACTGCTGCTTCATCCCCAACTTCAGTCTGGCGGCGGCGATGTGCTTCTACCATCTCGACGAGCCGGCGCGGGAGTATCCCCTCATCCGCGTCTGGGGCACGGTGGCCTTTATGATCGTGAGCGTACTGCTGAGCGTGCTGGGCGTAGAACACTCGGCGCTACCGCTGTTGGCGGGGGGCGGCGGAGCGCTGGTGCTGGGGTTGTATTCGAATTTGTTGCCCCATACCCCACCGCAGGCTGGCTTTGACTGGTCGACACTCCGCGGGTCGGAGGTCAGGGGAATCTTCCGGGAGCGGGGCATGATCGTGCTACTGATCGCCCTGCTGGCCAGTTGCATCCCTTCTTCCTTCTACTACAGCTTCCTCAATCCCTTCCTGAACGAGATCGGCTGGCCGGCCGCGGCGGCGAAGATGGCCCTGGGGCAGCTGGTGGAGATCGGGGTGGTACTGGCCATGCCGTTCATCTTCCGACGCTTTCGTTTTCGGAGCATCATCTTCTGGGGGCTGATGGCCTGGGGGCTACGCTACTTCGCCTTCGGGCTGGGGCGGCCGGGGCAGTACGAGTGGTTGCTGTACGCCGGTATCGTCGTGCAGGGGGTGGCGTTCGCCTGGATCATTATCGCCGCCCAGATTTACATCGACAACCGGGTGCCGAAGACGCTGCGCAATACCGCCCAGGGCCTGATCTCCTTCGCTAATCTGGGAATCGGTGCCTTCGTGGGGAGTTGGATCGCCGGGAAGATCGTCAGCGCCAACGAACTGGCCGACGGTAGTCACGACTGGTGGGACATCTGGCTCGTGCCCGGTAGCGTAGGGGTGGTGGCGGCGGTGTTCTTCTACCTGGCCTTTCCGCGGGAGGGGAAGCTGTAGGGCGGCGGGGCGCGGGTGCGCTGCGGTCAGTTCAGGGCGAACTTAATCGGTAGATTGAAGCGTACGCGAACACTCTTCCCGTCCTGTATACCGGGGATCCACGGTCGTTCGGCCTCCATGAGACGCACGACCCGTAGCACTTCCTCACCCGTCCCGGCACCGAGATCACGGACGATTTGTTCCGAGGTCAGACGACCATCCTGCTCTACGATGAAGGACACGACCACCATCCCCTCGACCTTGCGGCGACGAGCCTTCCTGGGATACTTCAGTTGCCCGTAGATGAACTCCAGCATGGCCCGGTCGGCGCAGCTTTTTTGCTGGGGATAGTCCGTAAGTGCCTGGCAGTGGCTGGCGTAGAACATCGGCATGCGTTCCGTACGGAGGGTGTCGCCCACCTCCTGGGCGGAGAGGGACCCGAACCGAAGGACGCACAACAAGAAGAAACAAGCCATTCGCATAGAAGAACACGTGAGGTGGGGTAAAAATAAATAGCCGCCCCGAATAATCGGAGCGGCTGCCTGAGAGACACTATGAACAAACACAAGATCTTTTAGCGAAGCCGGGCGCGGTACTGTGCCGGACTACACCCCAATTTCTCGCGGAATACCCGGTGAAACACGCTGCGGGTATTGAAGCCGGCTTGGCGGCCGATCTGCTCGATGCTCAGTCGATCGCACTGCCGATCCTTCAGTAGGCGAATAGCCTCCCTCAGCCGGAAGTCATTAATGAAACCGCAGAAATTGTCTTCCGTGTACCGGTCGATTAACCGCGTCAGCGTGCGGTTGCTGATGCCCAGCCGGTTGGCGATGTCTTGCTGCATCAGCTGCCCGTTCAGGTAGGGGCGTTCGGTGCGCATGATGCGGAGTAGTTCATCGAATCGGGCGTCAGTACTACGTGCGGAACCACCGGTTACATGGTAATGGCGGAACGGATACATGCTCATCATACGGGAACTAGGCTGGGTAACTAAGTACGGTGCAAAGTTCCGGAAAATAGGGGAGCAAAACGTTCAAATAGCCGCCAAAAGGCATAAAAACCGGTGATGTGGCGGGAATGTGTACGAAGTCCGCCACCAGTCACCCACTAATGGCGGCTTTCTGAACAACCAGAAGGGAGGGAAATTCCGGTTTGGCTGATTTTAGTACATCCGGGATCAGGCTACCGACCGCTGCCTTCTGAATTGTGCGGGACTGACCTCGCTGTGTAAGCGGAAGGATTTATAGAAAGTTGCCTTGGAGTTGAAGCCCGCCTCCGCCGCGATCGCCTCCATCGTGTAATGATCGTAGTTCGGGTCACTGAGCAGTTTCTTTGCCACGGCGATCCGGTAGCCATTAATGTATCCGTTGAAATGATCTGCGGTTTCCGAATTGATGACGCGGCTCAGCGTACGTTCCCCCCGCCCGAGGTGCTTGGCTAGGTCACCGATCGACAGATTAGGGTCGAGGTAACACTCATTTTCCCGGACGTAGCTATCCAGGTGCCGGAACAGTTCGCTGTGGGAGTTCGATTCCCGACTGGGTTTGGCTACGTCTCGCCGGACCGAGGTGGTCTTAGGCCCCCGGCGAAGTCTCAACTGGCGGATGCCCCGGTACGAGATGTAACAGACCAGGACCGTATTCCCGATTGCCCCGAAGATCACCCCCGCATCCCGGCTTTCCGGGAGGGGGCCGTAACCGAGGAAGACGTAGATTATCGAAATGGCGACGTTGAAGTACAGTGCGTAGGCGATCCAGTTTAGGTGCCTACCCTCTAGATTGGAGTAGTAGTTGAGCAGGTACTGCTGGTGGCGGTTCAGGGTGCGGATGATGAGTACGGTATAGACGATACCCGGTACCAACGCCAGCGCAGTGTATCCACCCATTAGCTGCTGGGTGGAGGCAGCGGAAAGGGGAGCGCGACCGGCCCACCACTTCAGCGCGATCAGCGCGAGGCAGAATAGTAGTTCGAGGGCACCGGGCACCAGGTGCAGCGTATCGCGTCGCCAGCGAAACCGCCCCGTCATCCGGAGAGTATACAGATAGAGAAGCGGGAGGCTCAGATAAAAGAAATGCAGGGGAAGGAAGAGCGCCGTGAATTTATCTTCTACCCACGGCAGCCGGTACGTCAAAGCCGGTACAGCACGAGCCGCGATAGTAACAATAAAGAGCGCGAGAAAACGGGTCGGTCGGTCCCTCCGGTGGGCGTGCCAGACCACCACGCTCAGGGCGAAGCCAACAAGTACCCCGAACAGGCTGAATAGGTCCGTAAAGTTCATAACCAGGGAATGGGCTCAGGCGGTGTATAGATGTTTAAACTTACAACAGGATGCTCCATCCATCCTATTTATTAGGCCAAACGAGCTATAGCTACCTCAATATAACGAAACAAGCCAGACGCGCGGCACGGGGGCGGCACGGCTGGCTTGTAGATCGACAGATACGTCGAATGGGTCGGCGATTATCTGCTACTAAAGACACTATGAACAAACACAGTGCAAAAGTAGAAATCGGCGGGGACCAACGCAAGCGAATGGCGGATAATGGTACAACTTCGCACCCGCGCCCCGCCGCCCTAAAAGTCCATCGCCAACCGCAGATTCACCCGCCGCCCCGTCAGCCGGTTGGGTACGGCGAATTGCTGCTGGAAGATAGTTTTGATCCAAGTATTGCCGGCCTGGTTGCCCACATTCATGAGGTTGAACGCCTCCAGGCTCAGGTAAGTGGAACGGGTGAAGCGCAGGGGGGAAGTAGCCCGGTTGCGGGAATCGGCCCGGTCGAAGAGCCGCCAACTGAAGCCGATGTCGATACGGTGGTAGGTATCGAAGCGCAACGTGTTCCGGAACACCTCATTGTTGCCCTGAATACCGAAGGGTAGCCCGCCCCCGACGGTCAGCTGCACGTGGGTGCGAAAATTGGGGTTGTTACGTAGGTAATCCTGGAAGAAGAGCGATAGTTGAAACACCTGATCGGTAGGCCGCGGCACGTAGCTCACCGTATCGGCCAGGGTATTGCCTTCCGCGTCCCGCCCACTCACCCGCAGGTGGTCCATGCCGAGCAAACTTTCGCGGGCACGCAGGAAACTTAGATTCAGCCAGCTTTCCGCGCCCGGTACGAACTCCCCGTTGAGCCGGAAGTCGAGCCCCGCCACGTAGCCATTCGCGTCGTTCTCCCCGGAATACCGGATGCGTACGTTCTCGATCTCGTAACTGACCAGGTCCCAGAGCGATTTGTAGTAGGCTTCGGTAATGAGGCGGAACTTCTTCGGATTGCGGCGGCCGTAGTAAAAATCACTGGTCAGGCCGCCTACGAGGTGAATGGATTTCTGGCTCCGCAGATCGGTGTTGACCGTGCCGTCGGGCCGCCGCATCTCCCGGTAGAAGGGCTGCTGCACGTAGAGCCCGCCGGCCAACTTATAGGTGATGTCGCGCTTCCCGCCGAGTGGTTTGTAGAGCAACTGGGCGCGCGGGCTGATGTCAATATCGTCGTTCAGCGTCCAGGCAACGGCCCGTACCCCGGCACTGAGCCGGATGTCGGCCACGTCTTCCCGCCGCCAGGTATAGGTGTCCTGAAAAAAACCGCTGAAGCGGGTGCTCTGGAGGCTATTTTCGGTTTTCAGGACGCTGAAGAGCCGCACCGCGTCTTCGTCGAAGGGCAGGCTGTAGCCGGCCGAGTCGAGCCGCTCCCACTCGTTGATGTAGTCGTCGATGCGCTCGTACTGCACTTTTCCGCTCCACTGCAGGAAGTGGCTTCTGGCGGTGGTGGCGTCGCCGGTGCTGAGTTCCAGCCCGCCCCGCAGCTCGGCGTTGTAGACCTGGATGTCGAGGAAGTTGCGTACGTTCTGCTGCTGCACGCCCGAGCCGATGATGCTGGTCTGCTGGCCGAAGGTTTCCGAGCCCAGGTCGGAGTCGAGATTGCCCAGGGTGTAGGCCCCCCCGATGCTGATGCCCTCGTCTTCGTCACTACGAAAGGCGGAGGTCAGGAACTTCAGGAACAGTGGGTTATCCGTCCGCTCCGGGATGTAGGTCAGGGAGAGGCCGGCCATTTGGGTCAGGAAATCATCCTGTTCGGCCCCGTCGAAGGCGGTGAACAGGCTCAGCGTCTCGAAAAACCCCCCGAAGGCCGTCTGCCGCTGTACCGGACGGAAGTTGTAGATGCTGCGGTTATAGTTGCCCAACAGGCCCAGTTGCAGCGTCGGGTTGAAGTCGTAGGTGAGGTAGGCCTGAATGTCGTAGAAACTGGGCGTGTACTCCCCCGTCGTTTCCAGCGAGCCGAGCACGTAGCGGGTGTCCTTGTAGCGCACGCCGCCGAGAAAGCGCAGCCGCTGGGAGGCCGACTTACCGATCTGTTTGCTGCCCTCCACGTGGGCCGAACCGCCGAGCAGGCTGGCGTCGAGGCTGGCGCGTAGGCTATCCGGGCGCTTGTACTTGATGTCGAGCACCGAGCTGAGCTTATCGCCGTAGCGGGCCTCGAAGCCCCCCGAGCTGAAGCTCAGGCTGCGCATCAGCCGGGGGTTGGCGAAGGTGAGCCCCTCCTGCTGCCCCTGACGCACCAGCTGGGGGCGGTAGATCTCGAAGTCGTTGACGTACACCAGGTTCTCGTCGTAGTTGCCGCCGCGCACGTTGTACTGGCTGGTGAGTTCGCCGCCGGCCCCGCTGCTCACGCCCAGGGCGATGCTGGGCAGGATGCTCTCCAGGTTGCCGGTCACGGAGGGCAGCAGGCGCAGTTGCTCCGGGTCCTCGCGGATCATACCGCCCGCTTCGATTTTGCTTTCCCGTACGATCACCTCCAGTCCGCTGGCTACGGGTGCCATGGCCACGTCGATCTGTTTGCGGCTCCCTTCGGGCAGGGCGCCTACGGGTACGGTAGTTTCCTCGTAGCCGATGCGGCTGAAGACGAGTTCAAAGTCCTCCTCGGCGGGCACGGTGGCCTGGTAGCGTCCGGTCTCGCTGGTTTCTACGGCGGTGGTGGCCCCCCGGAGGTAGACGGTAGCAAAATCGATGGGTTGGTTGCTCACCCCGTCGGTCACCTTCCCGCTGATCGTAGCGGTCGCGATTTGGGCGCGGGCGCAGGTGCCGAGTACTAGGAAAATGAATAGGAAAATACCACGAAATGAGTAGATCAAGACCGGGAACGTGAGGTAGATAGGAAACGGTAAAGGTAGTTCAGCCTCACTCCAACGGCCAGAAAATCAAGCCTAGTACCTCGACCCGCCCCGGCCGACGAGCGAAAGGCGTGCCGCCTAACGCCCGACGGCCGGGGCTATCAGAAGCCGTCGGCCGGCCGTTGGGAGTGCAAGCGACCTGGCCGTCCGCCGGCTGGGATGGACGGGATGAAGTTGCTTGGTTCCTACCCGCCCCGGCCGACGAGCGAAAGGCGTGCCGCCTAACGCCCGGCGGACGGGGCTAGCGAAGCCGTCGGCCGGCCGTTGGGAGCGCAAGCGACCTTGGGCCGTCCGCCGGCTGGGATGG
>CAZQNE010000104.1:0-9682 GCA_964594535.1 uncultured Lewinella sp.
GCCCCTGGCGGTATTCTTCCGGACACCGGCCGGCGTGGCCGATACCGCCTACACCGATGACCTGCTGCTGACCGTAAAGGGGGCCATGGTCACCGAGGAGGGGGATATCCTCCCCATTAAGCCCATCATCGCCGAGCCCCGGAACTGGACCGACTACTGGTGGGTCTACCTCATCCTGCTGGGTACCGTGCTAGTGGTTGCCTTCCGGGAATACCGCAAACGGCAAACCCGGGAAGCTCCGCCGCCCCCACCCCCCCCGCCGCCCCACGAACTGGCCCTTACTGCCCTCGACGAACTGGAGCGCCGCCAGCTCTGGCAAACCGGAAAGACCGATGCCTACTACGTCGAACTGACCGACATCCTGCGCACCTACCTCCGGGACTGCTTCGGCATCCCCGCCCGCGAAATGACCAGCCGGCAGATCACGGCCAGCCTGCAGCGGCACGACGAACTCAACCGCGAGCGGCTGGCGGAACTCGCCGAACTCCTGCAGCTTTCCGATCTGGTCAAATTCGCCCGGGCTACCCCGGTGGAGGAACTGCACCCGGCGGGGCTAAAGCGGGTACGGGCGTTTGTTTTGGAAACTATTCCCTCACCCACCGTGGAGGAGCAAACGGAAGTAAGCTAATGGGCTGGTTCTCTCAATTCACCTTCGTGTACCCCTGGCTGCTGCCGCTGGCCGTGCTTCCGGTGCTGCTCTACCTCTACAACCGGCGGCGGGCGGGGGAGCGGCTGGTCAGTATGCGCCTGCCGACCACCCGCGCGGTAGACGGAATGACCAGTTGGCGCAGTAGCCTCCGCCCCTTTCTTCCCCTGCTACGGGTGGCCGCCCTGGTACTAATGATCGTGGCCCTGGCCCGCCCCCGGCTGGATCTGAGTGAGGAGTCGGTCACCGCCGAGGGCATCGACATCGTACTGACCATGGACCTGAGCACGAGTATGGGTGCCCAGGACTTCAATCCCAACCGACTGGAGGTCGCCAAGCAGGTGGCCCGCGACTTCGTCAGCCGCCGCGAATTCGACCGTATCGGGCTGGTTGCCTACGCCGGCGAAGCGTACACGAAGGCCCCGCTGACGGTAGACAAAGAGATCATCGACCGCTTCATCAGCGAACTCGAAATGGGGGAGATCACCGACGGTACCGCCATTGGCCTCGGCCTGGAAACCGCCATCAACCGCCTCAAGGACAGCGAGGCCGCCTCCAAGATCATCATCCTGCTCACCGACGGGGAAAACAACGCCGGCGACCGCCACAAACCCGAGACCGCCGCCGAGATCGCCCGCCAGTTCGGTATCCGGGTGTACACCATCGGGGTCGGGAGCGGCGAGGAAACGCTGATGCCCTCGGCCCCCATAGGCGGCGGGCGCTACCGCTTCAAACCCACCCGCGGGACGGTCGACGATGAGCTCCTCTCCTTCATCGCCGAGGAGACCAACGGCCGCTACTTCCGGGCCCGCGATACCGAGGAGCTGGAGAGTATCTACGACTACATCGACGAGCTGGAAACCACGGAGATCGAAACGACCGTCTTCCGGCGCTACGAAGAACGCTTCCACGTTTTCCTGGGGCTGGGCTTCCTGTTGCTGCTGCTCGAAACCGGGCTGCGGTATACGGTGTTGAAGACGATTCCGTGATAGTAATAGCCTACAGAGTACTTTGCTCACCTCCGACCCCAGCTATTCATTTAGGGCCCCTACCCCAAATGCCGCAAGGGAGAGGGGAGTAACACACAACATGCCCGACCTTGCTAACCTTGCTA
Source organism: uncultured Lewinella sp. (assembly GCA_964594535.1). Lineage (GTDB taxonomy): Bacteria > Bacteroidota > Bacteroidia > Chitinophagales > Saprospiraceae > Neolewinella. The sequence continues at coordinate 1,761 of CAZQNE010000104.1, forward strand.
GGGCCCCCACCCCAGAAGCCGCAAAGGAGAGGGGGGTAACACGGCCCCCCTCTCCCCCGGAGAGGGGCTGGGGGTGAGGGCAATGACTCTGTGAATTAAACTTGGATAGTAAGTAACCCATGCCCCACCCCCTCCCCACCATCCGCCACAAGCTAGCCCGGGTCTATGACCTGATGCTCATCGACGGGCAGCCGGGCTACGAGGAGGTCTCCTTCGCCGAGTCCATGTTTTCGGAGCTCTCCGACCTGCTGGACCTGTTTCCCGACGAAGGGGTGACCGAACTGATCTACCGGCTCAGCGAGGGAGTACCCGCCCTCAGGGTCGCCGAGCTGTACAACGTGCTGATCTGGTCCGCCGACGCCCGCGGTACCATCGACCCCGAGGAGATACAGGAATGGTTCTACACCAAGCAGCGCCGCCGCATCGAGATCGCCGCCCGGGTCGACCTTTTCCCCAGCAACAGTATGGACGAGAGCGAGCGCATCGTCACCGAACTCCTCCGCCGCTACCCCGACCTGGATTACCTCCTCAACCCCATCCTGGATGCCGTAGCCGCCCAGATCAAGGAAGAAAAAGCCTGGTCGGACTACCGCCGCGACACCTTCGAAATGCCGAAGGAGATGACGCCGAGTATCCTGGAGATCATCAAGGATATCAAGTTGCGGTAGCACAAGCTACCGCAGCAGCCAAATGGGGGTATCGATCATATCGGGCCCCTGGGCCTGTACCGCGGCGGCATAGTTGTCGGGGTTCAGCACCTGCTCGTCGTCCGGGTACTGGATGCGAAGGGGAACGCGGTCGAGGGTCGCATCCGGGCCGGGGCTCAGGGCGGGCAGGCCCGTACGCCGGTAGTCGAACCAGGCCTCCAGCCCTACCAGAAAGAGACTGAGCCATTTCTGCCGGGCGATCAGCCGCAGGTTTGTCTCCCGATCGTCGGTATAGGCGACCCCTTCCTGCTCGTAATAGGCCGGAGTAGCCTCGGCACCGTAGTAAGCCATCGTGTTCCGGATGCCGTCCAGGTAGTACTCTTCCGCGCTGCCGTCGATGTAGCCCTTCTCCGCCGCCTCGGCCAGTATGAATAACACTTCGGGGTAATGGATGAAGGTCATGTCCACCGCCGCCGGCTCCTCCCGAAAGCGGGTACCCAGTCGGCTCTGGTTGAGGGCGCCCCCGTTGTAGTTCGAGGCGGCATCTTCGCTGAGCCCATTGGGGACACCGACGAAGGCGTCGCTATCCGGATTGTCGACCGGCCGGAACAGGATGCCCAGCCGGGGGTCGTTCAATTCCTTCAGCACCCCTTCGATGCGCTCGCTCATCCGCTTTTCGTCAAAACTGCCCACCCGGGCGGTGTGCAGTGGCCAGCGGTTGGCCCCTACGGGCAGGTAGGGCAGTAGGGCGGAGTCCTCCAGTTCGTCCATGTGGTCGGCGGTAGTGACCAGCTGGCTCAGGTCGGAAGCGCTCAGTCCGAGCTCGCCCCACTTATTCTCCAGGCGCATCATCGTGCGCAGACGCAGGGCGTTGGCGAACTCCCGCCAGCGTTCGATGTCTCCCCCGTGCAGAATGTCGCCGTTCATTGGGACGGTAACGTCGAACAGCCCGGCGGCCCGCTCGTAGTCGGCGAGCAGTTGGGGATAAATTTCGCTCTGCGGAGTATAGGCCGGCTGAAACTCTCCGTCCAGTTTTCCGCTCAGTGCCGCGTCGTAGGGGATGTCGCCGTACATCTCGGTCAAATACTGCATGCAGAAGGCCCGCAGCAGGAGACCGGCTGCCTGGTAGTTGGGGTTGTTGAGGCGTTCCCCGAGCAGGATGACGTTCTGGGCGTCGCGGGCGTTGCGGTACAGCAGGTTCCAGGTGCCTCCGTAGGTGCCGAGCAGGTAGCGGTCGGTACCGGTGAAGTTGTTGCTGGCCACGAGTTGCGCCAGGATGTTGCCGGTACCCCAGCCCAGGTCGGCGGTGATCTCGTTGCCCACCTCGTAGAGTACCTTGGGTAGGATCAGGTCCGGGCTGGCCTGTTCGATGCTGGGAGCGTTCGGGTTTTCGTTGAATTCCTCCAGGTCGCCACAGGCCGTGAGAACGAGCAGCAGCAGGGGGAGGCGGAAGATGCGTGACATCGGTATTGAATTGTGTTCGGTTAGTTGCTGGCACCTGCGCTCCGTCGCAATAAGGCAGGGGGCGGCGGGGCGCGGGTGCAATGAAAATCCGGTGAATTAGAAGGTCGCGTTGAGGTTGAAGCCGAAACTGCGGCTACTGGGCACGGCCATATCCTCTACGCCGGGAACGAGGGTGCCCCCACTGTAACTGAAGGTCTCGGGATCGAAGTGGGGGTTCTCGGTGAAGAGCAGGAGGTTGCGGCCGATCAGGCTAAAGCGGATGCGCTCGGCCCCGATACCGTCTACCCAGGCCCGGGGCAGGTTGAAGCCGATGCGGGCCTCGCGGAGTTTGAGGAAGGTGGCGTCGTACATGCCCACCGCCTCGTTGCCGCGGTTGAAGTGGCTCCAGTAGAAGTCGCGGGCGCTCAGGGCGGTCGTATTGGGGACGTACGTGCCGTCGCCGGTCGCTACCACCCCGCCGCGGTCCAGCTCGGGTACGCCGGTGACGCGGGTGGTCCCCCCGATGAATTCCGTATTCTGGCGGTCGTACTCCGCCGTTTCGACCATCATCCCCGAGGTGCCCCCGATCAGCAGGGTACGGCTCATGATCACCCCGCCCTGCTGCCAGTCCCAGAGGAAGCCGAAGTCGAGCCCCCCGATGCGGAAACTGTTGTTTAGGCCGAGCTGGAAGTCGGGGTTGTAGTTGCCGAGCCGCCGCAGGTTGGGGTCGCGGACCGGGAAGCCGTTCTCGTCGTAGAGGTGGACGTAGCGGTCCTCGATGTCGTCCACGTCATCGACGACCACCCGTTCGTTCGTTTCCGGGTCGATGAGGACGAAGCCGGTACCGTAGACGTCGCCCATCCGCTCGCCGCGGACGGCCAGTACCTGTAGGTAGTTGGAGCTGATCTGGTAGGAGTCGGTGCCCGGTGCCAGTTCGTTGACCACCGAGCGGGCGCGGGTGAAGTTGAGGTTGATGCGCCAGTTGAAGTTATCGGTACGTACCGGCTCCCCCGTCAGCAGCAGTTCGACGCCCTTGCTTTCGATCTCGCCGGCGTTGAGGAAGCGGGCGCCGTAGCCGCTGGTCTGGCTGATCGGCACCTGGAGGATCTGGTCGCGGGCCACGTTGTTGTACCAGGTCAGGTCCAGTCCGAGCCGGCCCCGCAGAAAGCGCAGGTCGGCCCCGAACTCGAGGGTGTTGAGCCGTTCGGGCCGCAGGTCGGCGTTGGCCAGCAGGTTGTCTTCGGTGCCGAGCAACTGCCCGCCGTAGGGGACGGCCGAGAACTGGAAGTAGCCCAGCAGCCGGTAGGGGTCGGTGTCGTTGCCCACCTGGCCGTAGCCGGCCCGCAGTTTGGCGAAACTGACGGCGCTACCGAAATCGACCACCTCGCTGAGCACGGCCGACAGGGAGGCCGAGGGGTAGAAGTAGCTGTTATTGGCCGGCGGCAGGGTACTCGACCAGTCGTTGCGGGCCGCCAGGTCGAGGTAGAGGAAGTCGCGGAAGCCCACGTTGGCCGTAGCGTAGAGACTGTTGATGCGCCGGCGGCTGTTGAACTGGCTGTTGGTGAGGGGGATGGCGGCGTTATTGAAGCTGTACACCCCGGGTACGGCCAGCTCGTTGGCGGCCGTACGGCGGAAGCGCCGCTCCTGGGTCATCTGGTTGCCGCCGCCGCTGACGGTCAGGCTGAGGGCATCGCCGATGCGGGGGGCGTAGGTGAGCAGAAAATCTGCGTTGCGCTCCTGGAAGTAGATGTTGTCTTCCCGGTACTGCCCCCGGGGGAAGCGCTGGCTCGACCAGGCCCGGCGGCCGCTGCGCAGTTCGTCGTAGGTGTCCAGGCCGTAGCGGACCAGCAGTTGGAGGTCGTCGGTGAAGTCGTAGGTAGCGTTGAGGTTGCCGAACAAGCGGTTCTTATCGAAGGAGTTGGTGTTTTCGAAGAGGGTGAAGTAGGGGTTATCGTGCCAGTTGTAGTTGTAATTGAACTGCTGGATATCCTCCAGCCCCGGCTGCCAGTAGTCGCGTAGGCTGTTCATTTCGATCTGGCGGCCGAACCAGACCCAGAGGTACATGACGTTCTCGGTGCCGTAGCTGTTGTTGGGGCGGTTGTCGGCTCCGGAGTTGATGTAGTTGGCGTTGGCGCGCACCCGTAGTTTCTGGTCCAGGAAGTTCTGGCTGACGTCCAGGGTAAGGTTGTTGCGGCTCAGGTCGGTATTGGGCAGGATGCCCTCACTGGCGGTATTAGAGTAGCTGAGGCGGAAGTTGCGCCGCTCGTCACCACCGTAGAGGGCCAGGGTGTTGATGGTGGTGAAGCCGGTTTCGAAGAAGTCACCCACGTTGCCCGGGGCGGCCGTCCAGGGCAGCGCTTCCGTTTCGTCGGCGAACTGTCCGTCCTCGTTGCGGGGCCGCACGGCAAAGTCCCCCGCCCGGAAGCCGGAACTGGTGGGGCTGTTGTGCTGCACGATGGCCCCGCCCTGGCCGAGGGCCGGCCCCCAGCTCTCGTCGATGTTGTCGTTGGTACCGGCCCCGAAGCCGTCGCCGAAGGCGAACTGGTAGCCGGCCCCCTGTCCGTACTGGTTCTGGTAGTCGGGGATGCGCAGCGGCCGCTCGAAGGTGGTGTTGCTGCTGAAGCTGGCACCGATCCCCCTGCGCCCCGCCCCGGTCTTGGTGGTGATGAGGATAACGCCGTTTGCCGCCCGGCTGCCGTAGAGTGCCGTGGCGTTGGCGCCCTTGAGGACGGTGATGGTCTCGATGTCGTCGGGGTTGATCTCGGAGGCCGAGTTGCCGAAGTCGGCTTCCAGGTTGCCCGTGCCGCCGCCGTTGCTGCCGTTGTCGTTGTTGATGGGCACGCCGTTGACGACGAAAAGGGGCTGATTATCGCCGCTCAGCGAGCTTTCTCCCCGGATGACGATGCGGCTGGAGGAACCCACCCCCGAGTTGCCGTTCGTAACGCGCACGCCGGCCAGTTTTCCGGCCAGGTTGTTGATCAGGTTCGGGTCCTTCACTTGGTCGATCTGCTCACCGTCGAGTTCCTGTACCGCGTAACCGAGGGCCTTGGCCTCCCGCTCGATGCCCAGGGCGGTCACGGTGACGGCGTTGAGCCCGATGGCCCCCTCGTCGAGGATGAGCCGCAGTTCGCTGCGGCCGTTGAGGGGTTCGCGGCGGGTGGCGTAGCCGACGTAGGTGATCAGGAGAGTGTCTTCGAGGGAGGGGACGCTGAGTTCAAAATCCCCGTCGAAGTTAGTGACCGTGCCCGTGGCGCTACCGGCGACCAGCACGGAAGCCCCGATGAGGGGTTCGTCGTTCGCGTTCAGGATGCGGCCGCTCACCGATTCCTGGCCCATCAGCAGGGTCGGGGCGGCGAGCAAAGCGAAAAGCGGTGGGAGGAAGGCGAGTTTCATAGCGTGAGTTGGTCTGTGTGCACACAAAGTTCCCTACGGCCCGACCGCACGGCAAAGGGCGGGCGATTAAGTTTGGGTTAAGCCCAAACCGGTGTAAAGTCTTAGTTTGCAGGGGGTTATGTAAAGCGGAGGTGAACAAGTGGCCGCCCGGGTTTCCTGGCTAGAAACCCGGATCCCCCTCTATTAACCCAGTATTATTTCCTGGTGAAATATGGCCCCTCTGGGGTTGCGGACTTGAATTTGCTGGGGATGTAAGGCTAAGTTTGCCAGGATGCTCGTGCACTCCTCTCTTCTCGATCTCGGCCCGCGACTGCGCAACCTCCGCCGGCAACGAAAGCTGTCGCAGGAGGGGCTCGCCCGGGCGGTAGGCATCACGAAGGGCACGGTGTCCAAGGTGGAGACCGGCCGCCAGATTCCGACCCTGCCGTTGCTCTTCCGCTACCTGGGGGCGCTGGACTGTCCGGTAGCGGAATTTTTCCGGGACTTCGGCGCCGCCCCCCCGCCGCCCTACCTGCACCGCCGGGCGGAGGAGGCCGAATCGATCGAGCGCGAACTGGCCAGCCGGGGCTTCGACTACCTGCAACTACTGGCGGGAGAGGGGGACGATTTTGCCCTGCGGGCCGTGCTGCTGACCGTCGAGGCCGGTTCGCGCCGCGAGAAAGTGACCACCGATGCCTACGAGTACAAGTACGTACTGAGCGGCCACCTGGACTATGCCATTGGGGATACCGTACTGAAGTTACGGCCCGGTGACAGCCTGTTCTACGACGGGCGTATTCCCCACGTACCGTGTAACCACGGTCCAGGCCCCGCCCGCCTGCTCGTAATCTACCTCCACGATCACCTGCTACGACCGCAACCGTGAGGGGGGTGTACCGGGCCGGACTGCTCGCCTTCGGAGCGTACTTCTGTACGTACGCCTTCCGCAAACCCTTTACGGCGGCGGAATTTACCGAGGCGGGGGCCTGGTTTGGCGGCTTTGACCTCAAGACCGTCCTGGTGGCGGCCCAGTTGACGGGCTACGCCCTGGCGAAATTCATCGGCATCAGGGTGGTCGCGGAACTGGGGCGGGGCGGGCGCGCGCGCTTCTTCATCGCCCTGATCCTGGCCGCCGAACTGGCCCTGGTGGGCTTCGGGCTGGCCGGCAACCACTGGTCCGCCCCCCTGTGGCTGTTTCTGAACGGGCTACCGCTCGGGCTGGTCTGGGGGGTGGTGTTCAGCTACCTCGAGGGGCGGCGCACGACCGAACTGCTGGGGGCCATGCTCTCGGTAAGCTTCATCGTCAGTAGCGGGGCGGTCAAGACGGTCGGGGCCTGGTTGCTATACGACGTCACCCCCTTCTGGATGCCGGCGGTTACCGGGGCCCTATTCTTCCCCCCGTTACTCGCCTGCGTGTACGGGCTTTCCCGCCTGCCCCCTCCGAGTCGCCGCGACATCCGGGCCCGTACCCGGCGGGCCCCCATGACCCGCCGGGACCGGCGTTCGCTGCTGCGGCGGTTGGGGCCGGGGCTGACCGCCGTGCTCGCGCTCTACGTACTGCTGACCGTTGTGCGGGACCTGCGCGATAATTTCGCCGCCGAGGTCTGGAGTTCACTGGGTTACGGGCACACGCCGGAAATCTTTACGCTGGCCGAACTGCCGGTAGCGGTGCTGTCCCTGCTGCCGCTGCTGGTCGGTTACCGCATTCGGTCCAATCGTCGTGCGCTGCGGTACTACCACGGGCTATTTGTGGCGGCGACGGCCCTGCTATTGCTGGCGAACTTCGGCTTTTCGCTGGGGCTACTGGGGGGCGGACCCTGGATGGTGCTCCTCGGCTTAGGCGTCTACCTGGCCTACGTGCCGCTGAATGCCATTTATTTCGACCGCCTCATCGGGGCCTTCCGCCAGGTAGCCACGGCCGGTTTTCTCATCTACCTGGCCGACGCGGGGGGCTACGCCGGTAGTTTGGCCGTGCTGTGCCTGCGTTTGATTGGTCCGGCTACGGAATGGTTAGATTTTTTGGTCGTGCTGGGGTACGTGGCCGGTGCCGGCGGCCTGGTACTCAGTGTATACGGGTACCGGTCTTTGTCCCTCCGCCTGCGCCGTGAACGAGCCGCCCTCACCTTCGCAACTCATTGATATGAACTACCGACACCTTGTATTTACCCTGCTGTTCACCGGACTGGCCGGCACCTGCGCCCGCGCCCAGAACCTACAAACGGAGAACGTCATCCTCATCACCATGGACGGGCTGCGCTGGCAAGAACTCTTCGGGGGAGCCGTGGACTCCATGCTGGCTAACGAGGACCTGACCCGCGACCGGGCCCGCATGGAGGAAAGCTACCTGGCCCCCACCGCCGAAGCCCGCCGCCGCCGGCTGATGCCCTTTTTCTGGGACACACTGGCCCCCCGCGGGATGGTGTTCGGCAACCGCTGGGAGGGCAACCGGGTCGACCTGCG
>CAZQNE010000105.1:0-9535 GCA_964594535.1 uncultured Lewinella sp.
TACGGATTTCAATCAACGAACCGTACACCCGCGGGCGGTGGTGATGGCGGTAGATATAGGTATGCGTACCGATCATCGGCTCGTTCGAAACGTAATCATCGTGGTCCCGAAGATAGGTGTACATACCGGTCCTTCTGCCCTTGCCCCCCACTCGGTTTGAAATTCCTACTGAACTTTCGGTCCCCGTAGCAGCCACATCATTGTATAAGCCACGTGCCATTCCATCTCGCGCGATAAGCTCATTGTAAATACCGGTTCGATCCCCCAGGCCTTCCTCCATCAGATTGTACAGACCGGTTAAATTCTGAGTCTGATTATCTTTCCCCTGACGCAGGTAAAAACCATTGGAGGATGTATGGTTGCGCAGATAAAACTGCGTACCCACGCCGACCGTGTCGACATTAACCCCCACCGAGCCGTGTTCCTCGACCAGGAATTACGCGGACACGAATCCGGGAAATGAAAACATGCAAACGAATGCAATAGACGTAGTGAAAACCGCAATCGGGGATTGGCCGGAAGTGGACATGGAAGGGGTGGGTTTAGTATGAACTATAGGCATTCATACGCCCCGTTCTCTCCGAAGATCAGGTCCAGGTAATGAATACTAGTAACAAGGATAAGAAATTGTTCACTCGATAGGCAAAAATTTCAAATTTAATTTTCCGCAGCTTTTCTGATTGCTCCCCGTTCCCTCCTTTCTCACCCGCGCCCCGCCGCCCATCTCCCTCCAGACCCTTCACGGTCCTCCGGACGCCCGAAGGTCCTGCCACGACCGCCGACCTGGGGCCTACGACTCACGACCCTTTTCCCGACCTTCGCCCCCATGACTTACCCCGGCGTAAATTCGCCCTAGTCGCGCTCACCTTTTTATCCGATTTGATGAAGTGGGCAGGCAGCGTAGTTAGCCTCACCACACCACCACCACCGTCCCCCACTCCGCCTTGCTCCGCCCCACCACGTCCTCGTACTCCACGGCGTACACGTAAGTTCCGCCATTCGTCGGGCGGCCGTTCACCTCCCCATCCCAGTTCAGGGGGCTACCGGGCAGGCCGAAGCCCTCCCGCTGCTCGTGCACCAGCCCGCCCCAGCGGTCGTAGATGCGAAAGTCCGTAATGCGGGTAACGCCCACCCGGGGAAAGACGGCTAGCCGGTCGTTGTTGCCATCGCCGTTCGGGCTGAAGGCATTCGGAACGTAAACCGCCGTACCCGGTACGTTCACCCCGATGCGCACCGAGTCGCTGGCCGTGCAGGGGCCGTCCGTTACGCTGATCACGAACTCGGTCGCTTCGGTCGGGGCGGCCCAGGGACTCGCGATCGTGTCATTTTGTAAATAATTCCCGAACGTCCACCGCACCTGCGCCCGCGCCCGGTTCAATCGCGTAACGAGGCGAACGCTGTCCCCGACTTCAATGGTCGTATCGGGGCGGGTAAGGACCGTCAGGGGAATTACGTCGGATACGTCCACGGCAAAACTGGTGTCGCAACCGCTCGGGCTCACCACCTCCACTACGTAGCGATCCGCCCGGCTGAGTTGGTACCGGCTTTCCCCCTCCCGGAAGTAATTTTCTCCGTATACCGAGATCAGATCGCCCGCATTTTCGGTGAATACGTCTAGATTCAATTCATCCCCCGGCCGGCAGCGTTCGTCGGTAATTACGGAGCTTACCCGGGGCCAGTCGCGCACACTCACCCTCGCCGCCGCCGTATCGTAGCACATTCCGTCGAAGCCCACCCTCAGTATGGCCGTCCGCTCTCCGCCCGTTGCGTAGGTGTAGGAGGGGTCGCGACCGGCTAATGCCTCCCCCCCGTCCCCCGGGTCCAGTCGGTAGCTGCTCGCCCGGTCGTGATCGCCCAGGTAACGGAAGGAAACGAGGGCGGGGCCGCAGGTGCTGAGATCGTAGGAAGCTTCGAGTTCGAAATCGGGTGTCGGGCGAACGAACACCTCCGCCCGGGCCGTATCGGTACACCCCTGGGCATTGGTGGCGATGAGCAGGGGGGCGTAGCTCCCTCCCGTGGCGAAAGCATGATCCACCGTACAGCCATCATCCGTACCCCCGTCCCCGAAAACCCAGCGGCAGGAATTGGCATCTTCTGACGCGCTGCTCAGTCGCACCGGCTGCCGCGCACACGCACTATCCACCGGAAGGGCCAGGGCGGTAGGCCGGTGAAAAACCGCTACGGTAACCGACGAGTCCGCCGTGCATCCCTCCCGGTCCGTCACCCGGTAGCGTAGGGTATAAGTGGTATCCTCCGCCGTGTAGTCATGGGTACCGGCGGTCAGTCGGGTGCTGTCGCCATCCCCGAACCAGAGGCGGGCGTTGGTGGCTTCCGTGTCCAGCCGGTAGTCGAAGGGGGTACCCGGGCAGGCCACGGCGGGCACGCTCAGACGGGCGGTCGGGTCGGGACGTACGCTTACGGTCCACCGCGTGCTGTCGTACCCGCAGCCGAACGCATACTGGGTGAAGCCGTAGGTACCCGCCGCCGGAAAGGATCGCCGCAGGGTATCTCCCTCCAGCCGCACTCCGTCGTCGAAGACGAAGGCCGTAGCCGCGCCGGGGGTGGAAATATCCACCGCTACCAACTCCTGGCCGATACACAGCAGGGTGTCCGTGAAGCTCAGCAGCGCGTTGACGTCGGTGGGGTTGATGACTACTTCGGTCGTGTCCGCATCGGTGGCGCAGACATTACCGGCCGTAAGGACGACGGTCAGCGTGCGGGGGGCATCGCCGGTGACGGGGGTGAGCACGGGAGGCTGAAAATCGGTAAAGCGGTCTCCGTCGGAGGACTCCCATACCGACTGGCTCAGGGTTCCCGTGCTAACGTTCGTCAGTTGCAACTCCCCCCCACTGCAGGGGTCGGGGTAGACGATGCCGATGTCCGCTACGGGATTGGCCCGCACGAACAAGGGGAAGGTATCGGTGGCGCGGCCGCAGGTGCCGAGTGTTTCCAGGGTAAGGGCGTAGACCGTATCCTCCACGGCGGATGGGAAGTCGTAGCTGCCCGGGTCCCGCCCGAGAACGGTATCCCGGCCGATCCGCCAGCGGTAGTCCACGGCCTGTCCGTCGGGTCCGGGTCCGCCGGACAGGCTGATGTCCACCGACTCCCCCGGGCAAATACTATCCACCGAAGTGGCGATGCGGGCCGGGGCCGGGGTGGCAAAGATGTCCAGTGCATGGACGGCGACGGGGGAAGCGCAGAGAACCTCGCCCGTGACGGTATCGAGGCGGAAGCCGGTCAGGGAGACGGTATACGGGCCCGGGTCACTGAAGGAAACACAGAGTGCGGTGGAATCCCCGGTGCCGTAGTCGGTCGTCCAGCGATAGCGGTCCGCCCCCGTGCCCTCCGCCCGGAAGGTCTGGCAGTCGGCACCCGCGCAGCCCACTGAGTCACCCACGATTGCTAGTTGTGGCTGGGCCAGGAAATCGACCGTCACGGCGTCCCGGTTGCAGCCGTCGGGCAGATCGGCTACCGTGTAGGTGAAGGTGTAGCTACCGGGTACCGCACCGGCCAGGCTTACCCGATCGTCGGTGATGGCTAGCGGACCGGTCCAACTGCCTCCGGTGGCCGGGGTCGTGGCGGGTAGCGGGAGCAGCTCGGCCGTATCGCAGAGGGCGATGCGGTTTTGCGCCAGGCTCACCCCGTCGCCGGGGGCGATCCGCACCACCACTTCATCCGTATCCTCGCAAATGCCCCCGCCCACGGTAAGCCGGTAGGTGTAGGGGCCGGGGGGGAGGGCGGAGGGGTCCAGCAGTCCGGTGGCCGTAATGCCGCTGCCTTCCCAGATGCCCGCCTGCCCCGTACCGAGTTGGAAGGGAGCGCTGCCGCCGCAAATCGTGGTGTCCGCACCCGCATCGGCGCGTAGAATTTCGGTGATGCCCACCAGTAGGGTATCCTCGGCGAAGCAGCCGTCCACCAAGCGGGGATCGCCGTAGCGCAGGATCACCGTATCGGTTTCCCCGACGGCGAGTCGGCTCGGACGGTAGCCGCCGGTGGCGGGATCGGTGATGCCCCGACCGCTGAACTCCGCCACGGCATCCGCGGGACTGAAGCGAAGCCCCGGTAAAAAATCCGTCAGTACGATCTCCCGGTCCGAGCGGCAGAGCTCGATGGGGCCCCCGGCTTCCACCGTAGGTTCGGGGATAACGGTAGCCGTCACGCTTCCTGCTTCCCGGCAGCCGGTACCGGGATTATTCACGGCGTAGGTCAGCTCGTACGGCCCGACGGCTAAGCCCGCCGGGTCGAAGGTAAGCGCGTCCGGATCGGTGCCGGTACCGCTCAACTGCCCACCGGCGGGGTCGAAATCGAGCGTCCGGGGGCTCGCACTCTGGCAGATGAAAAAGTCGTCCGGGAGGCTCAATTGCCCCGGCGTGATGGTATAGTCGACGGCCAGGGTTCGGACGCAGTCGTCGAAGCCCAGGGTGTAGGTGAAGGTATAGTCCCCGGGCTCGGCGGTGAGGTCGACGAAGGCGCGGTCCCCCTCTACGATCAGGCCCGGAGCGGCGGTCCAGCTGCCCCCGGGATCGGACACGACGATGGGGATGCGGGTGGTATCGGGACAAAAAGCGGTACCGGCCGCCGGCTCGACGAGGGTGGGCTGCACGGGTTCGGCCACCCGGATGGTATCCACCCGGACCAGCTCGCCGCACAACGTTGTTTTCTCGGCGCGAATGGCGTAGGGTTCTTCCCGGCCCGCCAGGGTGATGGGGAAGTTCGTTACCTGCTCCCCGTCGATGAAGTAACGGGCGTCCGGGTCTGCGGCGGGCGCGGGGGTATAGGATAGGCTGGGGCAGGCGTCGGGTTGGGGGGTGAGCTGGAGGCCCGACGCCTCGATCACCTCTACGGTAAAGGACCGCTGGGTGTAGAGGTTACAGTTTCGGTTCGTGCCGGTGAGGGTGAAGGTGTACGTACCCGGCTGGGTGAACGTGGCCCGGGTATTCTTACGGTCAGCCCGCTGTATAGACACGCCGAAGGACGGGACAACCGACCACCTTTCTTCAGTAGTACCGGATGTACCGTTGCCAACGAGTTTGATCGTCTCCTCTCCATTAAGACAAACCCGGTAGGGATCGGCGAAACCGGTGACGAGGTTAGAATCAGGCGCGGCCACCACGGTAGGCTGGTCGATAACCGTAATCGTTTTCGTTACCTCCGTACTGCCACAGTCATTGGTCGCCCGTAGTTTGAAGGTATACTCCCCCACGTCCCGTGGAATGAAGGTGGCCGATTGGGAGGTGGAAGTAGAATCGTTGGGGAAGGTCCATTCGTAAACCATACTCAGGTCGTTACCCGGACAGGTGCTGTTGTTCAACGCCACGGGCTGGTTGACGCAGTAGACCTCCCGGTTCGCATCCACCTTCGGCTCGGGGGGTTTCCGGTAAATTATCTTACGACCGACGTTTTCTTCCGTTCCGTCGGTATAGCGTACATCCAGGTTGATCGTGAACCGAAGCCCCACGTCGAAGCCGAAGATGGGGTAATCGCACGTTTCCGTTAACCGGCGGCTGGGGTAGACGTACGTTTGGCGCAGATCGGCCGGGTCGGTGATTTCTACCGCCCCTGCGGGGGTGTCATCCCAGGTGAGGCGGATGACCTCAAATTCCTTATCCGGTCGCGGTTGGATATCAATTATGACGACACTGTCTTCCAGGCACATGAAAAAATCTCCCTGAACGAAGTCGAAGGAAATATTCTCCTGCCCCGACACTACGGTCGTAGCCAACAGGATCATACCAGCCAAAAGGCAGCGCGAAAAGCAATCGGGGTGTGTCATTCAGTGTGTTTGGGGCGGCTTCTCGACCGACCTGAAAGCAAGGCGTACGGCAAAACTATACCCGGAAGGTAAGCCGGGTAACCCTGTTCCAACAAGTACCGGCGAATAAAATTTTCCACCGCCGTAGCTTGCCGCCAAAGTTCACCATGACCGTAGCCGATCTCCGCCCCGAAGAATACGCCCCCTTTTACGCCAATTACGTTCGCCAGGTGCCCGCCGATTTCGGTCCGGCAATGGCCCTGGAGCACAGCGGTCGGCAACTCACCGATCTACTGCGCGGGCTCGACCCCGCCGACCACGACTACGCCTACGCGCCCGGCAAGTGGACCGTCCGTCAGGCCCTACAGCACATCAGCGACACCGAGCGCATCTTCGCCTACCGCATCCTCCGGCTCGGACGGCACGACCCAACCCCCCTGGCCGGTTTCGATCAGGATAAATTCGCGGAACGCGCCCGGGTAGACCAACGGCCCTTCGCCGAAATGATCCGGGAGTTCGTCGGGCTACGGCAGGGAACCGTTGACCTGGTAAGAAGCCTGACGGAGAACGACCTGTGCTTTCGGGGCTCGGCCAGCGGAGCGGACATTACCACCCGCGCCATGGCCTACATCACCGCCGGCCACGTCTACCACCACTGCGCCGTGTACCGGGCCAATTACGTCCGCTGACGTACTGAACGACCCCACCCCAACGTTGCTGCTAGCACTATACCCCCCGAAGCCTTTGCGACTTTTTTTCCCGCTGTTGTTCCTCCTGCTGCTTTCTTCGTCCGGCCGTGCTACCGATCTGCGGGATCGCCTCCTGCTACTGTTTCCCGAAGGGGATTCCGCGGCGGTAGCCGAGCGAAACTATCTGGAAAAGCAACTGACCAACCTCTTCGGTCAGCTGCGCTACACCGATGACCTGGGCAAGAAGCGCCCCGACAACCAACTAGCGGGTATCCGTTCCCGATTGCGCCGGACGCTTTTCCTGTTCCATAACGCCGATGCCACCCCCGGCGATGCATTCCGGCGGGGGCTCTACAATGACGCAACGGCCGCCCTACTACACGCCCTGGTTCTGGATCACTTCCACCTTCCCTACTCCGCCTACGTAGACCACTGGGAATGCCTGCTCGTTGCGGAAGCAAGCTCGCCTCCCCTCCCCCTGGCCGCCCCGGGTAGCCTTCGCCATAGCCCGGAGGCCGAACGCGACTACCGCAGGGAGTACCTCAACCTGGTACGGGAAGCCGTGACGGACCCGCTTACCGGGCTTTCGGTAGCGGCCGCGGATTCCGTATTCTACCGGTATTATTACTCCCCCACCCGACCGCTGGCCTTCCCCGATCTTGTCGCTTACTACCACTACCGGCGGGCCGAACGCTCCTATCGCTACGGCAACTACCGGCGCTGCCGGGGGCGACTTTCACGTGCTTCGGCCCTCACGGAGCACCCGGCCTTCACGATTCTCGACCAGGCCGCCCGCATCCAACTTACGGCCCTGAAGCATGCCGACCCCCGGCTTATCGAAGACCGCCTCTTCGAGCTGTGGCGCAGCTCCCCCGCCAATGCGTATTACCCGGCCGAGCTACTACAGCGCTTCGACCGCCGCCAGCGGGTGGCCCTGCGCACCGGTGGCCCCCAGGCGGCCGCCGATCTGCTCCGCGACTTCCGCAACCGGGCCCCTTCCGGCCAGGGGGGGTGGGGGCGGCAACTACAACAGCTACAGGGCCTGCGCCTGATCGCACACTACCAGGAAGACGGTAAATTAATCCCGGCGCTGCACCTCGCCGAAGCCCTGCTGCGCAACGAGCCGGAAAACGAAACGCTTCAGCAGTTCGTGGCCGAACTTCTCCTGACTCACCTCCGCCGCAGCCACGCCGATCCGGACGAGCTGCTCCGCCACACCGAGGCCGCCGCCGTACGCTACCCCTTCCTCCGGCGCTCCGACCGCTACGCCGACATCATTCTGCGGGAGGCCGCCCTGGAAGTCCGCGACCTGTTTGCCGCCGGGGACCTAGCTCCCGCCCGGGAAGCCCTGCTCCGCTTTCGCCGTACTTTGGCGGAGGTGCCGAAGGGACGCGACCGCCGGCTCTGGACGCTCACGGCCTTCATCGCGGCGAGCAACTACTACTTTCAGGCGGAGGATTACGCGCCGGCCCGCGCCTACGTAGACGAAGCCCTTCGCCACGACCCCACCAACGATTTCCTGCTGCACCAGCAGGATTTACTGAGCCGCTACTGAACGAGGGTTTCCTTAGTCAGCAAGTCCTGAATGGCGGCGTCGAACTCCTCCCTGAAGGCCGCGTACTTCGAGGTGGCCGGACCGTTAAACCCGGTATGGATGCGCTGGATGCGGTTGTCGCGGTCTACGAAGAGCAGCGTCGGGAAACTAATCACCCGGTTCAGCATCGGGAGGGCGCGGGAGGCCTCCCGCTTATCGCTACTGCCCGCCAGGAGGATGGGCCAGTCGACCTCCATTTGCTCCCGGTAGCGGCGGATGGCCGCGCGGCTGCGGTCGTCCGCCGCCCCGTACCGTTCGAAGGCCAGGGCGACTACCCGGAGGTCCTCCGTATCGTGCCCGGCCAGGTATTCCTTCAGGAATTCCGTCTCGTCGCGGCAGTTGGGGCACCAGGTGCCGAAGATCTGTACCAACTTCGGGCCTTCCAGCTCGTTCAGCCGTAGCGTATCCCCACTGACATCCGGAAAGGCGATGTCGATCGGTTCATCGGACCGCACCTGCGTCAGCGCCCCCGGGTCCGTCAGTTCGGCCGCCCCGTCGCGTACCGCCGTCCACTCGGTCAGGTAGTGGCGCCCGCTGCGGAAGGTGCCCGTCAGGCTACCGTCTTTACGAATCAGTGCCTCGAAGAGGAAGGCGTGGCTACCGTCAAAGACGCTCAGGTACATTTTATCGGCCTGCACGGTGCCCTCCAGGTAGCGGAAGTCGCCGGTTTCGGTACGGAAGGTGCCCCGTAGCTCGTTACCCTTCTGCTGAAATTCCGCCACCCCCGGGTAGGGGTCTTCCCCCCGGCTGCCGCCGAAGGTGACCGCCCACTGCCCGCTCAGGTCGGCCACGGGTTCCTTTTTCAGCGGCGTGAAGCGGTAGCCCTTGCCGAAATAAGCTTTGAAGGGGATGCGGTAGTTATCGCGGTAGTGTACCACCCAGACCCCCTCGATCACGTTTTCCTCGTGGTAGGCGCTGATGTGGGTATCGTAGACCGGGAAATCGATGCGCAGGGTGTCGCGGCCGACCGTCTGATCCCGCCCGGCGGAAATATGCTCGGCGGGGACGAGGATTTCTTCCTCTCCGTTCTGGATTACGATGTGGAAGCTGGTATCCGTTTCGTAAACCACCTCGAAGGTAAAGGGCAGTTGCCCGTCGGTGACCGCCTCGAACTCCAGGTCGACCTTCTCGGGGATGGGCGCCCCCTTGGGATTCGGCACGATGGGATTGTACTCCAGTTCCAGCAGCCCGCGGTAGGGGCCCGGGGGCAGGAAGGTGTAGCGATCCTGCACGAACACGCAGCCGGCCAACAGGACGAGCAGTAACAGGGGCGGGAACGCAGGTGCGCTGCGGGCGAGGAAATTCATAGGTAATCCGTTAAAGCATGAATAACCCTTTTCTTCCGCCGCGGTTGCTCAGTTCGGATGGGTGACGTACTTTTGCCCTCCCATCGGGTCTCGTAGTACAACGGATAGTATACAGGTTTCCGAAGCCTGCGATGATGGTTCGATTCCATCCGAGACCACCCTGTTCAGTCGGTTAGCCATGTCCTTTACCGGC
>CAZQNE010000106.1:0-9514 GCA_964594535.1 uncultured Lewinella sp.
GTGAAGGGGTGAAGGGGTGAAGGGGTGAAGGGGTGAAGGGGTGAAGGGGTGAAGGTCGCTACCGGCCCCGGAGGGGTCGTCCGAACGAGCGGGGGGTACAGTGACGGCGTAGCCGAACGAAGCCCTCCGCGGGGATTAAGGAAAGGTACGAACCATTTCTTCCGTAGTAGTCCCTGTGCGATCGGGTGATGATTATAATTCGAGGGTAAGGTGAATAGCGTAGGTAGTGGGCTTTTCCCGAATAGTGAGTTCGTGGCGGTCCGGGTAGAGCAGTTCCAGGCGGCGTCTTACGTTGACCAGCCCGATGCCGCCGCTGGGTCGGGTAGCGTCGGGGGAGCGGGGCAGTACGTTTCCCTTCGTATTTTCCAGGTCGAAGCGGATGGAGCGGGGGGCCACCTGGAGGGTCGCGTGGACGAAGCCGCCCTTAATGGCCGCGTTGATGCCGTGCTTAAAGCTATTTTCCAGGAAGGGGATGAGGAGCAGGGGGGCGATGCGTTGATTGACGACCTCGCCCTGCACGTCCAGGCTGATGTCGATGCCTTCCTTCTGGCGCAGCCGCTCCAGGTCGAGGTAATTCTTCAGGTAGTTGATCTCCTTGCGCAGGGGGACGGCCGGCTCGTTGCATTCGTAGAGCATGTAGCGCATCATTTCGGAGAGCTTGATGACGATGTCGGGGGCCTTATCCGATTTTTTCAGCGTCAGAGCGTAGAGGCTGTTCAGGGTATTGAAGAGGAAGTGGGGGTTGATCTGGCTCTTCAGGAACTTAAGCTCCGACTGCATGCTCTCGTTCTGGGCTTCCTGCTTTTTGCGGTTCTCGGCGATCCAGTCGGTCATGATCTTACCGATAGAACTGACGCCACCAATGAGGAAATTGCCGAGGAAGTACAGCTCCATATTCGCCAGCAGGTCGACCTGGATGGCCTCCCGGTAGCTGAACAGAAAGTATTTGATGACCAGCTCCAGAGGGGTAAACAGAACGGAGAGCCCGATCAGCGCGGCCAGGTACACCCACACCCGCCCCGGCTTCAGGTAGGTGGGGAACAGGAACAGTAGATTAGTGTACACCACCACGGCGAATACGGCCACCGTGATCAGCTCATTGACCAGCACCAACCCGATACCGAGTTCCCCGGCCTGCAACTGGAGGATCACCAGGATGCCGAAGAAGGTCAGCCATCCGATCGCGTGGTAAAAGGGCCGCCGCACCAGCATAGCGCCCAGCCGGTCGCTGAAGGTCTCCAGGGTCGGTACCGTGGTCTTGGTAGCTACGGGCATCGGGGCAAAATAAGGGGATGCGTCGATTACCCCCCGCACTTTTTCGATGAACGGGGGCTCAGCCCGGTCGGCCGGAGCCCCGTCGGCCAACCATCCCCGCCTCCGGCCCGTTCTGGTGTCCATGGGCACCTACCTGATCGCCGCCGTCGCCGCCGCCATCATCTACCGCATCGGACGGGAAGTACTGGGTAGTTTCCGCCACCCTGACGACGAGGAACTCCTCGACTACTGGAACGAGGTGACCAAGGCCGAAGATCGTTCCGCCTACCGCCAGATCAGCGAACACCTGGCTACCTGCGAAGAGTGCCGCGACCGCCTCGACGAGCTCCGGAAACGCCCCGGCGGGCCCGGTAGTCAGTCGCCCCTCATCACCCGCCGTTACTAAGGTTGCGAACATGGTCGGCCCCGCGGACCGTTACACCAAAAACGCTAACCTCCGCCGCCCATGACCGTACAACGATTTCACGACGAAACCCTCGACCAGTACTCCTACCTCGTCACCGACGGCCACGATGCCATTGCCATCGATCCGGGCCGCCGCGTCCAACCTTACCTCGACTACCTCGGCGAGCACAAACTGCACCTGCGGGCTATCGTGATGACCCACACCCCGGGGGCCTTTGCCAGCGGGTGGGCCGAACTCCGCACCGCCACCGGGGCCGAAATGGTTGGGGCCAGTACCTACCATTTCCACGGCGAGGGAACCTTCCGGGAGGCCGGGCGGGCCACCATGATTCCATTCGGGGAGGGCTGCCACCTACAGACCCAGCTTACTCCCGGCTACACCGCCGATAGCATCTGCGCCCTGGCCATCGATGCCGATCGGAAGGTGCACGCCATCTTCACCGGCGGCACCCTGCTGAATATGGGGGCCGGCTATCCCCTGCCGCGACCCGGCGACAAGAATCCCCTGCACGGCCCCCAGACCTACGCGAAGCAAGAATACACCAGCATCCACAAAATTATCGGTGGCTTTGACGACCGGGCCACCGTGTATTCCGGTTTCGGGGAAGATGCCCACTTCGCCAAAATGGGTGACCATACACATAGCCACTTCAACCTGACGGAAGCAAAGGACGAAAGCTCCGTGTTCAAGAAAAAGAACGAAAAGGAGTTTACGGACTGGCTGACCGAAGACTACCCCTTCGTACCCGCCTACGTAAACGGTTGCCAACAACAAAACCCCGAAGGCTACCCCAGTTGGGCCGATGCCATGACCCCCTTTGGCCCCCTCCTGCCGGAAGCACACCGCCCGCCCGTCCGTACCGAGGAGCGCGTGGTGGAAGCCCACGACAATGTCGTCATCCTGGAAGAAACCGAAACCGCCGTCGCCACCGATGCCACCCACCCCCGCGACGTGGGCGTACCCACGGGCCGCGTCCCGATCGGGGGCGAGGAGGTCCTGCTGATCGATACCCGCGACGCGGCGGACTTCCGCGAGGGCCACGCCCCCGGCGCCATCAACATCCAACGCAACGGTCCCTTCGCCCTCTGGTTGGGTACTATCGTGCGGCCGGGGGAATCATTCCGACTGCTAGTGGACCAGGACGAAGACGCCGCCTACGCATTAGCCGAAGGGGTAGCCAAGATCGGCTACGACGCCCAGCTGATGGCGGTGGACCGCTTCGATACCCCACCCGGCACCGTAACGGAACCTATCCTAGACACTGATGACTTCCGCGACAACTATACCGGTCGCTTCACCATCGTGGACGTGCGCCCCCCGAAGCCGGCCAAGACCGATACCCGCTTCTACGGCGCCATCAACGTACCCATCTACGAACTGCGCGACCGGTGGGCGGAAATTCCCCAGGACCGCCCCATCGTGGTCCACTGCGGCGGCGGCTACCAGTCGGCCATCGGGGCGGGGATTCTACGGCGGCACGTGGCCCCGGAAGTGGTGGTCTACGACCTGGGGGAAGAGATCAAGAAGTTTGAGGGGTCTGAGCACGAGTAAATGCTGACGGTTTAAGGCGTCCGACGGTTTAACCCGTCGGACGCCTTAAACCGCCCAATGTGCCAACGACGCGCAATCTACTCTCTCTCCACCAATCTAGGATAATCCAAATACCCCTCCACCCCCGGCGTATAGAAGGTCTCCGGATTGGGTACGGTCACCTCCGCCCGCTGCCGGAAACGTTCCACCAGATCAGGGTTAGAGATGAAGGGCCGACCGAAAGCCACCAGATCGCCCCGGTTCGCCACGATATCCCGTTCGGCGTGCTGGGGGTTGTAATTGCCCGATAGGATAAGCGTACCCCCAAAAACCCTGCGTACGGTCTGCTTGATTCGCTCCGGTACGGCCGGGGCACCCATGCCTTCGTGATCCACGGTGTGTAGGTAAACCAATCCGATTTCGGTAGCTAGTTCAGCCAGGGCGGTGTACGTAGCATCTACGTCGTCGAAGGGGCCCATCTCGTTGAAGTAGCCGTAGGGGCTGATGCGCATCCCGACCCGATCGGCACCGATGGCGGCGACGGTAGCTTCGGCCACGTTGCGTACGAAACGCAGCCGGTCGGCGATCGAGCCCCCGTACTGGTCGTCGCGTTTGTTTGTGATGGGGCTGATGAATTGCTCCAGCAGGTAGCCGTTGGCGGCGTGCAGTTCCACCCCGTCGAAGCCCGCGGCGATGGCCCGTTTGGCGGCGTCGGCGTACTCGGTGATGGTGGTCGTGATGTCGTGCAGGTTCATCTCCCGGGCCAGGGGGATGTCCAGTTCGCCCTTCCCGTCGACGTACATCTTGGTTTGCTCCAGGGCTACCGAACTGGGTGCCAGAATGCGGCCTCCGGGGGGCAGGTTATCGGGGTGGGTGACGCGGCCGGTGTGCATCAACTGCAGGAAGATCTTTCCGCCCCGCTCGTGTACGGCGTCCGTGACCAATTTCCAGCCCACCTGCTGCTCGTCCGTAAAACACCCGGGGATGCGGGGGTAGCCGAGCCCGTTCGGACTGGGGGAAGTCCCCTCCGTAATGATCAGCCCGGCCCCGGCGCGGTTGCCGTAGTAGGTGGCCATCATCGAGTTGGGTACGTTGCCCACGGCGCGGGAGCGGGTCATGGGGGCCATCACGACGCGGTTACTCAATTCCGTATTTCCGAGGGTGTAGGAGGATAATAAATGTTCGTACATCAGATTGCTTTTTTATCCTAACCCCGGGGAGGGGATGGTGTTGACCGGACGAAGTACAGTATGGGGGGCGGCGGGGCGCGGGTGTCGGGGAAAAATCCGTACTTTAGGTTAGTTCACTTGTGCAAATGTTTTATCGTGTCATTCTTCCGCTAGTACTGTAGCACTGCTACGTTCAATTTCACCTTAGTTCGGGATACTGGTTCGCCTCCAATTGTTCCTCTTAGATCCCGGGATACTTTTTGACTACGGGATCGAGCATTTTCCCTTTTTGGAGGGAGTGAAGTATCGACCGTTCACTTGTCTAAACTTTCCCCAAGTACGAAGGGCATGTAATTATCCGTATTCACGGTGTGAGTTCGTGCCCCCTCATACGCATCACGAAAGCTCGCGGGAAAACGGCCCCGCTTCGTCGGGTTCCATTTAAATTCGTAGGCAGTGATCGTACCATCCCTCTCCTCAATGTAGTCGATCTCCTGCTGAGAGTAGGTACGCCAGAAGTAGGTGTTAAAGTACTGTTGGCGGTACTGCTTCATCTTCAATCGTTCGCTGACCAGGAAATTCTCCCACAGGGCACCTTTGTCCTGGCGTAGGTGTAGCGGACTGAAGTTAGCAATCAGAGCGTTACGCACCCCGTTATCCCAGAAGTAGATCTTGCGGCGCTTTTTGATCTCCGTGCGTACGTTACGACTCAGACTGGATAGACGAAATACTACGAATGCTTTTTCCAGCAGATCGATGTAGTGTTCTACCGTAGCCGGATCGGCACCAACGGTCTTTGCAACTTCATTGTACGACACCTCACTGCCCAGTTGCAAGGCTAGCGCCTGAAGAATCTTCTTCAGTAGGTCGACACGGCGGACGGTATTTTGATAGAGTAGGTCCTTATATAAATAGCTATCTACCAGTAGATCGAGGTAGCGGCGCTCCCGGCCGGCCTCATTGATCACTTCGGGGTAACTTCCGTAGAGCAGGCGCTGTTCGAGTGAGTCATTCGCCCGGGCACCTCCCCAGGTTTTATGAAGTTCCGCGAAAGCAACGGGGTACATATAGTATTCAAACTTCCGACCCGTTAGTGACTCATTCACCCCAAAGGCAAGGTCCAGTGAGGAAGAGCCGGTCACCAGTAGTTGTACGTCGGGTTGCGCATCGACGAGTATCTTGAGCTTTAGGCCAACTTCAGGAATACGCTGTGCCTCGTCGATCACAACCAACCGGTGATTTCCCATTACGGACCGTAGGTTTTCAAGGCTACGCGTATGTAGAAGTGCTTGTACCGATTCGAGATCGCCGTTCAGGTATAGATAGTCAGGAACTTCCATTCCAGCCAACTGGCGAACCAGGGTAGTCTTACCTACCTGTCGCGGTCCTAGCACGACGATTACCTTTCCCCTATAGAGGTCGTCGGTAATAAGATTATTAAGAGCTCTCTCAATCATTCAGCCAAATTTACGGATCGCAATCCGAAAATTTGACTGAATAATTGGATTAGCGTGCTATCGGAGCACCCAAAAGCTCATCCGGTATCCCGAAGCCATTCACCAGGGCCCCGGCTTCGGGACGCAGTTCAGCGCAGAGCTTATCGACCAGTTTGCGGATGGCCTTACTCTTCTGCCCGCTGATGTAGTCGCTTTCCAGGTACCAGCCCCGGTGGTGTTCGATGGTGTGCATGGCGTAGAGTAGGATGGTTTTTTCCAGTAGGCTTCGCACCCGCGCGCCGCCGCCCTCCAGCGCGTCCAGCCGTTTCAGACTTTCGTCCAGCACGAGTTGCTCCACGTAGGCCCCGGCTGCCGCGATCATGTGGGTCTGGCAAAGTAGACCGGCCCGGTAACTGCTCATCCCGTCCTTGATGTAGGCCCGCAGCCGCTGGCCCAGACTGACCAGCAACCGCCGCGCCCGGAACTGGAAGGCCGACTGATAGAAGCTCCGACTTTCAAGGTGCTCGCGGTCGGTTTGCCGCACCACGTAGGGGTTTTGTTCGGTGACCAGGGTGGAGACCCGCCGCCCGATAAATTTCAGTACGGCCACGTTTCCGTCTTCCCGGAACGACTTGTTGAACTCCGTCAGCAAGCTCTTGGCCAGCAGCTGCATCAGTACCGTATTGTCGCCCTCGAAGGTGGTGAAGATGTCGGTGTCGGCCTTGAGGTCGGCGATGCGGTTTTCCGCCAGGTAGCCCTTGCCGCCGGTAGCCTCCCGCGCTTCCTGGATGGCGGCGGTGGTGAACCAGGTGGCGTAGGATTTCAGTCCGGCCGCCATGGCTTCGATCTCCCGCATTTCCTCCTCGCTGCGCTGCACGTAGCGGTCCAGCAGGTGGTCGAGCCCGAACTGGATGGCGTAGGCCTTAGCGACCAGGGGTAGCAGCCGGCGTTGCTGGTTCGGGTAGTCGAGGATGATCGTCTCGGAGCGTAGGTTCTCCCCCGGGAACTGCCGCCGCCGCAGCCCGTAGCGGACCGCGATGGTGAGGGCGGATTTAGCGGCGCTGAGTCCGGCCCGGGGCACGAAGACGCGCCCGCCCACCAGGGTGCCGAGCATGGTGAAGAAGCGGCGGGTCGGGCTCTCGATCGGGCTGCTGTAGGTTCCTTCCTCCGTAATGCCGCCGTACTTATCCAGCAGATTAGTGGCCGGCACCCGCACGTGGTCGAACCAGAGCCGGCCGTTGTCGACGCCATTGAGGCCCATTTTGTAGCCGTTGTCTTCGACCCGGATGCCGGGCAGCACCAGCCCCTGTTCGTCGCGGATGGGCACGACGACGGCGTGGACGCCGTGGCTCTCCCCGTTCACGATCAGCTGACAGAAGACCGCCGCCATCCGGCTGTGCATGGCGTTACCGATGTATTCCTTGCCGGCACCCACGCTGGGGGAGTGGACGATCAGCTCCCGGTGCTCGGGATCGTAGACGGCCGTGGTTTCCAGTCCGCGCACGTTACTGCCGTGGCCGGTCTCGGTCATGGCAAAACAACCGGGCAGTTCCAGGGTGCCGGTCTGCCGCAGGTAGGCCTCGTGGTGGCGCTCGGTACCTAGATTGTAGACCGCCCCGCCCCAGAGCCCGAACTGCACGCCGAACTTGATGGTCAGGCTCAGGTCGTGGTAGGCAATGGTTTCGAAGGCGGCGGCGTAGGCGGCCATGCTATCCCGGCCTCCGTACTCCTCGGGGTAGGAGAGGGCGCCGATGCCTTCATCGGCGAGTTCCTTACACCAGCGCAGGACCTGGTTGCGGTAGTCCTCCTTGATGCGCAGGGTGGGGCGTTCGAAGGAGGGGCGCAGCAGGATTTCCTTGACCCGCGCGATCATCTCCGCGTGCTTGCCGTCGAGGATGGTTTGAATGTCGGCCGGGTCCACGCTCGATTCGCGGATGGCTTCGAAGAGTTTTTCCCGTTCGTCGTAGCGGGGGAAGAGGGTGCGGTAGGTGTCTTCGCGTACGCCGCCGAGTTCGGCCTCGATCTCGCGCAGGGGGGCGAGTTGCTGCTGCCAGAAGTCGGAACGCGCCTCGGGCTCCTCCTCGGCCGCCCGCCCCAGCCAGACGCCGAGTTCGGCCAGGCTAACGGGGCGGTCGCCGGGCAGTTCTTCGGCCGCCTCCCGGCTACTGCTGAACCACTGCTGGAAGCGTTCGCGGCTGGGGGGGCGGGCCGGGTCGCTCCAGTACAGGAGGGTGCGCTTGTCCTCCTCGGTGAGGAAGGGCAGGGCGGCGGCGTGCTTGCGGATGCCGCGGATTTCGGCCACGCTGAGGTGGCGGTCCGACCAGGCGGCGTAGAGGAAGGGCAGCATGGCCCGGATACCGGGGGTGAGGGTAGCTGTTTGGGGAAAAGTGGCGGTCACGGCGTAAGCTTGTTTAGGTAGGGAACGTGGGGTGGGCGGGTAGGTTGGTGGGTACAATCAGTACAGAAATCCAAACAGCCACAGCGGTATACGCCGGGAGTCTTCGGTAAGGGTAGTATCGGCAACAACGAAGTGATGGTCTGCCCTGCCAATCTGAGCGAAGCTCTTATCCGCTCCCCCGATCTCGAAAAGGAAGTCCTCATTCCCGGTCCGGAACAGAAAATCCCCTGCCTTCGGAAGCCGAATTTCGGGCGGCTGTAGCCCCCTGACCTGGGTGAGGTAACTGAGCTGATTCAGAAAAAAGGTTTCCCTTAACGTACCCATATTTACCTGCTGGGGAGCTAGGGCATGTAATAGGTTGGGATTGTCCAAGAAGAGCTTATCCGGTTTACCGAGAGCGGCTATCCCCCTGGAGTCTTTGCGGAGGGATAAAATTAGCCGCGCATTCTCCAGCAGTTCCAGGTACCGCAGCAGACTGACCCGGCTGATGCCGGATCGTTCGCTCAATTTTTTGATGTTAGGAATGAAGGGGGCGGAGGATGCCACGGCGTACATCAGGCGGCCAATCTTACGCGCATCGATGTTGGCGCCATCCGTAGCGTAGGGCAGGTCGTGTTCCAGTACGGTTTGCACGGATGCCGCCAGCCGGTCGGCGTAGGCTACCGGCCGCTCGAGAAAATAGGGATAGTACCCAATCTTCCAGTACCGCTGTAGTCTGGGCTGGAGGGGCGGCAGGCGAACGCTCAGGTTTGCCGCTATCTCAACGTGATCACGCAGCAGATCACGCAGCGCGATCCGGGGAACGGAGATGTCCTCGGTCAGGAGTAGGTACTCCCGGAAAGAAAGTCCAGCGAGGCGATAGCTTAGCACCCGGCGACTGAGATCAGCCTGTTTGTTCAGGATGCGTACGACGGAGGAACCCGTCACCACGATGTTGATCCGATTGCGGTACAAATCGTAGAGCTGCTTCAGTTCAGCAGCCCAGCTGTCGAATCCGTAACGGTGTACCTCATCGATGAATAAGTACCGCCCGCCCTGCTCGATGAACGACTCGGTAAAGTCAACGAGGCGGTTTGCCTGGAAGTGGAGGTCCCCCAGGTCCACGTAGAGCGCCTCCGAAGGGGGAAGGCTCAGGACAGCTAGCCGTTGTAACAGGAGCGTGGTCTTTCCCACCCCCCGCGGCCCCAGAATAAAAATGAGGGGGTCATCCCAATTAATTTCTTCAAATAGCGGGCGTTGGTACTCGGTGTTGAGACCCATCAACGCCGACCGGCTGCGAAGTTTCAGTTGATCCATTTGT
>CAZQNE010000107.1:0-9478 GCA_964594535.1 uncultured Lewinella sp.
TACCTTAGATCGCATGCGCGCGAATTTGCTTTCTTGACTGACATAACCTCTACTACATTCTTCTTACCTTGCTAACATTCAATAAAAAACCCCTTCTGGCAGGAACCAGAAAGGGTCTGATAAGCTGCTTTCGCAACCGCTCATTGGTACTGTAAAGGTACGGAAGTAGCTACTTATAGCAAAATTTCCTACCATGAACCTTCTGCGTTCGGGGGACTATGGCATCTTTCAAGGATGCTATCAATGTTGTAGCTGCCCCCGCCAAGTCTACTTACAGCACATGGATCAAATCCCCGCAGACCTATTGTGTGCCTGTGATCATCTGCACGTATGCGAGAGATTCTTCCTCGTTTATCAGGAAAGCACTTAAATTCTCTCGAGCTACGCAGTTCTACGATGAGGATGAAGCTAATTTACCCTCACCCTCCTCACCTTTACCCCTAACGACCGGCCACCATGATCCAATCTCTCTACCGCCTGGGCGCGGCCATGCGCACCGACCCGCACTATGAACGTTATTTTGCTAGCTACGCGGATCCGTTTGCGGGCTACGTAGGGGAGGCCCGCGTACTGGTTTTACCCGTGGTGAAGGGAAATGTATTGGAAGCTGAGCTGGTGAACTACAATCGCGAGCAGGCCGGTCGTTATTTATACCGCAAGCCCCGCGGTTCAAGGGGGGCCCCCCTGGTAGCTACCGGACCGTTTTACCCCATGACCGACCTGAGTAATGAAAAGAAGCGCGAGGAGCACGAAGTCAACGTAGACAAAATAATGGATCGCCTGGAGCGAACCGTTCCCAGCTCCCCGAGCGTCTACTTTCCGGATGACGAAACCCGGGCCCGGGGGTTACGGCAGATTGAAAACCAGCTGAAGCAGTTCGCCGGGCAGGCGCGTGTCCGCTACATCTATACATTACAGATCGACGGGCGATGGTTAGGTGAAATCGAGCAATTGCGCGAACTGCTGGATCAGGAAGCATACGCTAAGTATCACGATAAGAGCTCGGCGAAAAACAAGACCTGTGCATTGACCGGCGCTCAGTCCGTGGAAGTCTGGGGGCGGGTCGACACCCTCGGCTTTACGGTCAACGAGCGCGCCTTCAACCGGGGAGGATTCAACGACAAGCACTCCTACCGCATGTTTCCAGTGAGTCGCGAGGCGGTTAAGAGCCTGGAGGCGGCGCGGCGTTTCGTATTCAATAAACTGGCGGCCCGTTTTTACCCCCTGGAGTACGTGATCGTGCCCCGGCTCATCAAACCGGACGATGAACTCCTACTCACGCTAGCCGATACGCTGACCGAACGGGACAATACGAGCCGCTTCGACAAGCAGTTGGAACCCCTGCTGGGTACCGATAAAACGGTGGAAGCCGCCATTGGGGAGGGGGAGCTACAGGACGGAGAGGCACTGTACGACATCTTGTTCTTCCAATGGAAACAGGCGCAGCTAGCCATCACGCTCTACCTACAGGACCTCAACCCTAGTCACCTACTCAAACTGAAGACGGCTCAATCCCGCGTCCAGCGACGCTACGGCGGTCCCTTCGCTACGGGAAAGGATGGCTTCCAGTTTTCGCTGGTGACCCTACGCAACTTCTTTCTTCAGGGAAGCCGTAACAGCATTCGAATTCATCCCGATTTCTACCGGCTGCTGGAAGGGATTTTTTACGGAGAACCCATTCGGGAGGAACTACTGCTCTCCACCGTAATGGATCGCGTGCGCACCTCCTTCAAAAACCGGAGCGAAAACGACTACATGGCCCTGGACGTCATGCGCGGTATCGCCTCCTGGCAGTACCTAGCCGAATTAAACCTCATCTCACCCATTCAACCCACTCTAATGGAACAAGAACCCCAAACGGCATCTATGAACATTCAGGAGTACCTGGACGAACACGGACAGTACTACGACCGAAGTCCGGCCCTACGAGGTGCGTTCATGGTTGGGGTACTGACCGGTATGCTGACCTATGCGCAGTACAAATCCCTCAACAGCAAACCCTTCCTCAATCAGCTCAACAGCCTTAACCTAAGCGTAGAGGAACTACGGAATTTGATCCCCAAGCTGATGGAAAAGATCGGTCAGTACCAGGATCGTACCGCGACGGCGAAGTACCTGCCCTACGTAGTCATTACGAACCTGATGGCCGAAGCTACCGACCTACTTACCCAAAAGGGGGATAAGGTCAGCCGCGACCAGGCCAGCTTTGCTTTTGTTTCGGGCATGGTTATTCAGCAGCGTCGCGGCCTACAGTTGGCGACCGAAGCCAAAGCACGGAATGAAGTTGCTGAGTCCGCCGCTTCTACCGACTAAGCCCACACCCGCGCTCCGCCGCCCCCATCACTAAACCAGTTATCAACTTATCACCTCCCATGCCTACTATTTCCCAACGCAGCGAGATTCTCTTTTTGTACGACTGCAAGAACTGCAACCCTAACGGCGACCCCAATAACGCCAACGAACCCCGCATGAACGAATACACGGGGCAGTGCCTGGTCACCGACGTGCGCCTGAAGCGTACCGTGCGCGACTACCTCATCGCCAACGGTCACGACGGTAGCGAACCCGACCGGGATGTATTCATCCGCGACTTCGATGGCGTGCCTACTACAAGTGCAAAACGTGCAGAGAAATACAAGGATAGAGAAGAATTTATCCGGCAATTCATTGATGTACGGTTATTTGGAGGCGTTTCTGCGCCCAAAAAGTCTAAAGAAACAAAGGAAAAGGTCTTTAACCTTACTGGTCCCGTGCAGTTTGGTATGGGAACGAGTCTGCATCCTGTACGTAAAAATTTCATTAAAGGAACTGGGGCGTTTGCTCCTGATGGCGCTCAACAACGCACCTTCCGTGAAGAGTTTAACATCACCTACGGTCTGATCGGTTTTCACGGCGTGATCAACGAGCTAGCC
Source organism: uncultured Lewinella sp. (assembly GCA_964594535.1). GTDB lineage: Bacteria > Bacteroidota > Bacteroidia > Chitinophagales > Saprospiraceae > Neolewinella. Next base: position 2,913 of record CAZQNE010000107.1, read on the forward strand.
GCTCAGAGCACCGGACTTACCGACGATGACGTCGCCCAGATGATGGACGCGCTCTGGAAGGGGACCAAAGGACTACTTAGCCGCAGCAAAAAAGGACACATGCCGCGACTGCTGGTGAAGGTAGATTACACCGAACCCCAATTCTTTATTGGTGACCTGCTGGAGTACCTGCGCATGGACTACGTGGAGGGGCAGGATAACGACACCCTAACCGATACGAGCGACTACGTGCTCGACGTTAGCCGCCTCAACACCGTACTCGACAAGCACCGCGATAAGATCGGGGCCATTCACGTACAACTCGACGACCGGCTTCAGCTTAGCGAGGATATCCTACGTATCGACCATGTCTGATGTACCCGACCGTGCCCTGGTCTTCGATCTCAGTGGGCCGTACGGGCATTACAAGCGGATCTACGCAACCACCACCGCCCTGACCTTACCCGTACCGACTAAAACGGCGGTATACGGTTTGATCGGTGCTATAATGGGGCTTCCGCGTCACGAGAACGCCTACCTCGAGCGCTTTTCTGAAGGAGAATGTCGTATAGCCTTACAGTTGCTTGCGCCCGTACGAACGCAGCGCATGACGATCAATCTGCGCCCGGGGTTCGGTGCCATCTACGCCGGCACGTCCAAGTCCAACCGCAAGCCGACGCTGACGGAATTTTTGTACCGGCCTAGTTACCGACTGTTTGTAACTCACCGTAATCCGGACTTCTACGCTAGTTTGCGTGACCAGCTATCCGCCGGCCGTAGTGCCTATACGCCGACCCTCGGGCTGGCTAACCTGATCGCGCAAGTACGGTACCGGGGAGAGGCAGCAGTACAGGCGCTACCGGTAGGGGAGCGGGTGGAAGTAGATAGCATCATCCCCAAAAGCCGGTTGGATAGGCTACACCCGGCAGTCGGCCGCCCCATGCGCTTGGTGGAGGTCGGACAGTATGCGGTAGAAATGCTCCCCTCCCGTGACGTGACCGTGCGTGACGAGGTACTGTTCGACCGGGGGGGCAACTCGCTGTACGCCGAAGTGCGGGATGGATACTCCCTTTCCTGGTCCACTAACGAACGCGCCCGTGTCATCTTATTCTGAATTCGGGCTGATCAGCCATCCGGACCGTTCCCTCTTCTCGCACCTGCGGGGCGTGGATGAGGTCTCGCGGCGTGCGCTAGCAGCAAAGGTACTGAGCAATGATATTTTTGGCGCGGGCGCAGGTGCCGAGGAGATTAGGAAGTTGCTCGTCTACTTTCACGATTTCGGGAAGGCCATTGTCACCTTCCAGTACCGGATCATCGCGGCGACCAAGGGAAACAATGAAGAATTAGACGGGCTGGATGCAAACTATGTAGCGGACTTTCGCCGCCGGTCCGACTACCTAGAGATCGCCCAACTAGTCGACCAGCGCCCGGACTTGTTACCCCATTCCCCACTCGGGGCCCTGGTCGCCCTAGCCGGCACGGAGGGTCAGTATTCCGAACTGCTCCGCCTAATCATGGCCGAGATCATCTTCCGCCATCACGGTCACCTGCGCGATATGGTGTCCTCAAATTTTCCTGATCGGGAGTATATAGAATTAGGCGAGGAGATGTGGCAGCGTTGCGATCTGGATAATCTACGTCCCCTGCTGGCGGAGGCTGGCTATACCTTTGCCGCTAGCTACGAGGAAGTCCGGCGGGGGGCTAGATTCAGCACTTTTCGGCGAGCGTACCGGGTACTCAAACGGGCTACGGACTATACGCCGTTCCTCCAGACACGTTTCTTGTTCAGCCTCTTACTGGCGGGCGATAAGGGGGATCTGATGCTTCCCGGTGCCGAACTGACCGCTAGTACCACCGCCCTGCCCGATGGCCTGATCGACCAGTACAAGGAGCGGAAGTTTGGCGATGTTCCGCCGACTGAGATCAATCGGATGCGGGAGGAAGCGTATCAGCGGGTACAGGAGACACTGGATGCCCACTCTAACCGGGGCTTCTACTCCATCACCCTGCCCACCGGACTCGGTAAAACACTTACGGCCTACAGTGCCGCCGTTGGTTTACAACGACTGATGCAGGCTGACTACGCATCGCAGGGGAAGGACTGCACCCCCCGTATCATCTACTGTCTACCGTTCACTTCGGTTATCGATCAAAACGCGAGTGTGCTCGACGACATCCTGGATACGGTCGGCCTGCAAGCCAAGTTGATCGCCAAGCACCACTACCTGGCAGACTGGCCCAACCAAAAAGACGAGGTAACGGATCAGCTGACTTACTCAGAGCGGGAATATCTAGTCGAAGGCTGGGAGTATACCCTGACGGTGACCACCTTCGTCCAGTTTGTCGATACGTTGTTCAGTAACCGGAACCGGCAGTTACGTAAATTCCATAACCTGGCGAACGCCGTGGTGATCCTCGATGAGGTACAGAACATTCCGGCGAAGTACTTCGAGGCGGTGGCTAGATCCCTAAAGCTGCTGCATGAGTACCTGGGCACCCGTTTTATTTTCGTTACCGCGACCCAGCCCTTTCTCATGCCCGCCGGCTGCGTGACCGAACTCACCGATGTCGACCGGACCTACACACGGCAGGTCTTTACGGCCATGAACCGGATCGACCTGGACCTCAGTTTGTGGCAGGACGGTCCTGAAGACCTGAATGAGCTTATCCCGATATTTAAAGCGGCCGTAGCCAAGGAGCCGGGACGTAGCTTCCTGTTCATTCTGAACCTTGTCCGGGAGAGCCAGCTAGTTTTTGACGAACTGAAATCCGCCGCCGAACCAAATACGACCTACCTCTACCTCTCCAGTGCCATCCTACCCGTTTTGCGGCAACGGATCATCGAGCGGGTGAAGAGCAGGAGGCCCGACGGAGAACGCCTGGTCGTAGTCTCTACCCAGGTCGTCGAGGCCGGGGTCGATATTGATCTAGATGTAGTCTACCGCGCCTTCGCGCCCCTGGATAGCATCAACCAGAGTGCCGGGCGCTGTAACCGGAATGGGAAGCAATCGCGCGGGAGCGTTCGGTTGTTCCATAATCAGCAATCGGCAGGGAAGATTTACGGTGACCTGTCGCTTCGCTATACGGAGCGCGTGTTACGGGAAGCCATCGAAGCAACTGGTGATACGCTGATTCCCGAAGCGGCCTTTTTCGACCTGAACGAAGCTTACGCGGAGAAGGTCCGGGCGGGCATAGCCGAAGGGAACGAGGATTCGGCACGTATCCTGGAGGGGATGCGGCAGTTACTCTTCGAGCGGGTAGCTAGTGAAGTCCAGCTGATCGACCACGGCATGGTTCGCTACGGTGTATTTATCGACGATCCGCAGCATCTGCCCTCCGTTACGATTCACGATGGGCGAGTACTTACGACCAGCCAGCTGTGGCAGCTTAAAGAGCATATTCTTCACGACAAATCACTTGGTCGTTGGGACAAAAAACGGGAGCTACGGCTACTGCGACCCGCCCTGCTTCGTTACGTCGTGCAGTTTCCCGAACGGTACCTACCCGAAGAGCTTCGGGAAGAGGCTGCCGACCGTCCCTTTATTCGGTTAGCCGCCGAGGAGGGGATGTATGACTACCGCCGCTGCTACGACCTGATCACGGGCTATTTTGAAGAGGACGACCCCATAATTGTATGCTGCTAACCAACGATCATACTACGCGGGTGGACCTAACTACGCTAAGTTTTCCGACCGTACGCCTACGTCCGCAGGATGCCGGGAAGCTCAGGGGGTACTTCGCCCGGGCATTCGGGGCCGACTCTATTCTATTTCATAATCACACGGCGGAGGAGGGGTTTCGGTATGCGTATTCCCTCATCCAGTACAAAGTTATTCGGGGCGTACCTGCCGTGTATGGGGTCGCGCAGGGGGCTCGCTTACTCCTCGACGCCTTTATGGACATCAACGAACTGCGGCTAGCCGGCCAGCGGGTGGTCGTTGACGAAAAAGAACTCGACGTGAAGCAGGTAGCCGCCGGACGTATTTCCGAGATGCGCGAGTACCGGTTCGCTAGTCCGCTCTACGCCTTCAATCAACGCAACTACGCCACCTTCAGGGGACTGGCGCAAAGCGAACAAACCGCCTACCTCAACAAGTTGATCGTGACTCACCTGGTTACGGCCCTCAGGGGAATCGGCTGTGAAGTAGTAGCTGAGCAACCCATCTTGGTCAGTGCCCGATTAAAACCCCGGCTGATCACGCTTAAAAATCAACGTATGCAGATGTACACGGGGGAATTCAGTGCTAACGTAGCCTTCCCCGAGGGTCTGGGGATTGGAAAGTCCACCAGTAAAGGATTCGGTACGGTCGTTCCTAACTAAACGAAAGTCCCCATCCCCACCGCACCCGCGCCCCGCCGCCCCTTACCCTAAACTGCCTTATACACCATGCGCTCCGCCCCCGGCTCTCTCCAACTTAACATCACCTCCTACGGTACCTACGTACACGTAAAGGATGCCCTTTTCGAGCTTACCACTAAGGATGAGAATGGCAGCCCCCGCAAACTTCACTTTGCCGCCCGTAAGGTCAAGTCTATCGTATTTACCGTGCCGGGAGCACTGAGTACCGAAGCCGTCAAATTGGCCCTTACGCACAATATCGACATTGTCTTTGCCGAATCGAACGGGCAGCCCCTCGGCCGGGTGTGGCATTCCCGGCTGGGCAGTACGACCCGCATCCGGAAAGAACAACTGCGGGCTAGCATCGGCCCCCAGGCCCTGGCCTATACCATCAAGTGGCTAAACCAAAAACTGGAACAACAGGCCACCCTGCTAACCACCCTGCGCAAACACCGTAAACGACTAGCCGGGGTACTTGACGACCGACGCGAGCGCATTCACATGTTAGCCGCCAGCATCACCGCGCTGGAGGAGCCCGGCCGGATGATCACCGAGGTCGCCGATACGATACGGGGGATAGAGGGAACGGCCGGTCGGCTTTATTTTCAAACCCTGAGCAGTTGTATGCCCGAGGCGTATAGCTTCGACGGGCGCAGCTTTCGTCCCGCACTCGACCCCTTCAATGCCTTTCTAAATTACGCCTACGGGGTGCTCTACGGCCGTACCGAAAAGGCCCTGATGTTGGCGGGACTGGACCCCTACGTTGGTTTCCTGCACCGCGACGACTACAATCAGAAAAGTATGGTGTACGACTTCATCGAGCCCTACCGTATTCACGCCGACTACGTCGTGTTCCGGCTATTTAGTGGCAAACGTATCAACCGGGAGCACTTCACGGACTTGAGCATAGGGGTGGGATTGACCAAGGAGGGAAAGGAATTGCTGCTGACCAAGTTAACCAAGTACCTGGACGAAGATAAAGTTAGGCACCGCCGGCGTAATCTGACCCGCATGCACGTGATGCAACTGGAAGCGCACCGGTTCGCGAACGAGATCCTGGCACAGGAACCTCCTGAAGAACTGCAAATCGAGGCAGCTTAGGGCGTGGACGCAGGTGCCGACTAAACTAGTAGATCAATGATCAGATGGGTGATGTACGATATATCGGACGATAAGGCCAGATCGGCCGTAGCGAAGGCATGCAAGCGGGCTGGATTGTACCGGGTGCAGCTATCCGTGTTTCTGGGGAGTCTGTCGGATACGGAATTCGATGAACTGCGACTAGAGGTTGAAGATCACATCGATCCGGACCAGGACAAAGTGTACCTGTTCACCATGTCGAAGCGGGAGCTTCAGCGGACGGTGCTACTGGGGCAGGCCTTCAGCAAGCGACTGGTTACGGACGAAGTACGGGCACTTTTTATCTGACAAGCATGGTAAGTATCACGCCTTCCCACCTGATCCAGCACCGGTACTGTCCGCGTTACACCTACTTCGAGCACGTGCTTAAAATTCCCCAGAGCGAGGAGAAGTACGGCAAGGTGATGCGGGGGCGGAAGATACACGATGATCGGCTCGTCCGGAACAAGGGTTACCTACGCCGCCGCCTGGGGGCGGTAGATCGGCAGGACGATGTATACCTTACCATGCCGGGGTTACGGGGTCGCATCGACGAAGTCTTACTGCTGGATACCGCTGAGCGTGCCCCCCTGGACTATAAATTTGCCGAGTGGAAGGAGCGACTGTTCGATACCTACCGCATTCAATTGAGTTGCTACGGTACTCTCATCGAGCACAACTATCCCGAGCCGGTTCGGCGGGGCTTTCTGGTGTACGTCCGCAGCAAGAACAAAGTCGTCGAAGTACCGATCGGAGACAAGGAGAAGGAAGAGGTGCGGCGGCTGCTCGACGACTGCCGCATGACCATCGAACGTAACTACTTCCCGAAGGCCACCTCGTATAAAAAACGTTGCGTAACTTGTACCTACCGGAATATCTGTATCCGGTAGCTCTGGGAGCTTACCGGAGGTAATTTATTTTACTCCTGCGCCCGAACGTCGATAGATCGCTGAAAGACAGTCCGTTGCCAATGCGGAGCGAGCGGCTGAGAAGGGTTTTTCGGGGGTTCTTTGACCGGCTTCATTGGTGTGTTAGCTCTTTCGTGGGGGGGCGTATGACCCCGTATTTACTATCTTATCGGGGGGCGGACGGCTTCCTTTGCTACTTCCAGATGAATATGGATTGAAAT
>CAZQNE010000108.1:0-9443 GCA_964594535.1 uncultured Lewinella sp.
GGGGACTGGGCGGCGAGGAGGGTGGACAATAAAAGGAGAGGGAGATAGCGCATGGTTGATTTCGGAGGAATCACCCGGAAGTTCGGTTATTTCCTGAATTCACCCACTCAATTTCCCGTATACCGCCGATTAATCTTGACTTAAGCGAAATCCATCCGTACCTCATCGGACTGTTTACGCGTATTGATAAGGGTCTCCGGTAGTAGCGGTCCCCGGTAGTTACTACCGACAATCCAGGTAGAGGTAAGGAAGAGGATGGAGTCATTTGAACGTCCAAAGTCGTGGTTACCTGTCGTCATCCCCCTGCCCGAGGGTGTCGATCAGGTAGTCCAAGGCGGGACTACTATTTTCGGTCCTGCATGCATATTTGACCATGCATAGTGCGGCGGCGCGCAGGTGCGAAAAATCTACCGAATCCAGAAGCAAGGAGTGCGTAGGCAGGGTATCGATCACTTTGGAGACAGTCGTGACCCGGGCACTCGGTTGGCGGTCACTTAGTTCGGCCCCCTATTGTCCGCTAATGGAGCTGCTTCTGTTATTCCAATGCAGCAGTCCTCTCCTCCGCAGAGTAACTCCCAGATATAGTTTGGAGCTGCTGCCCCGGATGGTCAGGGTGGTAAGACGGTGGGAAAGTAGAGGGTCTTATCGGTCGTGCGTGCGCGCTGTCCGTGCAATTTAGCTTAGCACCCGCGCGCCGCCGCCCAAATCTATACTGACTCATTTTCCATATCTGCTTACTGTGGGAGATAAATACCTCCATCAATGGGTTTAAATAGGCGTAATACTTGTTTAAATGGATAATTTCCGCTACCTTCTTCGCCACCCCCCCCCGACGGATGCCCAATTCCGCCGCCACACTATAGCACACAGACACCCCCTCACTGCCCGGGAGAGGCACCGCCCCGGCCCCTATCATAGGTTGTTCCCAATTACTCACCGCACTGCTCAGCCAGTGCCCAACCTACTTTTGCCATGGCAAAGAGCCGATCGAACAAGGGCGTGGATTTGAAGCCCGACATCAGTGACCAGCAACGTAAGGCACGCTCCGGTCGCGGCGACCAACTCGTCATGCACGGCATACTGGGGGAGGAGCGGGACGGTCACGTCAGGGTATACCTGAACTACGAACTGAGCGCCTACGCGATGGTGCCGGTAGCGGACATCACCTCTCGCGAACGCACCAAGGACGACGACGGTACCGAACTCAGCGTGCTGAAGGTTAACCGCAGCGCCCGACTGGAGGTGGTACGCGTAACCCGCGAACAGGTAGAGGCCGATTTCCTTGAGGAAGCACTTAGGACCTCTGCCAACGTACAGTTTCCCTCCGCCGACCTAGGGCCCGTCGTTGCAGTGACCCCGGCTACGCCCACCATCACGCTAGCCACCCGCTACCTCTGTACCAAGGCCGCGTGCCGGATCACCACGGTGTGTACGCTCGTGTGTACGGTGGTATGCCCGAAACCCTGGACGAGGAACTGGTTCTGCCGCTAATGACCCGAGCCCGGACAGTAGTCGGCCGCCTGATCGACGGCGGATTGATTTCTGCCGCCGAGATCGTCCGCCACGGCATATCGATCCGCCAGTTCCGGCGGAAGAACCTATCCTTCCGGGTAGAGACCCGGTCGCGTACCTGCCTCGTCAAAGTGGCGAAGCAGCCCGAGGACGACAGCGTGGCCCGGGAGGCCCGGGTGTACGAACTACTGACCCGCCGGGGCGCTCCGGTCGATTTCGGCAACCACCTCCCTGCCCTGCTGGACTACGACGTGGGCCGCAGGATGCTGGTCCTGGAGTGGGTGGAGGGGCAGACCCTGCACGATTACCACCGGCTGGAGGAACCGCCCCACGCCTACCTGGGCCGGCAGCTGGGGGAACTACTCGGCGCACTGCATGGCCTGCCCGTCGAAGACTTTGCCGCCCCCCCACCGCATACCGGCCGGCCCTGGGTCCTGTCCTTCGCCGCCCCCCCGGTCGAGATACTGGCCACCGAGAGCTCCGGGATAGTGGCGCTGACCAGGCGGTTGCAGGGCAGCCCCCCGCTGCTCCGTGCCCTAGATGAGGTCGGAGCAGCCTGGGATAACCGGGCCGTCTGCCACCACGACGTACGCCTTCACAACGTTTTGCACGCTACCGCCCCGTCGCCGCGGGTCGTCCTGATCGACTGGGAGCTTTGCGCACCAGGACACTACCTCTGGGACCTAGCGTGCTTCTTCGAAAGCTACGTACAACTGTGGGCCCTGTCGAGGTCCTCTTCTTCCGGGCCCGGGGCGTCGCGTTCCATCGCCTACTTCCAGCAGCTTCTCGGTGCCTGCTGGAGCGCCTACCGGGAGCGGGCCACCCACCCCGGTATCGGACAGACGGCTACGATTAGACTGGTCGCCCGGATGATCGCCGTAAAGCTGGTACAGTCGGCGCTGGAGTACGCCCAGCAGTCCAACGACCCTACCCGGGAGTCCATCATGCTGTTGGAGACCAGTAAAAAATTCTGCGAGCAGCCGCTGGAAGCCTGGGTACACATTCTGGGTATTCCGCTTACCCGCCGGACCGGCTCATTCACCCTCGTTCCATGACCGATTATCCGCCCTGGCTCCCCGCGATCGCCCATGCCGTAGGCCTTTCCGGCACTTCCCTGACCTGGTACGGGGACGTGGTGGCGGGGGATGTCATAAATGATGCGGAGCTCGTCGACACCGTGACCACCCTGCTGTATCGCTTCTTTTACAGCGTTGGTACACCCATGCTACAGGGCACGTATACCGGAAGGGTAACCGCCGCCCCGGTGGTGGATATCGCCCGGACATTACACGCGGCCAATGCGGGCAGTGGCCGTATCGACCCCGGTTGGCGGCATATCCGCGACGACGAATCGCGGGACGGCCAGTACGTGGTCGCGAAGCACGGGCTGCAACTCACGGCTCCGGGCACCGTAGCCGCCGACGGTAGCGTAGCGGTAGCCTTGCCGGCCGGATCGTTCGCCCGTTCGCAGGGCTTTTACGTTGCCCACAGCGAAGCGCCCTTTACCCACCAGCATTCGCTGTCCCGCCTCTACCTGAATACTCACTTTCCCTATGCCGCGGACGTGATGCGCCGGGTCACCTCGTCTTTGAATGACCTCCGCATCCCCTTCGATTTCAAGATCGTCAATAACCTGCGGGGGTTCTACCGCTGCGACAATTCGGTCCTCTACTTCTACCGCCGCGACTACCCCACCGTGATGCACCGCCTGGGGCCGGACCTGACCGAAGCCGCGCGCCGCGGTTACCTGCAGGAGGGTACTCCGGCGATGACCCGCCGGATCTCGGAGGGCGTGGCTGCGGCGGACGATCCGGATAACGCATCCAGCTTCGGTCTCCACCGCTGCCGTGTCATCGCCGAGGGCATCACCGCGACGCTGGGCGCGGCGGGTGACGATAGGCGCGCCGACACCGCCGGGGCCATATGGGCGGCCTTTCTGCGGTACGGTTTGGACATCAACCGACCCTACCTGAACGATCCACGATCCGACCCCTATGCTTCAGACTGATCGACAACCCGTCTTACAGCAGATCATGCAGAGTATTCTCGACGAGGCGATCACGGATACAACTGGCACGGTCTGGCTGCAGTCGGAAGATGACGCGCTACCCGAAATTGGCCTGATCGGTTGCGATGTCTACACGGGTATGGCGGGGATGGCCTTCATCTTCGCCGGCAGCTTTCGGCTCTCCCGTAGGCCGACCGAGCGGATCATCGCGGTGGACTGCATGAGCTACGCGCTGGACCACGCCGACGATATTCTACCCGATCACCGCCGCGGCTTTTACAACGGTTGGGCCGGGCTGATCTACATGGCCGTTTACGTCGGAGAGGTCACGGAGAACGCTATTCTCCTTAGCCGAGCCGATGCCCTGCTGGACCGACTGATCGCCGAACCGGTCAGCGAGGAGATGGACCTGATGACCGGTGCCGCCGGAACGGTTCTCGGAATGGCCTTGGTACAACTCAGCCTAGGGGCCAAGGCGCTAAGTGCCGCCAGGACGGCGGCCGACATTATTCTTGACGGGGCCCGAACGATGAGCCAGGAGGACGCGATCGCCTGGAACACGATCGGTGAGTTGCCACTCACGGGACTTTCCCACGGCAATGCCGGGATCATCCTGGCCCTCTGCGAGTTGTACGCCCTGACGCGGGAGGACCGGCTACGGGAAGCGGCCAAACGGGCCCTAGGCTACGAACGGGCCTACTTCGACGCCGAGGCCGGCAACTGGCTCGATCTGCGACATCACTCCTCCGCCGCCAGTCTGGAGTGGATCCCCCCGTCAGCGGAAGTCGCCTGGTGCCACGGAGCCGGGGGAATCGCCCTGTCCCGGCTGCGGGCCTACGAGGTCACGGGCGATCCGGAGTACCTGGCTGATCTCCGCATCGCTGCCCGGACCCTATACCAAAACGTAGCGGAGACGGAATTCGAGGGGGCGTGGCCCTCCTGTCTGTGCCACGGGCTGATCGGGAACCTGGAGATACTGCTGACGCTGCGCCAACGGATGGGAGCGGTGCCATTTACCCTATCCGAACGGGAACTTCACGCGGAGGGCCTGAACCATTGGGATACCTCCATCATCCGGATGGCGGAGGATCCCAGCCTGATGCTAGGAATGGGCGGTATTGCGCACTACCTGATGCGGCGTCAGGACCCATCGGTTCCGTCGATCCTGCTGCCCCGTCGCATTGGGGAGGCGGTGGGCTAGTGCCGGCCTATTTCTTAGCGGCCGCGGCAATCTGCTGCGTATCGGCGTACTGCTGAAAGGCGGTAACCTTACCGTCCCGGAGGGTCCAGAGGTGGGCGGCCTGAACGTCAAGCTCCCGACCGCTGGTCTTACGTTTGGCCTCGTAGCGGAGGGTAGCCAGTACCTGGTTGCCGGCGACCGGGTGGAGCTGGATGTCCTTCAGTTTGAAGTACTCGTGCTCGGCACCGAGACGGGCGAATACGCCGTTGAGCACGGCATCGGGACCGACGTAGGGATTGTTGTCGGCCAGGGGATTGCCCTCGGCTTCCCGCCAGACGACCCGTTCGTCGAGCCCAGCCACTACCGCGGGAATATCGCCCTCCGCGAAGGAGTCGTACAGCTTCGCTACGGTGGCCATCCGACTTTCGGCGGTGGGGGCGTTCGCGTCCGCTTCACACAGCATACCGAGGGCTTTCTCCGCCCGCTCCCAAGCGGTCGTCATACCCATGGAGGCGGCTTTCCCGTAGTACTGGGCGGATTCGCAGTACTTCCCGTTTTTCGCGTAGTATTCGCCCATACTGTCGTAGGCGTTGGCTTCTTCGGGGGCCAGTTCCACGTAGCGGTCGAGGTGTTGCTTCGCCTCCTGCATTTCACCGGCGTCCATGTGGATGTAGGCTACTGTATTGTGCACCGGTCCGTAGTCGGGGGCGAGCTGCATCAGCGTTTCGGCGTAGTTCAGCGCGGCCGCTCTATCCTTCTGGGTGTAAGCGGCGTGCAGGTAGGCCCATTCGTAGGCTTCGGGGGTTTTGGAGTAGGCCTTCACGAGGTTCTGCATGGCCTGCTCGGGGGTGGTTTCCGGGTCCTCCTGGACGGCCACCAGGTAGTCGCGCATAATCCGTTCGGCCCGGTTCAGGTCGGACGGGTCGATTGCTAAGGCCCGCTTGATGAGGGCGGGGCGTTCGTTATCTGGCGTCAGTACCTGGATCAGGTAGTTATAGGCCATGAAGAAATTCGGGTCCTCTTCCAGGGCACGGTCGATCTCCTTCCGGGCTTCGGCGAAGTGAACGTTGGCCCCCAGTTGGGTAGCCTTAACGTAGGCGGCCAGGGCTTCCCGGGAGGTTGTGGAGGTGGGCAGGTAGAAGTCCTGGGCGAAGGCTTCGGTAAAGATGCCAAGTAGGAAAAGGGCGGTAAATAGGAGTAGTCGCGTGTTGTTCATAGTGTCTGTATTCTGAAGGTGCCGTAAAGGTGGACCGCTACCCATATCCCCGGCTCGCAGACATCCTACATTCTATGAAACATGCATACCGGACCCGAAAAATTACGGGTACTTATCTTACGATGAGCGCGTAACATAAATCCCTACCGGCTGATTATCAGCTATTTACGAAGTGGCTTGGGTTGTGCCGAAATTCCTGGTGAAAGGTGCGCGAAAAGTAGCTGGGATCCGCGAACCCGACCGAATAAGCAACCTCGGCGACGGTCAGTTTCCCCGCCCTCAAGAGTTCCATGCCCCGCCGCAGCCGGTACCCGCGGATGAAACGGGAGGGGGTTTTGCCGGTCAGAGCCTTGATCTTGCGGTACAGCTGCATCTGGCTGAGGTGAGCCGCCGCGGCGAGTTGGGCTACCCCGAACTCCGTCTCGTCGAGGTGCTGGTGTATGAGGTCGTGGAGCTTCTGAATGAAGGCATCCTCCGGGGAATTGCCCGCCGCGGCCACTCCGGATCCCACGAAGCGGGACTGCAACTTTCGCCGCACCTCGACCAAGTTCTCTAGCCGCACCAGCAGTTCTTCACGGCTAAAGGGTTTGGTCAGGTAAGCGTCGGCACCGCATTTGAGTCCCTCGACCCGGTCCTCCCGGGTAGTTTTGGCCGTCAGCAAAATGATCGGGATATGACTCGTACGCTCGTCCTGCTTTAGCATCCGGCATAGCTCATAGCCGGTCCGTTCCGGCATGACTACATCGCTGATGATGACGTCCGGCACCTGCTCCAGGGCCCGTTCCACCCCCTCCTTTCCGTTGGTCGCCACGGTGATCCGGTACCGGTCGGAAAGCAGGGAACGGAGGTAGGCTACGATATCGGGGCTATCCTCGATGATGAGGAGTTCGGGATGGTCGCTATCCTGAGCGGCGGGGACCGGTTCCGTAACCTGTAGTTGGCGGAATTTTTCGCGGATCGCCAAGGTCACCTCGAACCGGGTGCCGGCGCCCTCCTCGCTCCGGACGGATATGCGACCGCCCAGTAGGTTGACGGCCTCCCGGGTCAGGGACAAGCCTACGCCGGTTCCGAAGGGCCGCTCTTCCCCGGTGTCTTCCACGCGGTAAAACCGTTCGAACACTTTCTCGGTATGCTCCAGGGCGATACCGATTCCACTGTCTTGCACCACCAGCCGCAGGTGAGGTTCATCCGCGGTCGCTATCCGGCTAAGGTGGACCACCACTTTGCCTCCCGCGGGGGTGAATTTAAGCGCATTGGAGACCAGGTTGCTGACGATCTGAGCAAGTAATTCTTCGTCGTAGTCCATCGCTACGGCCCCCTCCTCGGAATAGAACATAAAGCGGATGCCCTTGCGCTGGGCGGCCGAGTAGAAAGATTCCGCGAGGTAACGCAGGTATTCGATAACGTCCCGGTGGACCCACTTCGGGGTGACCGCCCCAGCCTGCAGCCTGGTCAGGTCCAGCAACTGGTTTACCAGGCTCAGCAGGCGTTCGCCGTTGCGTTTGATCAGTTTGCGCTCGTGGTCGTGGCCCCGAATCCCGTCGATCATCCCCATGATAACGGTCAGTGGGGTACGGAACTCATGGGTAATGTTGGCGTAGAACTTTCGCTTGAATCTGGTTTCGGCCTGAATGCGGTCGACTTCCAGGCGCTGCTGCTGCTGTTCGAGCCGGCTTTCGCGGAGCGCGATATCCGCCTGCTCCCGGGCCAGGATCTGTTTGCGTTGGGCGTAGGCCAGTCCGAGGGAGAAAATCACCACTTCGAGCACCACCCCCGCCTTCAGGTAACCGATGGTGAAGGGCGGCAGTACTACCCGGGTGAGTAGAGACAGGAAGCCCCCCAGACTGAGGACGGCAATACCGGCGAAGACAAAGGCGGCTTTCTTATCCCGGGTACGCAGCAAAAAAGGCAACAGCACTAGACAGGACGCGAACACCAGGGCAATGTAGGCCACCGTAACGCGATCTTCCAGAACGTAACTGAAATTGGAGGTGACCGCCACGAGCAGGAAGACCCCGCCGAAGAGCAGTCCGGCATAGGCTAACGCCCGCAGGTACCGGTCCCAGCCGGGGAGGAGCGCCCGCAGCTCTGTGAACTTCCGGATGAAGGTCAGGTAAAACATCAGTCCTCCGAAGATGGCCAACTTGAAAAAGCCGTAGTACTGGGGGTGGGCTACGAAAAGACGGTCGCCCAGCCAGTCGGAAAGATCGCCGCCGGAATAACAGGCGTACACCATTGCCATTAGTAGGTAACCTGAGTAATAGATGAATGCCTGGTTGCGGCCCAGGAAGTAGAGGATAATATTATAAAGCAGCATCATCCCCAGGAAGCCGATGAAGAGGGCATTAGCGACCCGCCGGTTGAGGAGCTTGTCGTAGAATACGTCCGCGGTCTGCAGGTACAGGTGGGCCGAGGGCGGAAGGGCGGCCCGCTGCCCGACCCCCCGGAAGTAAATCGTTTTCGTTTCCCCCGGTAGCAGGGTCAGTTTGACCAGGTTGCCCTTCGTGGTGGGGGCGAAGGCTTTATTCCGGATCGGCTCGAAGCTACCGTTCGGCTGGGACGTCCAGTTGCCCCGCCGGTCTTCGGTGAATACCTCCATTTGCGTCCAGCTACCGGAAAAGAAAAGGACCCACTCCAGTTCGGGGGCCGGCCCGGGAAGACGATTGACCACCGACACCCGGCCCCAGTAGGGCCGATCGACCGCGAGCGGAGAAGCCAGGGAGCCGTACGCCCAAAAGGAATCCCGAACCGCCGGCCGCCGGATATCGGCCAGCGATAGCCCCGCCCCGGGGGAATCCGGAAGAAAGCGGACGTAGTCCACCAGCCGGTAGTTATGCCGGGGATCGAGAAGTTGGCAGACCTCCCCTTCCCCGCCGGCCGCGGGGGGTGGGCGCTGATCCGTCCGACTGCACCCTACGAACAACAGCAGTAGTAGCACCAACCACCGGCTGGCTTCCCTGGTGTGCATAGTTTGGGTAAGATAGGGATTGGGGGGGTAGGTGTTGGAACGTGCTACCTTAAGCCCGGCAGCCCCGGAAAGCCCGTATTCAGTTCCTCCCGTAGTCGCTCCCACCCCGGCAGGTAGCGGGTGAGCAGTGCCCGGAAGGCGGGGGTATGCCCGCGCTCGCGCAGGTGCAGCAGTTCGTGAAGTACGATATAGCTCAGGCAGGCGCGGGGGTGCTTAGCTAATTCTACGTTCAGCCAGATACGGCGATCGGCGACGGTACAACTGCCCCATTTAGTGCGCATGAATTTGATTCGGTACGTGCTGGCGGTCAGTCCCGTCGTAGCTTCCCAGCGGTCGCGCAGATGCGGAATTTCGGCGCAAATGGCCTCCCGGTAGTGGCGGTACAGCGTCCGTTTTCTCCCCTCCCGATCCGTACCTTCCCGAAGGTGTAAGAGCAACCGATCACCCCGTTCGGATATGCGATGCCTACCGGTCGTTTCCCTCAGTTCCAGGCGGTAGGCCTTACCCCACAGAAATACCGTCTCCCCGTCCTGGTACTGTAGTTCCTCCTTACGGGGTA
>CAZQNE010000109.1:0-9354 GCA_964594535.1 uncultured Lewinella sp.
ACGGTCTGCCAGATGCCGGTCACGCGGGTGTACTTGCAGCAGCCGTCGTTGGCGTAGGTGGCGCTCTGTTTCCCGGCGGGCTGATTGCCGGAACGGATATCGTCGGTACACTTCACGACGATTTCGTTGCCCCCCTCCCGCAGCGCTTCGGTAATCTCGAATTCGAAGGAGGTACTGCCGCCGTAGTGGGTGCCGACGTCGCGACCGTTAACCCATACCTCGGTTTTGTAGTCCGCCGCCCCGAAGTGAAGGAACACGCGTTCCCCGTCCCAATCCGCCGGCACCGCAACGTCGCGGCGGTACCACACGGCGTCCATAAAGTCCGTATGCTCGATCCCCGATAATGTACTTTCCGGGGGAAAGGGAACGAGGATCGTACGATCGAAGGCCCCGGCGTCGGTGAGCCACCCCTTTTCGCTGCCGCTGTTCACGGCGTCGATGGCGAAATCCCACTCCCCGTTCAGGTTTATCCACCGTTCCCGCTCGAACTGGGGCCGGGGGTGTTCGGGGCGGGGAATACTGGTTTGGGCGACGAGCGAAAAACTTAAGGCCGACAAGCACAGAATTAACGTACGCATGGAGTGAACTTTCGTGCCCGGAAGATAGCTTATCCGCCTATACCAGCCATTGCACCCGCGCCCCGCCGCCCTTATACCCTACGCCATGCTCGCTAAACTCGACGTCTCCCTGCTACTCGGGGGCCTGGGCCTGTTCATCTACGCGATCGGGCAGTTGTCCGCCACGCTGCAGCAAGCGTTTACGGATGAGGCCCGGGAACTGGTACGGGATAAGACGAAAAACCTGCTCGTCGCCATCGGCATCGGCACCCTGATCACCATTGCCCTGGGGTCGTCCTCGGCGGCCATCATCCTGACCATCGTGTTCGTCAATGCCGGGGCGCTCGATTTCCGGCGGGCGGCGGGCATCGTCATGGGGGCGAACATCGGGACCACCTTTTCCAGTCAGCTCATCGCACTGGACGTTGCGGCCTACAGCTACGTGGCGATCGTGCTGGGGCTGGCACTGTCGATGATCTTCAAACGGGATGGCTGGGTGACGGCCGGTAAAATTATGCTCTACCTGGGGCTCCTTTTCTTCGGCCTGATGCTGATGGAACAGTCGGTAGACGACCTCAAGGATAGCCAGCAATTCAGTGACTGGATCGCGCGACTGGATCATCCCGTGCGGGGGGCGCTGATCGGCGGGCTGGTCACCCTGATCGTGCAGAGCAGCAGCGCGACGGTAGGCATGGCGATCGTGCTGGGCAAACAACAGCTGATTTCGGTGAGCGGGGGCCTGGCCGTCATGCTCGGGGCGGAACTCGGGACCTGTTCCGACACCCTTATCGCAACCATCGGCGGCGAGCGGGACGGGCTGAAGACGGGGCTGTTTCACCTCACCTTCAACTTCCTGACCATCGTGACGGGCCTGCTGCTATTCACCCCTTTCGTACGGCTGGTCGACTACATCAGCGGCGGGCAGGGCATCGACAACCAGATCGCCAACGGCCACATGCTCTTCAACATCGGGGGGGTGCTGCTATTTTTGCCTTTCGTAGGTTTTCTCATCCGGGGGATCGACCGCCTGCTACCGTCTCGCGATTGATCAGAAAATAAAAGTAGACCGCGCCCAGCCCGTAGAAGGCGTAATCGACCACGTCCTGGCGAAAGCCCTCCTTCAGGTAGGGGAAGAGCTCTTCGAAGATGACGGCCAGGATAAGGGTAGCCACGCCAACTTCCAAAGCGCTCAGTCGGTGCTGGCGAAAGATGGTGCGCCGCTCCAGCAGCCACAGCCCGAGCAAAATGGGGGTAGCCAGAAAGGGATCGAGGTAGCTGTCCAGCGGGCCGGAGTCCAGTCCCGCATACCGCTCCGCGACCTGGTGCAGGACGAAAGCCACCACCGCCAGCCACCACCAGGGATTGCGCAGTACCCTCATAGCACCGTGATGAAGGCGACGATCAGCCCCAGGAGAATGAGTGGGGACAGGGCCAGCAGGACCAGGATACCGAGCAGCCGAATCCCGATCTTGGCCGCTCCGACTAGGAAGGGGTCCTCGGCGTTGATGGTGGCCAGGTTGTTCCACCATTTGTAGGTCTCGGCGGCCTTATCGGTCAGTTTGGCACCGGGGGCGGCGGGTTCTTCGCCCGGGGGTGGCGCTGGTCTGGGGTCGTCGGTAGCCTGCATACTGAGTGGTTGGCCTCCGCTACTGCTCGCCCGACAGTCGGTTAGCTCCTTCCCGCAGGGCGTCGGAGAGGGCGGAAAGACCGGGAGCCTCGTCGGCCAGTTCGCCCGTGTCATTCGCGAGGGACGACAGGATACCGGCTACCCGCATCCGGTCGATTTCGGTGCGCAGCAACTCGTCCTTCAGGCGGGCCAGGTCGGCCACGATGGGGTCCGCGCCCTCCACATCGGCCAGTTTGGTGATCCAGGCATTGATGTTGTTGGTGGCCGCCGAGAGGGGGAAGGCGGTGATGTCGCCCCCGGCCCGCTGAACGGCGGCGGCGGTTTGTTGGAGCAGGTCCAGGCCGTCGGTGCGTTCGGCGACGGTGGCGGCGTCTTCGGCGGCTACCTCCGCTTCGTCGCCATAGTCTTCCTCGGCGACTTCGGGGGTCTCCCCACAGGCAACGACGAAAATACTGAGCAGGAATAGGAATGTAAATCTCATAGTTCGGTTAGCTTGCTCTGTCCAACCCCAGGCGGTCCGCAATGTTTGCTACCAACTGTGGTGCAAACTCACCTGCAGCTGGCCCTTGGCCCAGTTATCGGTGGTCTGTAGCATCCAGCCTAGCTGGGTGCGCAGGTTGTCGCGTATCCCGTAGCCCAGGCCCAGGTAGGTTCGGTTGCGGTCGAACAGCTCCACCGCGCGGCCGCCCCCGATGTCGCGCTGCCCGTTGATGAACAGCTCATTGTACAGTGCCAGGTAGACGGTTTTACGGGCCAGATCGGTAGCATTGAGTGGTACGTTCACGAACAACATGTAGCGGTAGCGGGTGCGGAAGTCCTGTCCCTCGTTCCACCGCTGCTCGTAGCGCATCCGGTGGGTGAGCAGAAACCTGCCGCCGAGCTGCTGGCCGAACAGCGCCTCCTGGTACATCCGGTTCTCGTTAACCGTCGCGTCACTTTCGCCGAATTCCCCCGTAGTAATATTGGCGTAGCCCAGGGTGAAGGTCACGCCGGCATCTTCCGGGGTATAGGTCAGTCCGGAGCGTAGCAATATCTGCTCCAGGTCAGTCCCGACATTCCAGTAGCGGAACTGAAAGTCGCCCTGTATGCCCCAGGGGCCGTCGCCGAAGCGGTTATTGTAAAAATACATGTACCACGCCCCGAGCTGGTCTTCGTCGACGGACTGGGCGCGGAGGACGGGAGCACCGATGATGAGCAGCCAACCCAGTACCAGCGGATATCGGTAGGGCATACGGACTTAGTTATCCCGGTTAGCGAAGCGGGGCAGGCTGGTGACGGTTTCGTCGAGAAAGATCACCTGCCCGGATTCGATATCGTATACCGCGCCGACGATGAGGATCTCCCCCGCCTCGTACATCCGGCTCATCACGGGCTCCAGGTTGCGCAGCAGATCGACCTGTTCGAGCACGTTCTCGCGGATGGCAATGTCGAGTTTATCTTCCGTGGAGGTCTCGGCCATTTCCTCGGCTCGCTGGGCGGCGGGTTTGATGGCGTTGATCAGGGTGACGATGTGGCCCGGGGGCGCTTCCGGCCGGTCGAGGGCCGCGGTCACCGCCCCGCACGACTGATGGCCCAGCACCACGACGAGTTTGGTGTCGAGCAGCTTCACGGCATACTCGATGGTCCCGTAGCTGGCTTCGGCCATGACCTGTCCGGCCGTACGGGTAATGAACAGATCGCCCACCCCCTGGTCGAAGATAATCTCGTTGGGCACCCGGCTGTCGGCGCAGCCGATGATGACGGCGAAGGGCGACTGCCCCAGGTTAGTGTTACGCAGGTCCTCGTCCGTTTGCCTGGGGCTGATCGCCTTATTCTCGGCGAAGCGCTTGTTGCCGTAGATCAGTTTTTTCAACCCGTAATAGGGGTCGGCGTAGGCCGAGTCGCGGTCCGCGAAGTACTGGTTGTCTTCGAGGTCGAGCAGCTCGTCGAGGGTTTCGCTCTGGGCCCCCAGCGGTAGGGTGGCCAGTAGGAAAAGGTAGGTCAGGTAGCGCATTAAAAAATAGATTTATCATCCGAAAGGGGTAGGTACATCCGGTGTTCCAACCCGTACCGAATATGACGTTGAATAGACCGTCCGCACAGCCATGCCGGGGCGGCGGGGCGCGGGTGCAATTAATAAATCCACTCAGTAAAACATTTACATACCTAATGCCATTAGGTTAATATACCTAACGCTATTAGGCTTTGGATCGAACCCTCTCCCCCCCTGCCCGCCCCTACCGTCGGTACCTCCCGTACGCCGGCACCGCTCTTCTGCTGGTGGCCGCCACCGTCCTGTACCTCAACCGGGGCTCCCGGGTCTCGATCGACCCCGGGCGGGTATCGATCGCCACGGTGAAGAGCGACCAATTTTACGAGTACATCAACCTTAGCGGGCGGGTCGTCCCCCGGCAGACGTACTTTATCGACGCCCAGGTTACCGGGAACGTGGACCGGGTCTACGCCGAACCGGGGCAGTTTCTCGACCGGGGGGACACCCTGCTCCACGTTTCCAACCCCGACCTCCAACTCGAGGTCATGCAGCGGGAGAGTCAGCTCATCGAGCAGCTCAACGCCCAGCGGCAAACGCGGCTGCTGCTCGACCAGAACGACTTCAACCGCCGCGAGCAACTCCTGGAGATCCGCTACCAACTGGAGCTACAGAAGAAGCAGTTCGCCCGCGACCGACATTTGGCCGCCGAGGGTATCCTCAGCGACCGGGACTACGAGCCCACCGCCAATCGCTACGCCTACTACACCCGCCGGCGGGATTTGCTACTGGAGTCCTTCCGCCAGGACAGCTTAATGCGCTCCGTACAATTGGCCCAACTCAATGCATCCGAACGACGGATCCTGGACAACCTGGACCGGGTGCGGGCTATCCTGGACCGCCTCTACGTCACCGCCCCGGTAGCGGGATTCCTGAGCGACTTCGATCTGCAGACCGGCCAGTCCGTAGCCAGCGGGGCGCGGATCGGGGAGATCTACCGCATGGAAACGCCGCTACTGACGGCCGAGGCGGACGAATTTTACCTCGGTAAGATCAGCGAGGGGCAGCGGGGCATCCTTCTGGAGGGTGACGATACGATCGGGCTGATCGTAGAAAAGATCTACCCCACCGTCGCGGAGGGACGATTCCGCCTCGACATCGGAATAGCGGATACGCTGGCGCGGCACCGTACGGACTTCACCAAGGGGCAGGGCGTCCGCATCCGCTTGCTCTTCGGGGAACCGGCCACCACTATCCTGCTGGCTACCGGCCCCTTCTACGGCAGCACGGGCGGCCACTGGGTCTACCGGCTCGAAGCAGACCGCGCCGTACGTACCCCCATTCGTCTCGGCCGTTCCAACCCCAACTACTACGAAGTGCTGGAGGGACTCTCCCCCGGCGATCGCATCATCGTCTCCGCTTACGATGATTTTGCTGACTATTCCACCCTAAACGTAAACTGATGAGCACTGCACCCGCGTCCGCGCCCAAACCCACCCCGGTCGTCCGACTGCGCGACGTCTACAAATACCACTACGCCGCCGAGCTGGAAACCGCCGCCCTCAACGGCCTCGACCTCACCATCCACCGCGGTGAATTCGTAGCCATCATGGGGCCCTCCGGTAGCGGAAAATCTACCCTGCTGAACGTAATTGGCATGATCGACGAACCCTCCCGCGGCGACTACCAACTGATGGGCCAGCCGGTGGGCAAACTAAGCCGCCGCGCCCGTGCCGACTTACGAAAAACGCATATGGCCTTCGTCTTTCAGAGCTTTAATCTGATCGACGAGCTCACGGCCGGGGAAAACGTCGAACTGCCCCTGATCTACCTGAAGGTGCCCGCCCCGGAACGCAAACGGCGGGTGCGCGAGGCCCTGGAGGCACTCGAGATGTCGCACCGGATCAACCACTATCCCCGCCAACTCAGCGGCGGACAACAGCAGCGGGTGGCTATCGCCCGGGCCATCGTGGTCAAGCCCGCCCTCATCCTGGCCGATGAGCCTACCGGCAACCTGGACTCCGAAAACAGCCGGGCCGTCATGGAAAAGCTACGGGAGTTTCACCGGGCCGGCAGCACCATCGTCATGGTCACCCACTCGCAGGAAGATGCCGCCTACGCCAGCCGTACGGTGGAGCTCTTCGACGGGGCCCCCATCGTAAGCGAACACGAATACCTGAACCAAAAACAACACTGACATGGCCACCAAAGCCCTCATCGCCGCCTCGACCAAACCGCTGGTGCTCTCCATCCTCGCCCACGGCCGCAACTACGGTTACCGCATCATCCAGGAAGTCGAACGCCTCTCGGACGGTCAGCTCGAATGGACCGACGCCATGCTCTACCCCGTACTCAAGCGGATGGAAAAGGAAACGCTCATCCGCTCCCACTGGGTAAAGACCGACCGCGGCCGCCGGCGCAAGTACTACGAAATCACCCCCGCCGGCCGCGACTACCTGGCCGAGCAGCGCCGGGAATGGCTGGGCGTGACCCGGCTGTTCCGCACCCTCTGGGAGGGCGATGGAACTACCCTCGAGCCACAAGCAGAATAGACCGAAATGCAAGACGACTTCCACCTGGCATCCGCCGTCGCCGACTGGCGCAGACGGGCCCTGGCCAGCAACGCCCTCGACGCAGGTGAGATCGCCGAGCGGGAAAGCAGCCTCTACGATCACTACGATGCCGCCCTCCTCGCCGGACTCCCGCCCCGGGAAGCCTTCGCGCGGGCCAGCACGAAAACGGGCCTACCCACCACCAAAGCGGGGCCGGCCGACCTCTACCGCAACTACCTCAAAACCGGCCTGCGCAATCTCCGTTCCCGGGCCGGCTACAACCTGACGAACTACGCCTGTCTGACCATCGGCATCCTCACCACCGCCCTGGCCGTCCTCTACCTCGACTACGAAAAAAGCTACGATGCCTTCGTCCCCGACGCCGACCGCAAGTACCGCGTAGGGCAGGAATACCGCTCCCAGGGCTACAGCATGATCGCTTTTCCCGACTACTTCGGTACCGACGCGGCCACCCAACGGGCACAGATCGACGCCATCGGAGCGGTGCGCGGCGTAGAGCAGGCCATCCAGTTCTGGATCACGCCCAACGCCCAGCTGGTGGAATTGGACCGTAAGGAACTCGCGACCGAAGACCTGCTGGAAACGAACACCCCGGCGGCGTTCCTGGACTACTTCGGCTGGCGCACCCTGCGGGGGTCCGCCGCCGCCTTTTCCGCCCAGCCCAATACGGCCCTGCTGACCGCCGGGGAGGCCGAACGCTTCTTCGGCCCCGACTGGCGGGACCGCCGCCTTACCGATCTGACCCTGCGTATCGATACCCTGGCCTATACCGTGGTCGGCGTACTCCAGGACGTGCCCCCCAATGCCCACCTCGACTTCTCCATTGCCCTGCACCGGGAGCGCATCGACTACTGGGGGGCGCGGACCTACGTGAAGTTGGCGCCGAACGAATCCCCCACCGCGGTACGCGAACGTATGCTGGCCGGTATCGGTAGCATTAACCCGACCCACGCCGCCGATGAGTTGTTTAACGGGCATATTCTGCAGCCCATTCGTTCGTTGCACCTGCAGTCTGACCTGCTGTACGAGATCAAGCCGCCGGGCAATCCGACCTATCTGTACATCATCGGCCTCATCGCCCTGATCATTTTGTTGCTCACGATCAGCAACTACACCAATCTTACCGTGGCCCTGAGTGCCAGTCGGTCGCGGGAGATCGGTATGCGCAAGGTGTTCGGTGCTACGGATACTCAGATTGCCGGGCAGTTCATGCTCGAAGCCGTTTTGCTGGGCGTGCTGACGCTGCCGGTGGTGTTGCTGGCGCTGTGGGCGGTGCTACCCCGCTTCGATGCGCTGATGGGCACGGAGCTGGCGGCTGCCTTTCCGGGTAGCGGTTCGCTCTGGTTGCTGCTGCTGTCACTGAGCGTAAGTATCGGGCTGGTGGCGAGCCTATACCCGGCGTTCTATTTGGCGCGGACGCAGGTGCTGAGCTTGTTCCGGGGCAATTTTGCCCGTACCGCTAATCGGGGAATCGGGACGCGCAAACTCATCATCACGGCCCAGTTCGTCCTGCTGATCGGACTGTGCAGTCTGGCCCTGCTGGTCAACCAACAGATGAACTTCATCCAGGACAAGGATCTCGGCTACCGCAAACAGAACGTACTCTACGTCAACCTGAATACCGACAGCAGTCGCCTCGAAACCTTCCGCCAACTGGTGGAGGCACTGCCGGAAGTCGACGACGTAGGCTTCGGCAGCCCGATGGGGGGCACCCCCTACAACCAATTGACCTACAAGCTGGCGGGTACGGACCAGGTCTACGACGATGCTTACAACATCGACTTCGACTACCGCGGCGCGAGGCTGATGGACATCGAGACTTCCGTACCGGACTACCTGGCCAATCCCGCCGAGGCGCCCGACCGGCTCGTCCTCATCAACCGCACCCTGGCCGAGCGCCTGAAGAACCGCTTCGACCTGACCGATGCCGAACTCATCGGGCGCACCATCCTCCAGGAGCCCGAGTACGCCGATGAGGAGACCGGGGAAGTCGGTTTCCCCTACCCCATCGCCGGCACCTTCGAAGACCTGAACATGTTCAGCCTCCGCGAACGGGTCGACCCGACCTTTCTGACCCTGTACAAGCGCCCCCGCTACGCCTACTGGGCTATGATCGCCTTCCGTGGCGCTAGCCCGACCGACATAGTGGCCAAAGTCGAGCAACAGTACGATCGCTTGGGACTGGAGCAGGTATTCACCCACAGCTTTCTGGCCGACAACCTGGAGGAGTTGTACCAAGAAGAGCGGCGCATCGCTACCCTGAGCACCTACTTCAGTCTGCTGGCCTTCCTGACCGCGGTGATCGGTCTGGTGGCCCTGACGGCCTACCTGACCGCCCTGAAGAAAAAAGAGATCGGTATCCGCCGCATCCTCGGTGCGGGGCCGCTCGACATCCTCGGGCGCTTTAACCGGGAGTACCTGGTGCTGATCGGGGTTTCCCTGCTCATCGCTACCCCCCTGGCCTGGTTGGGCGTCAGTTGGTGGCTGGAGGGCTTTGCCTACCGGGTGGAGATCAATCCGCTGATTTTCCTACTAGCCGGCGGCATTACGCTACTGGTGACGGTGGTGGCGGTGAGCGTGGTGACGCTGCGGGCGGTGCGGGGTATTCCGGCGCGGGTGGTGGGGGGG
>CAZQNE010000110.1:0-9320 GCA_964594535.1 uncultured Lewinella sp.
GGGAAGGCTTCCAGGGCCTCCATGTAGGTGTCGAGCTCGTAGTTGAGGCAACACTTCAGGCGGCCGCACTGCCCGGAGAGCTTACTCTGGTTGATGGCGATGTTCTGGTAGCGGGCCGCGGCGGTGTTGACGCTCCTGAAGTCGCTCAGCCAGGTCGAGCAGCAGAGCTCCCGGCCGCAGCTGCCGATTCCGCCCAGGCGCCCGGCTTCCTGGCGGGGGCCGATCTGCCGCATCTCGATCTTCACCCGCAGTTGGTGGCTGAACTGGCGGACCAGTTGGCGGAAATCGACCCGCTCGTCGGCCGTGTAGTAAATGGTGGCCTTGCGGCAGTCGCCCTGGTACTCCACGTCGGTGATCTTCATCGCCATGTGGTTGGTGCGGGCGATGGCGCGGGCCTTGGTCAGTCCCGGGCCCTCGAGCTGACGGGCCTCGTGCATCTTTTCCAGGTCGCGGGGGTTGGCCTTACGCAGTACCCGTTCGCTGACCTTGGCTTCCTGGACGTTCTTTTTTTTCAGTTGCAGGCGGACGAGCTCGCCGCTCAGCGAGATGCAGCCGACGTTGTAGCCATTCCTGGTTTCTACGGCCACGTAGTCGCCGGTGAAAACGCCCAGTTCGGGGGGGGCGTGGTAAAACCCCTTCGAGGCACCGTTCTTGAAACTTACCTCCACGATATCGGTGGCGTAACTATCGTCGATCCCCAGGTGGCTCAGCCAGTCGAAGGTGCTCATCTTATTACAGGAGCCCGTGCCGCAGTTGCCTTTGCTACCGCAGCCTTCGGGGGTCCCGCAGGAGGTACATGCCATGGGTTGATGCTTTATGGTTACGCACGGCTTCGAACGGTTTTAATTGCGGGGGCGGGGCCCCCTGGTGTAAGCCGGGTGCGGAGGATTCGGTGGATACGGAGGCCCGCATCGAGAAACAGGATCTTCGGGTTGGCGTTGCGCTCGACGTGTTCGGCGCATTCGCTCAGGAGCCCGGTGATTTCGGCCAGTTGATCGGGGTCGACCAGCGGCAGGAGTTTGGTGGCGCTACTCAGCTCCCGGGGGGGGAGGCGAACGGCGGACGTATCGTCGGGACGGACGGAGAGCAGCAGAAATTCCCGCCAGAAGTGGAGGCTGTAGCGCAGGAAGTGCTTCTGGCTTTCGCGGCCGAGTTTGGCGAAGGCGTCCGTCCATTCGATAAGCTGGCTCGCGCTGCCGGAGTAGCAGGCCCGCATCCACTGAATGAGGCGTTGCCCGTGATCGTCCGATTCACGCTGCACCAGCGTCCGCGCCTGATTGACGTTTCCGCCCGCCAGCCTTGCCGCCGTCAGTGCACGGGGCGCGTCGTGTCCGTCCCGTTCCAGGGCCGCGGCGATCTCCTGATCGGTCGGCGGATGCAGCCGGGTAAGCTGGCAGCGACTCAGGATGGTGTTGAGGATGAGCTCGGGGCGCTCGGCGACCAGGAAAAAGAGGGTATTGTCCGGTGGCTCCTCGATCACCTTCAGGAGGCGGTTGCCCTCGTTGCCGAGGTATTCGGGCAGCCAGACGAGCATAATCTTGTAGCGGCCCTCGAAGATTTTAAGGTTGAGTTTACCGAGGATGGCGGCGCAGGCATCCCGACTGATATTGCCCTGGCGGTTTTCGGCCCCGATGCGCTGTAGCCAGTCGTTGGCCTCCAGGTAGGGGCTGTCCCGTAACGCTTCCCGCCAGGGAGCCAGGAACTCGTCACCGGTAGATTTAGAGCCAACGGTCGGGAAGGCAAAGTGAAGATCGGGATGAACGTAGCCGCTGGTCTTCCGGCAGGCCCGGCAGCCTTCGCAGCTCGTATCGCCCGACGGCCCCTGCCGGTTCTCGCACAGCACCAAGCGGGCCAGGGCCAGGGCGGCGGGCAAGCCCCCACTGCCGGGGGGGGCCAGCAGTAGGTTGGCGTGGGGTAGCCGGTCGGTAGCCGCTAACTGCCGCAGTTGCCGGAGGCCGGGGGGCTGGTGGATGAGGTGGCTGAATTGCATGATACTGGGGGCGAAGGTACGATTTCCCTCACCCCCGGCCCCCCGGTGGAGCAGGGAGCCAAACTTCCGGTTCTTGCGTGGATGAAAGGGAACGAAATTCGCAAATTAGTCCCGGATCACCTGGAAATTGGCCACCCACTGAAACAGGAATAAGGCGATCACGTAGCCCACCGCGAAGAGGTTATAGGGCGTCAGCAGAAAAGCGGTGATTACCCCGACGAGCCCCAGTACCGCTAACCCGATACCGTAGTAGCGCAGCAGATTTTTGGTCTTCGACTCGCTGTGGAATAGCCCCAGCGGCAGGATCATCGTGAAGCCGTAGCCCGCCAGCGCCACGAATGCCGCCCCGCCCGTCAGCGCGTATCCGAGCAGTCCGGCCGCGCATAGCAGCACGCAACCGCCTACCAGTTCGGCGATCCGCTTCTCGTTCCGGTCCAGCAGGTAGCGGCCGTGGCGGTCCAGCCGGAGCAGCAGATCGCCGATGGGCCCCATTACCCAGGTCGATAGCGCGAAGATCACCAGGAGAGCGACCAGGGGCATCAAAAAGGGAGACAGCGCCGGATAGGACCGCGACACCGCCAGCAGGATCCGGTAGATCACGTACAGGCCGATGATGACGCCCCACTGGTAGTTGGCCGTCAGCCGGTTCATGAAGAAGGCGTACCTCAGGTAGAGTCGGTAGACGGGGTTTTTGGCCTTTACGGCCTGGGCCATGCCCGCCCGGGCGTAGTCGGAGGAGGGGTCGCCGCGCAGGGCCTGGGTGAAGTGGTCGAGCGCCTTACCGGGGTCGCCGGTCTCGAGCAGCCCCCAGCCGTAGTTGGTGTGGGTGTAGGGGTTGTCGGGGTCTTCGCGGAGGGCGCCCTCGATGGTGCGCAAGCTATCTTCTTTGCGGTCTAGTTTCACCAGGGCGCTGCTGCGCATATTCAGGGCGTGCAGGTGTTCGGCGTCGAGGGCCAGGGCCAGGTCGGCTTCCTCCAGGGCGGCGGCGAATTGTTTGCGGGCCAGCAGGATCTGGGCGAGTAGGGCGTGGTAATCGGCCTCCAGGGGGTCGCGCTCGATGGCTTCGCGTACGCTTGCTTCGGCTTCCTCCGGCCGGGTATGCCCCAGCAGAATACGCCCCTTGATGTACAGGAGGTAGGCCGCGTCCGGCTCCAGTCCGATGGCCTGATCGACGATGGCGGTGGCCGCTTCGTGGTCGTCCAGGCGTAGCTTCACCTCGGCCAGCAGGGCGAGGGCGTAGACGTTAGTGGCGTCGGTGCCCAGCAGTTGCCGTAGGCTACGTTCGGCGTCGGCGTAGCGCCCCTGCTCGATGAGGATGTTGATGCGGGAGAGGGCGGGCGTGGAGTGCATTGGGGGAAGATGGGTATGGGTTATGGTAACCTACTGATCAGTACGCCCGAAGCAATGGCGAGGGAGAGGTAGGCGGTAAGCCGTACGTCCGCCCATCCGGTGAAGGTCACGACCACGCTGCTGATCAGGGTGAAGGTCAATAAGTCCGCGGCGAGCATAGTTTCCCGCTCCCCCCGCTTGTGTTCAACAAGATACCGGAGCAGGGGCAGCAGAGCAATCACACAGGCGCCGAGCACCGCTACTCGGCGATCCGCAGCTAGCCCATACACCAGCAGGACGGCCGCCAGGCCCACTATGCCGACCGCGGCGACGGACCCCCGCCGTTCCCGTTCCGACAGCAGGGTTCGGCCACTGGGGTGAGCCGCTAGGATCCGGTTCTCGAACATCGCCCATCCACTAGCTAGCCCGGCCAGAACGGTAAATCCGAGTACGATGAAAGTTAGGACGGGCCGGAGTGCTTCCCAGGGGACATCCTTAACGACCGAGACTATAGCCACGCCGATCAGCCCCGACAGCGGCCCGATGATGTTCAGCGATCCCGATCGTCGGATGTAGCGCCCCGCCCCGGTGAGCGTGCGGTAGCCGGCCGACCGGCTCAGAATCGCCAACCGCAGAGCGGCGCGGGCCCGCGCCATTCGCGGGTTGCGCGACAGCGCGGTCTCGAAGTGGTGGATCGCCCGCCCGGCCCGCCCGGCTTCCAGTAGCGTCCACCCGTAGTTGTAGTGGTTATTCGGATCGTCCGGACCGACCAGTAGTGCCGCCGAGGCCGCCCGGTCGCTTTCCGTCGTTTCCCCCAGTCGGGCCAGGGCGCGGCTGCGTACGTTCAGCGCCAGGAGGTTTTCGGGCTGCAGGGCCAGCGCACGGGCGGCCGTTTCTCCCGCGTCCCCGTACCGTCCCAGGCTGAATTCAATCTGGGCCAGTCGTGCGATACTGGCTGCCGCCAGCGGTTGGAGCCGGATGGCCTCCCGGGCCGCCGCCTCGGCCGCGGGCAAGCATCCGGCCTCCATTTCAATGCGCGCGCGAACGTGATGCGCCCGTGCGTAATCCGGCCATTCCGTGATTGCGCGTTCGGTCAGTTTCCTGGCGGTGTCCGTATCCTTTTCGATCAGGTAGAGCTCGGCCAGCGTGAGTTGCAGGTCTACCTCGCCCGGGTGGTCGCGCAGCAGTTCCCCGAGCCGGCGGATGGCCACCGGGTACCGCTTCATCTCGATCAGGAGCTGAATTTTACGCCGTTCCGCCGGTCGGTCCACCTACTTGTTGATTTTCAAATACGCCAGAATGTCGTCGTATAGCCCCGCGTCATTCGCGTAGAGCGCAAAGTTCCGCGCCGTAGCGAACCACTCCTGCGTACTGGGCCGGTGCCGTTTGGCGGCCCGCAGCAGATCGTTCGTCCGAAGGGGCTGGGGAACGCCATCGCTGAAGGCGGCCTCCAGTTTTTCCTCGATGGCGATGTCGATCAGGGCATCCAGGTCGGCCCCGGAGTAGTGGTCGGTCTTGCGGGCTACCTTATTCAGATCGAGTGCATCGGTGGGTTTACCGGCCAGTTTCAGGCCCAGGATGGCCTCCCGCCCCTCCCGGTCGGGCGGGGGCACGAAGAGGATGCGGTCGAAGCGGCCCGGGCGGCGGAAGGCGCTGTCCAGGTTCCAGGGCGCATTGGTGGCCCCCATGACGAGCACGCCGTCGTTGCTGTGTTCGATGCCGTCCAGCTCCTGCAGGAACTGGTTGATCAGGCCGCGGCCACTCGACTGCTTCATGTCGCTGCGGCTGGCCCCGAGGGCGTCGATCTCGTCGATGAACAGGACGCAGGGGGTATTTCCGCGGGCCAGTTCGAAGATTTCGTGGAGGTTCTTCTCGCTGTTGCCGATCCACATATCGAGGATGTCGTTCAGCCCCACGCTGATGAAGCGGGCCCTGACCTGCCCGGCGGTAGCCCGGGCGATGAAGGTCTTCCCGCAGCCCGGGGGGCCGTAGAGTAGCAGGCCGCCCCCCGCTTTTTTCCCGTAGGCGGCGTAGAGTTCGGGGTGCAGCAGGGGTTTGACGATCTTGAGGTCGATCTCCCGTTTGACGTCCTGCATCCCGCCCACGTCGGCAAAGGTCACGTCGGGGCGCTGCAGGAAGCGGTCGTCGGGTTCCTCTTCGGGCGCTGACGCGGGTGCCGAGCCGGCCGGTTGCCGGAGGTGGCTATCGAGTTCGTCGTCTGCCAGTCCGGGCTCCAGGAACACGGCCTTGCGGTAGACGTCCAGGGCCCGGGCGGTACTGCCTTCCCGGAACAGCGCGCGGGCGTGCAGCACCAGGGCCTCGGGGTCGGGGTCGGGCGAGTCTTCGTCGATCACTTCTTCCAGGATGACGTTGCAGGCCGAGTAATTGCCCTTGCGGAAGAACACCCGGGCCAGTCCGAGCTTGGCGCGGCGGTCGTTACTCCGGCGGGCGGCGGTACCGTACTCGGCTTCGGCCTCCTCCAGGCGGTGGAGGGCGAGCAGGTTATCGGCCAGCATGAGCCGCAGGGGCAGGTTGTCGGGGGAGTGCTCCAGGGCCTGGCGGAGACTAGCAATCGTTTGCTCGTTCATGGGGGCGAAATTACGGCAATCCGGTGGGGGGGACCGGCCCTTGGTAGTCCTTCCGGGTCAGACTATCTTGCGGTATGTACTACCGCTGCCTCATTTTACTTTCCGTACTGGGTACCGTGTACACCGGCTGTACTCCGCAGGCCCCCCGGGGCGGCGGCGCGCGGGTGAATGACGTATGGGCGCTCGAAGCGATCGGCGAGCAACGTCTCCGGAGTGCCGAAGCCTCCCCCCGTCTGGACCGGCCCACCCTGGAACTGAACCTGGACGAGAACCGCGTGACGGGTACCGACGGCTGTAACCGCTTCATGGGAACCGTGGAAGTGGCCGGAGCGTCGGAGCTGGTATTCGGCTCTCTGGCCAGCACGAAAATGGCCTGTCTGGACGATGGCGGCATCCCGGAACAAATCACGTCCGCCCTCTCCCGGGTCACGAACTACCGCATCGACGGAGTGCGCCTGATCCTGCTGGACGACGACGGGGAAAGCCTGCTGACCTACCGCAGGACGGACTAAGCGGGTACCAGGAAGGTGCGGCGGATGTTGCTGACCGTCCCCTTAAATTCCGGCAGGTCCTTGATGCGCTGCCACTCGGGGTGGGGGCCGAACTTCGCCCAGTTGGCGTCCCGCTCCGCCATATCCTCGAACTCCAGTAAATAGACCAGGGCGGGGCGGTGGGGCCCGGCAATCATGGTGCCGAAAAAGATGGGGTCCAGTCCTACCTCGTCGAAAATACCGAATTCGTGGTCATTAAACATCCGCGTCTTGCGCTTCAGTTGATCTTCATTGGCCGATTCGTAGGTGCGCAGCTCGAAGAGTCCCGAGCTTTCCGGGATGGCCGCTAGTGTCGGCATCCCCGAAAAAGCGCGCAGCAGCCAGCTCGAGTAGCGGGTAAACACGGGCCGCTCCCCCCCGGGATTGACGTAGGGCTCGATCATCACCTGGTACTCGTCGTCCTGGCTTAGGTCGTGGGAGCGGTAGTAGGCGTCGGGAGAATTGTAGGCCATCAGCGCGTGCAGTTTGGCCGGGCTTTCCGCACCGTACTCCCGAAAAAGTTGAAAGTCGGTGATGCCGATACGGCGCAGGGCGGGTTCGAGGGCACCGTTGAGGTAGTCCAGCAGCAGCTTTTCGTCGCCCCCGAAGGCCATCTCGTAGCTGCGCCACTCGATGAGTTGGGGCTCCGGGCCGGGGGGGACTGGATTTCCCGCCGCTACTTTTTGACTTCCCACGAGGACGGCACCCGCTGCCGCGCCCGCATTCCGAATGAACTTTCTACGCTCCATCTACCTGTTGTTTTGGGGCAAGATAAGGTGCTAGCCCTCACCCCCAACCCCTCTCCGGGGGAGAGGGGGGCTTTCTACCGATGTTAGATAGTAGGTATTTCTAAAGATCGTATATCCATGTCGATTCACTTCCACCCCGACTGGTCCAAAGACGCTACCGTCTACCAGATCAACCTGCGGCAATTCACCCCTGACGGCACCCTGCGCGCCGCCGCCCGCGAACTACCCCGCCTGCACGAACTCGGCGTACGTATCCTCTGGATCATGCCCATCCACCCCATCGGCGAGCAAAACCGGAAGGGGGAACTGGGCAGCCCCTACTCCATCCGGGACTACTACGGCGTGAACCCGGAATTCGGGACGCTGGACGATTTTAAGGACTTCGTACACCGAGCCCACGAACTCGGCCTGTACGTTATCCTCGACTGGGTGGCCAACCATACCGCCTGGGACAATGCGCTGGCCACCGACCACCCCGACTGGTACGCCCGCGACCACCAGGGCGACTTCCGCCCGACGCCCTGGTGGGACTGGACCGACATCATCGACCTCGATTACGGTGTATTAGCAGTGCGGGAATACATGCGAAAAGCCATGTGCTACTGGGTACGGGAGGCGGATATCGACGGTTACCGCTGCGACGTGGCCGGCTACGTACCGACGGAATTTTGGGAAGAGGCACGGCTAGCCCTGGATGGAATCAAACCCGTATTCATGCTGGCCGAGTGGGAGGCCCGCGACCTGCACCGGAGTGCCTTCGACGCCACCTACGCCTGGAGCTGGCACGAGTACCTGCACAAGATCTGCCACGGGGAGGGCGACGTGAGCATGCTGTTCGTCTACTACAGCTGGAACGAGCGGGCCTGGCCGGAAGATGCCATGCGCATGACTTTCACCGACAACCACGACAAGAACGCCTGGGAGGGGACGATGTACGAACTGCTCGGCGACGGACTGGAGGCGGCCATCGGGCTCAGCTTCATCGGCGAGGGCATTCCGCTGATCTACAACGGGCAGGAGGCGGGGCTGGACAAGCGGTTGGCCTTCTTCGCCCGCGACCCCATCGAGTGGCGGGAGCACCAATTGGGGCCGTTATTCAAGCAGTTGATTCAGCTCAAAAAAGACCACCGGGTACTCTGGAATGCGCCCTGGGGGGCCACCATGATCCGGTTACCGAATAACCACGAGTCGGAGGTACTGAGCTTCGTGCGCATGGACGGGAACGAGCGGGTACTGGCCTACTTCAATTTTTGCGACGGGGCGCGGGTGCTGCGCTTTACGGAGGAGTCGCTGTACGTCGGCAAGTACCGGGACGGGCTGACGGGGGCGGAGATCGAGCTTTCGGCGGGGGAGGGGGTGAATGTGGGGCCCTGGGGGTGGCGGGTGTTGGTGCTCGCTTCGCCCGGAGGTTAAGGGGTCGCTGGGCTCCCGGGCGGAGGGGTAGGGGAGTGGATTAGTTGAGGTGGGAGATGTCGTCTTCGTCTAGTTTGATGGCGGCGGCGGCAGTGTTTTCGCGCAGGTGATCTACCGAGCTGGTGCCGGGGATGGGGAGGATGTTGTCGCTGCGGGCGAGCAGCCAGGCGAGGGCGATCTGGTAGATGGTGGCACCGTGTTTTTGGGCTACCCGTTGGTAGGTTTCGTTGTCGAGGGCGCCGGCGTCGAGGGGGTACCAGGGGATGAAGGCGATGCCGCGTTCGCGCGTCCACTCGACTTCGTCTTCCCACTTGCGGTCGGTGAGGCTGAACTTGTTCTGGACGCTGACGACCGCGAAGTGCTCCTGCGCCTGCTCGATCTGGTCGATGCTTACTTCCGACAGGCCTAGGTGGCGGATGTAGCCCTGTTGCTGCAATTCGGCGAGCTTGCCGAGGTATTCGTCGGCGGGCACTTTAGTGTCGAAGCGGTGGAGCTGGTAGAGATCGATACGCTCGAGCTTGAGGCGTTGGAGGCTGCCCTTCAGTACGCTTTCCAGGTGCTCGGGGCGGCCGTTGGGGACCCACTTGTCGGGGCCGGGGCGTTCCAGTCCGCCCTTGGTGGCGATGAGCAGTTCGGCGGGGTAGGGGTGGAGGGCTTCGGCGATGAGCTCTTCGCTGACGTTGGGTCCGTAGCTGTCGGCCGTGTCGATGAAATTGATGCC
>CAZQNE010000111.1:0-9173 GCA_964594535.1 uncultured Lewinella sp.
AACCACTCGCCCCCCCGGCCCCGGCGGGGTCGTCAAGAATTCCTGGGGGTGCAGCATCGAATACCCCTCCGAACCAATCGACCGCCCGGCCCCGGCGGGGTCGTCAAGAATTCCTGGGGGTGCGTCATCGAATACCCCGCCGAACCACTCGCCCCCCCGGCCCCGGCGGGGTCGTCAAGAATTCCTGGGGGTGCGTCATCGAATACCCCGCCGAACCACTCGCCCCCCCGGCCCCGGCGGGGTCGTCAAGAATTCCTGGG
The DNA here is from genome assembly GCA_964594535.1 of uncultured Lewinella sp. GTDB lineage: Bacteria > Bacteroidota > Bacteroidia > Chitinophagales > Saprospiraceae > Neolewinella. Next base: position 261 of record CAZQNE010000111.1, read on the forward strand.
GGTGCAGCATCGAATACCCCTCCGAACCAATCGACCGCCCGGCCCCGGCGGGGTCGTCAAGAATTCCTGGGGGTGCGTCATCGAATACCCCGCCGAACCACTCGCCCCCCCGGCCCCGGCGGGGTCGTCAAGAATTCCTGGGGGTGCAGCCCCCAGAAATTCTTTATGCATTCCCCCCACCCAGCGCATCAACGGAAAAACCCCTTTCCGCTATGCCACGTGCGATCCTCCTTATCCTTACCCTATTTACTTGCACCTGCGTCCCCGCCCAATCCTCCCCGCCCGAAGAGCGGGAAATCGCCGCCCCCATCGAATCCGTGACCGTCTACCTCGCCGGCGCCCAGATCACCCGGCGGCACCGAACCGACCTTTCCCCCGGCCGCCAGACCCTGGTGTTTACCGGCATCACCACCGGCATGGACCCCGGTAGCATCCAGATAAAAGCGGACGAAGACGACGTCCTGATCCTGAGCGTGGGCCACCGCATCGACTATTACGAAGTGCCGGAACGATCGGAATCCGAGCAATCCCTGTACGACCGCATCGAGGAGCTGGAAGACCGCCGCCGTCGCCTCGAAACCGAGTACGCTATCGTCAAAGAAGAGGAAGAACTCCTACGGGCCAACCGCAACCTGACGGGCAGCGAAACCGGGGTGGACGCCGAGGACCTGGAACGCGGTGTACGCTTCTACCGCGAACGGATCGCCGACATCAAGCGCAGCTACCTGGCGCTGAGCGACAGCCTGCGGGCGAACGAAGACGCCCGAGAACTACTGCAGCGCCAACTGGCCGAACTCGGACGGAAGCAACAACGACCGGCAACCAGTGAGGTAATCGTGATCGTAGAAGCGGACCGCCCCACCACCGCTAATTTTGAACTCAGCTACCTCGTCGCCGAGGCCGGCTGGTCGCCCAGCTACGACGTGCGGGTAGCGGATACCGACCGGCCTATCGACCTGGCTTACCGGGCCGAAGTGTACCAGCGCAGCGGAGAAGACTGGACCGACGTCGACCTCACCCTCTCCACCGGTGACCCCACCATCTCCGCCGAAGCCCCGGAACTCCGCACCTGGCGCATCCGCCCCGGGCAACGACCGCCCGAGTACCGGGAGCGGGAAGTTGAACGACCGGTAGCTGAGGTGCGGACGGTATCGGGAAAAGTGTCGGACGCGGACGGAACGCCGCTAATTGGCGCCTCGGTGAGGATCGAAGGGACGAGCATCGGTACCGTCACGGACATCGACGGGAATTATGCGATCGACCTACCGGGGGGGGCGGAGGAATTGGTGGTCAGCTACACCGGCTACGATGAAACGTATGCGAGTATAACCGGAGAAAAGGTAGACATCGTAATGGAAGAAGCGGCCAGTAGACTGGAAGAAGTAGTCGTAGTAGGGTATGGGGTAACGAATGCGCTGCGGGGCAGGGCTTCCGGGGTCCGTGTCACTGATGGAGCCACCGTCCGCCAGAAGCGCCAGGAGCGTACTCCCGTACCTACCGAAATTATGCGCAAAGCGACCACCCTGTCCTTCGCCATTGAGTTGCCCTACACCATCCCCTCCGACGGGAAGGAGCGCGGCGTGGCTATCCAGCGGTTTACCGTGCCGGCCGACTACCGCCACCTGGCCGTACCGAAACGGACGGAGGAGGTATTCCTTTCCGCCGTGGTGCGCGATTGGGAGCGCTACGACCTCATCAGCGGGGAGGTGCACCTTTTCTTCGGGGGAACCTACCTGGGCGATGCCTTCCTCGATGTAGAGAAAACAGCCGACAGTCTCGTATTCTCACTGGGTCGGGATGCCGGCGTGATCGTGAGCCGGGAACCGGATACTGACTACCGCAAGCGGGGCGGGCTCTTCGGCAGTAAACGGGTAGAGAGCCTGGGCTGGACCATCAGCGTCCGCAACGCCAAACGACTGCCCGTCGACCTGACCGTAATCGACCAGGTCCCCCTATCGGCAGACAGCCGTATCGACGTGGATACCGACATTCCCGACGGCGCCACCCTCAACGAGGAGAGTGGGGAGGTGCGCTGGCGCTTTACCCTACCCCCGAGCCAGGAGCAAAAGGTATCCTTTGGTTATCAGATCAAGTTTCCCGACTATGAGCGTATCTATGTGGAATAATTATCCCACCAACCCTTGCTCGACCGCCTCTACATCGCCGCCACCTCCCAGCACGTCGGTAAGACCACCTGCACCCTCGGCCTCATGGCCGCCATCCGGGCCCGCCACCAACGGGTGAGTTACTGCAAACCCGTGGGGCAGGAGTGGGTGGAATTGGGCGACCTGCAGGTAGACAAAGACGCCCTGCTTTTCGCCCGGGGTATGGATTTTGAACTGAAGTCGGAACTGCACAGCCCGGTCATTATCGGCCGCGGCGTGACGGCGGAATACCTGGACGACCCGACGGCCTTCGGTTTTCCCCGGGCCATCACTCGGGCCAGTCGGAAGCTGCAACAACGCAACGACTTCGTGATCTACGAGGGTACGGGCCACCCCGGAGTCGGTAGCGTTTGCGACGTGAGCAATGCCCAGGTCGCCCAGCTACTGAACGCCCCGGTCGTGATGATAGTCGAGGGGGGCATCGGCAGCACCGTAGACCAACTGAACCTGAACCTGGCGCTGTTCCGCGAGCGGCGCGTTCCGGTAAGGGGAGTGATCGTCAACAAAACACGGCCCAACAAGCTGGAGAAGGTGCGCCACTACGTCGGTAAGTACCTGGAAAAAACCGGTATTCCGCTACTGGGCGTGCTCCCCTTCGAAAAGATTTTGGCGAATCCGATCATGGCCTCGGTCCGCCACAGTCTGAAGGGTAAGACCCTGCTGAATAAGGAGGGGCTGGATAACCCCGTAGAAAATATCGCCAGCGGGAGCCTGTTGGCCCAGGAGGAAGTCGATAACCTCAAGAACCTGCTGGTCATCGTCAGTCACCGTCGGCTGCGGGAGGCCCTTACCGCCCTACAGCTCATCCTCGACGAAAGGGGCCTTCCCCCGACGACCATTTCCGGCGTGGTGGTCACCGGCCTGTCGGACGAGAAGCCGGACCTACCGCACGCCTCCTTCCTGAATGCCTACAACATTCCCGTAGTGGCCTGCGCCCTGGATACCTACGGGGCGGCGGTGCGCATCTCCCAGATGGAGGTGAAAATCAACCTGAAGACGCCGTGGAAGATCCGGCGGGCGGTGGAGCTGATCGAGGAGCATATCGATATGGAACTGCTGCTCTGAGGAAGGGGGAAGCCCACAGAGTTGAGCAGAGGGGGCGCGGAGTTACGCGGAGGTATTCAGTTAATAAAGCCGAGAGGGTTCGGATTTAGATGTCGGTATCTAGTGACTGTACCTAGGCAGCCGACGCGACTTTCCACTTTTCCTTGATGAAAAGTGGAGCAAAAATCAAGAAAATTGCAAACTCGCCTACGGCTCAAACAGTGCAATTTTCGACCTAAAGATAGCTATGTATAGGGGAATATATTTTATGTTTTACTATGAGGTAAATTTCCCCTTACTAACTTTCAAATGATACGCATCAGGTCAGGAAGTTAGAGAAGCCCGGGGAAATTAGTACAGGGGACGCGGAGTTACGCGAAGGTAGAGGAGCCTCGTTTCTTTTTCAAAAAATAAGCCGTGTTCGCTAGCTAGGATACTACAAGAAACCCAAGAATAAATCCTACCCACCCACTGTTATTCGCCTGAAATTCTGACCAGTTCGTGACCAGCAAAACGATAAGCAATAATGACGTCATTACATTGCAGACGAGCAGATTGCTCGGGGAAAGCATCACTTAGCGTTTTCTATTGGCTGCCCCACCTTGTTCAATTCGGAGAGGTAGCGATCCCGGACGGCGAAGTACTCCGGAAGGTATTCCTCGGGCATGGGCTCGGCGTCCTGAAAATCCATACGGGTGTGGTCGACCTGCTTGCCGTGGTCCCAAAAGCGGAAGCAGACGTGGGGGCCGGTAGCCAGTCCGGTGGAGCCGACGTAGCCGATCACGTCTCCCTGGCTGACGCGCCGACCCACGGTCATTCCCGGGGCCCGCTTCTGCATGTGGAGGTACTGGGTGGAAAAGCGCTTGTCGTGCTTGATTTTGACGAAAATACCGTTGCCCCCGGTACGGCCCGAACGGCTGACCACCCCGTCGGCCACCGCCACGATGGGCGTTCCGTAGGGGGCGGCGTAGTCGGTACCCAGGTGGGGCTTGACCCGCCGCTGAACCGGGTGGAAGCGACGCAAATTGTAGCGGCTGCTGATGCGGCTGTAGCGGACCGGTGCCTTCAGGAAGGTCGACTTCATGGGCTGCCCGTCCAGGCCGAAGTAGCCGGTCTGGGTGCTGTCTTCACTGATGAAATAAAAGGCGTATATGTCCTTACCCCCGGTGCTGTAGCGGGCGGCGCGCACCCGACCGAAACCGGCTTCTTTCTCGTTGACGTACTCCTGCTCGTAGACCAGCTGGAATGCGTCTCCCGGCTGCACGTGGTAGAAGTCGACCGACCACTGCAGGGCATCCTCCATCTTATCGGTCAGGGCGAAGCTGTGCCCGGCCCCCACCATGGCGTTCCAGAGGGAGCTTTCGATGACGCCTGCGGCCAGTCGTTCCTTCAGTACGATGGGTAACTCTTCGTAGGCATTGCGGCCCGACTGCCGGAGGTCCAGGCGGAGGTAGCGGTAAACGGTGGGCGCATAGATGAGGAAGTCCGGCCCCTCCGTGTCGGGGTCATTCAGGATTTCCAGGGTACGACCCGCCCGTAGGTTACGTACGTCCAGCATATCGTTGAAATCCTGACTGGCGGCGTAGGCGCGGGGCTGGGAAAGACCGAGATCCGTGAGGATGTCCGACAGGGTCTCCCCGAACTCAATGGTGTCCACCCGCACGGAAAAGGTATCCAGGGCAAGGCCGTAGCGGACCGTTGGCTCTACGATCGGGAAGCTGGAAATCGATATAGCGTCCCGGTCGGATTCCGGGGCGGGAGCAACCGCGAACAGGCCGGACAACAGCATACTGCCGGCGATCAGACCGAGGGTGGTCAGTAGGAGGGCCGGAACGGAACGGCGGAGAACGTTTGTTTTCAAAAGAGTAGCGTTTCGGGAGTGAGCTGCGGGGCCGGGGGTAGGCTGGCAAAGATAACCAACGGACCCGCATTCCGAAATTTGCTCCTACGGAGTGCGTACCCGGGTCGATTCCTGGATCCAGCAGCCTACCGTATACGTGCTACCCTCCTCGATGCCGCGTTGGAAGATGTCAGATTTGCTGGGCATGTACTGCGTATACCGGTTGATCAGGCGGTTGGCCTCGGCGGTCACCGAGGGGTCCACCCGTTTGGCCTGCTGCCACTTGTCGATGGCCGGCCAGGTGACGACCTGGGAATCGAAGCCGGTACCGGGGCCACAGAGGGGGCCGCTGCTGGCGTAGAGCGTACCGATGAGCATATAGGGTTCGCCCGAGCTCCCATCGGCGGCGATCGATTTGCGGGCCATTTCCCGGGCCTTGCCGAAGTTGCGCAGGTTGCCGTAGTACACCTTGGCGGCGGTGAGGTAGTAGCGTCCCTTCCGTTCCAGGTCGTCCGTTTCCTCGGCGGCCCGCTCGAAGAGGTTGACGGCCTCCCGGGCGTTGCCGTCCTTGAGGGCATCGTAGGCCTGCTTCAGGGTCGAGCCGGTTCCGCCGGTGGCCACTACCCGACAGTTTTCCTGGTAGGCGGTCTTGACGGCCTGGTATTCGGGGCTATCCTCCCCGCAACCTCCCCAGGCCAGGCGGCTGTAGGCGGTGGATATGGCGTCGCAGTCCTGGGGGTTTTCCTGGAAGGCGGAGTAGTAGTTGTCGACGTAGTACTGGCAGTCGTAGAAGCCCTTTACCGTTTCGAAGTACTGCAGGCTGCTGGGGGCATAGGCCTCGATGGCCTGCCAGGCTTCGCACCGTTGCCCCTTGCACTCCGCCAGGCCCTTTTCCAGCCGGGTCATCAGGGCCCGCGCGATTTCCTTTGCTTCGGCGTCGTCGATCTTTCCGGCCTGGTGCTGGTCCACGACCAGCCGCGACATGGGGTTGATGACGAAGTACTGCAACTTCTCGGGCCCATCGGTCTCGATGCTTTCCCTAAAGAGTTGGTAGATCTGATCGTCGGTGGCCAGTCCGGGGTAGGTGTAGTAGCTGTCGAAGGCCTGCATGGCGGCCATGTAGCCGTCGCTCTGGTAGCACTCCCGGGCCTGCTGGTAGAGGTTGAGGATGGTATCGCCGTATGCCTGCCGCTTATCCGGGTTCTGCTCGATGAGGTAGTTGTAGAACGCTACCCCGTCGGTGTACACGGTGGGGCGGCGACCGTCGGCGGCGGGGCTGACCGCGTAGACCTGGCGCCAGGTCTCCAGGGCACGGTCCATTTCCTTGGCCTTCAGGGCGGCCCGGTAGATCACGTAGTTCGACTCCGCATCGTCGGGGCTGGGGGCATCGCTGAATTTCGGGCAGGGGCTCAGTTCGTCGGCTTTCGGGACGGGCTGCTTCTTCGGTTTGGTCGCCGTATCCGTGCTTACGGTTGCATCGCCGCCGGCTCCGGCTGCTTTCGGCGTACAGGCCGGGGTGAGAAGCGCCAGTAGGGCAAGCGTGAAAAAAAGGCCGAGGATACGCATCATAGGGGGGGAACGATAGTTTGTAGCTATAAGGATGCAATACGGGCCGATGTTGACGGTCCGTTCGCTACTTTCGCACCGCAAATTCCACCATCCGTATGAAAAAGATCAACTTCAGTGCCGGCCCTGCCATCCTACCCGCCTCCGTTCTCGAGCAGGCTTCCGAAGCCGTCCGCGATCTGGACGGTAGCGGCCTGTCGGTGCTCGAAATCAGCCACCGGTCTAAGGCCTTCACCGCCGTGATGGAGGAGGCCGAAGCTCTCGTGCGCGAACTCACCGGGGCGGGGGAGGAGTACGCCGTTTTGTTCCTGTCGGGTGGGGCCAGCACCCAGTTTTTCTATACGGCGATGAACCTGCTGAACCCCGAGGAGACCGCCGGCTTCATCGATACCGGGGCCTGGTCCGCCAAGGCCATCAAGGAAACGAAATTATTCGGTAAGGTAGACGTAATAGCCAGTAGCCGGGAAAGCAACTACGACCACATCCCCAGCGGGTACACGGTGCCCGACGGACTGAAGTACCTCCACCTCACCAGCAACAACACCATCTTCGGGACCCAATTCCGGGAGTTTCCCGCCACCGATACCCCACTGGTGGCCGATATGTCTTCGGATATGTTCAGCCGCCGCATCCCGCTGGACCGTTTCGGGGTCATCTACGCGGGGGCCCAGAAAAACCTCGGCCCGGCCGGTGCCACCCTGGTCATCGTCCGCCAGGATGTACTCGGCACCTGCGACCGCGCCCTCCCCTCCATGCTCGACTACCGCACCCACATTGCCAAGAAGAGTACCTTCAACACCCCCCCGGTCTACCCGATCTACGTCATGATGCTGACCCTGCGCTGGATCAAGGAGCAGGGAGGACTCGAAGCCATGGAGCGGCACAATGAGGCCAAGGCCAAACTGCTCTACGACGAGATCGACCGCAACCCGAAGTTCCGGGGCACGGTGAGCGACCCGGCCAGCCGCAGTCTGATGAACGTGACCTTCGTGTGCACCGACCCCGACGATACCGATGCCTTCCTGCGGGCGGCCACCGAGGCCGGTTGTGATGGCGTGAAGGGGCACCGTAGCGTCGGTGGGTTCCGGGCCAGCATCTACAACAGCATGCCGCGTTCCGGGGTGGAGCGACTGGTACGGGTCATGCAGGATTTTAAATCGGCATCTTCGTCGAAATTATAGCGGCGTTCGTCGAAAGACTTACCGAATCGCGGAGAGCGGGCTTGAAAAATCCGGAAACGTAGGTTATCTTCGGCGGCACTATGCGACGCACCAGGCAAGTTAAGTGGTTTTCCGGCCTCGTCGGCCTCTTTTTACTCAGTGCTACCTGTGCCGGTTTTCTGGTGGGGCGTAGCGTACGCTTGCAGCAGGAAGGGAAGTACCAGCAGTATCAGCAGCCTACCCAGCAGCTGGCCTCCCCCGATTACGTCCTGGAACGCGGGGCTCAAATTCTGCGGCGCGCGCTTCTGCGCTGATTGTTCCGCCGGTCGCGAATTACCTTCGCCACCATGTCCCCTCTCCCTCCCCGCTTCCGGGGCCTGCTCTGTGACCTCGACGGCACCCTGGCCGATTCCGAACCACTCCACTGTGCCTCCTGGCTGGGCCTGCTGAACGAGCGGTATGGCCTGGACTACGACGAGCAGTGGTTCGAGCAGTGGATTGGGACCAGCGATCGGACCGTGGCCAGTAACGTTATCGATACCAACGGCTTGCCGGTTTCTTCCGCCCAACTGATCGAACTGAAACAGCGGCGTTTTCACCGGGAGGTCCGTGAGCGGGGCGACGTTTTTCCGGGCGTCCACCAGGCCCTGGGTGAAATTGCGGCCGAGTTTCCCCTGGCCATCGCCACCAACAGTGGTCGGGCCGACGCGGACCTGATGATCGGGAGTACCGGCCTGGACCGTCATACCCGAATCAGCGTGACCGCCTCCGACGTGGCGCGCATGAAGCCGGAACCGGACATTTACCTCCTGGCGGCCGAGCGGTTGGGGCTGTCGCCGCGCGACTGTATCGCGATTGAGGATAGCGGCCCAGGGGGAGTGGCGGCCCGGGCGGCGGGATGCTATCTGATCGCGGTGACCGGACGGGTAGGGGAGGCTGACGAGCGGGTTGACTCCCGGGCGGGGGCGCTGGTGCGGGCGTTATCCCTCTTGCGCGAAGGCCGGGACGGGAATACATAACAATAAGTTAACGTAAGACTCACCCGGAATTTACGGTGTGGAGTGACTTTTGCGGCAGATTTAGTTCGCTTCAAAAATCCACTCAAACACCACTTTCTTATGGTTTTAAGATTTACGTT
>CAZQNE010000112.1:0-8991 GCA_964594535.1 uncultured Lewinella sp.
AAGCGACCTTGGGCCGTCCGCCGGCTGGGATGGATTACAAAAAGACAGCTAGATTCAACCCGCCCCGGCCGCTTTCCGTCGATTGCAACGACCGGGTCAACCTTCTCCAGCGCGTATTCGACCGCGATCAGGCCAGCCGCCGTACCGGGTAGGTCGACCGCCGCACGGACCACTAAAACCTCGAAATCATCACCAGCTTCATCGATCAGTGTGGCATCCCCTCCAAAGAGGAAGTGAACGAAGAACAAATGGCCGCCATCTGGGTCGTACTTCAGCACAGCGCCGCCCGCTACCGCAAGCCCTACCTGCCCGCTCTGGAAGCCGCCGCCGAGCGCGGCGATATTCACTGGGGGACCATCGCCATGCTCACCGATCGTACCCTTATCGACGAGGGACAACCACAGGTGTACGGTACCCAAGTCACCCGCGACCCCGCTACCGGGGAATGGAAACTCGCCGAATTAGCGGACCCCGCCGGAGTGGACGCCCGACGCGCGGAACGGGGCATGGAGCCACTCGCGGAATACCTACAACGCTACGACATCGAGTTCAACGTACCGTAGGAATATAGGGTAGGTGGGTGGCGGAGCGCAGGTGCCATCAATCGCAACAGCCGGCCTGTACCCCCTCCCCTGCCGTACAGTAGCGACCCTTTGAAACGGTAAACCACTGACAGTCCCGGTTATGCCGCTTGTTGCTGTTAGTGGACAGCCAGTAATTCGTCGCCGCGGTCGGCTGACTAGCCGGGGCATAGTTCGGACTCGTGCGGCCGGCAGGTTGTACGCCCGGGAAATCGTTCGGGTACACCCAGGTTTGGATCTTGCCCTCTAGTCCACCGTGGGTGAGGGCCGAGTTGAGCTGGACGAAGTATTTGTAGTCCGCATCACTCTTCAGGATTAGGATGATACCGGCCCGGCGGTTGGTCTGCAGCCCGTACCACAGCGCCTGCCCGATGCTTTCCTTCCACTTGCTGGCCCAGTCGACTTCGATGGCGTGGGTCTCCGTCAAAATATCCACCCGACCGCTGGTGACTGGCACCTCGGTACGACCGTCGAGGGCGGCGGCCAGTCCCCGGGAGTAATCCGCTTCGGACTGACCGTACAGGATGATTGGAAGTAGGAATAAGACGAAGAGAAAACGCAAGGGGCACTACTTCTTCAACCCAATCTCCCGCAGCCGCTCGTCCAGGTACTCACCGGCCGTGATGGGGTCGTAGGCGCGGGGCCGGTCGGCGGTGACGGTGCTCGGCAGTACGTCGAGCCGCATCTCGGGGCGGGGGTGGAGGAAGAAGGGGATGGACAGCCGGGGCTTGTGCCACTCCTCCCGGGGCGGGTTGACGACGCGGTGGGTGGTCGACTTCAGGTAGTTGTTCGTGAGCCGCTGGAGCATGTCGCCGACGTTGATCACGATCTCGTCGTTCTCGGGCACGATCTCCTGCCACTCGCCGGCCGTATTCCGGAGCTGCAGCCCGCCGGCGCTGGCCCCCACGAGCAGGGTTATCAGGTTGATATCTTCGTGCTGCTCGGCGCGGATGGCGCTCTTCGGCTCCTCGGTGATGGGCGGGTAGTGGATGGCCCGCAGGATGCTCATGCCGTCGTTGGTGTACTGATCGAAGTAGTCTTCGTCGAGGCCCAGATAAATGGCGATGGCTCGCAGCAGATCGGCTCCGCTGTTTTCGAAGGCCCGGAAGAGTTGCCGGCCCAGGGTCATGAACTCGGGCACCTCGTCTACGTCGGGGTTGCGTTGGTAGCCGGGGGCGGAGGTGTCTTCCAGTTCCTGCCCGATTTGAAAAAACTCCTTCAGGTCGGCTACCTGCGACTGCTTGGCGTGCTCCTTACCGAAGCTGGTGTAGCCCCGCTGGCCGGCCGCACCGGCGATCTCGTACTTGCGCTTGGTGGCTACCGGCAGCGCGAAAAATTCCCTGGCCGCCCGGTAGAAATCGTCGATCAGGTCTTTGGGTATGCCGTGACCGGTCACGCCCACGAAGCCAATATCGTGAAAGGCTTCGCCGAGCTCGTTAACGAATTGCCGGCGCTGGGGTTGGTCGCCCCGGGTGAAGCGGGACAGGTCTACGAGGGGGATGGTACGGGTCATGGGGCGAAAGTAGCACAACGCGACTTGCAGTCGCGCTAGTACGGTGCAGTCTCTGACTGCGCTAGTAATGATGGTATACTCCCCCTAACAGCACCGCGCAACCGGGGTTTGTAGCGGGGAGCCGGTAAATTTTTTGGTCTTTGGCGTAGCGCGACTGCAAGTCGCCCCGTGCTTTCGCCGTTGTAAACAGCGTCGTACTTACCGCGGTTTGTACCTGGCCCCCTGCAGGATTGCCTGCCCGTCCTCCATCCGCATGAGCTCGGCCACCGTTACGTTGGGGTTGGCGGCCAGGTAAGACGCGACGATCTGCCGGCCGAGGTAATTCACCGCGCCGCCGGGGGATTCGGGGGGCATGCCCGGGGAGTAGGGGGCCGGCCGGGTGTACTTCCTGATCTTGTCCACTTCGGTGGCGTACAGTTCCCGCTCCCGCTGTAGATAGGTGTAGATGGCCGTCTCGTTCTCCTCTAGCCACTCCATTTCCTCGGGGGTTACCTCGTAGACCAGGTGCCGCTCCGTTTCCGGTAGCAGCCGTTCGAGCAGGTACAGTTTTTTCCCCTCGTAGATCAGGTAGTCGATCAGGCGGCCGCTACGGGGCGGGGGGAAGCGATCCTCGATCAGTACCCGCAGCAGCTTACCGGCAAAGTGGTCGGGGGTGTAGGTATGCACCAGGTAGCTGGAGAAGATCGGCTCGCTGGGGTCGACCTGTTCGTAAGGGAAATCGCGACCCAGGAAAAAGTCCAGCCCCGCCGCCAGCTGCCCGTCGCCGTAGATGAAGGCCGCCAGGTCGAAGTGGCTCGCGAAGGTCACCAGGGTGTCGGGAACGGGAGCGTCCGGCAGGTAGTACCGGTAGTAGCGGAGGCCCCGTTCCAGTTCCTCCACCAGGCGCGGCACCTGCGCTCCGCCGCCCAGATTGGCCCCCACCAGGGAATCGACGTAGCGGGTAAGGGGATACCCGAGATACGCCTTCAGCACTTCCCGCCCTTCTTCCGGGCTAAAATCTCCCCGCCGCACGGGCACCAGGTGGGTCAGGAATACGTCGGTGAAGGTGCCGTACCGCCGGTCGAGTCGCCCGATCTCGTCGGCTAGCTCCGTGGTATCGATTTCGGATAGCTCCTCATCGAACCGCAGTACCGTCAGGTCGACCGCGATGCCACTGATATCGGGGGGGGGAGGGCCGTCGTCGGTGCAGCCCAGCATGACGAGTAGGAATAAAACGGCGAAATGTCGGGGGCCGGGGTGGGGCAACTTTACTTTCATCACGGGCTAAACACCGGGGTCGGCGGCTCGTTTGGTAACGTCCGATAAGCCCACAATAGTACCCTGATGAAAACGAAACACCTTTTCCCGCTCCTCCTCCTCACGGGTGGAATGCTCAGCGCCCAGATCAGCCCCATTCAGTTCGGCGTGCAACTCAGTCCGACCTTCAGTTACATGAACACGGACAATAACCTCATCGAGGGCGACGGCACCACGGTGGGCCTGAAGCTGGGCCTGCTGACGGAATACTACTTCCAGGAAAACTACAGCATCCACACCGGCATCAACTTCCACTTCGGCTCCGGGGGGTCGCTGCGCTACGACGATCAGTTCACTAGCGTAGACATCTGGCGGGAGTCGCTGAGCGAAACCTTCGTGCCGGCCCCCGACCCGGCCGAACTGAGCGGCAGCACCTTCGATTATCGCCTGCAGTTCGTGGAAATTCCGCTGGGCCTGACGCTGCGCACCCGGGAATTCGGCTACGTGCGCTACTGGGTGCGGCCGTCCTTCACGCTGGGCATCGTAAGCAGCTCCCAGGGCAGCATCGACGGGGTGAATTTCGCCCAGGACGACGAGACCTTCAAGATCAACCCCGAGGTGAACCCCCTCAATCTCTCCTGGGGCTTTGCCGCCGGCCTGGAGTACAGCATATCCACCGGCACCTCCCTGATCGGCGGGCTGGGCTTTCAGTCGGGCTTCCTGGACCTGACCACCGACAACGATACCCAACTGGAACGGACGGGTCGTCTGCAGCCCTTCGAAGACGATAGCCGGGGGCGGGTCAACTCCGTTATCATCTTCCTGGGGGTCATGTTTTAGCCGGCCCCGACAATTGTGGTTTTGCGCGGACGCGGGTGCAATCTATTTCGGATAACCGGCGTTGGTTCCGGGGTATTCCGAGAGACCTTCCCTGCCTTCTAGTTGTCTACGTATGAAAAATTTTCCTTTACCGGTCGACGGTATCCGACTGCTGCTGATCGCGCTGCTGACTACGGTCAGTATGGCGGTGGAGCTAGGTGCCCAGTCTATTGTACTGACCGTTGCCCAAACTGACGTTACCTGCCCCGGTGGTACTGACGGAAGTATTACGGCTTCTGCGACCGACGGTAACACCCCCTACACCTTTCGCATCGTGCGGACCACGCCCGCCAGCCCGCCATTCTCGGCCGAACTAACCGCGACCACGGATGGTGAAGCGGTAGTTTTCGATAATCTGCCCGGGGGAATCTATACCGTCACCGTCTTTGACAGTATCGGTACTAGTGAAGTCGAGCCCGGCGTGGAAGTCGTGGAACCGAACGAATCCGTGGGGATCGAGGTCGTGGAAGGCTTCGAATGCTTCGACGATACGGAAGGCGGATCGCTGGAAGCGGTGATCTTCGATGGGAATAACCCTACAGATCCCAGTGGCTACACCTTCGCATGGAGCACGGGAGCCACCACCCGGATCATTACCAACCTGACCCCCGGCAGCTACACCGTCACCGCCACGGAAACCGCCACTGGCTGTGTCAGTACCGAAACCATCAACCTGCGCGCGCCCAGCCGGCTGGTCGTGGAAAACAGCGATGGTACCAGCGACCCGGCCACCTGCAACGGGGTTCCCGACGGTACGGTCGATATTCCCATCAGTGGGGGCACCCAGGATGAGAATGGGGAATACACCCTCGTCTATTCCGATGGTTTAAGCGAGCAGGCGCCCCGCATCCAGCGCTCCGACCTGACACCCGGCAACTATACGGTGACGGTAACCGACGTAAACGGGTGCACGGCGGAGAGTGAGTTCACGGTGCAGGCCGAAAAGACCCTGATCCTGCTGACCGATAGCACCAACATCAGTTGCTTCGGAGAGGCAGACGGTACGATCACCGTTTCCGCTACCTTCGAAGGAGTCACCCCCGACTATCCCTTCACGGTCGAAATTCTGAACGAAGACGGCACCAGCGCCCGCGCCCCCCAGAACATCGGCCAGGGTACCACCCCGGAAGCGTTTACCGGCTTCGGCCCCGGGCAGTATACCATCGTGCTGCGCGACCAGGACCCCCAAGGCTGCGAAACCCGCGACACGGTCACCATCGTAGAACCCCCGCTACTGGAGATCGAGGACGTAGTGACCACCGACGTGGGCTGCCCCGACATCGCCGGTACGGCCACGGTAGAAGTGACCGGCGGCACGCCCCCCTACACCTACCGGTTCGTCAACGACAGTATCCCGAACCCGGCCGATACGACGCTGACCTTCGATACCACCACCGTAGAGAGCCCGGACGCCGACCTGAACGTGCTGGACGAACTGCAGCCCGACACGAATTACTACGTCATCGTCACCGACGCGAACGGCTGCGTGGCCGATACCTTCGACTTCGACATTTTCTCCCCACCCCGGGCCATCATCGAACCCATCGCGACGGACTTCGTGAGCTGCCCCGGCGACACCGACGGTCAACTGACCGTGGTGGCCCGCCCCCCGGCCGATACCCTGGAGATCGTGAACTATACCTGGTACCGACTCAACCCGGATAACACTCTGGGCGAGCAGGTCGCCAGCGGACGCACGACCGGCGCCAATCTGACCGTAGGTTTTTACGTAGTGGAGATCGAGCTATCGAACGAGTGTACCTCGCAGGCCCTGGGCGAAGTGGCCAGCCCGGGGCTGGTCGAGCTCGACTCCTTCATCCTGGTCGACCCGGTCTGCCTGGGCGATGCGAACGGTAGCATATTCGTCTTCCCGAGTGGGGGCACCCCCGACGATCAGGGGCAGTACGACTACGTCTGGACCTCCCCGACCGGCAATGACATCCCGCCGCCCGTCAACCCCTCCAACATCAACGGACTCTCCGCCGGAACCTACGAGGTGACGATTACGGATGCCAACAACTGCCAACCCGCCTTCGACACTTCTTTCGTACTGACCGACCCGGTCGGTATCGTCGGAGAATTCACCATTGAGGACGTCAGCTGCCCCGACCCCTTTACCGACGACGGGTCGGCTACCTTCGCCGCCGAACTCTCGGACGGAAGCAGTGGTACCTTCGATTTTCGTTTCTTCGGGAATAGCCGCGACACCACCATTGCAAATGTTGCTTCCGCCACGGCTACCGGACTGACCCGCGGACCGATCACGGTAGAGGTCAGGGACGGCATCTGCGCCCGTACCTTCCAGGATACCATCGGTAGCCCCCCTGACTTCGACTTTACCCTAGCCGTCGATGACGTGAGTTGCGCGGGGGATGCCAACGGAACCGCCGATCTGATGGTAACGGGGGGCACGCCCGAATACACCTACGAACTCGTAGGCAGTGGGGAGGAGGTAGATGCTTCGATTGAAGACCTGCCCGCCGGCTTCTACGAAGTGGTCGTAACCGATGATCTGGGGTGTTCGCCGGATACCATACCGTTCTTCGTGCGGGAACCAAATCCGTTAGTCCTGGCGGTGGACCCGCTACTGACCACGCCCCTGGTGACCTGTGCCGGCGATATGAACGGCGTCATAGCCGTGGAAGTCGTCAGCACGGATAATAACGACCTGGGTGACGACCCCTTCGCGTGGTCGGACAACGTCGAAGATAACGACGACGGGATCGCCCGCGGTCTGGCTCCGGGCTCCTATACCGTCTCGGTGACGGACGTGGAGGGGTGTTCGGACACGATCTTCTATTCAATCGGCGAACCCACCCCGATCAACTTTACGGTTGCCGATCCCGTCCCCCCGCTTTGTTTCGGGGAAACGACCAACGTCACTATCGCGACCGCTTCGGGGGGGCAGGCTTCCGGCTTCGAGTCCTATACCTTCTCCCTGAACAATGACGGCTTCCTGATCCCGGTGGACCAACCGGGCGTCACCTTCGCCGGCGACGTGGTGGTCAGCGTATTCGATTCGGTAGGTTGCTTTGCCGACGACACCATCTCCATCTCCCAACCGGAGGAGATTCTTATCGACATCCCGAACCGGATCACCATCGAGCTCGGCGACAGCCTTACGCAGTTGAACCCCATCGTGACTCCCGCTTCGGGCAACTACCGCTACCGCTACACGCCCCCCGATTTTCTTTCGAACGACAGTATCCGCAACCCGACGATCTTTCCACTCATGGATCGCAACTACACCCTGGTCGTGACTAATGAGAACGGGTGTGAGGCCATCACGGACTTCCTGGTGAACGTGGATGCTAACCGGAATATATTCATCCCGAACGCGATCAGCCCGGATCAGGACGGCCGGAACGATCTGCTCCGTGTCTACGCCTGCCAGGGAGTCGTGAGCATCGACGAGGCGAACATCTACAACCGCTGGGGCGGCTTGGTGAGTACGATCGACGATCTGCCGCCCAACTGCCTGGACGGGACGATCATCTGGACCGGGCTGTCAGCGGACGGAAGCCGGGTCGATGCCGGGGTCTATGTCTACACGATCCGGGTGACCTTCCTGGACGGGGTGCAACTCACCTACCGGGGGGACGTGACCGTCGTGCGCTAGTTTGGGACAGAGAGCTTTTGGGCCTGACCTACCCAGTCCGCTTGCCGGATCAATTCAGCCGGGTAGCCGATTCGTTCGGCGTAGCGGTCAATATCCTCCTCCGACCAGTCCGCGATCTGGTCGTACCGTTGTATTCCCGCTTCCGCTAGTTGGCGGGCGTTGAAGGGACCGATGGATTCGATGCGGGTCAGGTCGTCTCCGGTGGCCGGGTCGATCTCCTCAGCGGAGGGGCCGATCGTGACCCGGTGGGCGGGGTGTTCCAGGATCAGGGTTTTTTCCTGTCCATCGCCATCTTTCCATTCGGCTAATTGGGCTTCCAGTGCCGCGACGCGCCGTTCCAGCGAGCCTGCCGATGCTCTGGGTGCTCCCTCGGTCTGACCGAGCAGTTGCTCATTACGGGTTTTCAGGCCGATCACCTGATCGTTCAGGTCTTCGATGGTGGTGGCGTAGCTGCTGTTGGTGGCGGCCAGTTGTTCGCCCTTAGCCCTCAGTCGCGCGAGTTCGGTTTCCTGCTGGGCTACGGTTTGCCGGCTGTTGCGGAGTTGGAGTAGGGTATCGTCTTTGGTCGTGGTCAACTGGACGACTTCGCGGGCGAGTTTTTCCTGTTCGGCATCGGCTTCCTGTAGTCGCCGTTGGGCATCATCGCGCTCCCGTCCGACCCGTTGCAGTTCCTTTTCCGCCCGCCGCCGCCCGCGCCGTTGTGGCAGCCACCCCAGTAGTACACCGATAATGAAAAGCAGCAATCCGCTGGCTACCAGGATCAACCGGTCCGTCGCGGGGAGTGCGAC
Organism: uncultured Lewinella sp.; assembly: GCA_964594535.1. Lineage (GTDB taxonomy): Bacteria > Bacteroidota > Bacteroidia > Chitinophagales > Saprospiraceae > Neolewinella. The sequence continues at coordinate 8,617 of CAZQNE010000112.1, forward strand.
TACATTTTCCCAGAATGAATACAGCTCGTACATACCGGCGGCGCTACGTTCAGTTGCCCCGGTAAGATAAGCCGCCTAAAACGGGATGTCGTCGTCGTCGGCATTCATCTTGCTGGGCAGGGTACCTCCACCGTAGGGGCCCGCCGCGGTCGGGCCGCTGGTGATGACGCCGGGGGGTAGCATGTCGAAGCTATCGTCGTCGAGGTTGGAGAACCGGGCGAAGTCGCTTTCGAAGCGAAGTTTGATGTCCCTGGCTTCCCCGTGTCGGTTCTTGCCCACGATGACCTCGGCGATGCCGGCCAGGCTGTTGCCCTGCTCGTCTTCGGTGATCTTATAGTACTCCGGGCGGTAGAGGAACATGACCATGTCGGCGTC
>CAZQNE010000113.1:0-8926 GCA_964594535.1 uncultured Lewinella sp.
AGGTCTTGGGGTGCATGAAGATGGCCGCGTCGATGCCCACGATGTTATCGTGCAGTTGGACCATCGCGCGCCACCAGTACTCCTTCAGGTTGTTCTTGAGCAATACGCCGTTGGGGCCGTAGTCGTAGGCGGCGGCCAGTCCGTCGTAAATCTCCGAAGACTGGTAAATGAAGCCGTATTCCTTGGCGTGGGCGGTCAGGGCCTTGAAGTCGGGGGCGGTGGGCATGGTCGGGGAATTTCGGGCGGGCGAAGATAGGGCGGCGGAGCGCAGGTGAGTTTTCAATACGGAATACGGTATTAGCTTGCGGCGGGTGGCTGGGCACGCAACGTATACAGATGAAAAACTACCAGAATATCCTCCGGTACGCCTGGCGCGCCTACGACCACACGCGGGCCATCGCCACGATCGACGACATCAGCGCGAAGGTGAGTACCAACCACGTCTACAAGCTGGTGATGGCCGACGGGAACGTGCTCATCGCTAAGGTGACGTTCTTCGGGAGCTACGAGGCCTTCGCCGAAGACCACGTCATCATCGACGTGCTGGCCAATAACCTGCCGGTGCGTTACGCGGGCCTGCTGAGCCGCGCCCTGATGAAGGGGAACCAGATCTTTTTCCACCGCTACATCGACGAGGAGCAGGACGCCTGGATCGTCTTCTACCGCCCCCTGACCGTGGTCGAGAACCCGCCGCGACGGCTGACCGACGAGCAGGTCGTCCGACTGGGCCGGGAGATCGCCACCTTCCACGCCGACTGTACCCTGGTCAGTAACACCCTGCCGAAGAGCGACCGCGACATGACCACCGATGTGAACGCCCTTCTGCGCACCGCCGCCACCGAGTATCCCGACCACCACGAGCTCATCGCCGAACACGGGCGGCGCTTCCTGGAGAATACCTTCCGCATCAACGTTCACGGCTTCACTAAGATCCCCGTTTTCGTAGACTGGAACATCGGCAACTTCAGTCTGGATGGGGAGGGCCACCTGGCCAGCCGCTGGGACTACGACTGGTTCCGACTGTCGACGCGGGTGACCGACTTCTACTTCCTGAGCCGGGTGGTGAGCGAGGTCGGCGACCGCACCAGCTTCACCTACGAAGTGGACCGCCTGATGGAGCCCCGTTTCCTAGCCTTCCTGCAGGCCTACCACGGGGTATTTCCCCTGTCCCGTACCGAGGTGCTGTTCATCAAAGAGTCCTACCGTTTCTTCCTGCTCAATTACGTACTGCGCCTCGGCCGCTTCTTCTTCCGCAGGGATATCGCCGACAAGCTCGCCCGCGACGTGCTGGAAACCCACCTGCCCACCCTCGACGACCGCTACTCCAGCGAACCCATCCTCGCCGCCCTCGATCTGTAAGTTATGGACCTCCGACTCTTTTCCGAAGTCGCCGCGGATTATCCCGTGATCTTCTTCGACAGCTACGGCGTACTCCGCAACCACCGCGGGCTCATCCCCGGTGCCGTAGAAACCGTGGACCGCCTCCGGGCCGCCGGCAAGCACATCCGGGTGCTGACCAACAACGCCGCCCGTAGCCCGGAAGCGGCCGCCGCCCGGTTGCACCAGTACGGTATGACCAACATCCCGGCCGGAGAAATCATCACCAGCGGGGCGACGACCCGCCACTTCCTGGAGCAAAAGGTCCGCTCCGGCAAGGTGGCCTATCTCGGCACGCCGGACGCGGCCGAATACATCATCGGGGCGGGGCTGGAGGCCATACCTATGGCGGAGGTCGACTTCCACCGCCTGGATGAGATTCGGGCCGTCGCCTTCCTGGACGACGAGGGCTACGACCTGAATATCGACCTCAATCGCCTGATCAACCTACTGCGCTACCGCCAGGTGCCCGTGGTGGTGGCCAATACCGATTTGCTCTACCCCGTGGCGGCCGACGAGGTGGCCCTGGCTACCGGCAGTATCGCGCGGCTGGCGGAGTACGTGCTCGGCAGACGCTTCGTCAAGTTCGGCAAACCCGCCATGCAGATGTTTCAGATGGGGCTGGACGGCGTGGCCCCCCACTTCCCCGACGTATGCCCCGCCGACATCCTGATGGTAGGCGATACCTTACACACCGACATCCTGGGCGGCAATGCCTTCGGGGTGGCGACGGCCCTGGTCCTCAGTGGCAATACCCGCCCGGAAAACGTGGAAACGGAGATTGCGGCTACGGGGATTTTACCGGATTTTATCTGCCAGTCCATCGGACATTAACCCTTCCCTAACCAAACTTCCCCCCCGTGCCCCGTTATTCACCCGACGACCTCATCGTGATCCGCCTGCTCCGCAACCAGCTGGGTGAGCCCTGGGACGAGGCCAGGCAGCGCGTCATCGACCGGCTGCCGCCCCACCTGGGCCCCGAATGGATCGAGAAATGGGTCGACGACCGGCCCCAACCCGGCATCCACATCAACCGCTTCGGCGTGGAACCGCGCTTCTATCCCCACCGGACGTCGCGGCGGCTGCTGGAGTTTTACCGCAGTATCGAATAAGCTACCCGTGCGAACCCTCTTTTTCCTAACTGCTTTATTCTGGTTTGGTGGAGTGGAGGGGGCGTACGCTCAGATTCCGATCGACAGCATTCACCGGCTGCCACCCATGACGGTGCGGGTAGCCTTTCATTTCGTAGCGGATACCGCCGACCGCAACTTTGTCACCCATACCGGCGATAGCCTCTTCCTGGCCCACGACCGCCATGAAAAGCTACGGGCCGACGTGTTCATGTACTACATCCTGCGGGAAATGAACGGGCGCATGGCTACCGCGGTCCTCGATTACGAGCCCTCCCGCGATGCCCGCATTCGCTTCGAGCGGGTGTACCGGGAACGACCCGCCCTGGAGAGCGCCTTTTTCTACCGGCAAAACGAACGGCCCCGCCTGGTCGATAGCGCCCTCAACCTGGTCTTCCGCCCCAATCTTCGCACCCGCGCGCCGACGGCCCAGACGGGCTACGGCAGCAACCGCATCGACGTATTCAACGTCCTGCGTACCTACTTGCGGGGTAGCCACGACACCTGGTCGGTGGCCCGTACCATCAACCACGAATTCGGTCACACCCAGGGGCTCAGACACTCCTTCAACTGTGGCAACCCCTGCGACGGTATCGACCTGGCGGTGGCGGAGGAATGTGGTGGCGAATGCGTGCCGAACGATAGCCGCAACGGGGAATCGAACTGCTACGGCCGCTCCCCCCGCGACCTGATGATGGGTTACGGTACCCAACTGCACCTCACGGTCTGTGAGCTCGAACACCTCTGGGGGGGGATGCTGCGACGGCCTAGACCCTATTTGCTTACTGCACCACCACGTAGTCCGTAAACACGTCCTCCGCGTCTTCGGCCAGGTATTTCCCCAGGTGCTCCTCGTCGTTGATGTAGCTCCAGCCCTTTTCGAATTCGGTATAGTGGGAGGAGGGCTCTCCGGAGCGGGGGAAGTAGAAGTCGCGGGTTTCCTCCGAGTCCATGATCCAGAGGTAGCTGTACCGGGGCGGCTGTTCGTCCGTCGTCTTGAGGAAGATAAACTTGGAATTGGGCAGGGCGTCAGACTGAGCCGGTGACCACATGGTGCGAATAAATTTCTCGAATTCGGTGGTGTCTACATCCGGCCGCAACTGGATACGGTGGAGGCCGAATACCGCCCCCGGCCCGAGCCAGTCCCGCCGTAGGGGCTCGCCCGTTTCCATAACCCGGTACCGCCCGGAGAGGGAATCTTCCGTCCCCGCGATCAGGCGGTGGTAGGCGCCCTCCAGTTCGGGCCCGGCCATGCCGGCGGTCAGTTCATCGTAGGTGTTCGTTTCGGCCCGGTCGGAGACGTAGAGGAGTACATCCCGGCGGGTATGCTCGCCCCGCTCGCCCCAGAGTTGTACGACCCGCCCTTCCGGCAGGTGGTTGTGGAGGGCCGGGAAGTATTCGTTTTTCAGGAAGTGGTGGGCGGCCGCGGCGTCGGCATCTTCGTGGGGGGTGAAAAAGTGAAGGTGCAATACGCTCCCCTCCCGCATGATCTTCGGATCGTGCTGGGCCGCTAGGGTGGACGCCGCAATCAGCGTGAGGCACAGGAAGGCGAGGGAAGGTGTAGTGGAGTATTTCATGGTGCATGATCGTTGGTTTACCCCCCTGAATACACCAGTAATATAAGATTCTAGGAAATAGCCCGCCAGATTATTTTGGGTGTTCTTGCGCGGGCGCGGGTGCGGGTTAGGCCGGGGCGTGCTGAGTGTTGACCCTACTCCTCCGGCCGGAGATCGAAACGCCGGCGCAGCTCGTCCAGGGCGGGGTTTTTGTCGCGCATACTCAGGAATTTATCCTTGGCGGAGAGCCTTTTTTTGATCTCGCTGCGGGCGGGTTTCAGGCTATCGTCCTGCTCCAGTCGCATGGTGAGGTGGGGCCGCTGAAAATACGTCCGTAGGAAATCGATCAGTGTCGCATCCTCCCGGACGCAGGCGATGGCCCGGGCCGAACCGAACCGCAAGATCAGGTCGGCCTCCCCGCTAATTTCCGGACTGGCCTGGTCGAGGAACATACAGAGGGTATCGTCCCCGCCCCGGCGGAATTCGTTTAGGGCCTCGGCGAGGGCCGGTTCGTCGAGGGGGGGGAGCTCTGCTTCTGGTAGCGGAGTGGTAACCTCTTCCTCCACGGCGGCCATGAGGTTATTCAGGTCGGCACTAGCGAAGGCCGGGGTCACCGTGGGCACGACGACCGGCTGGGCGGGTGCGATTTCGGAGGGGTTTACGGGGGGGGGTGGGGGGGGTGCCTCGGTTTTGGAAGCAGGGTCGGGGACTAATTCGTCAGGGCTTTTTTTTTCCGCCACGGGGAGGGCAACGGGCTCGTTGCGGAAGGCCCGGCGGATGGTAACCATGCGTAGCAGGCTCATCTCCACGTGAAGCCGCTTGTTGCGGGCCATCTTGTAGTTGAGATCGCAGTCGTTGGCGATGTCCAGGGCCGTCAGGATCAGGTCCGGGGGGCATAGCGCGGCCTGTTTTTGGTAGCGGTCCCGTAGTCGGTCCCCGACTTCGAGCAGTTGCAGGGTAGCGGGGTCCTTACAGACGAGCAGATCGCGCAGGTGGGCGGCCAGTCCGTTGAGAAAGAGGTCCTCGTCGAAGCCCCGGCGCAGTACCTCGTCGAACAGGGTCAGCATTCCGCTGCGGTCTTCGGTGAGGAGGCAATCCGCGGCCCGGAAGAAATAGTCGTAGTCGAGGACGTTGAGGTTCTCGATGACGGCCGCGTAGGTGATTTCCTTCCCACTGAAGCTAACGATGCGGTCGAAAATGGAGAGGGCGTCGCGCAGGGCCCCGTCGGCCTTCTGGGCGATGATGTGGAGGGCGTCGGGGTCGGCCGTGATGCCTTCCTGCCGGCAGATGTCCTGGAGGTGGGCGATGATGTCGGCCGGCCGGATGCGCTTGAAGTCGAAGATCTGGCAGCGCGACAGAATGGTCGGGATGATCTTGTGCTTTTCCGTCGTGGCCAGGATGAAGATGGCGTAGGGCGGCGGCTCTTCCAGGGTCTTCAGGAAGGCGTTGAAGGCCTGCTGGCTCAGCATGTGGACCTCATCGATGATGAAGACCTTGTAGTCTCCCTGCTGGGGCGGGAAGCGGACCTGTTCGGTAAGCGCGCGGATGTGGTCGACCGAATTGTTGCTGGCCGCATCCAGCTCGGTGATGTTGAGGCTGGCGTTGTGGTTGAAGGCCTCGCAGCTGCGGCAGGTATTGCAGGGCTCGAAATCTGCGGTGCGGTTCTCGCAGTTGAGGACCTTCGCCAGGATGCGCGCGGAGGTGGTCTTGCCGACCCCCCGGGGGCCGCAGAAGAGGAAGGCGTGGGCGAGGTGATCGGTCTGGAGGGCGTTCTTCAGCGTCCGCGATACGTGCTGTTGACCGACTACTTCGTCGAAGCGAGCGGGGCGGTATTTACGGGCGGATACGACGAAGGTGCTCATGGGGGGGCGAAGATACGGAACGGGCTTTGGCTGGCATGGCTAAATACCCACGGAGGCTTCGCCGCACGGGAGGGATGCACAGAGGGAGCACGGAGAACTACCTCAATGCACCTCCGTGAATACCTCTGTGCGCAAGCGAAGCGCCTCCGTGGGTAAAATGAGTGCCAGTCTTACTCCACCATCTCCGTAGCCACGATCGCCCCCGCCCGCGTGTACACCGAGTCGACCCAGGCGGGCTCCCGGCGTACGATCCACATCAGGCTGTCGAATTCGGCCCGGGTGAGTCCGTGCTCGGCCAGGGTGGAATCGTAGTATGCGGCCTGCATAGAGTCGCGTACGGCGATGGGGACTTCGTTGATTAGCGACTGGGCCAGGTGCAGGTCGGCGACTACCTGCGCCAGAAAGGGGGCGTCCACCGGTGGCGGGCCGGGGCCGGACTCGGCGCAGCCGCAGCACAGCAGGGCGAGCACGGCCAGCCGCCTCACTTACCGTCCTTGGGGTAGAGAAAATCGGTACGCTCGGCATCGTCCAGCTTCCACTTCGACCACTTCTTGACGTCGGCCTGGCTCGCTACGATGCCGCAGGTGGGTACGTTGCCGATGTAGTCGTCATTGAGGAGGGCATTGGCGGCCTCGGTGTAGCCGGGGTTGTGGCCGAAGACCAGGACGGTTTTCCAGTCGTCGGGAAGCTTCTGAATGCACTTCTGGATGGTCTTGGGGCCGGCGTGGTAGAGGTTTTTGTCCTGGATGACGGCCTTTTTTCCCAGCCCGAATGCCTCGGCGAAGCTCTGGGCCGTCTGCCGGGCCCGTTTGGCGGTGGAGGTGAGGATGCCGTCCACCCGGAGGCCCTCCCTGGCGAGGCGGGCGGCCATGCGGGGGGCGTCGCGGCGGCCGCGGCCGTTGAGGGGGCGTTCGTGGTCCTTGAGGTTCATGTCGGCCCAGCTGCTCTTGGCGTGGCGGACGAGATAGACGTACTTCACGGGGTAAGGTTAAACGTTGGCTTTACGTGCACTTAACGCTGCATTAAAGTGGAAGCTACACGGGGCGCCTACTTTTGCATCCGAAATTAATCCTGCGCACATGACTGCTACGCCGGCGAAGATACTCCTGGTCGACGACGAACCCGATATTTTGGAAATCCTGGAGTTCAACCTGCGTAAGGAAGGCTTCGAGGTGGCCACGGCCGGAAACGGGGAAGACGGGCTGGCACGCGCCCGGGAATTCCGCCCCGACCTGATCGTGCTCGACATCATGATGCCGGTGATGGATGGGGTGGAAGTCTGCCGCCAGCTGCGGGCCGACGAACGCTTCGACCAAACCGTGATCACCTTCCTCACCGCCCGGGAGGAGGATTACAGCCAGATCGCCGCCCTCGACATCGGGGGGGATGACTACATCACGAAGCCCATCCGCCCCCGCGTGCTCATCAGCCGGGTGAAGGCCCTGCTGCGCCGCAACGCCCGCAAGGAGCCCGAAAGCCCACCGACCACCATCGAGATCGGAGACCTGGAGATCGACCTGGAGCAGATCGTCGTCCGCCGCGGTGAGGAGCGCATCGAGCTGGCCAAGAAGGAGTTCGACCTGCTGACCCTGCTGGCCTCCAAACCCGGGAAGGTCTTCAGCCGGGAGGAGATCTTCAATAAGGTCTGGGGCACGGACGTCATCGTGGGCAACCGCACCATCGACGTGCACATTCGTAAGTTGCGGGAGAAACTCGGTGACCACTACATCAAAACGATCAAGGGCATCGGGTATAAGTTTGAATTCTAGGATCAAACTTGCACCTGCGCACCGCCGCCCCCATGCTAAAGAACAGTACCCCGCGGGAAATCGCCGTCCGCACTAGTCTCTACATCGCACTGGCTAGTATCGGGGCCCTGCTGCTCATTCAGGCCCTGCCGGGGGTGCCCTTCAGTTGGGTGCCGGTGGTACTGATCGGGCCGGCCACCTTTGCGATTGCCTACCTCATCGTGCTGGCGACCCTGGACCACTACATCTACCGTAAGATCAAGCTGATCTACAAGACCATCCACAGCCACAAGGTGAGCTCGGAGGTGAAACGCGACGGCGTCGACCTGGACCAGCCCATCATCGAGGACGTAGAGCAGGAGGTAGCCGAGTGGGCCGAGACGCAGCAGGAGCAAATCGACCAGTACGAGCGCTTCGCGGAGTACCGCCGCCGCTACGTGGGCGACATCAGCCACGAACTGAAAACACCCATTTTCAACATCCAGGGCTACCTGCACACCCTGATGGACCACGGCTTCGACGACCGCAAGATCACCCGTTCCTTCATCAAAAAAGCCGCTAAAAACGTGGAGCGGCTGCAAACCATCGTCGAGGACCTGAGCGCCATCGGTCGGCTGGAGAGCGGGGATCTGATGTTCGACCCCGAACCCTTTAACATTAAGGAGCTGGCCCAGGAGGTAATCGAGGAAGTGGACCTGAAGGCCAAACACTCCGGCATTACCCTGGGCTTTAAGACGGGGGCGGACACGGCCTTTATGGTATCGGCCGACCGGGAGAGCATCCGGCAGGTGCTGGTCAATCTCGTGACCAACTCCATCAAATACGGTAATCACGGGGGGCAGACCCGCTTCGGTTTTTACGATATGGAGAGCTACATCCTCTGCGAGGTTGCCGATAACGGTATCGGTATCCCGGAAAAGCACCTGCCCCACGTGTTCGACCGCTTTTACCGGGTGGATAAGAGCCGGAGCCGGCAGAAGGGGGGGAGTGGGCTGGGGCTGGCCATCGTGAAGCACATCATGGAGGCCCACCAGCAGACGATCAACGTGCGGAGTACGCCGGGGCTGGGGAGTACGTTCGGGATCACCCTGGCTAAGGCCTGAGGGGCCAGCCGGATGGGTGTTCTTTAGCGACCGCAGATTTACTTCGTGGCTGCTGCGCGGTACGGAGATGTACGCGGATTAGCTCGTGCTGGCGTGGCGGGTATCGGCCGTGCGGCCTCGTTTAGCGACCGCAGATTTCGGAGATGTACG
>CAZQNE010000114.1:0-8671 GCA_964594535.1 uncultured Lewinella sp.
AGCAGCCCCCCTCCAGGTTGAAGACGTTGGCCTGGCTCCAGCCGTGCTCGTCGTCCCCGATCAGTCGGCGGTCGGGGTCGTTGCTCAGGGTGGTTTTGCCCGTGCCCGATAGCCCGAAGAAGAGGGCCGTGTCGCCCTTGGTGCCTACGTTGGCCGAGCAGTGCATGCTCAGTACGTTGCGGCGGGTCGGTAGTACGTAGTTCAGGACCGAGAAGATGCCCTTTTTAATCTCGCCGGTGTAGGCCGTGCCGCCGATCAGGATGGTCTTCTGGGTGAAGTTGATGATGCTGAAGTTATCCTGCCGCGTACCGTGTACCGCGGGGTCGGCCGTCACGCCGGGAAAGGCGTATATGGTCCACTCGTCGGTCATCAGGTTGGTGATGCGCTCGCCGTCGGGCCGCAGGAACATATTGTAGGCGAACATATTCTGCCAGGGGTACTCGGTAAATACCCGGATATTAATCCGGTACTTCCGGCTGGCGCAGGCGTACGCGTCCCGCACGTACACCTCGTCGAGGCCCTTGGCGTAGTCCAGCGTCTTTTCGTGCAACTGATCGAAGGCCTCGGCGGTGATCGGGATATTGATCGTACCCCAGTCGACACTGTCGCGGGTAATGTCATCCTCGACGATGTAGCGGTCCTTGGGCGAGCGGCCGGTGTACTTGCCGGTGTTGATGATGAGGGCACCGGTATCGCTCAGGTGGCCTTGCTCTTTACTGATGGTATCTTCGACCAGGGCGGCGACCTTCAGGTTTTCGCGGAGGTTGTGGTGTTGCATGCGGCGGTTAAGCTTGGTTAGGGACTACAAAGGTAATAGAAACTGACCCCGCCGTGTTTGTTCGGGTCTGGCGATCACAGGAGCCGGTCCCCCAGCAGGCGCTGCAGTACGTGTTCGCGGTTATTCCGGCTAACGGGCAGCAGCTTACTGCCGATGCGCAGTTGGTTGCCCTCCACTCCTTTCACCCGGTCCAGGTTGACCAGGTAGCTTCGGTGAATCTGGACGAAGCGATCTTCGGGCAGTTTGCTCAACAACTGGCGAAGCGGCAACAGGGGAACATAGTGTGCGTCAGTCGTATAAATGCGGCTGTAGTTCTGCATGGCCTCGGCGTAGAGGATATCCTCGGTGCGTAGCCGGGTCACCCGGCCGTCTTCCCGGATGAAGATATCGTCGGTTTCGGGGGGGGAGGGCGCGGACGCGGGTGCGGGCTGGGCCGCGGAGGAACCGAGGTGCTCCTTCGCTTTCAGCACGGCCCGGAGGAAGCGGGGGAAACCGATCGGCTTGAGCAGGTAGTCTATGGCATCGAGTTCGAACCCCTCCACCGCAAAGGAGGGGTGGGCGGTGGTGAAGATCACGGCCGGCGGCTGGGGCAGGCTCCGAATGAGCTCCGTGCCATCCAGGCCGGGCATCTGTATGTCCAGCAGGAGTAAATCCACCGTCTGCCGTTCCAGAACACTGAGGGCCTCCATTCCACTGCGGCACTGCCCGGCCTCCTCCAGGAAATCCACCCGGGCTACGTAGTCGCTCATGCCGCTGCGGGCCAGGGGTTCGTCGTCCACGATGAGCGTAGCGATCTTCATGCCGCGGGCAGTTCCAGGTGAACGGTGAAACTTTCGGTATCCCGTGTGATGTCGAGTCGCGACCGCCCGGGGTACAGTAGCTTGAGCCGGCGGCGCAGATTGGTCAGGCCGATACCTCCCGCGTCGTCGTCCCGGGTGGAAGTTTCGGAGCTAACGCCCATACGGTTGGTAATGGTAAAGGAGGTTGCCCCTTCGGTAAGGGTAATCTCGGCCCGCACCAACCCCTCTTCCCGGCGGCTGTACTTAAAGGCGTTCTCCAGGAGGGGAAGTAGGAGCATGGGGGGGATGTGCCGGTCCGGGTTCTCCGGGGCGGTCAGGTCGAACACGAAGTCTTCCTCCATCCGCAACCGCGACAGGGCGGCAAATTTCCGGAGTTGATCCACCTCTTCCCCCAGGGGGACGGTGGCGGACTCGCTGGCGTAGAGTTGGTACCGCAGCAGGTCAGAAAATCCCAGCAGGCTATCCCGGGCCAGGGTGGGATCCCGGTCGATCAGCAGGTAGATGCTATTGAGGGCGTTGAAGAGGAAGTGGGGATTGAGCTGGCCGCGCAGATAGGCCAACTCCGCCTCGGTCTTGGCCATCTGGAGTTCCCGTTCCCGTAGGGCCTGCCGACTGCGGTGGGTGAAGAGCAGCAACCCGCTCGACAGGGCCAGTAGTGTGCCGATGCTCCAGCCGATCCGGTTGGCCCAGTACCCCAGAAATGCCACCGGCCCCAGGGTGGTACGCATTTCCGCGACGAAACCACTGATGAGCAACAGCCCCCCCCAGCAGACGACGATTCCGGTCACGATGGCCGTCGCCACGACCAGGAGGTAGCGCGGCAGTCCGATCCGTTTGTTCAGCAGGGGGAGGAGCCCCAGGCGGAGATGGCCGTACACCGCAACCAGTTCGCCGCTCAGGAAAGCCAGCATAATGAGCAGGTTGATCGGATGCAGCGGTTCGGGCGCGAAGGCAAACTGGGTAGCCCCGGTATATACGAACCAGAACAGCACGTCAGCCCGGATCCCGCGCTGGAGAATGGTCCGGTGGTGGGGCAACTGCTTCATCAGCTACAAGAATCGGTAAATCATCGCGACCGGCCAAGGGAAGTTGACGAACGGTAGCTACCGGTTGACGAGTGGTTCGCGACCCATCCGTCACGGTATACCCGCCCTTCGCCAAGATAATTCGCTGGCGCGTACCGATGGCAAGACATTAGGGGCTCACTAAATCACCGACTCATGCGTATCACTGGTTTATTCCTGATCCCGGTCATCCTGGCTAACCTCCTGTTTCCCGACCACCTCGGCACCCGCGTCCGCGCCCAGACCTACGAGACGCTGGCCCTGGAAGCCTACCTCCAGAACGACCTGGACAAATGGGACGCCGCCCTCGCCGCCACCGAGGCCATCACGGACCCGGAACACCGCCTGCTCACCCGGGCCGAATACCAACTCGGCCGGGCCTACGCCGCGATGGCCGCCGGGGACGATGCCGCCCGGAACGATGCCCTGGACCAAATCGACGAAAACCTGGACGAGCTCTGGGAGATCAACGAGCGGAACGCCGTAGCCCACGGGCTTTACTCCGGCTTACTGGGGCTGAAGATCGCCCGCCGCCCCATCATGGGCATGATCTACGGATCTAAGGCCGGTACCTACGCCGAGCGAGCCGCCGAACTGGGCCCGGAAAACGGAGCCGCCCTCTACCACGCCGCCTCCAACCTGTACTATACGCCCGAGCAGTGGGGTGGGGATCTCACCGAGTCCCGGAATCTCCTGGAACGGGCCGTGGAAACTTACGGGCCCGACCGCAACGACAACTGGCGGTACCTGAATACCCTGGCCCTGCTGGGGCAGGTCCAGCAAAAACTCGGCGATACCGAGGGTGCCCGCCTGGCTTACGAAAAGGCGCTGGCCGCACAGCCGGAATTCGGCTACGTCCGCAACGTGTTGTTACCCGCGCTGGAGCAAAAATAGGACGGTGCGCTATCTCCTCATCTTCCTCCCCTGCTGGCTAGCGGCCCAAAGTCATGACACCACCGAACTGGCCCTGAGCACGACCGCTGAAGCCCTCACCGTGCGCGCCACCCGCATCCCCCACGGGGAGCTGGCTACCAGCCGCATCAGCCAGATGGACATCTACCTGAACGCCACGGCCAAGGCCGACCCCCTGCTGGCGGTCAATAGCCTGCCGGCGGCGACCAACCCCGACGAAACGGCGAACGTAAGCCTGCGGGGCAGCCCCGCCGAAGCTACCGGGGTGTACCTGAACGGGGTTCCGCTACGGTCGGCCGTGCGCATCGACCAGAGCAACGGGGTGGGGCAGTTCAGCCTGTTTCGCCAGCTTCCCATCCGGGAACTGCGGGTGTACCCGAGCAGCCCGCCCCTGCCCTTCAGCCAGGCCAGTGCCGGAGTGGTGGCCATCGAGACGGCCTTCGGGCGGCCCGGAGCTACCCAGCACGGTCTGAGCCTGAATGTAGCCGGCATCGGGTACAGCCACGCGGAGGAAGTCGGCGAGCGCGGGGCCCTGCGGGGTTACGTGAACGCCAGTGACCTGAGCCTGTTTCGGAAGCTTAACGGGAGCAAACTGGAGGACCTGCGGCGGAGCCAGTCCGTAGACGGTATGCTCAGTTACGCCCGGAAGGGGAAGTCAGGAACCGAACTGCAACTGTTTTATCTCGGGTTCGACGAAAACTACGTCTACGACTACCGCACCGCTACCGGCTCGGACCGCTTCGAGCAGCACAAGCCCCGCCACCTGGGGGTAGCGAACGTCAATTGGGAAGCGGGCGGGTGGGCCTACCGCGTTAATCAGTTACTGGATTGGGAAAAACCTACCTTCCGGTGGAGCGGGCGGGAACTGACGGTCGAACGGACCACGAACCACACGGCCCTCCACGCGGAGCGGCGAACCCCCGGCCTGACCGTGCAGTGGGGTAGTGCGCTGAATAATTATTTCGACCCCGGGGGGCAGCAGTATCTGGCCGAAGCTTACGCCTACGTGCAGCGGAAAACCGGCCCCTGGCTCATCGGCGGGGGCATCAAACCGGTATTCGATGGCCGGCCGGCCGTAAATGCCCAACTGGCGGTAAGACGGGAAGCGGGAGCCCACCGTATCCATCTTTCCGGCGGAAGTCATACGCAGTTGCTCACTCCGGGCCGCGAGTTTAGCGAATGGCAGCGGCTGCGCATCGAGCAGGTGGCCCTGGAACACCGCTATGCTTCCGGGCGCTGGGCGGGGGAGTCGGCGATCTACGCCAAGCGGGAACACTACGGGCTAGCCGGCCGGGTCGAGGTACTGGGCGCGGAGTCCCAACTGACCTACCGGGCGGGCCCCTGGCTGGCGAGCGTAGCCGTCACCTCGGTGAGGAGCCGCGGCGAACGACCCACCTACCTGGATATCCCCTTCACGGCCCGCGGAAACGTCCAGTACAATCAGGACGGATGGTCGGCGGGACTTAGCTACCGGGGTCGGAGCGGTAGGGTCTACCATATCGCGACCGCGGAACGCTTCGAGCGCTACCCCTACTACCGCCGGCTGGATGCTTCCCTGAGCAAAACGCTGATCACCGGATGGGGGGCGCTCATTCTGTACCTCAATGCCAACAATCTGCCCGATACCCGCAACGTGAGCTACTACTCGTTCCGCGGCGAGGAATACTACAGCCGGCGGGTCGTTTTCTTCGGCGCGGTGCTGAATTGGTGAGGGGGGCTACACTCCCGAAAACGCGCTGAACCCCCCGTCCACCGGCACCACGATTCCGGTCACGAAGCGGCTGCCCGGGGCGCAGAGATAGAGCAGGGTAGTGATGAGTTCTTCGGCCTCCCCGAAGCGGTTCATCGGGGTACTGTTGATGATGGTCTGCCCGCGGTCGGTGAGGCTGCCGTCCTCTTCGAGCAGGAGCCGGCGATTCTGCTCGCCAATGAAAAAGCCGGGGGCGATGGCGTTCACCCGTACGCGCCCGTCGTACTTTTTCGCCATTTCCACGGCCAGCCAGCGGGTAAAGTTGTCGATGCCCGCCTTGGCGGCGCTGTAGCCCACTACCCGGGTGATGGCCCGATCCGCCGCCATACTGGAGATGTTGACGATGCTGCCGCCCCGCTCCGTCAGGAGTTTTCCGAAGACCAGGCTGGGGATGACGGTGCCGTCCAGATTGAGCTTGCTGACTCCCGCGAAGTCTTCGATGCTGAGGTCGAAAAAGGATTGGTCGGGCCCGATCGTCGCCCCGGGTCGGTTGCCACCGGCGGCGTTGACCAGGATATCGAGCCCGCCCCATTCGCCGATCAGCCTATCGCGTGCAGTCTCCAACCCGGCCTTGTCCGTTACGTCACCCTGTAGCAGTAACACTCGGTCATCGTCCGTATCCAATGCTTCCGCCGCGGATTCCAGATTACCAAGGTTTCTGCTCAGCAGGGCAACCCGCGCTCCGCCGCCCAGTAGTCCGCTCGCCATGGCCGTTCCCAGTGCCCCGGTCCCCCCCGTGAGTAAGGCCCGTTTGCCCCGTAAGTCAAAATAATTTTCCATCCCCGAAAGATAATCAGATTTCATGGCCTCATTCTCCCCCCACTAGCAAATTACAACCCCGCACATCCGAATAATCCATCCGCCCCAGTACTTCGAAGGTACCGTCGGCGTACACCCGTCCCAGATCGTCGCTGGCCAGGAAGCTGAGGGTATCCAGGTTGGCTAAGTCCACCAGGGTCAGGGCCGCCGTCTTGCCGTACTCCGCCCGCGCGAAGGGGTCGCTCACCTCCCGGGGCAGCACGCGCAGGGTGGGGGCGGGGTGAAATATGCCCTCCCGGGGCGCGTAGGCCTGGGAAAGGAGTTCCGTCATGCCGTACTCACTGTGGATGTGCCCGGCTCCAAAAGCGGTGCGCAGCCGTTCGTGCAGCTCGCCCCGGGTCAGCTCCCTCCGCCGCCCCTTCATGCCGCCCGTTTCCATAATGATGGCATTGCCGAGTGGCCGGGGGAATCGCTCGGCCAAATCCAGCAGGGCGAAGCTGACCCCGAGCAGTAGGGTGGGGGTACCGGTCGTCATCAGTTCGCGCAGCCGAGTGGACAGCGCCTCCAGGTCGTGCAGGTAAAACCCGGAGGCGGGGTGGCCGCTGGCCGCGATGAAATCCCGGGCCATGAAGACGAGGCTCGACCCCCTTCGCTCCAAATAGGCCGGTAGCAGGGCCAGAACCGCCCGGCCGGGTAGCGGACCGTACTGCCGTTCGAAGGTGCGCCGCGCGCCCTGCCGGTACCAGAGTTCCGAACGCAGGGGGTGGCGGCTGGTGGTTGCCCCGGTGGTACCACTGCTGGTGAAGGTGCGCACCGGAGCCCAGCCGCCGCTGCGCACGTCCTGCGTTTTGAACAGCCCGATGGGCAGGGGCGGTACGTCGGTCCACTTTTCCACCTTGGTCGGCTCCACGCGCAACAAATCGAGGTAGCGGGCGTACATTGAGTTGTGGGCCGCCTGGTAGCGGAACACATCCAGTGCCAGGTCGGCAAAGTCCGCCCCTTTCATCTTTCGGATGCGTTCGGCCAGTTCGTCGCGCCCCACCATAGTCATCGATTCTGCCATGCAATACACCCGTCCCGCCCTTTGGTTGCTCGCCCCCGCGCTGCTGGTGACCGCCTGCGTGAGCCCGCCCGACTACCCCGACGAGCCGGTGATCGCCTACGAGGGCATTAGTAAGGACTCGATCTACCAGTTCACCAATGGCCCGGAGGATAGTATCGTAATTCAGTTTAGCTTTACTGACGGGGACGGGGACCTGTCCAACGACCAGGATAGCGTGGATATATTCTATACCGATAGCCGCTTTCCCGACGACCCGCCGACGACGCTGGCCCTGCCCTACATCCCACCGGAGGGGACCGGTAATGGCATCAGCGGCGACGTATTTTTCACGCTGATCAACACCGGAAATATCTGCTGCGTGTTCAACGAGCGCCTGTGTGTAGCCGACGATCGCTTTCCCGCCGATACGCTATCCTATTCCATTTACATTCAGGACCGGGCCGGCAACGTCAGCAATACAATCCGGACGGAGCAAATTCAGGTGCTCTGCCTGGGGCAGTAGGGCGGCGGGGCGCTGGTGCGAGCGGAAACGGGAACCGGAATTGGCACGGTGGATACCCCGGTACCCCCACCGTACAACTTTTAAAACTATCGACGATCTAGCCTCCTTCCTAAACTACCTGGCCCACCAGCGCCGCCTCAGCGAACATACCCTGACGGCTTACGGGGGGGACATTCGCCAGTTTCGCGACTACCTGGGTACGGTTTATGCCGTGCGGCAGTTTGGCGGGGTGACCCGGGACATGGTAAAAAGTTGGCTTTCCGAACTAGTGGAGCGGGAGCTGGCCCCTACTACCATCC
This sequence comes from uncultured Lewinella sp., assembly GCA_964594535.1. Lineage (GTDB taxonomy): Bacteria > Bacteroidota > Bacteroidia > Chitinophagales > Saprospiraceae > Neolewinella. Next base: position 7,928 of record CAZQNE010000114.1, read on the forward strand.
GTAGGAAACTATCCGCCCTGAAGGCCTTTTTTCACTACCGCCACGCCCGCGGCCTGCAGTCGCATAACCCTACCCTGCGCATTCCCACCCCGAAGGTGGGGCGGCGGCTGCCCAAATCAATACCCCGGCGGGATTTGGAGCGACTGTTCGACTCCTTTCCCGATCCGGGTGAGGGGGCGGAGCCGGAAATACTTCAGGATCATTTGATGCTGGCCCTGCTCTACCAGGCCGGCCTACGGCGTGCCGAACTACTGGGTCTCACTCCGGCGGACGTAGACCTAACTGACAGGAAGCTGCTCGTACGCGGTAAGGGGGGTAAGGAACGCTTCGTGCCCTTTGGGGAAGGGTTGCACGAGTTGTTTCGTTGCTATCTGGGTAGGATTGATCGCGGCCCGGCGGGGGAAGTGATCTTCCGAACATCCCGCGGCAAGCCCGCCTACCCCAAATATATCTACAACCGCGTCCGGCACTACCTGAGTGGGGTGACGGCAGAGGAAAAAAAGAGCCCCCACGTACTGCGTCATTCCTTTGCCACTCACCTGGCCGAGGAGGGGGCCGACCTCAACGCGGTGAAGGAATTGCTCGGCCACGGCAGTCTGGCGGCCACCCAACACTACACTCACGCCAACCTCGCCCGGCTGCGGGAGGTGTACCGCCGGGCCCACCCCGACGGGGAATAAAAATTAGGAAGGAGAAACTTTGTGCAATTGGGTAGCATTTCTTACCTTTGCAATCGCTTTGGGA
>CAZQNE010000115.1:0-1814 GCA_964594535.1 uncultured Lewinella sp.
TGGCGGATGCGGGTCAGTACCGCTACGCGCTCTACAGCATGCGGGGCCGGCGGGTGATGGACGCGAAATTTCGGATGGAAACCGAGATCGATCTATCACAACTGGCGGCCGGTGTATACCTGCTGCGGGTGACCGACCGGGATGGGGCGGGGGTAACGCGGCGGGTGGTTCGCCACTAGCCCCGTCCGCCGGGCGTTAGGCGGTACGCCTTTCGTTCGTCGGCCGGGGCGGGTAGGTTTGATTTGGCCGACGGCTTCGCAGAGACTCGGCACCTGCGCTCCGGCGCAAAAAACCACTTCCCTATCCCCCCGTTACCCCCGGTATGGAAGACCTACCTACCTACCACCTGCCCGAAGAACGTCTCCAACAGCTCAACGATCGGGAGCTAGATAAAGACGGCAACTTCCTCCTCTACTGGATGCAGCACAGCCAGCGGGCCTACGAAAACCCGGCGCTGGAGTACGCCATCCGCTGGGCCAATGACCTGGATACCCGCTGCGTGGTCGCCTTCGCCCTGACCGATGACTACCCCGACGGCAACCTGCGCCACTTCCAATTTATGCTGGAGGGACTGAAGGAAACGGCCGACCGACTGACCGAACGCGACCTTAAATTCTGCCTGCTGCACGGGGCACCCAACGAACGCATCCACGACTTCGCCACGGATGCCATTGCCGTCGTAACCGACCGCGGCTACCTGCGCATCCACCGGAAGTGGCGAAAGAATCTCGCGCAAAGCCTGAAGGTTCCACTAGTGCAGGTGGAGGGCGATCTGGTCGTGCCCGTAGAAACCGCCAGCGAAAAACGGGAGTACGCCGCCCGCACCATCCGCGACCAGCTGATGGACCGCATCGACGACTTCAGCGGGACAATCAGCGAGACGAAGCCGAAAAACGGGAGCAAACGAATGCAACTGAAGGGCGACCTGGAGTTCGGAAGCGTCAGTACCGTGCTCGACAAAATGACGATCAACCGCGACGTGAAGCCCAGCCCCGATTTCACCGGCGGCACCAGTCGGGCCCGCAAGCGACTGACTTCCTTCCTGCGCTCCGACCTGAAGGGCTACGCCGACGGCCGTCTCGACCCCGTGAACGACGCCACCAGCCATATGAGTCCGTACCTCCACCTGGGACAGATCTCTCCCTGCGAGGTCCTGCGTAAGATCCAGGACAGCAGTGCCCCCAGGAAAGACCGCGACGACTACATTGAGGAGCTCATCGTGCGCCGCGAGCTCACCCACAACTTCGTCTACTACGCCCCCGACGACTACGATAGCATCAACGCCCTGCCCGACTGGGCCGCCGAGACCCTGGAAAAGCACAAGTCAGACGACCGCCCCGATCACTACACCCGCGACGAACTGGAAAACGGCAAGACCGACGACCCGGCCTGGAACGCCGCGATGCGGGAAATGCGGGAACGCGGTTTCCTACCCAACTACATGCGCATGTACTGGGGTAAGCAGATCATCCGCTGGACCAATACCCCCGACTATGCCTACAAAACGGCCCTGTACCTGAACAACAAGTACTTTCTGGACGGCCGCGATGCGAACAGCTTCGCCAACGTGCTCTGGCTCTTCGGGCTCCACGACCGCGCCTGGGGGGAGAACGACGTCTTCGGCAAGGTGCGGGTGATGAGCAAGAGCGGGCTGGAGAAGAAATTCGACGTGGAGGGCTACATCGAACGGGTGAAATCGCTGAATAACTGACGACCGTCGGCATCATAGCACCGCAGAGTGGCGGTATAGGTTGCCTTTCACCGCAGATTACGCCGATTACGCGGATGCACTACGTTCGGTACAATTCCGGGGC
>CAZQNE010000115.1:1914-8335 GCA_964594535.1 uncultured Lewinella sp.
GGATACCCTAGCGTGGGAGCGGCGGGAGCGCTGGTGCACCGCAGATTACGCCGATTACGCGGATGCACTACGTTCGGTACAATTCCGGGGCGGACGATCTGCGTACATCTCCGCAATCCGCGGTCGGGATACCCTAGCGTGGGAGCGGCGGGAGCGCTGGTGCACCGCAGATTACGCCGATCACGCGGATGCACTACGTGCGGTACAATTCCGGGGTGGACGATCTGCGTACATCTCCGCAATCCGCGGTCGGAAAACGTCCTAAGGCGCGATCAGCGGTCAGCTGCCGGATCGCCTACTGCATCTGCTCCGCCACATCCCGTAGCTGCCGACCCAATTCCCGTAGCTTATCCGCCGTAGCCCCCTGGGCCTGGTTGGAGGCCGCGGTGGTCTGCTCCCCGAGGCTGTCCAGCGTCTGCCGTAGTTGCTGCATATCTGGTTGGCCGGCGGCCAGCAGGCTTTCCAGTCGCTGAAGGTCGTCGGTCAGGCGGGCCATACCGGCGTGGTCGTCGCCGTTCAGGGTGTCAATCCAATTGCGGACATTAGCCGAGGCGTCCACCCTGGCTTCGGTGAGGTTCTGGCCGAGGGCGTCGATGGTGGCGTCGAGTTGGGTAGTGTAGTTGAGGGCCATGGGCTGGGTTGGTTTTACCCCTGTAATGTGGATTCGGGGCCAATAGGTTCGGAGAATATCGTTCCCGTGTGATGCCCATCACAAACTATCGTGGCCCGCGCGGGTACTTTTGGCCCGTCTTACCCCGAAAACCAAACACCATACCATGTACGATCTGATGGCCGGCCCCTGGCACTGGTCCGTTAGCGGACTGCTCATCGCCCTGACGATGTTTCTCCTGCTCTACCTCGGCAAGGAGTTCGGCGTATCGTCCAACCTGCGCACCATGTGTACCATCGCGGGGGCGGGGCGGCAGAGTAGCTTCTTCGACATCGACTGGCGGGCCCGGCGGTGGAACCTGCTCTTCGTGGCCGGGGCCATCCTCGGCGGCTTCATCGCCTACTACCTCATCCCCAACCCCGAACCGGTGCAACTGGCCCCCACCACCCTGAGCTGGCTCGACGGGCTGGGACTGAGCCGACCGGGAGCCGCGGGCGATTTCAGCCCCTACCTGCCCCCCGAGCTCTTCGCGGCGGAGTCGATCTTTTCCTCCCTGGGGCTGACCACGCTGCTCTTCGGCGGCTTCCTGGTGGGCTTCGGGGCCCGCTGGGCCGGCGGCTGTACGAGCGGCCACGCCATCAGCGGGCTGTCTAACCTCCAGCTGCCCTCCCTCATTGCCGTCATCGGCTTCTTCCTGGGCGGGCTCGTGATGAGCTGGCTCATCCTTCCCCTCATGCTAACCGTCTGACCCCATGCGCTACCTAACCTACGTTCTCCTCGGCACCTTCTTCGGCATCGTCATGACCAAGTCGGAGGCCATCAGCTGGTACCGGATCCAGGAGATGTTTCACTTCGACAGCTTCCATATGTACGGCATCATCGGTACCGCGGTGGTGACGGGCGCGATCGGCGTGGCCCTGGCCCGCCGACTGGAATGGAAGACCATCTCCGGCAATGAACTGCGACTCAGTCCTAAGGACTTCAGCATACCCCGCTACCTTTACGGGGGCATCATTTTCGGCCTCGGCTGGGCGCTTACGGGGGCCTGTCCGGGACCGATCTTCACCCTGCTCGGCCAGGGGCTCTGGTCCATCGGCGTGGTCCTGCTGGGGGCTACCCTGGGTACCTACGTGTACGGTCTGCTGCGGCCGCATCTACCGCACTAGCTAGTAGGTGGGCGGGTACCCGGGGAGACGGGTAGAGCCCCGGCTCTCCGAGTGGTGCCGGAGTAGTACAGCGTCAGCCGGGGGGGGCTGGTGTAAGTGTGTATTCGCGAAAGGATGCTGCGAGCTATGGTCGTGAGCTACCGGAGTACAGAAGCATAGAGAATTTCTAAATACGGACTACCACCTTGCCGCTTCCCGCCTGATCGAATAATTTCAGATCAACAAATTACCCCGCCATGGACGTCGAAATTCTCGCCCGCCTCCAGTTCGCCTTCACCGTAGCCTTCCACTACATCTACCCGCCGCTGAGTATCGGGCTGGGGCTGCTCATGGTCATCATGGAGGGGCTTTACCTGAAGACCGGGAATAAGGTCTACGAGACGATGTGCCGCTTCTGGACCAAGATCTTCGCCCTCACCTTCGGCATCGGCGTGGCGACGGGCATCGTGATGGAGTTCGAGTTCGGCACCAACTGGGCGACCTACTCCCGCTACGTCGGCGATATTTTCGGCAGCGCCCTGGCGGCGGAGGGCATCTTCGCCTTCGCCCTGGAGAGCGGCTTTCTGGGCGTCCTGTTGTTCGGCTGGAACCGGGTGAGTTCCAGGGTTCACTTCATCGCCACCGTAGGGGTCTTTTTGGGGAGTATGTTCTCGGCCATCTGGATCACGGTAGCCAACAGCTGGATGCAGACCCCGGACGGCTACCACATCGTCGGGGAAGGCATGCAGGCCCGGGCCGAGATCGTCGACTTCTGGGCCATGGTCTTCAACCCCAGCAGCGTGACCCGCCTGCTGCACGTCTGGATCGGGGCCTTCCTGGCCGGCGCCTTCCTGGTGCTGAGCGTACACGCCTACTACCTGCTGCGGGGGCGCTACGTGGACCTGTCGAAGAAAGCCTTCAAAATCTCCCTGGCCGTCGCTACGGTGTTCAGTCTGGCCCAGCTGGCGACCGGCCACACCAACGCCGAGTACGTCGCCGAGTACCAACCCACCAAGCTCGCCGCCATGGAGGGGCACTGGGAAGCCAGCGCCCCGGCCGACCTCTACGTCTTCGGCTGGGTGAACGAAAGCGAGGAGACCACCACCGGAATCGGCATCCCGGGCGGCCTGGGCTTCATGCTGAAACAGGATTTCGAGACCCCCGTCAAGGGCCTACAAGCCTTTGCGGAGGAGGACCGCCCGGGGCAGGTCAACGCCATCTTCCAGTTCTACCACATCATGGTGGCCATCGGCATGGCCCTGATCGGACTCACGCTGGCCGCCTGTTTCTTCTGGTGGCGGGGCACCCTGTTCGAAAAGCGCTACCTGCTCTGGGTATTCGTCTGGGCCGTGATCCTGCCGCAGATCGCCAACCAGTTCGGCTGGTACACCGCCGAGATGGGCCGGCAGCCGTGGATCGTGTACGGGCTGCTGCGGACCTCCAACGCCCTATCGAATACCGTTACCGCCAACCACGTCCTGTTTTCCCTCATCGGCTTTTCGCTGGTGTACACCCTTCTGCTGGGCCTGTTTATCTACCTGCTCAACAAGAAGATCAAGAAGGGCCCCTACGATGAGGATGACCCCCAGGACCGCCGCCCCCTCCAGGAAGATATCGCCCGGGTAGCCGGTGGCGACATCGGTTAACGAATCCAGCCCCCACGCCATGCGCATCCTACGCTACTTTCCCCTCTTGTTGCTGACCGCCTGCGGCACCGACCCCGCCTCGGGCTATTCGACCCTGGCGGGCATCGACTACCCGACGCTCTGGTTCCTGGTGGTCGGCGCCCTCTTCACCGGCTACGGCATCCTGGATGGCTTCGACCTCGGGGCGGGGGCCTGGCACCTCTTTTTCCGCAAGGAGCAGAGCCGCCGGATCGCCCTCAACGCCGTCGGGCCGGTGTGGGACGGCAACGAAGTCTGGCTGGTCATCGGCGGCGGTACGCTGTTCGCGGGTTTCCCGGTGGTGTACGCCAGCCTGTTTTCGGCCATGTACATCCCCCTGATGCTCTTCCTGTTCGCCCTCATCTTCCGGGCCGTCAGCATCGAGTTCCGCAGTAAGGAGCCCATGAAGTGGTGGCGGCAGATGTGGGACGTGGCCTACTCGGTCAGTAGCGCGCTGCTGGCCCTGCTGCTGGGCGTGGTGCTCGGCAACGTACTGCTGGGCATGCCGCTCAACGACAATATGGAGTACACCGGCAGCTGGCTGTCCTTCCTCAACCCCTTCGCCCTGCTGGTGGGGGCTACGGCCCTGGCCCTATTCATGATGCACGGCGCGATCTACCTGACCATGAAAACCGAGGGGCGGCTCTTCGACCGGGTCAACGTGCTGCTGCGGCGGGCCATCATCGCCTTCATCATCCTCTTCGTGCTGGTGACCCTCTACGCCACCCTTTACATCCCCCATCTATCGGACGGCGTGCGGGCCAACGTGGCGCTGTTCGGCATTCCGGTGCTGGCCATCCTGTCGATCGCCAACATTCCCCGGCTGGTCAGCAAGCAACGCTACATTCGGGCCTTCATCTTCAGTTCGATCACGGTCGGCTTGCTCCTGATTACGGCGGCGGTGGAGCTTTATCCCGTCATCATCCTCGACACCAGCGAGGCCGGCAACAGCATCACCGTCTACAATGCCGTGGCTTCGAATAAATCGTTGGGCATCATGCTGACCTTCGTCGCCATCGGCGGCCCGCTGGTGCTGGGCTACACGGTTTTCGTGTACAAGACCTTCTGGGGCAAGGTGCGGATGGACGAGTTCAGCTACTGAGGGGGGTGTAGGGCAGTACAACGCGAATTGCATTCGCGAAAGGAAGCCGCGAATTGCATTCGCGAGCTCCGGTAGTGCGGGGTAGTACAACGCGAATTGCATTCGCGAAAGGAAGCCGCGAATTGTATTCGCGAGCTCCGATAGTGCGGTCGTCTCCACTAGCCCTACACCGCATGATACCCCCCCTCCCCCAGCTCCGCCTGCCCGAGGGCCACCAGCGTATCCAGTAGCTTCTCGGCATCGGCGAGTTTGCGCTTACTGAGCTTGGGTTTGAAGGCGGTGGCCACGCCGGCCAGTGGCAAGTCTTCCTCCACCGAGGCGAGGAGTTCGCGCAGGGCGGTGGCCTGCTCGGGCAGGCTTTTGGGCCACTTGCGGGTCTGGGCGACGACGGCCACCGGGGCGGCGTCTTCCATGTCGAGTTCGGACTGCACGCCCCGGGCCTCCTCCGGTGCCTGGTAGTCGGGGCGCAGCCAGCGGACCAGCCCCCGGGCCTCCTCCGCCGCCCGCTCGGCGTTGAGGTCGACGAGCCGCTGCAGGATGTCCTGCTCCCCCAGGTCGGCCGGCCAGCCGTAGGCCAGGGCGACGGCTTCGTCCAGCTCATCGTGGATTTCCCGGAGGATACCGACCAGCCCCTGCTCGTGGATCTTGCGCTCCTTATCGCTTAGGGGTTCCTCCGCCCGCAGCCGTTCGAGGACGTTGTACATGCCCGTCATGGTCAGCTTGGGATGGAGGGATTGCTGCCGCTTGCGGTGGGCGTCGAGCCGCTCGGCCAGGGCGCGGATGTGAATCTTTTGGGGCTCGGTGGGGGTGGGGAAGGGGAAATTTTGGAAGCAGGGACCATTTTGATAGCGTAAATCATTTCCGATTCCCATTCTTCCCCCCTGCCACCAGGCCCAGGTAGTATGTATTCTTGATGAAAGAACTGCGAGTACAAAAGCGTCGGAACTAGCTATCACGGCTAAGGATCCGTCAGCTATTGTTCCTTCTTTTGAAAGGAAAGAAAATGTTCTGTGCTTTGCTACTTCACTCGTACCGATGTATCTGTCAAGGTTTAAAAGTGCATCTCGCATTCCTGATGCAGGTGCTCCATGTATCCACCAGTATTCTCGCCGGAATTTGACTGAATTTTTAAGACGTTTTTCTCTAACTGTATCATATAGATATTGATATCCTTCAGGAAATACCGCTTTTACATCGTCTTCGTATTTCAAGCCGTATAAATCAAGTGTCCACTCCTTAGGGATCCGCTTCGTAAGATGAGAACCACGAACTAATTCTGGCAGGAATTTTATGTAGCTCTTATCTATCCGCAGCCATTTTCCCCTAACCTCTTCTTCTATTTTAAATGGAGCACCTACAAGCTTAACTCCTTGAAAGATCATTGACTTATTAGCATCTAGAGAGAGAGCATTTAAGATATTAACTCCTACACTCAGATTGGAGTGAATTATGCCAACTTGCCTTTTAAACCCTATGTCTTCGCTCGATTCTCGAATGACTGTATCTAATATACCTTCAAGATTTTCTTCATTTTGAACTACGGTCATCGCGATACGTACGTCTGCACCATCCGAGCTATCTACCCATGGGTGATCAGGAACCGCGTAGATAATACTGTTCTTGTCAAGGTGGGGTGTTAATACCTTTCGGTTTTGAGTTTGAGTAATGCTATTGGTAGTAATGAATCCAAAGCTCGATAAGTCTTTGCTCAGAGCGGCGGCGGATTTTTGCCACCAATACATCACGAAATCACATGCTGGTAATGATGAATAAAGAGATCTGACTGCTTCGGTATAATATATACCTAGTGCTTCCTTCATTTTCTTCTCCCCAATAAACGGCGGGTTCCCCACAATAAAATCAGCCTCCGGCCAGCTAGTCGCCCGGCCTCCGATTATTC
>CAZQNE010000116.1:0-8213 GCA_964594535.1 uncultured Lewinella sp.
TAATTGACAGATCAGAGGCATCCTTGATGGCTGAACAGAAAAAATCGGATGATCTACTGCATAACATTCTACCGATAAAGGTAGCGAAGGATCTAAAAGAAACCGGTAGAACAATTCCCCAAAGGCACGGGAATGTGACCATACTATTTACCGACTTCAAAGGTTTTACTGAGTTAGTAGCATCCATACCAGCAATCACCTTAGTCAATGAGCTCAATGACATTTTTGGACGGTTCGATGAAATTGTCGAGGAGGCAGGAGTGGAGAAAATTGAAACAATCGGTGATGCGTATCTCGCCGCATCTGGTCTTGAAGAAAGAGTAACCGAACACGCTATTAATTGCATTACGGCCGCAAAAAAAATGTTGTCCTTTCTTGAGGAAAGAAACCGTAAACATGACATTAAGTGGAGCATGAGAGTTGGGATACATTCCGGACCTATCGTAGCTGGAGTAGTCGGAAAGAAGAAATTCAGATACGATCTTTTTGGGGATACCATTAATACGGCAAGTAGAATGGAGTCTTCGGGAGAACCCGGCAAAATAAATATTTCAGGAACGACCTATCAACTTGTCAAGAATGACATCGATTGCGAATGCAGAGGGGAAATTCACGCTAAGGGAAAAGGAGAAATGGAAATGTACTTTGTAAAGTAAAGCTGTAGCTAACAAAGCGCAAAATGGCGATAGCCGCTAAACGCGCCTACTCCATCTGGACGTAATTGATTTGCTCCGCACCCCCCGCCCGGTGCAATACCGACCGTGCCGACCGGGATGGGCCGCCGCCAAAACCTACGCCCCCCCACCTCCGTTGGACGATAAACATCCAGCGTATGCCTAAAGAGAATATCACCGTCAGCACCACCGTAGCCGTACCGCGCAAGGAGGCCTGGCACTATTACACCGAAGCCGAGCACGTCATCAACTGGAATTTTCCCGGGGAAAACTGGCACTGCCCCTCCGCCAATAATGACCTGCGGGTAGGCGGGGGCTTCAACATCACCATGGCCGAGAAAAGCGGACAGATGGAGGTCGAGCTGGAAGGCACCTACGACGAGATCGAAACCGAAAAGTTTGTCGCCTACACCCTCGATACCGGGCGTACCGTACGGGTAGACTTTGCCGACCGGGGAAAGAAAACCGAACTCACGGTCACCTTCGACCCCGACCCCCGGCACGGTAGGGACCACGAGCGCGACCAGTGGCAATCCATCCTGAACAACTACCGAACCTACGCGGAAGCACAACCGAATTAACACCAGATCGGTTACTTTATAATGCAAAGTGCTTTAGTGCATCATCCGCCGCTTTTCGTCGGCCGGGACTCGATCGTCCGCCGTATTTGGGGGGATGGGGACACCATCCTCCTGATCTTCGCCGGGGCTGCCGCTGAATTCGCGCTGAATAAGGCAGTCGACTGGCTGTTTTTCACCGGACGCCTTCCCGCCGACCCCCTCGGGCGGCTCTTTTCTACGGTCAGCTACGCCCGTCGTATCGTGTTTTCCGGGGAAGCCGAGGCCCTGCGTACCATCGATGCGATGGCCCACATTCACGCCGGCGTGGAGGAAAAGCGGGGCCGGCCTATCCCTGACTGGGCGTACCGGGACGTGTTGTTCATGCTGATCGACTATTCGATGCGCTCCTTCGCGGTACTGGAACGCCCCCTGCACCCCGACGAGCGAAGCGAGGTATTCTCCGTCTTCAGTCGGGTAGGCCGGCGGATGGGAGTGAAGGGATTACCGGATACGCTCGGTGACTTCGACCGAATGCGCGGCGAACACCTGCAGCGCAACCTTATCCATAGCCACTACACGGACGAGCTCTACCGGCAGTACCGCAAACATCTGGGCGGCATGCGCTACCTGCTGCTGCGTGAGGCGCAGTTGTTGGTCGTCCCCCGGCGGGTGAGTCAGCTACTCGGAATGCGTAAACGGTCGTTATTACACCCCCTGATCGCGACCTACAAGCTCAGTCGACCGCTGGGCCTGGATCGCCTGCTCAAGGTCCTGATCCTGCCCCCCGACTACCGGAAAGAAATCATGGAACTGGACGTAGCTCCGTAAGTACCCTACAGTATGCCCCGCCCGCACATCCCCACCCTGCCCACCGACTCCCCGGAAGAGGCCTTCCAGAACAAGACCCTGCGCCCCATCCTTAAACAGCAGCACGCGCTACTCCACGTGATCTTCGAACACTTTCTACGCAAGCGGAAAGCGAAACCCGGGCAACTGCCCCGGGACAAACGAGCGGCCAAGATCAAAGAGCTGGTGAGTCGCGACAATCGATTGCGCGGTCTGCTTTTCGGCATGGTGGTCGGTCACTTTACCGGGCCGGAGGCGGAATATTACGTAGCCAACGAAAGCGGGGTGAACCGGCGACTCACCAATTTACTGACGGAGCGGCTGCTGGCGGGAAAGTAACTACCGTGCGTACGCCTCACCCAACTGTCGGGTAAGCTCCCGGTAGGCCGGCCCGCCCGTTTCGGCCACCTCATCCCCCCAGCGGGCCTCGATCAGGATGGGGCCGGAATAGCCCTCCGCCCGCAGGGCCTTCAGGTAGGGGCGGAAATCGTCCCCGCGGGTGCCGGGGGGCGTGCGGTCTTCGCGTTCGGCAATCTCGGCGTAGACCGCGTAGGCACCCACCCCAACGATATCCGAGGCCGGCTCCCCATTGACGAGCATATGGTAAAGATCGACGCACAGCCGCAGGTTGGGGTGCTCGACCGCACGCACGACCGCCAGAGCTTCGCGGAGGGTAGTGATGAAGTTGGCTTCGGTACGGTTGAGGTTTTCGAGGACCAGGGTCACCCCGTAGCGTTCGGCGACCCGGGCAATGCGTCCGGCCATGTAGATGAACTGGGCCGTGGCCGTGGTATAGCTATATCCCTCGGGTACGCTGCGGGATCCGCTACTGCCCCAGGTGATCACGGATACGCCCGCTTCGCCGGCCCGGCGCAGTACGACTTCCACGTAGTCGAGTACCGCTCGCTCATTCACCTCCGGACCGACTACCTTCAAGTCTCCGGGCATGAACAGGTTGCAGGCGTAAAGCGGGAGGGCGGAGGAGTTGATTTCCGGGAGCAGGCGGGCGAATTCCTCTTCGCTCACGGTACGGGGAGACAGGATGCGGGGTGTCGCGTCCGTAAGATACGCGAAGCCCTGGGCGGCCAGCAGACTATCGTGGTCGAGGCGGTGAACGATACCGACTTCGGGTACCGCGGCGGCACGTTGCGCGAGGAGACCCACCGAGCCACCACAGCAGAATAAACAGACGATCCACGTTCTCATAATGCAGAAGGTAAGGAAAGCCGTACATTTTAGCCTAATCCTATGCTATGCGTTATTTCCCACTTCTCCTTACCCTCCTAGCCTGCACCTGCGTCCGCGCCCAAACGGAGGCCCCCCCTAACTTCGTAATCATCTTCGCCGACGACCTCGGCTACGGCGACCTGAGTAGCTACGGCCACCCCACTATCCGTACCCCGAAACTGGATCGCATGGCGAGCGAAGGGCAGCGGTGGACCAGCTTCTATACCGCCGCCAGCGTCTGCACCCCCAGCCGGGCCGGGCTACTCACCGGACGACTGCCCGTGCGCAGCGGAATGGCCAGCGACCGCCAGCGTGTACTCTTCCCCGATAGCCAGGAAGGACTGCCCGCCGAGGAGATCACCCTCGCCGAACTACTACAGGAGGCCGGCTACGCGACCGCCGCCATCGGGAAGTGGCACCTGGGGCACCGCCCGGCCTACCTACCCACCAACCACGGCTTTGATTATTACTACGGCATCCCCTACTCCAACGATATGAGTAAGGTGACCGACCTGCCCTACGAGGAATTCTGGCGACAGGCCCGGGAAGACATCCAACCGGAAAACTTCGACGTCCCCCTACTGCGCAACCTGGAAGAGATCGAGCGACCCGCCGACCAGCGGACCATCACCCGGCGGTACACGGAGGAGGCCATGGAATTCATTCGGGAGCACGAAGAAGGACCCTTTTTCGTGTACCTGGCCCACAACTTACCCCACGTGCCCCTCTTCGTGTCCGCTGAATTCACCGGACGCAGCGATCGGGGTCTTTACGGAGACGTAATTGAAGAAATTGACCACGGGGTCGGCCGGATTCTGGACCTCCTGCGCGAGCGGGGCCTGGCCGACAACACCGTCGTGGTCTTCACCAGCGATAACGGACCGTGGCTCTCCTTCGGGGTGGACGGGGGCAGCGCCGGCCCGCTTTACGCCGGCAAGGGCACCAGCTGGGAGGGTGGCCAGCGGGTGCCGGCTATTTTCTGGGGCCCCGGTCGGATCGAGGCGGGGGGAATGGTCACCGGGATGGGCTCGACGCTCGACCTGCTGCCCACCCTCGCCGCCATGGCCGGAGTGGACGCGCCCGACGACCGGGTGATGGATGGGTACGACCTCCGCCCGGTCCTGCTGGAGGGGGCCGAGAGTCCCCGCGACCGGATGTTCTTTTACCGGGGCACCCAGCTGTACGCCGCCCGCTTGGGGCCCCACAAGGCCCACTACGTGACCCAGGGGGCATACGGACAATTCGGGGGGCGAGTCGAGCACCCGACCCCCTTACTGTACCATTTAGGCATCGACCCGGGAGAGAGCAGCGATATTGCGGACCAATTCCCGGAGGTGCTACGGGACATCGAGCAAATCGTGGAAGCGCACCGTGAAAAGCTGGTGCCGGGTCGCGACCGGCTGGCCGACCGGAGCGAGTAGAATCAGGAATATGCGGGTAATAGTATTGATCTTATTCGTGCAGGCGACCGGGGCGGCCCAGCTCGACCTGCCCCCGGAGTTCATCGACCGATTGGATGCCATGGACATTCGCTTCACGGCCCCGCTCGACAGCGACTACCGGGAAACGCTCGACCGGGAGAACGACTACCTGCGTAGCCATTACGCCATTCGCTCCCGCCGCGAAAAAATGGAGCTACGCTTCCACCTACGGCCCGAACGCCCCGACGATCGGTACTACCAGCTGCCCCACCTGGCCGCTACCACCCTGGCCATGAACCTGGGCAGCAACGATGAGGATGCGGTGACGGCCGTCCACCGATTCAGTGACGACGAGCTTCGGTTTTACGGGGCGGACTGGGCCCGGATGTACACCTTCCGGCCCAAGCGCAGCTACGGCAATGGGTTCGGGCAGGCCCAGCTCATCGCCCTCTACCGGGAGGGGCGGGGGCTGGCCTATACCGTCCTGCTGTTTGACGAGGCACCGGCTACGCTGGAGGGGCGGCAGCTGTCGCTGCGCTTTCGGTAGCACAAGATCAGTCAGTACACATTTTTGAGCCCGCAGAGTAAAGCAGAGTATGCACAGAGTTTAGCAGAGCTGAGAGAGTCGGGGGAAAATGCTATGCGACGGCGAGTACATTCGATTCCGCCAGCACGAACACCCGGTCCCCCGCCCGCGCCTTCACTTCGGCACAGCCCGTGAACTCTCCGAAGGCCGGTAGAATGCCTTCTTCTTGGCCAAAAAAGAAGCAGGGCAATTTCATGCCGCTGCCGGCCCGGTCCAGTAGTTTTACGCAGGGGTGCACGTGGCCGCAGAGGTTGTACCGCCCCGGAACGCGCCGCTCCGCCTCCAGGGGATGGTGACTCAGGGAAAAGGGACCGATGGAAATGATCTCCTCGTGCACCGTCAGGCGCGCTTCGGTATAGCAGGGGGCGGGCAGGATATCGTGGTTGCCGGGGACCAACTCAAATGAAATATCCGGGTAGCCGGCGGTGAAGGCGCAAAAGCCGCCCCACACGTGATTGTGGTCGCTGTGAAAGAGGTCGCCGAGCAGCAGGATACGCCTGGGGCTGAACGCAGCGATCAACGCCCGGAGTCGGGAAAAATTCGCGTCACTCACCGAGCGGGGCACGGCAATGCCCGCCCGGCGAAAGTGCTGCCCCTTGCCCAGGTGCAGATCGGCCAGGAATAATATACCGCGAGCCGGCCAGCTGACGGCCCGTTCGGGATGCAACAGGAGTCGTTCGCCGCGGATGATGACCTCTTCCATGGCGGGCAAAGGTAAGGTCGGGCGAGCGGCCAACCGAGGCCCGGAGTGTCGCGTTTACTACACGATGATCTGGCGGAAAAAAAGGCTGTACGTGCTACTGGCCATCGGCCTGTTCGTCGCCTACGCCGTCTACCGCCTGCTGCCCTACGTGCACATTCAGATGAGCGACGCCAAGCTTACGGCCTACCTCGCGGAGGCCGAACTGGAGGCCACCATCGGCTACCACGAGGGGCCCAGCCGCCGGCTCCGGTTCGTCCAGATCGGCCAGGACAGCAGTAAGCCCCTCCTGGTCTTCATCCACGGCGCCCCCTCCTCCAGCGCCTGGTGGCTGAGCATGATGCGGGACAGTATGATCCGCAGCGAAGCCAATATCCTGGCGATCGACCGCCCCGGATACGGGGGTAGCGGACTGGGACTCCCCATGACCTCGGTAGAAGAACAGGCCGAAAACGTGGCGGCCGTCATCCGACGCAGGCGGCACCCGGCCCAGGCGGTGGTCGTGCACGGGAGTAGCTACGGCGGCACGGTCAGCGCCCGCCTGGCCATGGATTATCCGGATCTGGTCGACGGCCTCCTGCTGCAATCCGCCAGCATGGCCCCCAGGGAAGAGTACACCTACTGGATCACTCACCCCACCTCCCACTGGTCCCTATCCTGGCTGCTTCCCAGCGGCATTCACACGGCCAATTACGAAAAGCTGGCCCACCAGGAAGAACTGGAAGACATGGCCGACGAATGGCACCACATCGAGGCTACCACCGTCATCCTGCACGGCACGGCGGACTGGCTCATCTACCCCCGCAACGCCTACTACGCCTGCGATAAGCTCGTCAACGCCGATACCCTCATTCACCACATGGTGCCCGGCAAGGAGCACGATCTGCTCTATACCGCCCCCCGCCTGCTGCGCCACTACCTTCACTTCCTCCTCAACGAGGTCGACCCTTAGCCTTAGCCTCTATCCTCCCCGTACTTCCCCCCCCACAACTGCCGCATTCGCTGGGCGATTTTTACCTCCGTCGGGTTGTTCCCCTGGGGTTGAAAGAAAGTGGTGCCCGCAATCTCGTCGGGTAGGTATTCCTGGGCCGCGAAGTTGCCGGGATTGTCGTGGCTGTAGTCGTAGTGTTTGCCGTAGTCCAGTTGCTTCATCAGTTTCGTGGGCGCGTTGCGCAGGTGCAAAGGGACGGGTAAATTTCCGGTTTTCCGCACGGTGCCCTGGGCTTTTCCGATGGCCTGGTAACTGCTGTTCGACTTGGCGCTCGTAGCCAGATAGATGGCGGCCTGGCTGAGGATAATCCGGGCCTCGGGGTAACCCACCATCTGGGCGGCCCGGGCGGCGGTGGTTGCCATCAGCAGAGCGTTCGGATTGGCCAGTCCGACATCCTCCGAAGCGGAAATCACCAGGCGGCGCGCGATGAACTTCAGGTCTTCCCCCCCTTCGATCATGCGGGCCAACCAGTAAACCGCCCCGTTCGGATCGCTGCCCCGGATGCTTTTGATCAGGGCCGAAGCTATGTCGTAGTGCTGCTCGCCGGTCTTATCGTACCGACTTAGATTCTGCTGTACGCGGGCGGTAATGAAGTCGGTACTTAGTTCAACAGCCGTACCGTCCGCCGCCTCCTGGGTGACCAGTTCCAGGACATTGTAAAGGCGGCGACCGTCTCCCCCGCTTAGCCGGATCAGCGTATCGTAGTCGGCTACGGTGACGTCGAGGTCCTTCAGGTATTCGTCTTCGGTGAGCGCGCGGTCGACCATCCCCTTCAGTTCGTCCCGGCCCAGGGGCTCCAGCACGTACACCTGGGCCCGGGAAAGCAGCGCCGGGATAACCTCGAAGCTGGGGTTTTCGGTAGTCGCCCCGATGAGGGTGATGGTGCCGGCCTCTACGGCCCCGAGCAGGCTGTCCTGCTGCGACTTACTGAAGCGGTGGATCTCGTCGATAAACAGGATGGGGGAAGCGCTACTGAAAAACTTGCCCCGCTTGGCTTTCTCAATCGTGTCGCGCACGTCCTTGACCCCCGAATTGATGGCCGAGAGCATATAAAAGGGTACTTCCAGCCGCTCGGCGATGATACGGGCCAGGGTCGTCTTACCCACCCCCGGTGGCCCCCAGAGAATAAAACTCGGTAGCCGCCCCGTCCGGATCGCATTGCGCAGTACGGCCCCCTCCCCCACCAGGTGAGACTGCCCGACGTACTC
>CAZQNE010000117.1:0-8188 GCA_964594535.1 uncultured Lewinella sp.
TTCCATCCGAGACCACCCTGTTCAGTCGGTTAGCCATGTCCTTTACCGGCATCCTCCCCCCCCTCTTGCTAGCGCTTGTTCTTGCCGCCCTTGCGGTGGCGCTCCGGCGTGGGGTTTGGAGTTGGTTACTGGGGGGCACCGGCCTGGTGATTGCGGCGCTGGCGGTGGCTATTTACGTCGACGACCGGCACCACGTGCAGGCCCGGCACGACCTAGAGGTACTGCTTAGCGAACTGCAGTCTCCCGACCTATACCGCCCGACGGGCCTGCGCGACGAGCGGGAGACGCTCTTCCTGTTTTCTACGGCCAGCCATGCGTTGTACCGGGCCCGGGACTACGCGCCCGACCTGATCCCGGCCATCGATTCCGTACTGGGTAGCCTGGCCGACTGGACCGTCAGCTCGCGCAACTTACCGCAGTGGCGGCGGGGCACCGACTGGGACCGCTCCGTCTTCTTCCTCGCTCACGCCGGTATCGTACTCGGTCACTACCAGCTGGCCACGAATAACGAAGACCACGCCGGTGCCTTCCGCCGCATCGGCACCTACCTGGGCAGTCGTCTGCACCGGGGCCATTACAAGCACCTGGCCAGCGACGGCGACGAGGGGCTATTACGGCCGGCGGATAACGCGGCGGCCATCTACGCCCTGACTCTCTTCGACACCTACTATGCCGGCGAAATGGCCGACCGTACGCGCCGGGAGTGGACGGACTACATCCGGCGCGAACTGCACTACGCCGAAAGCCGGCTGCCGTGTGCCGCCTTTACGACCACCAACCGCTGCCGGATCGAGCCCAGCGCCGCCGCCACCGGCTTGTACATCTGCTACCGGGCCGCGAGCCTGCCGGGGGAAGCAGCCGACGATATCCCGTACCGGGAGTGGCTGCACTACTTCAAGCGCTTCAGCGGTAGCCCGTTCAGTCTCGCGATACGTCCGAATATGCGCAAAGGGGAAGTGGCCCGGCTCTGTAATACGGGTCTGGCTCCCCTACCCTGTGGATACTACGAGCAGGCTACCGGACTCTGGGCCGCCGCCGAGTATGGGGGGAGCTATACCTACTTCCGGCTCTATACCGGCTACGTCGTTGACCGCTGGTTTGGCGAGGCGCCCGCTCACGGGCAGCTGCGCGTAGCACGGCGGGTGCGGTCCCTCACCGCGGTCAGTTTACGTTTGGTGGGGATGGGGGCGCCGTAGCCCTCCGCAACAAAACGCCGTCACAAAGCCCGTCCGCCGGCCGTTGCGCGCCAGCGCTTCGGACGTCGGCCGGGCTGGGTACACCGATCAACTCCGAAATAGGACGGGATCAGGATGACGCCGGCGGGCGTCCGAAGCTGCGCAACGGCCGGCCGAAGAATGACGCCGGCGGGCGTCCGAAGCTGCGCAACGGCCGGCCGACGGCTGGGTGCAACAATCGACCTTCAGGCTAAACCATTCCGCCCCCCCGCTTCTTTGGTGGCAAACAAACTCAATGGCAAACGACTACGACGTAATCATCATCGGCTCCGGGGCCGGCGGCGGCACCATTGCCTATACCCTGGCCGATACCGGCAAGCGAATCCTTATGCTGGAACAGGGCAGTTTTCTCCCCCGCGAAAAACGCAACTGGGACCCTGAGTTCATCTTCGGCCAGGACGGTTACAAGGCCAACGTAACCTGGGAGGGGCCGGACGGGGAGGACATACACCCCATCGTCTACCACCGCGTGGGCGGCAACACCAAAATGTACGGAGCACTCCTGCACCGCCAACGCCCGGAAGATTTTGCGGAACAGCACCATAAGGGCGGGATCAGTCCGGGCTGGCCGGTAGGCTACGCTGAATTCGAGCCCTACTACATGATGGCCGAGCACGTAATGAAGGTGCACGGCAACCGCGGCGAAGACCCCAGTGCCGGCCCGGCCAGCGGCCCCTTTCCCTTCCCGGCCTTCCCCCACGAGGGCCGCATCCAGGAGGTGGCCGACAACCTGCGCAAACTGGGCCTGCACCCCCACCACTCCAATCTGGCGCTGAACCGCGACATCGACGAGCCCTGGCGACGGCCGTGTATCGCCTGCAATACGTGTGACCCCTTCCCCTGCATGCTGCACGCCAAGTCGGATGCCGAGACCGCCCTGGTCCGCCCCGCCCTCCGGCACGATAACGTCACCCTCTGGACGGGGGCCCGGGTAGATAAGCTGATCGAGGAAAAGGGGAAGATCGTCCGCATCGAGGGTACGCGTGACGGAAAGCCGATGCAGCTAAGTGCCGACCTGGTCGTCGTCTCCTGCGGGGCCATCAACACGGCCGCCCTGCTCCTGCGCTCCCGCGTGGCCAACTCTTCCGACCAGGTGGGGCGCAACTTCACCAAGCACAACCAGAGTGGCATCTCGGCCCTGGACTACGATAAACCGAACGACGTCGTCTTTCAGAAAACCCTCGGCGTCCACGATTTTTACAACGGCGGCCCCGACCACCCCTACCCCCTCGGCACGGTGCAGCTGACCGGCAAGGCCCACTGGACCCGCATCATGGGCGACTACGCCGACATGAAACTGAGCCGGGAGCGGTCCGAAGAAATTCAGAAATATGCCGTGGACTTCTGGTTTACGAGTGAGGACCTACCGGATAACTTCAACCGGGTGGAGTGGACCGACAAGGGCATTAAATTCAATTACCGACCGAATAATCGGGAGAGCCACTTCGAATTCATGGATATGTTCCAGAAGAAGTACCTGGAACCCCAGGGCTTTACCGACTTTCTACGTACCACGAAGGGGCTAGAATTCACCTGGCACCAGGCGGGGACGGCCCAGTTCGGCACCGACCCGAAGAAGAGTGTACTCGACACCAACTGCAAGGCCTGGGACGTGGATAATCTGTACGTGGTGGACGCCAGTTTTCAGCCCAGCCAGGGCGCGACCAACCCCACGCTGACCATCATCGCCAATGCCATCCGGGTCGGGGAACACCTGCGCAAGGACTGGTTCAACGGGGGGGGCGTCAGCCTGGACGACTATCCGCTCTCGGATGGCTATATGGCCGATAGCGCCGCGGCGAATATGGAGGTGAACGCCTACCGGGCCGAGGATGACCAGAGCTGGGGGGCCTAGCTAACGCGAATTGCATTCGCGACAGTAACCCGCGACTTGTAGTCGCGTGGGCAAAGTCACGCTGATTCCACTTCGCGCGACTGCAAGTCGCGTCGTGCTGGCACACCACCGAGCCGTTTCCGGCGTTAAGGACCGGCGGACTTATCTTGCCGCTCCGTTTTCGAGCTAACTGCCACTATGACTTATACCCGCTTTTTGCTGTCGTCGTCGCTCATTCTGCTGTTCGGTCAGCTCACCGCCCAGGCTACCACCGTATACACCGAAGCCTGGCGGACCTTTAAACAGGCCGAAGACCACCAGCAAAAGAACCTGTTGGAAAAGGCCCAGCGGGAATATGCCGAGGTGGTGGACATGCTGCTGCCGGTACACCAGCCGGAGGCCGAGCTACTGCGCATCCAGTCCGAACTCAACGTAGCCAAACTAGCCGTACGCCTGGGTAAGAGCGATGCCGAAAAACTGATCCTGGACTTCGTGCGCCGCTACCAGCCCGACCCGATCGCCAATACCGCCCTGCTGGAGATCGCCCAGTACTACTTCGACCAGAAGGAACTGGACAAAGCCATCGAGTACTACGGGCGGGTACCCCGCAACACCATGAGCCCGGCCGAGCAGGCGGAGGTCAACTTTAAACTCGGCTACGCCCACTTCGTGCGCAAAGACTTCGACGAGGCCAAACGCTACTTGCAACTGACCCGTAACGTGAGGGGGGAATACTATTACCCCACCAATTACTACCTGGGCGTTATTCAGTTCTTCGAGGGCAACTACGAGGTTGCGGCCGAGCAGTTCCGCATCGCCGAGCAAGACCCTCAGTATGCGCCCTACATTCCCTACTACCTGGCCCAGATTTATTTCGCCGAACGCCGCTATGACGAGCTCATCGAGTACGCCGCTCCCCTGGTGGAAGGGGGCGGAAGCCGCCTGAGGAACAAAAAGGAGATCGAGCAGCTGCTGGGGCAGGCTTACTTCGAACGGGAAAATTACGCCGCCGCCCTCCCCCTGCTGGAAAGCTACGCCGCCGGCAACCGTCGCCTGCGTGAAGAGGAGCTCTACCAACTGGCCTTCGCCCGCTACCAGACGGAGAACTACGCCGCGGCGGCCGAGACCTTCCGCGAGATCAGCGGGCAGGACACCGAGGTCGGTCAGAGCGCGAACTTCTACCTCGGCGACATAGCCCTGCGGCAGGGAGACGGTACCACGGCCCGCACGGCCTTCGGAGCCGCCAGCCGCCAGACCTTTGACGAAGACCTGCAACAGGAAGCCCTGTTCAACTACGCTAAACTGAGCTACGAATTAGGATATCCCGACGATGCTATCCGGGCGATCGAGCAACTGCCCGCCAAATCACGCTATTACCGCCAGGGGCAGGAACTCCTCGGCGACGTTTTCACCACCACCCGCGACTACCAGCGGGCCCTGACCCTGCTGGAAGCCATGCCGGACCGTTCGCCGGAACTGGACGAGGCCTACCAGCGGGCGGCCTTCTACCGGGGGCTCGAGGTGATGCAACAGGGGGACCTGACTGCGGCGGAAGACCTGCTGCAGCGCAGCCTACGGCGGCCCATCGATCCGAAATTACGCGCCCAGGCGACCTACTGGCTGGCCGATATCGCCCACCGCCGCGAAGATTACACGACCAGTATCCAATTGACGAACCAATTCCTGAACCAGGCGCGGTCGGTGGAGGGTCTGCCGGCCCAGTCCTCCGTGTACACCGCTAACTACCTACAGGGGTACAACTACCTGAAACAGGACGACTATCCCGGTGCCCTGCCCTACTTCACCCGTACGGTAGAAAGCGTCGAGCGCAACCTGAATTACATCGGGGACCCCGACGTGCGGGAGCGGGTGCTGGGCGATGCCGTGCTTCGGGCCGGTGACGCCTACTTTAGCCAGAACCAGTACGACCAGGCCGTCCGCTACTACGACGATGCCATTGAGCGCCGAACCATCGGATTCGTGTACGCTCTCTACCAAAAAGCCCTCATCGAGGGGCTGAGGGGCAGGAATGCGGACAAAATTCTGGCGCTGGAGCAACTGGTGCGGAACTACCCGAACAGCCAGTTCGCCGACGATGCCCTGTACCAGCTCGCGCTGACCTACCAGGAACTCGGTCGTCCGCAGCAAGCCCTGCAGCCCCTCCGCACCATCATTGCCGAGTATAAGGTCAATTCCCCCCTCGTCAACCAGAGCCTGCTGCAACTGGGGCTGATCAGCTACAACCTGGGCAACAGCGAAGCGGCCGTGAACTATTACAAGCAGGTATTCACCTCCAATCCGACGCCGGGCGAATCCGTACGGGCCCGGGAGGCGCTCCGGGAAATTTACGTAGACGACATGGGGCGGGCCGATTTGTTTTTTGAGTTTTTCGAAACCCTGCCCGGTCAGGAGATCACCACCGATGCCCGCGACAGCATCAGCTACCGGGCCGCGATCAGCCAGTACGAAAACGGGAACTACGAACGGGCCGTGACCGCCCTGACGGACTACCTGAGACGCTACCCCCAGAGCCCCAACACCCTGCCCGGGGTTTTCTACCGGGGAGATAGCTACGTGGCCCTGCGCCGCTACGATGCCGCCCTGCCCGATTTCGAGGCCGTAATCAATGCCGGGCCCAGCCGCTTCTACCTGCCGGCGCTCAAAAAAGCTACCGTGATCGCCTACAACAGCGTGCAGGACTTCCAGAAAGCCTACCGGCTCTACACCCTACTGGAACAGGCGGCGGACAGCGAGTCCGTGCGCTTCGATGCCCAGGTGGGGGCGTTGCAATCGGCCTACCGCCTCAACGACGTGCAGAATACGGAGGCCTACGCCGCCAAGGTGGCCAACAACACCAACGCGACGGCGGCCCAGCGTACGGTGGCCAACTTCTTCCTGGGTAAGATCGCCTACGACCGCGGCAACCTGGTGCGGGCCCTGCCCTACTTCGATCAGGTCATTTCCACCAGTGACGACGAGCGAGCGGCCGAAGCACGCTACCTACGGGCCGATATCGTGTACCGGCAGGGTAATCTGGATCGTGCCCAGCAACTGGCCCTCGAGGCCAACCGGGAAAGCTCCGGCTATCCCTACTGGGTGGCGAAGACCGTCATCCTGTTATCTGACGTACTCCGTGACAAAGACGACCTCTACAATGCCCGGGCCGCGCTGGAAGCCTTACTGGAAAACTATACCGAGGATGAGGAAATTATCGCCGAAGCACGCCGTAAGCTCGCCGAGGTAGAAGCCCTCATCCAGGCCGGAAGCCGCCTCAACACCCAACCCACCGACCCCGACCGGCTCGAACTCGATAACGGAGGTAACGACTAAGCATGAACCGACTAACCTTCCTCACCCCCGTGCTCCTCCTGCTGGCATCCACGCTGAGTGCCCAGACGCAACCCGAGCTCGAAGACAACAGCGTCACGGTGGTCACTAGCTTTGAAGCCCGGCTGACGGATGCCGAACGGGTCACCCTCGCACCCGCGCCCCCGCCCCCCGACACCAGCCGCCGGCAACAGCGGTATACCATTCTGCCCCGCCCGCTTTCCATCGATTATCCGGCCCCCACGATCCGGCCCCGCGCCGTACAGCGCACCGAAGCCCCCGCCGCCAAACAGGGTTACGCTCAGGTCGGCGGTGGCCTTCCGAATGCCATTTATGCCGACCTGTCCTACGATCTGGACGGGCAGGATAACCTGGACCTGGGCTTCTACGGCAACCATTACGGCTTCAACAACGACGGCAAGGTCGAGAACCAACGGGCCAGCGACACCGAGGTAGGCGTGGCCGGGAACTACCTCTTCGACCAGGGTTTCGCCGTGCGCGGTGGACTGAGCTACCATACCCGGAGCCGCTACTACTACGGCTACAACTTCCCGGAGCTGGAACGGGATTCCGCCCTGAGTTTCGGGCAGGACGAGGTACGGCAGCGCTTCAACACCTTCGCCCTGAACGCCGAAATTTACAACGGCACCCGCACCCAGGCCGACTTCGACTACCGGGCCGGCATCAGTCTCTACCTGATGGACGCCGACCCCTCGGTGCGGGAAACCGACTTCGACATCCGGATCGGCGCAACCAAGTGGTTCAACGACAGCGACCCCCTGGACGTGGAGTTTCGGGCCGATTTCACCTCCTTCAAGGATACCACCACCCAGAACCTGAACGTGGTCGGGCTGAGCCCGAGCTACACCTTCACCATTGCCGAACGCATCAAATTTCAGGCGGGGGTACGGCTGACGGTGCAGGAGGATGATTTCGACGTCTTCCCCAACTTTTCCGCCTCGGCCGTACTGGTGGACGGACTGCTGAGCGCCTTTGCCGGAGTAGAAGGTGACGTGGTGAAAAATACCCTCCGCACCCTAACCGACTACAACCCCTGGGTCAATGCCCGACTGCGGATCCGCAACTCCGAGGCCACCCGCTTCTACGGTGGGATCGAGGGCACCTACCGGCGCATCGCCTACCGGGCGGAGGCGGGGTATAAGTACCTGGACAACCTGGCCCTCTACCTGACCGAACGGGACGGCGACGGCATCCCCCGCTTCAACGTGCTCTACGACGATGGCAGCCAGGTCTACCTCCAGGGCACGGCGACGTTACCCCTAATCGAAGGGCTGGACCTGAACGCTGCCGTTACCCAGCGCTTTTACAGCATGGAGGACGAAGAAAAGCCCTGGCACCTGCCCAGTCTGAGCCTGAACGCCGCCGGCATCTATACGCTCGCCGATCTACCGCTGCAGTTGCGGGCCGACTTCTTCGTCGAAAACGGCCTGCCCTACCGGACCGCCGAGGGGGAGGTCGAGAACCTGAACGCCCTGCTCGACCTGAGCCTGAGCGGGGAGTACACCATCAACGACACCTTCGGGGCCTGGCTGCGGATCAACAACCTGCTGAACAACAAGCGGGAACGCTTCTTCCAGTACCCCACCATCGGCACCAACCTGCTGGTGGGCGCTACGGTTACTTTTTGATTATTCCCCATACGTCTGCCGCGCCAACCCAAAGCGCATCAGGTCAGTAAGGGCGCCCCCGGGGAGGCGGTACTCGTTGCGCAGGTCCCCCTCCCGGCTGAAGCCCACCCGCCGGGCCAGGCGCTGACTGGCGTAGTTATCGA
>CAZQNE010000118.1:0-5214 GCA_964594535.1 uncultured Lewinella sp.
AGCTCGCTACTGGCGGCCAGTACGCTAGCCCGCTGCTGCAGCTTGCGCAGGTAGCGCCGGAAAAGATCGCTGCCCTCCAGTTCGGTGACGATCGCGGCGCCGTCGGTGGTGGCCGGAGACTCCGCCGCACGGGGCCAGAGCCTCAGGGTGACTTCGGTGAGTTCGAGCACCAGCACGGTGCCGTCGCCGGTCCGGAAGCGCAGCCGGAGGTCCAGGAAGAAAATGTCGCGGAGGCCCCGCCGGAAGTCGTCGGCATCCACCGGCTCGGCGAGGGTGCGGTCGCGGCTGAAGCGGGTGACTTCGCCGGAGTCGAGCTCGGTGGCTCCGTCCACCACCGCCAGAAAGGCGCGCTCGCTCAGGTGGCGCCAGTCGGGGAAGCGCAATTCGGCGTCGAAGGTCCGCCCGTCCGGCAGCAGTTGTCCGTCCAGCCGGTGGCTGTTGAGGTTGCCCAGTTCCGGGTCGGGGGCGAACTGCAGGAGGATGTCGGTGAAGCCCCTCACGACGACGGGGTGCTCGTGGGTACTCGTCGTATCCCGTAGCTCCTCCCGGGTCCGCCAGCGGGGGGCGGCGCTCAGTTCGCCGTCTGCGCACTCGGCGTAGGCCAGCGGACCGCACGCACAGGACTTACAGACCGCCCAGGCATTACTTAGTCCCAGGCTGTCGATCAGCAGGCGGCGGTAGTCGTCGTTCGTGATCGGCGCGTTGGTCAGAATGTGCCGGGCCGTGAAGAAGGGCTGGCGGTGGTCGATGCCGCCCCCGGGGCCGGTCAGCAGGTCGGCGATATCGAACTGCCCCCGGTAGCCGGTTTCGGCCAGGGCGTAGAGCAGGTTTTCGAGCAGGGTGATGCCGGGGTCGTGGGCGTTGTAGTCCGTCCACCGCTCGTGGCCGAGCCTTTCTACTTCGGCGTAGCCCTCCGCGCGCATGGCGGCGTAGTCTTCGGCGGGGGCCGGCGGGATGGTGGGGTCGATCGGCAGCATTATTCCGGGAGTTCTTCTACGGTGATGCGATGGCGGCTCCGGCGGGTACCGCAACCGGTAGTACAGACTTCCCCGACCGCCGGGCCATCGGTGGGACCGAGTACCGTGACGACGTGGGTGGGAGCCGCCACCAGCAGGGCGGTGAGTTTGGTCGGCCGCAGCCGTTCGCTGCCGTTCTGGCTCGGGTCGGCGAGCTGGTACAGGACCAGGTTTTTGACGTAGTCGACGTAGTCGAGTTCCTCCAGAAAGTTGAGGACGGCGGAACGGTGCACCTCCGCAGCCAGGTCCAGCTCGGCCAGGCTGCCGCTGCTCCAGGGGGAGATGAAGCCGATCAAATCTTCCTGTATCCGATTGATCGACTGGGTTTCGTCCGTGCCCTCCCGGAAGCGCACGTGCAAACTCACCCGTACTTCCTCGAAGAGCGGATTGCGTACGTGCAGCACGGCGTGGCAACTCATACGCGCCCGCAGGAAGGTCTCGATGTCCTCACGCGTCGTCAAACTCACGTAGGGGCGAAGTTGGTTGGCCCGCTCGCCGCCGGCCCGGCCGAGGGGGAGTACCGTGACGTGGCCCGCCGCCAGTTCGCGGTAGGGGCTGTACTCCAGGTGCTGCAGGCAGATCACCCGCTCTACCTCCGGGAAAGCGCCGAGGACGAGGTGCTCGACGTCCCATTCGGTAATGCCCCGGTCCTTGTGCCGCAGCCGTTCGCTCTGGCGGGTGAAGTAGGCGTCCCGTTCCTCTACGGTCGCGCCGCCGAAGGTGGGGTAGGGCTGGTCGATGGTCTTGACCGGGGGCAGGGGCTGCAGAAGCTTTCCGATCGTCCCGGCCTCCAGGGGGTCATTGCTGCCCAGGAAGCCTTCCGGAGTTTCCTGGACGACTTCGATGGCCTGGGCGTGAATGCCGCGCAGGTAATTGACGGCACGGGTCCCCTCGTTAACCATCAGCCGGATCCACTGCCGCCCGTCGCCGAAGCGTTGATTCGCGGCTTCCGTACCGGCCGGTAGGTCCAGGCGCACGATACCCGAGCGCAGCAGGTGGTCGCTGCCGTCGGACAGTTTGTCCTTGGGGAAGGGCTCCCACTGATTACCGTCCAGGTAGTGCCAGCGCAGGTGATCGTCGGGCTTTTCGAGCAGGGGGTCGGCCGATCCTTCTTCTACCTGAATTAAGAGGCGCAGTTGCTCCCCGGGCAGCCAGTGGTCGATGCCGAGGTAAAGGGCACCCTTATCCGCCGCATTACTACCGATCGGAAATAGCCGGGGCAGCATCCCGAAGTAGCCGCTCCCGCCCGCCCCGACCGACCCGAAGGGGGTGAGGTGAGTGACGGCGGTCAGCCGCGTAGTGGCCGTATAGTCCAGGCTGATGAACTCCAATTCGGGGTCGAAGGCCGGCTCGGGCATCGGCCCCTTACCGGTGATGGCCGGGATGGTGATGACCGGGCGGGGGTCGTTGATCCAGTCGTTGTATGCTACCGGATCGGTCAGGAAATTGGGCGGACCGCCCTTGCCGATCACCGCGGGGATGGTCACTTCGGGGCGCTCATCAGCCAGCCAGGCGGCCAGGGCGGCGGGGTAGCTGCGGTGACCGAAATCCCCCCGCAGCTGAAAGCGAACGAAGCCCCGGCGGCTACCGGCCGAATACGGGGCCGCCTCCGTGGCCGGTGCCAGCTGGGTGGTGGCGGTCAGATCGATCGTTCGATCATTCGTTTGGTACCCGGCGATCAGTTCGTTGTAGCTGTCGTGCCGTACCCATTCGCCATCTTCCAGCACACTGACCTCCATACTGGGTGTTCCGGCCCCACCCGGCACCGGGTTTTTCCAGCCGTAGTCGATCGTCACCGTCGCCTCCTTCTGAAAGGCCTCCGCGTAGCCGATGTAGAAACTTTCGTTGCCGGTCGGTACGGCACCGAAGGGAAAGAAGGCCGCGCCCGGGTCCAGTTCGCCGGTCGGACCGCTAATGCTGAGCTGCCGCACTCCATTCACCTCCACCGACAGGTCGATGTGCGAGAGCCGCACCCGGTTCAGGTCAATGATGCGGTAGCCCGGCGTGTCCGGCAGCGTGATGCGCAGTACCGGGTGACTTGCCGTAAGCCCGAGCTCGTGTACTTCCTCATCGTAGCCTACGGTGGGCGGGTCGTTTACCGTCAGCGTGAAATCCACCAACCCCCCGGCGCCTACCGTGCGGGTGGTTTCCCACCAGCCGTCTTCGGTCGTCAGGGCCAGGTGCAGGGTCACTCCGGTCAGCTCGCCGATATTGAGTCCGTCGAAGTCAACGGTTACCGTCCGTTCCCCCTCCGCCAGGTAGAGGTAGTGGCTCTCGATGGCCAGCCCCAGGCGGGCGGGCAGCTGGTCGGGTACGTCGAAGGGGTGCCAACTTTCGGCCTCCTCGGGTACGACGGCGTCGCTGGCGTACACCATCCCGTTTCCGGCGGGTTTGTGGGCGCTACGCAAGAGGGCTACCGTCGCGTGGTTCACCACCAGGTCCTCGGTACTGGCGAATAATCGTTCCTGCTTCGTCACCTCGTCCTTTCCTCCGCGGAACAGGGTGCCGGCGGGCAGAAAGGTGGGGTCCATGCCCTTGCGCAGCTCCAGACTCAGAAAGGCGCGGGCGGGTTGGGGCGGCCGGGGCAGCAGCCGCAGTACCCGGCGGTAGTAAAAGTCGAGGTGGCGGTCGGTCAGCCCGTTCAGCATAGCCCGCTGTCGCTCGCGCACCTGCAGATACGTCAGGAGTAGGGTCACGTGGGGGGCGTGTCCGGCGTAGTCGGTCAGCAGTCGCTCCCACTCCGATTGTCCCCGCCCGATCAGGTGGGCCAGGGTGTTGGTAAAGTTCTCGTAGATGCCGTGCAGGAACACATGGCCGACGGCATGGACGATCTCCCGGTTCGGATCGGCCCCCGGCACGTCGGTTCCGTACACCGTGTTATCCGCCAGGATCGCACCCGCGTACGCGCCCCAGTCCTGTCCTTCGCTCCAACGCTCCGATAGGCTCATGGTACCGTCCAGCAAAGATTGGGTGGTCATGATCGCTCCCCCGGTGGCCCGTTCGTCCGTAAGGTAGTCGGGCAACCGGTTGCGGGCATCATCGAACAGCCCCGCGTTACGCCCCCCCCGGTAGTAGGCCAGCCAGCGACGGAGGGCCGGGGCCAGCTGTTGGCGGATGAGGGCGGCGGCGCGCAGGTGCAGGGGTGAACCCGAAGGCAAAGCCAAGAATAACTCGTCAAAAGCCAGTACCGATGAGGACAACAGGTCGAACAGGCTACCCAGCAACTGCCCCAGCAGTTCGGTATCGGCGGCATTGTCGGTGTCTTCGATCAGCTCCCGGTGCTCGCTCAGGCGGCGTACCAGGCGATCGACCGGCCAGCCCAGCAGGCGGGCTACGGTGACGGCCGCCTGCCCCCGGTAGAAGGGCGTCCAGTTACCGTTGGCCGAGTTGGTGTCGTCGTAGTACTGTACCCGCTCGGCAATGCGCCGCACGTACTCCACCCAGTCGCTGACCGCGTACTCGTCCACCCCCACGTAGTCCGTCGCCAGGGCGGCGGGCAGGCGGTGGCCCCGGAAGGTACCGTCGGCGGGCAGGGGGGTCGGATTGCGGGGAGCGTCGGGCATGGGGCGGGCTTAGGGCAATTCGATTTGGCTTCCCTCGGCGAGGTAGTAGGGGTAGACGAAGTTGAAGCGGCTGTTGGTCGCCCGCACCCGGTACTCCAGCGTCAGCAGTACGTAGCCGTCCACCAGGAAGCGGTCGTCCAGTTCCAGGGTAAGCACCTCGATGCGGGGCTCGAAGCGTAGCACGGCCGTCTGCAGCCGGTCGAAGAGCAGCGTCTGGGTGCCGGTGTCCATCCCCTCGAAGACCAGGTCCCTGACGGCCGCCCCGAATTCGGGCAGCATCACCCGCTCGCCGGGCAGGGTACTGATGAGGATGCGGAGGCTCTCCTCGATGTCAGCCACGCCGCTGCGCATATCCACCGTGCCGCTGCCGCGGGGGAAGGCGGGCGGAAAACTCCAGCCGGTACCGTGAAAGGGGTGGTCCATAGCGATCAGTTGATGAGTACGGTGGGAAAGCCCAGGGTGATCGAGCCCCCGTGGGCCGTGGAGTCCCCCTGCCGTGCCGCCGGTTTGCCCCCGATCAGTACGGTGCCCGAGCCGGCCAGAATGGTGTCGGGCGGGCCCACGCAGGTAGCCGTATCTCCCACCACGGCGGCGGGCATCCCCCCGATCAGTACGTTGGCCGCCCCCGGCCCCAG
>CAZQNE010000118.1:5314-8018 GCA_964594535.1 uncultured Lewinella sp.
AGCACGATGCTATTGCCGTGCTGGTCTTCGATTTGGATGGTACCGTCCCCGCCGAGCAGACTCAGGCTATCCCCCTTGTCGGTTTCCAGTACGAGGCTGGCGGCGGTGTCGTCTACGATCAGGGAGTTGCCCCCGCGGCTGACGTAGCCGGCCCGGTCGTTGTCCTCCGTCGGTTCCAGCGGGGCCGGACTAGCCGAGGAATGCAGTCCCCCCAGGATGACCGGGTAGCGGGGGTCGTCGTCCAGAAAGCCCACCAGCACTTCCTCCCCGACGGCCGGCCGGAAGGTGAGCCCGGCCGCATTACCCCCGACGCCGGTGGCCAGTCTGGCCCAATTGCCCTCCCCCTCGGGGTTGATGGCCGGTATCTTGACCAGGATGCGTTCCTCCCCGGCGGGGTCGTCGTGCATCTGGATCACGGTGGCGGCGTGGAGTCCGCTTACCGCCGGCAGCAGTCCTCCGGCCGGTGGTGCGCTTACGTTGAAGCGTTCGGTAAACCACTCCTCCCGCAGGCCCAACTGGGCGGTCGTTTTCCACTGCCCGTCGGCGATCTCGTGGCGCAGGGCGGCGACGTAGATGAGTCCGTTGAAGCGCTCCCCCATACCGGCCAGTTCGACGGTATTGCCGACGGTCACCGCCGCCGTTCCCTGGAAGGTGGCCGCCGCCCGAATGGTGGCCAGTTCGCTGCGCTCGGCCGTACCGCTAGCCCAGCGGCCGAGGGCGTCGGCCGCCAGCCCGCCCCCGTGGTGCCGTTCGATGGGGTGCTCCCCCGGCCCGGTGGCGGATTCGGTGATGGCCTCCCCGGTCGCGGAGTCCCAGGCGAAGGTCGCGATCTCCCCGTACTGGTGGCGGGTATCCAAGTCGGCGTCGAAGGAGAGTAGGTTGGCTCCGTATTCCAGTTTCAGTACCGGCAGCGGGGCCACGGTGGGTTTGCCGATGGTCACCTTACCGTCGTCGGCCAGGGCTACCATGCCGTTGGCTTCGACGCGGCTGAGGATGAAGTCCCAGTCTGTACTCCGGTGCTGCGCCAGTTCGGGGACTACGGCGTCGGTCGACTCGCTGTCGATCTGGAGGCCGGCGGCGAACACGATGCTCTCCCAGGCGTCGCTGTCGCTCTGGTCGGTGAAGTAGCGGCTCCGCCGCCCGATGGTGAGGGTATGTACGGCATCTTTCAGGGTTACGACGAGTACCGAGCGCTGCTCCCGGATCTTGATTTGCTGACCGACGACGATGCCGGCAAAAATGTCTTCATTCGTCGCCCGGTAACCGGCGGCGATGGTGATTTTCTTTCCCGGCGCGAAGTCCTCCGACTCACTCACCGCGAAGGTCTGCTCGCTCACCTTCCCGTCGCGGATGATCAGGGTGGCGGTGGGGATGCGGTTCACCTCCCGCTCCACGACCAGGGAGAGGACGCTCAGTTCCGGTCCCAGCTCGCTCCCGTCGCTGGTCAGGGTATAGGTCGCCACGGTCGGTGGGGCCACGGTGGGTACGAGGCGTTCGGGGGCGGCGGTCACGGGCGACTGACTTGTAGGGGTGGGAAGGAAAGCACGGTACCGACCGCGAGGTGGCGGAATCCGGAAAGCCCGTTGGCGCGGGCCACGGCCATGACGGCGTCGGTGTGGCCGTAGATGTCCTGGCAGAGGTTGGGCAGGGTGTCGCCGGCGCGGACGGTCCGCAGGTGGGTCAGATCGGGGCTGAGTAGGTTATCCAGCGCCAGCCGCAGCACGTCCGAGAAGCTCCCCTTGAACGACAGTTCGACCGTAGCCCGGATCGGGGTTCCATCCGGCTTGAACAACTTATGCTTGATGTTGACCGCCGTGACCCGCCCCTTGAAGATCATCTTCCCCCACACGATCATGAAGTGGCGCACCTCGTGGGTCTCGCTCTCGATCCCCAGTAGAAAGGCCCGGAAGGCTTCCAGTTCGAGGTAGATATCGGGGCGGGGGATGCCGTCCAGGATACCGGTGTTATCGAAGTAGAGCTCGCAGCTGAAGGTCTCCGGCTTCTTGGCGACGAAGGTGGCCTCCTCCCCGGTGCTGCCCGGACCGGCATCGGTGTTGTACTCGATCGACTGCTCGATGCTGTAGGTCTCCGGGTTGACCAGCACGGGGAAGGCTGGCACCGCGGCGGGCTTGGTGTAGGCGCTGTCGGTAAACGCCAGGATCTTCATTTTTTCTAGTCCGCGGGGCATCAGCGTTCCTGTTTAGCTTCCAGTACGCGGAGGGTCTGTTCGACGGCTTCCCGCACCAGGGCGTCCTGTCCCTTCTCCTGGGTGCGCTGCCGCTCTTCGGGGCGCTGCTGGGTGATGGGGCGGCTCTGTCGCTGCTCCGTTTTGACCGTAATGACGAGTTCTTTGATGGTGATGGGCATGGCGGCAGTCAGTTGGCGTGGAAGGTGCGGTAGCTCAGTTCGAGGGTCTCGATGACCAGGCTATTCTCCTCGGCGTTCAGGTCGCTGATCGACCACTTCAGGGGCCAGGCCCGGCTCACCTGCCAGCTGCGGAGGGGCTCGCCGTCGGGGTTCAGCAGGTGGACGGTGACGGTGGCCGGCTGAAATTCCCGGTCCTCGAAGGCCGCCCGGCACCACTCCACCAGGGCCGAGTCGGTGACCAGGGCCCGCTTCAGCACCAGGTTGCTGTACTGGGTCCGCACGGGCAGCACGTGCTCGAAGCGGTTTTCGCCCCCCTCGATCACGGTTTCGGTGGTGT
>CAZQNE010000119.1:0-8013 GCA_964594535.1 uncultured Lewinella sp.
GTGGCCTCGATATTGTCGGCGAAGATCCACATGTAGAGCATATTCCCGAGCAGGTGCATCCAGCCGCCGTGGAGGAACATACTGGTGATGAGCGTCAGGTAGCCCTCCCCCGAGAGGATACGGTCGGGGATGGCCCCCCAGGCGTAGACGAATTGCTGCCCCGCCTCCGGGCCGAGGTTGGCCTGGTACAGGAAGATCAGCACGTTCAGAGCGATGAAGCCATACGCGAAGTTGGGGCGGTGGCCGCCGCGGACCTGGTCGTCACCTACGGGGAAGAACAAGGGTATTTACGATTTATGATTTACAAAGTACAATTGAAAATTTGCGGCTCTGCTCTGCGGGCTTCGCCCGCATCGTCGGTGCGAGGAGCCCCCCACGAGCGCAGCGAGCAAAGCCGACCGAAGGTACTGCGCGCAATCACCGATCGTAAATGGTACATCGTAAATTCTGAATTCTTATCTAGCCTCGTAGGTCATCTTCACCAGCCGCAGCCGGTTGCGGTGTTCGCTCGGCAACACCAGCTCGTTGGTGGCGACCTGTATACCGTCGCGGAACCGGAGGCGGAGGTTCAGGTCGCGGGTGTGGAAGAGGCTATTGCGGTCGAACTCCCCCCGTCCGTTGAGGACGTACTCACTGACCGTATTCTCGAAGCGGATTTCGTCGTTGAAGAGGAAGCGGAGGCGCCGGGGCGTCTCCATGAGGAAAAAGCTGGAGTACACGCCGTTATCGTCCTGGCTGTACTGCTTCTTGTGCATGATGCTGCTCCAGTGGGGGCGCCCGTCGGGGTAGACGGCCAGGGCCACGATCTCGTCGAGGTGGTAGTCGACCAGGGGCCGCCCCCCGTAGGCATTGAGCAACTGGGCCTGGGCCGCCCCGCCCCGCCGCTGCAGGCGCCGGTCGCGCTCGGTGATCATGACCATGCCGCCGTCGCGGCGCAGCATCGCTTCCCGTACCGTCAGATCCACGATGCCCGGGCGGCGCCTGTTGAATTTCTTTCCCTCGACGTTTTTGACCAGATTGAGCGGAAAACGGTGGAAGACCGGCTGCTGCACCCGCACCCCCGGAACGATGGGCACGAAGAAGTAGCCCTCCGCCCGTACGAAGTCGCGGGTGGAGTAGAGCCCCCCGGCCACCAAGCGGTCGTTGAGGTTATCGTAGCGGAAGGTCACGTCGTAGGTGAGGCTATCGCCCAGGTCCACTTCGATCAGCCCGGTCCGGTTGCCGGCCAACTCGTGGGTGTAGATTTCGTAGCGGTGATTTTTGCGGCGGCTCTTGAAGTTGTCGCGGTCGACGATGAAGAACATATCGCCGTCGTTGCTGATCTCGGCCTGTAGAAAATCGTCGTTGAAAAAGAATCTGTCGGGCTCCACCTGCCGGTCGTAGAGCACGCGCATACTGTCCAGGTCGACCCCGATGTAGCGGGGGGCGCTCTGCTGTTCGACCAGCATAAGGAGCAGCTTGGTCTCGTCTTCCGAGCGTACGATCTCGTCCTCGGGGCTGGTGGTGAACAGGCCGAAATCAACCAGAGTCATGCTGTCGCGAAGGTTGCCGGCGGGGTTGTAGCGGTCGAGTTGCAGGTAGTTCTTGCCCCGTTCGCGGTAGAGGTAGAGCAGGTGGAAGCCGGAGCCATCCTGATCGGCCACGGTCTGCAGCAGGCGGATGTTGCGGCCCCGTAGTTCGAGTTCCTTGTCCCAGCTCACGTTCATCGTGCGGCCGTAGGCGGTCAGGAGGTGTTTGTTCTCCCGGTCTTCGAGCAGGAGGACCTGCCCGCCGAGTTTACCGATCAGGGTGTACTCGGTATCGTTGCGCATGGGGATCTCGTCACTCACCGTCAGGGTCTGGGCGCGGGCGCAGGTGCAAGCAAATACGGTAATCGAAAGCAGGAAGAGGAACCGTCTCATGTGGATAAAGACGAATTTCGCGGGGGGGAAGTTGTGTCGGTTGGTATGCCGGGAGGGCTGCAATCTCCGGGATAGAGGACGACCCCTCCGGGGCCGGCGGGGGGTTAGAGGTGGGCGGAAAGGTCGGCGATGATTTGCCGGGCTTCCCCGTCGCTGAGGCCCAGGCCGCAGGAATAGCTTTCCCCACCGTGGTCGAAGCGGATTTTACCTTTTCCCACCCCCAACAGCGACCAGCGGCTATTGGCCCGGAAAAAGTCGGTGGGCATCTCCCGGAACCGCAAGTTCTCAATTTCCCGCAGTGGGTAATGACGGGCGGGCCCGGGCAGGACAACGCGGCGCTGAATGGTCAGGCTCTCCGGCCCGATTGTGATATGCTCCCGACCTACGAAGGTCCACAGCACCAACCCGAAGACGAGGGCGCCACTGATGAGCCATACCGTAAGCCAGAGAAACAGGAAGGCATCGAGTAGGCCATAGCCCGTATGCCCCGTACCGAGGGCCGCAACGGAACCGTAGAGGCCGGCAAACCAGGCCAGCAACCACAGAGGCCCACCGATGCGCAGATAGGAGATACGGGGGGCGGGCAGGATGTAGTGCGCGACGGGGGCCGCGGCGGCGGAGGCCATACTGGGTGAGGGATGAAGAAGGATAACACCATTAGTGGCGGTGGGTTTTCGGCTGCAGGGGGCCCGGCCCGCCCAATCCATTGCGCGCGATCACCTTCCCGTACCACCGCGCCGAATCCTTCGGGGTTCGTTCCAGGGTATCGAAGTTTACGTGGACCATCCCGAAGCGCTTGTCGTAGCCGCTGGCCCATTCGAAGTTATCGAGTAGCGACCAGACGAAGTAGCCCCTCACGTCCGCCCCCCGCTCGATCGCTTCGTGGACCGCCGCGATGTACCCCTGCAGGAAGCTGATCCGGCGGGGGTCGGCGCAGTGTCCGTCCGATACTTCGTCCGGGGTAGCGCAGCCGTTCTCGGTGATGTAGATCGGCGGATTATCGTAGCGCTCGCTGATCCACAGGAGCATTTCCCGCAACCCCCAGGGTACGACCGGCCACTGCATATCGGTGAGTTCCCATTCGGGGTCGGCGGTAAGGGCCACCCGCTGGTCGGCGAAGATGCCGGCGTTGCTGTACACGTAGTTCTGTACCGTTTCCCCCTCCGGTACGTGGCTGGCGTACATGGTATTGTAGTGGTTGAGCCCGAAAAAGTCGGAGCTGCCGATGACAAGTTCCTTTTCCTCCTCGGTGAACCCGGGCAACTGTTCTCCTACCCGCTCCCGCATCACGGCCGGGTAGTCGCCGAAGTAGATCGGGTCGGTGAACCAGGCCAGGAAGAACTCGAGCGAGCGCTGGGCCGCGGCCCGGTCCGCGGTGCTGTCGGTTTTGGGCTGCCGCCAGTCGCAGTTGTTGGTCATACCGATGATGCCGCCCTGCCCGGCCTTGAATTCTTCCCGGTACACCCGTACGGCCTTGGCGTGGGCCAGGATGAGGTGGTGGGCGACCCGGTAGGGCTCGCTATCCGACTTCCGCCCCGGCGCGAAGACCCCGTCGTGGTAGCCCAGCATGGCGATGACCCAGCTTTCGTTGAGGGTGATCCAGTGCCTGACCCGGTCGCCGAAGTGCTCGAAGCAGATGCGGGCGAAGCCGGCGAAGTAGTCGGTGGTTTCTCTTCCCAGCCAACCGTTGTACTCGAACTGGAGGGCGGCGGGCAGGTCCCAGTGGTGCAGCGTAATCCAGGGTTGGATACCGTGGGCGAGCAGTTCGTCGATCAGTTCGTTGTAGAAGGCGATGCCGGCCTCGTTCGCTTCCCCCATCCCGTCGGGTTGGATGCGGGCCCAGGAAATACTGAAGCGGTAGGCCTGCAGTCCGATACCGGCCATCAGTTTTACGTCCTCCCGGAAGCGGTGGTAGTGGTCGCAGGCCCGGTCGCCGTTCTCGCCACGGGCTACTTTGCCGGGGGTGTGGGCGAAGACGTCCCAGACGTGGGGGCCTTTGCCAGCTTCCCGCCAGGCACCTTCGATCTGGTAGGCGGAGGTGGCGGAGCCCCAGGTGAAGTCAGGGGGAAAGTTCTTCATAGCAGCAAGGTGTGAAGCGGATTGCATCCACGAAAGTAGGATGCAGTCTAGGACTACGGTTAGCGCGACTGCAAGTCGCGTTGTGCTTACTCCGAGTAGCGGGCCTTCTGCTTCGTGAAGTAGGGTTGCCAGTCATAGGAAGAGGCACGGGCCCAGGGGATATCGGTGGGTAGGTAGCCCCTTAGCCGTTTTAATACGGGCGCGGACGCAGGTACCAATGCCAGATTAAACCACTCCTCCGGGTCACTAGCGTGATCGTACAGTTCCTCCCCCCCGTCTTCGTAGCGGATGTAGCGGTAGCGGGCCGTACGGATGGCGTGATTGCCGTAGCCGAAGGTGGTAATGGCGGTAGCGGTGGTATGCGGCTGGTCGGTGCCTCGGATCAGGGACGCCAAACTCCTTCCCTCCGCGCGTGCGTAGGCGGGCAGCCCCGTAAGTTCCAGCAGAGTGGGATAAACGGACAGAAGCTCTACCGGCCGGTCGATGCGGGCCGGTTCAATGCCCGGGCCTGCCATGACGAAGGGTACCCGCGTGGCCGTTTCCCAGAGGCAGTGTTTAGCGAAGGTGCCCTTCTCTCCCATCCGGTAGCCGTGGTCGGACCAGAGCACGACGATGGTATTGTCCGCGTGGTCGCTTGCGTCCAGGGCGTCGAGGATCCGACCCACCTGGGCATCTACGAAGGAAATACTCGCCAGGTAGGCCTGAATGATGGAGGCCCACTCGCCGCTCCGGATCGCCCATTCGGTGGAGGGCATCATCGGCAGGTCGTTAATTCGGTGGGCTACGGGCGGCAGATCGGCGGTATCGGCCGAAAAGTAGGGCGGCAGGGCAATGCTATCCAGGGGGTACAAATCGAACCAGGCCGGCGGAACGTAGAACGGGACATGGGGCCGTAGAAAACCGACGGCCAGGAAAAAGGGATCGTCGTAACTCCGCCCCAGTCGCTCGACCGCCCAGGTCGCCGAAGCGTGATCGGGCATCAGGCTGTCCCGGTCGGGGAAGGCACCCCAGTCGGTGGAGGTGCGCCCGTAGCCCGGCAGCCCGCTGTGCCCCGACCAGCGGAAGCGCTCCTCCGGCACCGGCCCGAAGCCCCGGTAGCGCCCGCCGCTCTCCGCGAAGGCCCCCTCCGGCGCGTGCTTGTGGAAGATTTTGCCGATGCCCATCGTATGGTAGCCGTGATCGCCGAAGTACTCGGGCAGGAAGATAATATCCTCCAGCGCCGGACTGGCGTTGCGCAACGAATCGTCGTCGATCATCCCGTACACCCCGGTCGTGGAGGGCCGCAGGCCCGACAGGATGGAGGCCCGGCTCGGCCCGCAGAGGGGGGCCTGTACGTGGGCGTTGGTGAAGGCTACCCCCCGGGCGGCCAGTCGGTCCAGGTTCGGGGTATGAATGGGACCCGCGTAGCCGCCCAGAAACCTGACGTAGTCGTTCAGATCGTCGATGCTGATCATGAGGACGTTTGGTTTCTTCGGGGCTAAACTTTGCGGGGCCCCAGCCCCACAAACCCGCAGGGCACCTGCGCTCGCCGCCACGAGGAAGAGACTACCCATCAGCCAACCTCTGAATATCAACCCGTTCAACTTGGTCATTTTTCTACTACTGTGTCATATGGTTTACGTACTGACCTACCTTTCGGCGCCGGCCCTACGGTAGGATGTTTACCTTTAGGAGACTAAAGCTTACCTATTCAAAGCTTCGGCTACTCACCTCAGTACCTTGTTTATCATTCGTTCCGCACGGCTATTTCCGTGCCTGATTCTTTGCCTTTGGGGTTTTCTCGACTTGCTCGCCCAACCTTCGGTGGAACCGGATACCACGGCGCTGTTTCGACAGTTGGATCGGACCACCGCAAGCAGTATTGCCGGTCTAGCTCCGAATAGCCCGGAAGAGATCGCCCAAATTTACACGGAGCGGGGCGAAGACCTGAAAGTTGCGATTCGCGACGGTGACTATTTGTTCGACCCGCAGGTTCTCGGCTTCGTCCGGCAGATTTTCGCCGAGCTCATCGCCGCGAACGCCCTGGATTTGAACCCAACCGTGTTCGTGAGCCGCTCTCCCGCGGTGAATGCCGCCAGTCTGGGTGACGGCCTTTTCGTGATCAATATCGGTTTACTCTACCGCATGACGAGCCGTGATGAGCTTGCCTCGGTGTTCGCCCACGAGCTAGCCCACGATCGGTTGCTTCACCTGAGTGACAAACTCGACTACCTCGCCGAGATGCGGGCCCGTCAACCCGGCAGCCGGAAGGAGTACCGGAGGTTGCGGCGGCGGTTGCGTAAGGAGGGCCGCGAAAGCATCATGAGCGAAATGCGCGACCTGGTGTACGAGCAGAGCCGACACAGTCGGAGTAACGAACTAGCCGCCGATTCCCTCGGGGGGCACTACCTGCATGCCGCCGGCTTTCGGGCGCGCGCCGCCGCATCATCACTGGCTAAATTGCGAGATTACGACCCCTTCGTTCTTTCGGATACGATACTGCGTACCGTGACCTGGCTCAGTTCCTGGACATTAACAGTAAAGGAAAAGTGAAGGGTATGGGCAACCTGTTCATCCACGACATCGGAATGACCGAAAATCAAGAGCTACTCATCGCGGCTGAGTTCTACCGTACCCTGAACGGAGACATCAAAGTGCTCGACGGGGCACTGATTCAGATCAAACCGGACCTGACCGTTGCCGGAGTGGAGATTGTAGAAAAGGGCAAAAGCGGTAGCCTCGGCGGCAATCTGCTTGCGGGGGGGATTTCCCTGGCCAAAGGCTCCACCGTTGCCGCTATCGCTAAGGGGCAGGGTGCATTCGACTTTGCCTTTCTGGACAATGGCGCCGATGCCATCACCACCGCCTACTTCGGGGGCCGTAGCGAGGTCCGCAAAACCAAAAAGCTGAGTCTCTACATCAATACCCTGCTCGATGGCGAACTCATGAACGATAAGGTGGTCTTTTCCGCCTCTACCGACCGGGTGCTGGTCCTTCCCGCCAAGGAAGGCTACGTAGCCGTCATCGAGTACGACGGCGATGCCAAATCGCTGGACATTCACATGGAACGACTCAGTATCTAGCAAACGGGAAGTTGCTACCTTACGTCGGTAAGTCGATCTTCCCAACATGGCAAACTACAATATCGATGCCGACAAGGCGCTAACCTACGATGCCATCGTGGTCGGCTCCGGCATCTCCGGCGGCTGGGCGGCCAAGGAGCTGACCGAGAAGGGGCTGAAAACCCTGGTCCTGGAACGCGGCCGTATCGTCAAACACGTCGAGGACTACCCCACCATGAACCTGGACCCCTGGGACATGGAACTGCGGGGCGGACTGACGGCGGAGGAACAGGACAAACACTACAAGTCCATCCGCTCCGGCTTCGTAGGCAAGGATACCGAGCACTTCCACGCCAACGACCGCGAGAACCCCTACACCGAGGTCAAGCCCTTCCTCTGGATCCGCGCCCACGTGATGGGGGGCCGCTCCCTGCTGTGGGGCAAACAGACCTACCGCTGGAGCGAGATCGACTTCGAGGCCAATGCCCGGGACGGCCACGGCGTCGACTGGCCCATCCGCTACCGCGACATCGAGCCCTGGTACACCTACGTGGAGAAGTACGCCGGCATCAGCGGCTCGAAGGAGGGACTGAAGCAACTGCCCGACAGCCACTTCCTGCCGCCGATGGAGATGAACGTGGTGGAAAAGCACGTCAAGGCCCGTATCGAGAAGCACTACCCCGGCCGTAACATGATTATCGGCCGTTGCGCCCACCTGACCGTACCCCACAACGGCCGCGGGCAGTGCCAGTACCGCAACCGCTGTAGCCGGGGCTGCCCGTACGGGGCTTACTTCAGTTCCAACTCTACTACCCTGCCGTCGGCCCACAAAACGGGCAAACTCACCATCCGCCCCTTCAGCATCGTACAGGAGGTGATTTACGACGATGAGAAGGGTAAGGCGACCGGCGTGCGCATCATCGACGCCGAGACCAAGGAGGTGATCGACTACCGGGCCCGGGTGATCTTCCTCAACGCCTCGGCGCTGTCGA
>CAZQNE010000120.1:0-7143 GCA_964594535.1 uncultured Lewinella sp.
CGCCCGTTTCCCCGTCGTAGAGGTAGGCCTGTCCGAGGCTCGGCAGATTGGCCTTCTGGATGTAGCCCTCGATCTCGTCCTGGCTGGCCCCGTCGAAGATCGGCGTGGCGAACTTCATACCGAGCTTCTCCCCGGCCCATCCGAGTACGGTCTCGAAAATCTGACCGAGGTTCATCCGGCTGGGTACGCCGAGGGGGTTCAGGATAATGTCGACGGCGGTTCCGTCCTCCAGGAAGGGCATGTCCTCATCGCGTACGATGCGGCTTACGATGCCCTTATTGCCATGGCGGCCGGCCAGTTTGTCGCCGACCTTAAGCTTGCGCTTCTTGGCCAGGTAGACCTTGGCGAGCTTCAGTACGCCGGCGGGCAATTCGTCGCCTACGCTGATGTTGAAGGTTTCCCGCTTGTAGCGCCCGACTTCCTCGTTGACCTTGATGCTGTAGTTGTGCAACAGGCGGGCGATGAGGCCGTTGAGATCGTCGCTGGTGGTCCATCCGCTGTAGTCGATGGTCGTGTAGTCGATCTCCCGGAGCAGGCTCTGGGTGAACTTCTCGCCCTTGGGCACGACGACCTCGCCGTAGATGGTATTGACGCCCTGGCTGGCCCGTCCGCGGATGAGCTTATCCAGTTTATCGACCAGAATGGTCTTGAGGTTGCTCAGGTTGACCTTATGCTCGTCCTCCAACTTCTGGAGTTCCAGCTTTTCGGCATCCTTCTGCGATTGCTCCTTCTTGGTGCGGCTGAACAAATCCTTACCGATCACCACGCCCTTCAGGGAGGGGCTGGCCTTCAGGGAAGCATCCTTTACGTCGCCGGCCTTATCGCCGAAGATGGCGCGGAGCAGCTTTTCCTCGGGGGTCGGGTCACTCTCGCCCTTCGGGGTGATCTTACCGATGAGGATATCGCCCTCCTTGACCCAGGCACCAACGCGGATGATCCCGTTTTCGTCCAGGTCCTTGGTAGCCTCCTCACTCACGTTGGGAATATCGTTGGTCAGTTCCTCCTCACCCAACTTAGTGTCGCGCACGTCCAGCTCGAAGTGCTCGATGTGCAGGCTGGTGAAAATGTCCTCCCTCACGACGCGCTGGCTTAGCACGATGGCATCCTCGAAGTTGTATCCTTTCCAGGGCATGAAGGCCACCTTGAGGTTCTGGCCCAGGGCCAGTTCTCCCTTTTCGGTAGCGTAGCCGTCACAGAGGATATCGCCCTTGGCAACCTTCTGACCGCGGCGGACGATCGGCTTGAGGTTGATGCAAGTTCCCTGGTTGGTCCGCAGGAACTTCGTTAGTCGGTAGGTCTTGGTATCGTCGTCGAAGGACACCTGACGATCTTCGTCGCTACGCTCGTAACGGACCACGATCTCGTTGGCGTCCACGTATTCGACGGTACCCTCGCCCTCGGCGTTGATGAGCATCCGGCTATCGCGGGCCACCTTGCCCTCCAGACCGGTGCCCACGATGGGACTAGTCGGCTTCAGTAGGGGTACGGCCTGGCGCTGCATATTCGAGCCCATCAGGGCGCGGTTGGCATCGTCGTTCTCCAGGAAGGGGATCATCGAAGCGGAGACCCCGACAATCTGGTTGGGGGCTACGTCCATGAACTCCACTTCGGAGGGATCGAGGACGGGGAAGTCGCCGTGGTCACGTGCCTTCACGCGGTCGCCGGTAAAGGCCCCCTTTTCGTTGATGGCGGCGTTGGCCTGGGCAATCTTCTTGAAGTCTTCCCCCTCGGCACTGAGGTAGATGGGGTCTCCGTCCATGACGACCTGGCTGTCCGCTACCGCGCGGTAGGGGGTTTCCAGGAAGCCCATCTTGTTCACCTTAGCGTGGACGCAGAGGGTGGAAATGAGTCCAATGTTCGGCCCTTCCGGTGTCTCGATGGTACAGAGGCGACCGTAGTGGCTGTAGTGTACGTCGCGCACTTCGAAGCCGGCACGCTCCCGGCTCAGGCCCCCGGGCCCGAGAGCGGAAATCCGCCGCTTGTGGGTGATTTCGGAAAGTGGGTTCGTCTGATCCAGGAACTGGCTCAACTGACTGGTTCCGAAGAACGAGTTAATGACGCTCGATAGCGTCCGGGCG
Source organism: uncultured Lewinella sp. (assembly GCA_964594535.1). GTDB lineage: Bacteria > Bacteroidota > Bacteroidia > Chitinophagales > Saprospiraceae > Neolewinella. Next base: position 2,079 of record CAZQNE010000120.1, read on the forward strand.
TTGATCAGGTCGATCGGGGTGAAGACCTCGTTGTCGCGGACGTTCATGCGCTCGCGGATCGTACGGGCCATACGGGCCAGTCCGACGCCGAACTGAGCGTAGAGTTGCTCGCCGACGGTACGAACGCGGCGGTTGCTGAGGTGATCGATATCGTCGATCTCGGCCCGTTGGTTCATCAGACCGACGAGGTACTTAACGATGGCGATAATGTCCTCCTTCGTAAGGACGAGGGTTTCGTCGTCGGTGCCGGCCTGCAGTTTGCGGTTGATCTTGTAGCGGCCGACCTCACCAAGGTTGTAGCGCTTATCGCTGAAGAAGAGCTTGTCGATGATACCGCGGGCGGTTTCCTCATCGGGGGGGTCGCTCCCACGCAATTGCCGATAGATATACTGTACGGCCTCGATTTCGCTACTGGAGGGATCCTTCTGCAGCGTGTTGTAGATGATGCTGTAGTCCATCCCGACATCCTCCTTCTGCAGAATGATGTTGTCGATGCCATCGGCACTCAGGATATCCTCAATATTATCCTCGGTTAGCACCGTATCCCGTTCCAGGATAATCTCGTTCCGTTCCAGGATAACCAGTTCGCCGGTATCCTCGTCGACGAAATCTTCCGTCCAGGCGCGGAGTACGCGGGCAGCCAGTTTGCGGCCGATGGCACCGGTGAGTGCTTCGCGGGTGTTGGGTACTTCGTCGGCCAGATCGAAGAGGTCCAGAATCGATTTATCCGAATCGTAGCCGATCGCACGCAGCAGCGTAGTGACGGGGAACTTCTTCTTCCGGTCGATGTAGGTGTACATCACCGTATTGATGTCGGTGGCGAACTCCATCCAGGCCCCCTTGAAGGGTATGACCCGGGCCGAGTAGATTGCCGTGCCGTTGGGGTGGAAATTCTGCCCGAAAAACACGCCCGGGCTACGGTGCAACTGAGAGACGATTACGCGCTCGGCTCCGTTGATGACAAAGGTGCCCTTGCCGGTCATATAGGGGATGTTCCCGAGGAACACGTCCTGTACGATGGTTTTGAAGTCAACGTGCTCCTCATCATTACACGACAAACGAAGCTTAGCCTTGAGGGGGACGCTGTAGGTCAGTCCGCGCTGCATACACTCCTCGATGGTGTAGCGGGGCGGGTCGACGAAATAATCCAGGAACTCCAGGTTGAAGATGTTCCGGGTATCGGAAATGGGGAAGTTCTCCTGGAACACCCGGTAGAGCCCTTCGTGGGCCCGGTTCTCCGGGGTGGTTTCCAGCTGGAAAAATTCCTGGAAGGATTTAAGTTGTATTTCTAGAAGGTCGGGGGAATGATCGGTTAGCTTAATCTTCCCGAAGCTGACCCGTTGGGCTTCGGCGTTAAGGATCTGGCCGTTTGACGTCATTAGCAGTTTTCCTTTAATGGACTCCGGGGCGGCCGTCCGCGGTGGCTCGATCCGGAGGTATGGTATGGATGCCGGGAAAATAGAACCCGGCGGTATGGGGCTTCGCGAAGTTATCCAACACGCTCATAGCCCGTTAAGTTTCGCCGGAGCGGCGATTTCTTATACGCGAATGGCCCAGTCGGGCAACCGCCCGCTAAGCCAATTAAACCGAAGAAAAAGCGGGGACCGACGGCGGTAGCGCCGATCCCGCGCTTATATCCTCTGAAGGGGGGGCTGAATTACTTCAGCGAAACCGTAGCACCGGCCTCCTCGAGGGCGGCCTTCATGCTTTCGCCCTCTGCCTTATCGACACCGGACTTGATAGTGGCGGGGGCGCCGTCTACCATTTCCTTGGCGTCTTTCAGGCCGAGGCCGAGCAGGCTCTTCACCTCCTTCACGACTTTGAGCTTACTGCCACCGGCAGATTCCAGAACGACGTCGAACTCGGTTTGCTCGGCGGCGGCGGCGCCACCGGCCTCGCCACCTCCTCCACCGGCTACCGCAACGGCGGCGGCGGCGGGCTCGATGCCGTGCTCGTCTTTCATAATCTGCAGGAGCTCGGTAACGTCTTTGATGGTCAGTTCGACGAGCTGGTCGGCAATTGCTTTAATGTCAGCCATAATAAAAGTATTTAATAGTGATGTACGATAGAGTATCGCGTATCAGCTTGGAAGCCTAAATGATTGAGAATGTACGACTTACAACATTCAATTTAAAATTTGCCCCGTTGGTAGGCCTCGCCCGCCGGACGAGCAAATTGTAAATGGTAACTCATAAATCGTAAATGAGTAGACCCTACCCCTCCCGCTCTTCGAGCGTTTTGAGTAGACCGGCGATCTTGTTGCCCTGTCCCTGTAGGCCGCTGAGCAGGTTCTGCATGGGGCTCTGGAGGAGGGTGAGGATATCGGCGAGCACTTCGTCGCGAGACTTGAGCTTTGCCAGGGCGTCGAGCTGTTCGTCGCCGCTGTAGATCGAGCTGGCGATGTAGGCGGCCTTAAGGATGGGGCGTTCACCCTTTTCCTCGCGGAATTCCTTGATTGCCTTAGCGGGCGCATTGCCTACCTCGGAGAACATGATGGCCGTCGGGCCCTTCAGGGCGTCGAACAGGGGGGCGTAGTTACTCTCTTCGGGGAGTTGTTCCAGCGCCTTACGGGCCAGGGTGTTCTTTACAACCTGCATGCTGACTCCCTTTTCGAAGCAGATGCCGCGCAGCTTATTCACCTGTTCGACGGTCAGCGTCGACGCGTCGGCGATGTAGAAGTATTCGTTGTTGGCGAAGCGATCCTTCAGTGTCTCGATGGCCGCCGCCTTTTCAGTCTTATTCATGGTGATTTACTTTGGGGACGGTTAGGCAATAGTCTTGGGATCAACCTTGATGCCGGGGCTCATGGTGGACGCTACCGTGACGGACTTCATGTAAATGCCCTTCGCGCTACTCGGCTTCATCCGGACGAGGGTACCCAGCAGTTCGTTGGCGTTCTCCTTCAGTTGTGCGGGGGTGAATTCTACCCGGCCGATGCTACTGTGAATGATCCCGAATTTATCAACCCGGAAAGCAATCTTACCCCCCTTTACGTCCGAAACGGCCTTGGCCACGTCCATGGTGACGGTTCCGGTCTTGGGGTTGGGCATCAGGCCCCGGGGACCGAGTACGCGACCCAGGCGACCGACTTTAGCCATAGTTTGCGGCATGGCGACAACGACGTCGAAGTCGGTCCAGCCATCGGACACTTTGCTGACGTACTCATCGAGCCCGGCAAAATCCGCACCTGCGTCCAGCGCCTCCTGCTCCTTATCGGGGGTGACAAAGGCGAGAACGCGCTTGGTTTTGCCGGTGCCGTGGGGAAGGGTGACCGTGCCGCGTAGGGCCTGGTCGGCCTTACGGGGGTCGATACCCAGACGTACGTGGACATCTACCGATGCATTGAACTTGGCGGTGTTGACCTCTTTGACGAGGCTCATGGCCTCATCCAGGGTGTACTGCTTCGTCGCATCGACTTTCTCAGTAGCCGCTTTACGGGCTTTACTAAGTTTAGCCATTTTGAATATAATTTGAGGTGATTAGCACGCACCGTGCCGGTGCGCTCCCTACGTGATGATGTAATTAAGCGTCGGCGGTTTCCCAGGGGGGCGTACCCTCGACGACGATACCCATGGAGCGGGCCGTGCCGGCGACCATCTTCATACCGCTCTCGACGGTAAAGGCGTTCAGGTCGGGCATTTTGCTTTCGGCGATGGCGCGGACCTGGTCCCAGTTCACCCTGGCGACCTTATTTCGGTTGGGCTCCTTGGAGCCGCTCTTGATCTTGGCGGCTTCCAGCAGTTGGACGGCGGCCGGGGGTGTTTTGATGACGAAGTCGAACGACTTATCCTTATAAACCGTGATGACCACGGGGAGGATTTTACCCTGGCTGTCCTGGGTCTGAGCATTGAAGCGCTTACAGAACTCCATGATGTTGACGCCCTTGGCACCCAGGGCGGGGCCGACCGGGGGGGCCGGGTTGGCCGCTCCACCGCGGACCTGTAGCTTGATGAAGGTTTCTACTTCCTTAGCCATGATAACTCATTTGTGTCGTGCAGGCGGGGTGGCTTCGTTTGCCCGGGGCCCCTCCGACGGATGCAATTGGAATATTAATTCTGTTTTTCGACCTGCATGAAGTTGAGCTCAACTTCCGTGCCGCGGCCGAAGATCTTGACGATCACTTTCAGTTTCTTTTTCTCTTCGTTCACCTCCTGGATATCACCGACGAATTCATTGAAGGGCCCGTCGATGATCTTCACCGTCTCGCCCTCGATGAAGGGTTCGATCATCGTATCGCTGGCCTCCAGGCTCTCGTCCACTTTGCCGAGCAGTCGGTTCGCTTCGGACTCCCGCATTGCGACCGGCTCACTCTTGCCGAGAAAATGGATTACGTTCGGCAGGCTGGTAATGGCGTCGACCACTTCGGCATTGAGCGCGTAGGGATCGGCTTCGACCAGGATATAACCCGGAAGGATATTCCGGTCGGAAATCACCTTTTTGCCGCTCCGGATCTTATACACCTTTTCGGTAGGGACTACGATCTTGGTCACGTATTCGCCCCAACTGTTGCGCTCGATCTCCTTTTCGATCCGTTCCTTGATCTTTTTTTCCTTGCCGGAAATGACCCGTAGGGAATACCACTTATTGTCTGCCATAATAGTTGCTTACCCTAGACGGTTCCGGTGCTGTAGATGAATTCGACGGCGTTCTTCCAGACGAAATCCATCATCAGAATGAGCAGGGCGAAAATGGCCGAGCCAATCAGGACCAGCACGGTATTGGTCTGCAGAGTGGAATACGGGGGCCAGGTTACGTTGTGTACCAACTCGTTGTAGCTTTCCCGCAAGTAAAGACCTAGCTTATCCATGGTAAAAGATTATAAAGAATTGCACGGGGCAGATGGGTACACTCCCAGCCCCTGGTTTGACTGCGTCGCTGCCTGACGGCGGTTGGAGACGCAGTGCGTAGGGGAAGGTCTTTCGGGCCTTCGGCCGCGCGTAATTCAAAAACTGGCACGGGTAGAGAGACTCGAACTCCCAGCCCCTGGTTTTGGAGACCAGTGCTCTACCGATTGAGCTATACCCGTGTAACAAATATCCACCGTGCGTTCACAGTGGGGGGGCAG
>CAZQNE010000121.1:0-7142 GCA_964594535.1 uncultured Lewinella sp.
ACCACGAATTACGGGGAGAGCTTCGATCTGCTGGTGGATGAGGATAAGGTCAGTGGCCACGCCCAGGCCATCGTTCAGGACCCGGTGCAGGAGAACCTGCTCTTCCTCGGCACCGACCAGGGACTGTGGTTCAGCGTCGACTACGGCGATACCTGGACGCGGCACGACGCCGACTTCCCCCACGTCTCTACCATCGACCTGAAGATCCACCCCCGGGAGCACGACCTCATCGTCGGCACCTTCGGGCGGGCGGCCTACATCCTGGACGACATTCGCCCCTTCCGGACCCTGGCGCAGGAAGGTATGGACGTGCTACAGGATAGCTTCAAACTCTTCCCCGCCCCGGACGCCTACCAGTGGGAGTACCGCAGCTACCAGGGCACCCGCTTCTACGCCCAGGGGCAGTTCCAGGGAACGGATCGGCCCGCCGGTGCGCTGCTGACCTACTGGGTACGCCCCGGTGGCCCCTCGGCGAAGCCCGATACCTTCGACGTGAGTCAACTGACGAAGTACACTTACATCAATCCGGAAATAAAGGAGGACATCCCCGCCCGGGAAACCGGTAGCGCCGAGGCCGCCTACGCCACCCGGGACGACGAGATCGACCCCATCCCCGCCCCGAAGGACAAGGTGAAGATCCAGGTCGTCGACGTACAGACCGGCGATACCATCCGTACCTACACCACCAAGCCGCAGTGGGGCATGAACCGCACCAGCTGGAACCTGCGCCGCGACGGGGTCGACTTCCCCAGCCGCCGCGAGCGCAAGGAAGATGCCGACGCTCCGAGTGGTATGTCCGTCGTGCCCGGCACCTACAAAGTGGTCATGACCTACGGCAACCACCGCGACGAAACCACCCTCACCGTAGCCGCCGACCCCCGCGACGATAGCCCCCGTACGGGTCGATTCAGTGAGCGCGACCGCCTCTACGCCGACTACGAAGCTAAGGTGACCGAGGTGACCGAGACCTTCGGGCGCCTGCAGGAGGCCGAGCGTAGCCTGCAACGGGTAGAGGCCGCCGCCAAAAACGCCGAAGAGTCCGTACGCGATTCCCTGAAGGCAGATATGAAGGACCTGCGCAAGGAGATCGCCCGCCTGGAAGAAATCCTGATGGAACCCGAAGACCTCAAGGGCATCCAGCGCAACCCCACCAACCTACGCGCCAAAATGTACAGTGCCCGCAGCTACATCAGCCAGACCGAGGGGCAACCTAGCCAGATGGCCCGCCTGACGATGCAGCAATTTGCCGATATGGCGGATGAGTTTATTGCCGAGGTGGAGGAATTTATGAGTGGAGACTTTCAGGACTTCCGGGAGGAGGTGGACCAATCAAGCGTCTCTTTCTTTAAGGAGTAAAGGAGTTAGGGGGTAAAGGGGTAAGGGTAGTCTACCTTTACCCCCTTGCTCCTTAACCCCTTCACCCCTTTGCCTACCCGCTACCTCACCTTCGGCTTCCTCCACTTTTTCTTCAGCTCGGTGGGGCAGACCTTCTTCATCAGCCTCTTCGTGGCGCGGATGACGGAGCGGATGGACTGGGGGGATTCGACCTTCGCCGGATTGTACTCCGGGGTGACGCTGACGGCGGCGCTCCTCCTGCCCCTGATCGGCAAGCAGATCGATGCCCTGAAGGTGCGCTACGTGAGTACGGTGACGGCGGCGTTCGTGGTACTGGGTACGGTATTGCTGGCGCTCTCGCAGACAACGGCCGTGATCGTGGCGGGACTTTTTCTGGTGCGACTGGGCGGCCAGAGCGTACTGCCCCTCATCGGATCCACGACGATCGGGCGTTATTTCAACGCGCGACGGGGGCGGGCGCTCTCCCTGTCCATTCTGGGAATTTCCGTGGCCGAGGTCATTCTGCCGCCGCTGGCGACCTACGCGATCGTGAGCTACGGTTATCCGGTGGTCTGGGGACTGATGGGCGGAGCGGTAGCCTTTTTGTTCGTGCCGGCGGTGTGGTTGCTGATCGGGCGGTACGATGACTTTCAGCGGGCTGACTTAGTGGCTGCATCTACAAGGGGAGGGGCGGGGACGCAGGTGCAAGGGAAAAGCGGGGATATACACTCCTCTACCCGGGGGCAGGTGCTGAGAGACCGGCGGTTCCAGCTCATTCTACCCATCGTACTGTTCGTGCCTTTCGTATTTACCGGTCTGGTATTTAATCAGTCGGTCATCGCCGAGCAACGGGGCTACGTGGTGGAACTCATGGCCTACGGACTGAGTGCCTACGGCCTGGTGCGGGTCGTGTTCCTACTGACCGGCGGGGATTTGGTGGATCGCATCGGTCCCGACCGGCTACTACGCTTTACGCTTATTCCCGCGGTGGCGGGGCTGCTCCTGTTGCTGCTGGTGGATGCTGACTGGGTGGTACCCGTCTTTTTCGCACTGTTCGGTACGAGCGGCGGAATAGAGTCCGTCCTGCTGCCGGCACTGTGGGCGCAGCGCTACGGTCCCCGCTACCTGGGCAGTATCAAGAGTACGGTGCGGCTATTCGTGGTGATCTCCTCGGCGGCGGCCCCGATCGTATTTAGCTACGGATTACGGTGGGGATTGACCACCTGGCTGGCTATCCTGCTGGTATACGGCTTGCTGTGCATCGCACTGGCCTGGATCGAGCGAAGGGTACACCGCCAGGATCTTTAAGTATCCGGTAAAAACAGTTTCTGGAACTAATCATCGGACTGATGGATTTCCTCGAGTATTTCCTGCTCGCAGGACCCGCCGGCTGCATCGAACCAGTCCTGGAACTGCTGTAGGGCGTCGTGGTCCTCCTGGGTGATCCGCTCGTCGTGGCGTTCCAGAGCGGTGTGCTTGATCTCGGCGTAGCTTTCTATTACCATGGCGCGACCGTTCTGCTCCAGGGGGCGGTAGAGGTGCCAGCGCAGGGCACCGGAGCGGTAGCGTTTGTTGCGCAAATCAAGCAGGCGGCTGTGGAGTTCGCCGGCTTGGTCGGAGCCGATCTCGTACAGGTTACGGACGAGCAGCATACCGCCGGGGTCTTCCCCGTCGTCCGCCGGTAGGCGCATCTCGGGGTATTTGGTGAAGGCACTCAGGTCGGCTCCCCTAGCCTGATCGAGCGGGAACCGGCGACCGATCAGGGCAGTAACCGCGCAGACCCCGGCCGCTACGTAGTGGGCTATAGCCAGGGAGAACACATCGGCCAGCCACCCCCAGATTGCACTACCTACCGTCAGGCTTATTCCCATAGCCATGAAATAATACGCGATACCCCGCACCCCGAACCAATGGGGCAGGGCATACTGAACCGAACTAATCAGCGAAGTGAAAGCCAACTGCCAGCTCATCCCCGCTACCAGGGCGGCCGGATACGCCCATGCGCGGGAGGGAGACAGGGTCAGCGCGACCAGGCAACCCGCGAACAGTACGCTCATCGCCGTAGTCAGTCGGTTGCTCCCCCCCGCCCGGTCCGCGATCCAGTCGTACACCAGGCCCGTAATCACCGCTCCGACGCCCACCGCCCCCACCAGGTAGCCGTACAGGGTTGCGTCTCCGCCGAGTTGCTCCTTGGCGACCAGGGGCAGTAGGGCCCAGAGTGCCCCCGCCCCCAGAAAGAAGAGGATGGCCCGGATGACGCTGTTGTACAGGGCCGGGGTATAGCGCAGGAAGCGGAGGCTATCGCCCATGGCCAGTTGGAAGACCCGGGGGGCCAGCTTACCGTCGGTGTGGCGGTCGTCGCGCCAGAAGTAGATCACCCCCACCACCGCCGCAAAACTGGCCGCGTCGATCCAGAAGGGGAAGGCCATGGAGTAGGCCGTGATCAGCCAGCCACAGAGCATGGGACCGATCGCCCGGGCCGCGTTGAAGGAGATCCCCCCGATCGACATGGCCGTAGTCAATTGGTCACGGGAAACCATCTGCGGAATCACGGCGGTCAGCAACGGGCCCGAGATAGCCGCCCCCACCCCGTTGAGGAAGGTGAATACGAGCAACCAACCGGCCGTCGCCAACTCGGCCTGGACCAGATATGCGAAGGCGGCGTTGACAGCGATGAGCGCCGACTGGGTGACCAGAATGATCCGCCGCCGGTCGCCCAGATCACCTAGGGTGCCGGCCGGGATCGCCAGCAGTACCAGGGGCAGCAGGTTGGCGGTCTGTACCAGAGCTACGCTCAGGGCCGTGCCCCCCAGGTCCGTCATCAGCCAGCCGGCCGCGACGTTGAACAGCCAGGTCCCGGTATTCGAGATGAAAGCCGCCGTGATGAACAGCAGGAAAAAGCCATTCCGCCAGGGTGAGGTAGTGCTCTGTGCCATAGTTGCCCTGCCGTAACCACATGTGTGGAGGGTAGGTTGCCGCAACCGGCGGTAACGGTATGTTTGGTATGTTCAACCTGCTTATGCCCGACTCCATCCTGTACCTACCAGTTTTCCGGGCCGGCCTGTTGCTGACCCTCTTGCTGGTTGGTGGCTGCCGCTCTACCCCCCGTCCGCCAGGAGAACAAGCCGCCGCCCCGGTCCCCTTCAGCCCGGACGAGCTTCAGCGGCGCACCTTCGCCTTCTTCTGGGAACGGGCCCTGCCGGGCAACTACCAGATCCCGGACCGCTGGCCCACCGAGCGCTTCAGCAGTATCGCGGCTACCGGCTTCGGACTGACGGCCTACCTGGTCGGGGCCGAACGGGGGTACGTCACCCGGGCGGAGGCCGCCGAACGCGTCCGCCGGACCTTGGAAGTACTGTGGGCCCTGCCGCAGGGGCCGGAGATGAGCGGAGTGGCCGGATACCGGGGGCTGTTCTACCACTTCCTGAATAACGACGACGCCCTGCGCTACCAAGGCGTCGAGCTATCGACCATCGATACCGGACTGCTGATGGCCGGCGTGTTATCCGTGATGAGCTACTTCGACGGGGATGACGATGACGAACGGCTGATCCGCGACCTGGCCGACCGGCTCTACCGCCGCGTCGAGTGGGACTGGACGCTGAACGAAAACGGCCGGATGAGCATGGGCTGGCGCCCCGACCGAAAGTTCATCCCCGCCGACTGGAACGGCTACAACGAAGCCATGATCCTGCTCGTGCTGGGGCTGGGCTCGCCGACCCACCCACTGCCCGACGACGCCTGGGAGCGGTGGACGGAAAACTACCGGTGGATGGACTTTCGGGGCTACGATCACCTCAATTTCAGTCCGCTCTTCGGCCACCAGTACAGCCATATGTACATCGACTTCCGGGGCATCCAGGACGCGTACATGCGGGAGCGGGGCAGCGACTACTTCGAGAACAGCCGTAAAGCCACCCTCGCCAACCGGGCCTACTGCATTGACAACCCCCGGCAGTTCATCGGCTACGGCCCCGAGCAGTGGGGACTGACGGCCTGCGACGGCCCGGCCCGGCTAGACACCAGCTGGCAGGGGGAGCCCCTACGCTTCTTCACCTACCGCGCCCGTGGCGCTTCGGCCCGCCACATTATCGACGACGGTACCATCGCGCCCACCGCCGCGGGCGGCTCCGTGCCCTTTGCCCCGAAGGAGTGCCTGGATGCCCTGGAGCAAATGTGGACGACCCAGTACGACAGCCTCGTCGGCCCCTACGGATTCAGGGATGCCTTTAACCTGACCTACCGCGTGGCCCCCGACCACACGAACGGCTGGTACGACACCGACTACCTGGGCATCGACCAGGGCCCGATCCTGATCCAGTTGGAGAACCACCGCTCGGAGCTGGTCTGGAACCTCATGAAGCGCAACCCCTACGTGCGCCGCGGACTGGAACGGGCCGGATTCACCGGGGGCTGGTTGGCGGAATAGTGTTCACGGTATTCATCGCACCCGCGCGCCGCCGCCCTACGTCCCTTGCGCGAAGAACACCCGGTAGGCCTGAATACCCGCCAGGAATACGAAGAGGCAGCCTACCAGCAGATTGAGGTGGAGGGTGATCTTGTGGGCGTGCCTGTCGATGTAGCGCGCCCCGAAGGCGTAGCCCGCCAGGAGGGCCATGGAGCCCACCCCCGCCCCGACGATGTACAGTACTTTCGGGACGAACTCCGACGAGAGGTAGCCATCGCTCATCAGCCAACTGCCAATGGTGAAGTAGTAGGGGATGGCCAGAAAATTCATCACCGCGATGCCCATACCGGCCACGAAGGGGCGGTCGTAATCCTGTTCCTCCCGTTGCTCCTCGATGCTTTTATCGGCGGTCAGTTCCCGGTAGTATTTGTAGAAAAAAAAGAGGGAGAGCGCGAACAGCACCGGAGCGGCCCACCGGCTCAGGAAATCGATGATTTCCTCATTACTGCGCAGGTAGTTCGCCCCGATGATCGCCGCGCTGATCTGTACCAGAAACACGGTCACCACCCCACCGGCGAACCACAGCGCGCACCGCTTGCCCCCCGTGATGCTGCAGTCGGCAACCGACATATTGATCATACCGGGCAGCATGACGGCCCCGGCCGGGGAAACGAGACCGATGAACAGGGCAAGTAAGAGTTCCAATGGGGGAAGTAACTCGGATTAGCTGCTGTAATATCAGCAAAATTCCCGAAGGTCTACTGGGCCGCGCGCAGCAGCCCCGCCATATCCACCCTGGGCCCGATCATCCCGGCCAGATCCTCCCGCTTGACGCGCACCTGCTCCAGGGTATCGCGGTCGCGCACGGTTACCGTACCGTCTTCGAGGCTATCGAAGTCGACGGTGATACAGAAGGGGGTACCCACCGCATCCTGTCGGCGGTAGAGCTTGCCGATCGAGCCGGTGTCGTCGTACTGGCACTCGAAGCGGAAGCGGAGGTCGTCGAAAATTTCCCTGGCCATGCCCACCAGCCGCTCGTCGTTACGCTTGAGCGGCATGATGGCCGCTTTGATGGGCGCCAGGGCGGGGTGGAGCGCCAGTACGGTGCGGGTATTGTTGGGGTCGTCCTGCCCGGGCACCGGCTCGTCGCGCAGGGCGTGGGTGAGGGTGGCCAGGAAGAGGCGGTCGGCCCCGATGGAGGTCTCGACCACGTAGGGCACGTAGCTTTCCTTCGTCGCGGGGTCGAAGTACTGCAGTTTTTTGCCCGACAGTTCCTGGTGGGCGCCGAGGTCGAAGTCGGTGCGGCTGTGGATACCCTCCAGTTCCTTGAAGCCGAAGGGGAATTCGAACTGAATGTCGACGGCCGCATCCGCGTAGTGGGCCAGGTTATCGTGGTCGT
>CAZQNE010000122.1:0-7047 GCA_964594535.1 uncultured Lewinella sp.
TCATGTGTGACGCCGACATCGACGGCAGCCACATCGTGACGCTGATCCTGACCTTCTTCTTCCGCTACATGCACGCCCTGGTCGACCGGGGTTACGTCTACATCGCCCAGCCGCCGCTCTACCGCGTCAGCCGCGCCAAGCAGTTTCAGTACTGCTGGACGGAGGACGAGCGCCGCGACGCCATCGCCCGCCTGAGCCGCCACGAGAACGACGGATCGGTAAAGGTGCAGCGCTACAAGGGCCTCGGGGAGATGAACGACACCCAGCTCTGGGAAACCACCATGGACCCCGACACCCGGATGCTACAGCGGGTCACCATCGAGGAAACCTCGGAGGCCGACCGCGTCTTCAGTATGCTGATGGGCGACGAGGTGCCGCCGCGGCGGGCCTTCATCGAGGCGAACGCGAAGTATGCGAATGTGGATGTGTAAACCTATGGATTATGGTTGCTGACATAAATATTTTCAACCGCTTCTTTTATTTTTTGATCGATTATCCGAGTCCGGAAGACATCATGAATTTCTCCGCGACAGAGGATGAACGAGCCAGGATGATAGAGTTAATCGAGAAAAACCGGGACGTTGGTCTTAGCTTAGAAGAGGAGCTAGAAGTTGAGTACTTCAAGAAAGCAGAGCATCTAGTCCGCATGGCTAAAATTAAAGCGGCTGGTAAACTAGGTCGGCTTCCGCAAAAGTGAGCAAGGCGTACGTAAGCCGAGCATTGCGTCGCCAAGTCATAGAGCGTGCGCGGGGGCGTTGCGAGTACTGTCTGATCCCCCAGATGTACTCTTCGGAAGTGTTCCATATAGATCATATCGTCAGCGAGAAACAACTCGGTCCTACTGAAGCGGAGAATCTAGCCTGGGCTTGTGCGATATGCAATTTGAACAAGGGAAGTTGCGTATCAGTCAGGTTCTACGAAGAAAAAATTCTAGTACCATTGTATAATCCACGCGAGGATGATTGGTCTGAGCATTTCATGCTCGGATCGTCCGGCCAGATTACTGCGCTAACGATGGTAGGTAAAGGAACTATTCGACTTTTACAGTTGGACCATCCGGATAGAATTGAGGAACGTAGGTTGATTATGTCAATGGGGGTTGGTTTAATAAAATGAGGAATCTTCGCCTCAAATCCCGCCGCGAGATCACCCGCCTCTTCACCCCCGGTGCCGGCACCCTGAAGGCCTACCCCCTCCGGCTAGTCTTCCGCCCGGTAGAAAAACAGCAGGGAGATGCGACCATCCGCGTAGCCTACGTCGTACCCAAGCGGAAATTCAAGCGGGCCGTCGACCGCAATCTGCTCAAACGACGAATGCGGGAAGCCTACCGACTCAACGCCGATCTGCTGCAACTGGGCCCCGGCACCCCCCAACTGGCGCTGATGATCATGTATACCGGCCGCGAGATCCAGCCCTACGCCACCATCGAGCGCAAGCTGAAGAAGCTACTGCCCCGTATTGCTTAGCCCCGCTACTACCTCGCTTGCCAAGTGAGCAATAGCATGTTTGTCACGAACTAACCCACTAGTTATATCTGGTACGCCGAACCGGAGACGTCCCCCCTCTCCCCCGGAGAGGGGTCGGGGGTGAGGGCTAAAACAGCGACTGAAAGCCTATCACCCCCGCGCCGAACTGGCCGCCTCCACCGCCCGCCAGACGCGCAGTACATTTCCCGAAGCGATCTTTTCGATGTCCTCGTCGCTGTAGCCCCGCTTCAGGAGGGTGTAGATCAGGTTGGGGTAGTCGGCCACGTCCTTGAGTCCGGTCGGCAGGCTGTCGCCGACCCCGTCGAAGTCGGACCCCAGCCCTACGTGGTCGATCCCGGCTAGCTCGACTACGTGGTCGATGTGGTCGGCCACCATCTCGACGTCCGAATAGAGTGTCGGGTTGGCGAGCTGGAAGCTGTCGATCATGGCGGTGGCTTCCTCGCTGCCGTATTCGAGTTCGCGTTCGGCCAGCATTTCGCGCATGATGCCGCGCAGGCTGTCCTGCCGCTCCCGCAACTTCCCGTCCAGGAAGGTCGAGCCGAAATTGATCTGGATGACGCCGCCGTTCTCGCCCAGCCGCTCGATCATGTCGTCGGCCATATTGCGCTCGAAGCCGGGGGTGTACTTCCGCACTGAGCTATGGCTGGCGATAACGGGCACGTCGGTGATTGCCATCACATCCCAGAAGGCGCTATCGCTGATGTGGCTCACGTCGACCATGATGCCGACCCGGTTCATTTCCCGGACGACCTCCTCGCCGAAGGGGCTCAGGCCGCCGTGGGTACCGGTGGTGTCGTAGCTGCTGTCGCTGATTAGGTTGTCCTTGGCGTGGGTCAGGGTGATGTAGCGGATGCCCTTATCGTAGTACTCCCTGACCCGCTCGAGTTTATCCTCGATGGGGCTACCGTTTTCCATGCCCATGGGCAGGCTCATGACGCCTTCGGCGAAGTTGCGTTCCAGGTCGTCGGGGCTGTAGGCCATGCGAAAGTTTTCGGGGTGGGCGGCGGCAATTCCCTTCACCATATCGATCAGGCTATCGGCCAGGGCGGGGCTTTCGCCCTCCACTTCCTGCAGGCGGCTGGGGATGTAGATCGACATGAAGGGGGCATCCAGTCCACCCGCTACGGCACGTACGTAGTCGAAGTCCCCCTCGTCGGTTTCAATGGGGATGCCCATCATTTCCCGCTCGAGTCGGAAGTTCCTGACTTTGAGTCGGTAGGGCAGGTCGACGTGGCCGTCGGTGATCAGCAGGGCGTGGGCCAGGCTGTCGGCGTGGGCGCGTAGTTCCACGTCACTCACCTCGTCGTTGGAGGGGGGCGGCGGCGCGCAGGTGCAAAGTAGAACGGAAAGGAGCAGCAAAACGGATAGTCGAATCATGGGATAGAAATTAAGGGAGTACGTGCGATCGACTAAAAGGATGGGCGGAGCGGCAAACATACATAACCGGATAGTAGCCGCCCGAAAGCTCTATATTACGCAACGACGGCTAAATCCCCCAAACCCACTACCCATGTTACTTAGACTATTGGTTATCGGCGTGGCTATCGCCGGAGGGTGGGGCTGCGACCCCGCTGCCGACTCCCCCCGGTCCGAAGGCAGCGAACTCCTGCCCTCCACCACCATACCGAATACCCCCGAACAGGTGAAGAACGATATGGCGCTTCCCCACGAGGCCATCCCCCGCGGCGTGCCGGAGAGCATGGACTGGCGCACCGCCCCCCGCGCCGCCTACGGCAACCAACCTCCGGAAGACTGGTCGGCCATGACCACCTGGGGGCAGGTGTACGCCGCCACCGGCCACCAGTCTCCCCCGAATACCCGAGTACAGATCAAGGACATGCAGACCTGGTACCTAAGCAAAGCCTCCGGGGAGTGGACCAACTGGCAACGCAGCAGCGAGGTCGGCGGGGCGAACTACAGTGAAGACTTCCAGAACGACGTCAATCAACCCGCCGACATCCGTAAGGAAGCGGAGGGCTACTCGGCCACCGTTCCCGACGGCGTCAACTTCCACTTCTGGCCCCAGGAAGGCCGCGTCGAGATGGACCCCACCGACATCGAGGCCGTCTGGACCGCCATCGACGCCCGCCTCGTACTCGACGACAGCACCCGTACCGACGACCGCGCCGATGCCCGGCTCATGATGAGTGCCGGCGCCGACTACTGGCTGGACCGGACCGCCGCCTGGGACCAGTGGACGACGAACGGGGACATTGCCATCGGCCGCTTCCGCTTCATCACCCCCGACTGGCAGACGTACAACATGCACACCATTAGCGACTCGATCTTCGCTACAAACCCGCCGCCGGTGAATTAGCGCTGGCGAGGCCGGGAAAAAGTTGATCTCGCTTTGCATTGTAGTAGATTGCGGTTTGCCGCCGGTGACCCGGTCCGACGGTTTAAGGCGTCCGACGCCTTAAACCGTCGGACGGCTGTACGAATAAAGATTGACTTATGCAACAGCTTCCTCTCGCTATCTTCATTTTTGTCGTTGCCACGGCTACGCTTGCCGCCCAGGGCGATACCCCGCTGATGGGCTTCACCGAGGAAAGCTCGGCCAACCAACGGGAACTGGAAGAGCAGTTCGACCAACTCGTAACCCCTAGTAATCTGGACGAGTGGATGCAGTATATGTCGGCCCGCCCCCACCACGTCGGCTCGCCTTACGACAAAAAGGTGGTCGACTTCATGGCCGACAAGTTCCGTTCCTGGGGATACGGGGTGGAGGTGGAACGCTTCGACGTGCTCTTTCCCACGCCGAAGTTGCGCAAGTTGGAACTGATCGCCCCCACTACCTACACGGCTATGCTGGAAGAACCGGCCGTCCCCGGCGACCCGGCCACCGAGCAGATGGAAGAAGCGCTGCCCCCCTACAATGCCTTCTCCATCGACGGTGACGTGACCGCCGAGTTGGTCTTCGTCAACTACGGCGTACCGGCCGACTACGAGGTGCTCGACCGGATGGGCATCAGTGTCGAGGGCAAGATCGTCATCGCGAAGTACCAGGGCTCCTGGCGGGGCATCAAACCCAAAGTGGCCGCCGAGCGGGGAGCCATCGGCTGTATCCTGTACTCCGACCCCAAGGACGATGGTTACTACCGGGGAGACACCTACCCCGACGGTCCCTTCAAGAACGAATACGGCGTACAGCGCGGCGCCGTAGTCGACCTGCCCCGTGCCCCCGGCGACCCCCTCACGCCCGGCTACGGCGCAACGGAAGATGCCGAGCGACTGCCGCGGGAAGAAGCGGCCGGGCTGACCGAAATACCCGTACTGCCCATCTCCTACCACGATGCCCAACCTTTGCTGGAGGCCCTGAACGGCCCCGTAGCCCCCGCCAACTGGCGCGGTGCCCTGCCCATCACCTACCACATCGGCCCGGGCCCGGCGGAGGTCCACCTACAACTGGAATTCAACTGGGATCTGGTACCCGCCTATGATGTTATCGCCACTCTGGAGGGTGCAGAATACCCCGACGAATGGATCCTGCGGGGCAACCACCACGATGCCTGGGTACACGGGGCTAACGACCCCATCAGCGGGATGGTCGCCGTAATGGAAGAGGCACGGGTAGTGGGCGAACTGGTCGAATCCGGCTGGCGCCCCAAACGGACCATCAAATACTGCGCCTGGGGGGCCGAAGAACCCGGCCTGCTGGGCTCCACCGAATGGGTAGAAACCCACGCCGACGAACTCCGTGAAAAGGCCATCGCCTACATCAATACCGACGCCAGCAGCCGGGGCTTCCTTTCCGCAGGCGGCTCGCATACGCTGGAGCAATTTTTCGGGGCCATCACCCGCGACGTCATGGACCCGAAGACCGGGGTCACCGTTTTCGAGCGCCGCCAGGCCCGGGATCGCGTGGAAACGAATAAGGAAATTACCGACTTCCCCCTCTCGGCGCTGGGTTCCGGCTCCGACTACTCCCCCTTCTTCCAGCACCTGGGGATCGCCGCTTTCAATATGGGTTTCGGTGGCGAAGCCAGTGGCGGGGAATACCACACGATGTACGATTCCTACAACCACTACAAAAAATTCAAGGATCCCGACTTCAGCTACGGCGGTGCGCTGGTCAAAGTGGCCGGCCGGACCACCCTCCGCCTGGCCGAAGCCGAGGTGCTACCCTTCGAGTTCACCCGCTTCACTAAGACGGTAAAGGAATACGCCAATGAGGTGATGCAACTTGCTGATCAACTGCGTGAGCGGACCGAGAGCGACAACGCCATCATTACCGACGGTGACCACAAGCTGGCCGCCGACCCCACCAAAGCGTACAACGAGCCCGAAACCAAAGCCACCGTACCCTACCTCAACTTCGCCCCCCTGCAAAACGGACTGGACCGTATCGTGAGCCTGGCCGACGAATACGATGCCCGCGCCGCCGTGCAACTGAACGAAAATCAGCGCCGACGGATCAACCACCTCTTCAAGGACCTGGAGCGCCAGCTGACCCGCCCCGAGGGCCTGCCCCGCCGCTCCTGGTTCGTCCATCACGTGTACGCCCCCGGCTTTTACACCGGCTATGGCGTAAAGACCCTGCCCGGGGTGCGGGAAGCCATCGAGGAGCGTAACTTTACGGAGGCCCAGGAGCAAATTGCTAAGTTAGGAGACATCTTTAGTGACTATGCCGATCATATGCGGCAAATTATTGATACGCTACCGGCCCGCTAGACCAACGTTCCCGGCCCGCTACCGATCTTTGCCACATGCGCGTTCTCCTCGTCGTTTTCGTACTGGCTTGCACCTGCGCCCCCGCCCGCGCCCAACGCGTCCTGCTGTTCGAACGGCTGACCGAGTCGAAGAGCGAACGACTTTACGAGGGCGATATACTGCGCTACAAACTGGAGGGGGAGAAGTACTGGCGGGAGGGTTACATCCGCGAGATGCGGCCCGACATTCAGGCGCTGATCATCAACGATGGCTTCGTGATGCTGGACGATATCGCCGTGGTAGACCGGGGAAATACCATCGCCACCCCCGCCGGGTTGGGGCTCATTACCTTCGGCATCGGCTGGTCGACTTTCGCGCTGATCGGTTACAATACGGACGGGGATCCGGAAACTCAGTACGACGGCTTTGACGCGAGCGTATCGGCTACTTCCGTCGGACTGGGTTATCTGGTTTGGAAACTCCTGGGTACCCGTCGCTTCCGCACGGGCAAGTACAAACGGCTGCGGATCGTGGATACGAGTTTTTAGCTCACCACCCGGTGCCGCGCCAAAAACTCCGGGTCGATCTCCACTCCGCTGCCCTCCCCCCGCGGCAGGTGCAGGATACCGTCCTCCGGTTCCAGGGAGGAGGTAGCGCAGGTGAAGGGGACGTCTTTACTCACCCCCTTGAATTCGTGGTAGGGGCCGGCGTTTTCGATGGCCGAGACGAAGTGCATCATGTACACGTAGCCCAGCCCCGTGCCGCTGATGTGGGGCACCGTGGGGTAGCCCCGCGCCGCCGCCATCCGCGCCACTTTCATGCAGCGGATCATGCCCCCGAAGTAGAACAGGTCGGGCTGCACCATCTGTACGGCGTCGTTGCCGATGAGCCAGCGGAAGTTGCGGATGCT
>CAZQNE010000123.1:0-6894 GCA_964594535.1 uncultured Lewinella sp.
GCCCGCGAATTCCTCCCGCCGGTGGGTAGTGGTGAGCACGACCACCGGGCAGCCGGCGCGATTGGCCGCCCGGGCCCCGGTGACGCTGTCCTCGAAGATCAGGCACTCCCGTAGCGGAATGCCGATTCCCTCGGCGGCCTGCTGAAAGACCTCCGGGTCGGGCTTGCCGTTGGTGACCATGCCGGAGTGCACCAGGTGGCCCAGCCGTTCGCGGATACCCAGTCGGTCCACGGCGAAGTCCGCGTTCTCCCCCGGCCCGGCGGTAGCGATGGCCATCGGTACGTCGGCCGCGTAGGCCCGCTCGATAAAGTCGGTCGCCCCGGCCACGATATTTTCCCGGAAGGTGGGGGCGAAGATCTCGCGGTAGGCTTCTTCCTTTTCCCGGGCGATGCGCTCCCGCTCCTCCGTCGAGTACCGATCGCCGAAGAGGCGCTCCAGAATTTCGACGTTTACCCCGTGAATCTCTTCCTTGACCCGTTCGAGCGAGTATTCCAGTCCGAGCTCCCCCAGCTTCCGCTGCCAGGCCCGGTGGTGCACCATCATGTTATTGACCAGGGTGCCGTCGAGATCGAAAAGGATCGCCCGAAAGGGGATGGGGGTCATACCAACTGAAATTTGTGCTACCGACCTTCGCGGTACAATTTTGATTTTACTATACCCCACTTCGCCAGCCGGTGGACGAGGGAGACCCGCAGTACCCCCAGCCCGTACTTACTGCTGCGGGTAAAGTTGATGCTACTGGCTTCCTTGAAATACTTCGTCGGGCAGGTCACCTCGGCGATATCGAAGCCGTGGTAAATGATCTGACTGAGCATCTCGTTGTCGAAGACGAAGTCGTCGTCGTTGGCGTTGAAGTCGATGGTTTCGAGTACCCCGCGGCTAAAGGCCCGGTAGCCGGTATGGTATTCGCTGAGTTTGTAGTTGACTAACAGGTTCTGGAAGGCCGTAAGGAAGCGGTTGGCAACGTACTTATAGGCCGGCATCCCCCCCTTGCGGGCCCCCTTCCCCAGGATGCGGGAGGCCAGCACCACGGGGTAGAGCCCCTCCCCGATGATGTTACACATGGTGGGGATCAGCTTCGGGGTGTACTGGTAATCGGGGTGCACCATGATCACGATGTCCGCCCCGATGTCCAGTGCCTTGTTGTACAGACTTTTTTGGTTGCCCCCGTAGCCGCGGTTGCTCGGGTGGGTGATGACGTGGTCTACGCCCAGTTGGGTAGCCAGGGCACTGGTCTGGTCCCGGCTGGCGTCGTCGCAGAGGATGACCTCGTCGACCAGCTCGCGGGGCACTTCCCGGTAGGTCCGTTCCAGGGTCAGGGCGGCGTTGTAGGCCGGCATGACTACGACTACCTTTTTGTCCTTGTACATGGGGGGCGAAGGTAGGAAAAGGCGGCAACCGTTGGGCGGCGTGGGGTGTTGGGGTTAGTCTCTCCCCGCTAATTTTGTCTTATGTCTACCGTAGGTACCGTCGCTTTTTATACTCTGGGCTGCAAGCTCAACTACAGCGAAACCTCCGCCATCAGCCGGCAGTTCGAGCAGGCGGGCTACCAGCCGGTGCCGTTCAGCGAGGGGGCCGATATAGTGGTGATCAATACCTGTTCGGTGACGGAGTTCGCCGACCGGAAGTGCCGCAACGTGGTTAGGAAAGCCTTGGGCGCTTACTCGGGAGACGGGAAGGGCCCCGTCTCTCCGAGTGGTGCGAAGATTGTCGTGGTCGGATGCTATGCCCAGCTCAAACCGGAAGAGATCGCGAACATCGAGGGGGTCGACCTGGTCCTGGGAGCCGCCGAAAAGTTCCGCATCCTGGACTATATCGACGGACTAAGCGGCGGCAAGGGGATGGTCCGGGCCGGGGAGGTACGGGAGGCCAGTAGCTTCGTCTCCTCCTTCAGTTTCGGTGACCGCACCCGCTCCTTCCTCAAGGTGCAGGACGGCTGCGACTACAAGTGCACCTTCTGCACCATCCCCCTGGCCCGGGGGAAGAGTCGCAGCAGTACGGTGGAGCGGATCGTCTCCGATGCCCGCGAAATTGCCGCCCGGGGCGTGAAGGAGATCGTACTGACCGGGGTGAACATCGGCGACTTCGGTAACGGTACCGAGGTGATCGAGGGCCAGCGGCCCCGCAAGGAGGCCTTATTCGTCGACCTGGCCCGCGCCCTGGACGGGGTGGAGGGCATCCGGCGCTTCCGCATTTCCAGCATCGAGCCCAATCTGTGTACCGATGAGGTGATTGACTTCGTGGCCCGTTCCGAGCGCTTCGCCCCCCACTTCCACATGCCCCTCCAGAGTGGCAACAATAAGCAACTGGCCCGGATGCGGCGGCGCTACCGGCGGGAGCTCTACGCTGAGCGGGTAGATCACATCAAACGCGTCATGCCCCACGCCTGCATCGGGGTCGACCTCATCGTAGGTTTCCCCGGCGAGACGAAGGAGGATTTCCGGGAAACATACCGCTTCGTCCGGGAGCTCGACGTGAGCTACTTTCACGTGTTCACCTACAGCGAACGGGCTAATACGCCGGCCGCCGAAATGGACGGCACGGTTCCCCTACCCGAGCGCCGCCGCCGCAATAAAATGCTCACGATCCTGAGCGAGAAGAAGCGGCGCGCCTTCTACGAGCGGCACGTGGGGGAAGTGCGCCCCGTCCTGCTCGAAGCCGGCCGGGAGGAAGGCATACTGACCGGCTTTACCGATAATTATATTAAGGTCAGCTACCCGGCCGATGCCGCCTGGGTCAATCACTTAGTCGATATGGAACTGGGTGCGGTGGACGACCGGGGGCGGGTGCGGGTCACCGCGGTGGCGCCCGAACCGGTTTGAACCGCCGGGGCGGGCCTACTTCTTCTGCGGACCACCAACCTTACGGTAGGCCAGATTGACCTTGTCGGCCTCCACGATCTTCAGGATATCGTCCCGGAAGGCCGCATACTGCTCGGGGGCTACCGCCTCCTCCTTGAGCCGGAAGGACCGTTTCAGCCTGACCCCATCGGCAATCGGGGTATAGGTGATGGTGTAGTCCACGAAATCGTTGGTGACTTCCACGGATTCCGGCACCTCCACCAGCTCACGGCCGTCGGGCGTGCGCACGTCCAGGGTCTGTTCGTAGTATTCGGCCCGGAAGGTCTTCCAGAGGTCGATGGGCAGTTTGCGCTCGGCGGTGGTGGTATAGGCCGGCGACTCTAGGGGGTCACTCAGTACGATGGGGTAGATGTTCATGCCCCCGACCGAAGTACTGGGGTCGGCTACCCGGTAGCCGTAGTCGTAGCCTACTTCCGGCTGCGTCAGATCGGTGAGCCCTTCGTCAAATTTCAGATGGGTGAGTTCTACGCGGGGGTAATTATCGCTGATCGCTTCCTGCATGTGGCGGCGGCGGTTGTCTTCGCTTTCCTGGCGGTAGGTCTGCCGGATGTCCGAGGCGACCGAGTTGGTCTTTCGGTTACGTAGGTCGAAGACCATGTCACCCCCATCGAAGGTCACCTCCCCGGTACGGATGACGCTGTTGACGCCCCGGGAGGGGGGGTCGATGGGGCCGGCCTGCTCGGAGAACTCCTCTCCCTTACGGGGAATGACCACGGCAAAAGCATTATTCACCGACCAGTCTCCGGTACCGAAGGGCAGATTTTCGTCCGTCAGTTCCACGTAGTAGGGTTCTTCCCCGAGTTCTACCCGGGCGATGCAGTGATTAAAGCCGGTGCCGGGCAGGGTCAGGTCCTTCTGCCCCCGGTTGCGGGTATTGATCAGCACCAGGTTGGCATCGATGCCGCGCACGTCGCACATGGCTACGAAGAGGGAGCTCACGTCCTTACAGTCGCCCTGCCGGGTGGCCAGCGTTTTGGCGGCACTCTGGGGGATGTAGTTCGACTGTAGGAAGGGTACCGAAATGTAGCGAATATCCTCGGCGACGAAGCGGTATATCCGTTCCACCTCCTGCCGCTCCGTCAGACCGGCGGGGGCATCGGCAAATAGCTCCGTCACGGCGCGGCGCACGTTCTCATCGGCGCGGATTTTGGCGTGGGTCAGTTCGCTGTACCAATTGGCGATGAACTCCCAGTCTTCGATATTGGATACCCGCACGGTGGTGAGCAGGTCCGAAAAGTTCGGGGTCACCGCTTCCGGCTGGATGCCGGGCTGGTCGCGCAGTTGCCAGACGTAGAGCTGGCGGCCATCGACCTCGGAAATCACGGGCTCGATGTCTTCCTCGCCCATACTGCCGGTAACCTCGTGGCGGAAGGTGGTGCCCTTCGGTACCAGCAGGCTATAGGTCGACTGTACGCTGGGATAGGAAAGAGCCAGGGGATGGTCGTTCCAGAACTTTCCGCTCAGACGGCCAAACTTATAGTCCTGGATGCGGTACACCAGGTGAATGGCCCCACCCACCTGCAATCGGTCGAACACAACCTTGGTTCCCGAGCGCGACGCATCGTGGCGGCTACCGTCCGGATCGAGGACCTCCACTTTTTCCACTACTCCCTGCTGCCGCCCGTACAGGGGAATGGTGTACTCTTTCCAGGCATCGATGCCCTCCTCATTCAGCACCTTGATCAGAACGGAGGTGCGAATCTCACTGGAGCCGCCCTCGTGCACGACCTGCTGCACGTCGTAGGCCAGAATGGCGCTGTGATCGTCGGGATAGGCCTCCTGACCCTCCGAACGTTCGTAGATGGCGTAGTAGTCCGGCTGCTCCAGTACACTAAAGGCGGAAACAGCCTGGCTCCGTAAATTGCGTAGGGCATCGCGGCTGTCGTAATCGTAGGGGTTGAGATCGAGTGCCCGCTGGTAGGCCGCGATCGCCTTGTCCTGGTCTTCCCCCTCCTTGTAAATATCAGCTAGCGAACTGTGCAGACTCCCCGTATAGGGAGCGAGTTCCAGCGCCCGGTCTATCATGGCCTGGCTGGCCCGGTAGTCTCCGATCATGTAGTAGAGCCGACTCAGGCGACTGTAGTAGTTCACCCCGTTCGGCTCCCGATCGATTAGCATATCGAACAGATCGATCACCTCCCGGGCCTCCCCCGCTGCGAAGTGCAGGGAGATCAATTCCTCGACGACCGATTCCCGGTAGTGCTTCTTCAGGTATTTCTCCAGAATACTTATCGCCTCGCGGGGGCGTTTGCGGACTTCCTTCTCCAGATTAGCCTTACCGAGGACCAGCGGCAGGCTCTCGGGGTATTCCCGCAGTCCCTTACTCACCAGCCTGAAGACTT
The DNA here is from genome assembly GCA_964594535.1 of uncultured Lewinella sp. Classification (GTDB taxonomy): domain Bacteria; phylum Bacteroidota; class Bacteroidia; order Chitinophagales; family Saprospiraceae; genus Neolewinella. The sequence goes on from CAZQNE010000123.1 coordinate 5,204, forward strand.
CCTCGGTTTCCTCCCGGTTCCCGGCCAGCGCGATGCGCCAGAGCAAGGTAGTTTCCGACGCCCCGAATCGCTGCTCGTAGGTATCGATGAGTTGTTCGTAGGCGGGCCAGTCCTTCAGTTCTTCCGCTTCCTCCATGCGCTGGGCGAGTGAAAGGGCGTGGTCGGGATCGTCCTGCCGGAGTTGCTGTAGTAATTCCGAAGCCTGGGTATCGTCGTCCAGCCGGCGCAGCGTCGGGATCAACTGACTGATGAGGTGGCTATTCTTGGGGTACCGATCCAGAGCCTGCTGGAATACGTTGCGCGCCTCTTCATTGAACCCATTCAGTAGGTAGAACTGCCCCAGATTCAGATAGTCGATGTAGTGCGCCGTTCCGGCCTCCATCCGGCCCAGAAAATAGGCCTCGGTCGGGTTCGGATAGGCCGTTAGCTCCCAATCTCCTCCGGGAGTGTACGCCCGGTAGTTGTTGCTGAAACTGAGCCCGGGAACGGCCCCCCCGTCCCGGTCGGTGATCCGCAGGTGAAAGTTCGAGCCGTTCACCTCCGAGGAGCCGATCTGGATCAGGATCCGGTTGTTGCCCCGTTGCAGGGGGGCGGCAAAAACATAGGTGTCGAGGTGGTTATCCCGTTCGTGGAACTCAGAAAACACCAGGCGGTCATTCACCCATACTTTGACCGATCCGCTCGTACCCAGCCGGAACACCGTCTCCTGCTCCCGCGGGCTGGTACAGAAGGTCTGGGCGTAAACGATGGAGTTGTTCGTATTGACGTGATTACTGAAGTGAAGCCATCCCTGGCGGCCGACTTGTTTAACGGGGATCCAGGTAACCGGTACGCCTAGCTTATTGACGAAGGAAGCATCATTCTCGGGGCTATCGAGTACCCCGAAATCACGGTCGAACCCGCTTTCCGAGATATTCTCGAACGGGCCGACAATCCGCCAGGGAGCAACCGTACCCAACCGATCGAAGTAAGCACGGGATTTTTTCTCGTTCCCCTCCAAATGGTGGTGGTCCCCCAGGGCATAAAGGGCCATGGGACGCAGTCGCGTGTAGCTATTTTCGGTGGTTGCTTCCAGGAATTCGTACATCTCCCTGCCAACCTCGCTGCCTCCACTCGACCAGATCGCATCGAGCGTGGCATTGCGCCGGACCGGATCGGTCTCCGTTTCCGCATACCGCAGAAAATGATGGATCGTACCCTCGCTATCGTTCAGCATCAGACTGACGAACGACAGGGCCAAGTGAGCTTCGGCGGCCTGGCCCGAAGAAAGTTTACCGGTGAAATATTCCTTTGCCGCTTCGACCTCCTTGGCCGCCAGATGGTCGTAGCCGGTCTGTAGGGGATGCTGAGCAAGAAGGAAACCACTTGCCGGGAAAGCAAGCAAGAGAAGGAAGGTAAGAATGCGCATTAAACCGAGGAGTGTAAAGTAAGCAGCCGCTGTGGCTGGGAAAGAATGGCCCGAATATATTACAAAACCGCCATCACCAATACGCGGCGATGACGGTTTTATTATCTGTTTAGACAGCCTTTTGGGGTAGCCACTACGCCAACTCCTCCCGGATCTTGTTCAGGGCCGAGCCCGCCCGTACCCAGTCGATCTGGGCCTCGTTGTAGGTGTGGGCTACCTCGAAGGTATCGCTGCCGCCATCGGCGTGGTCGAGCTTCACGGTCAGGTTGCGGCCGGGGGCCAT
>CAZQNE010000124.1:0-6854 GCA_964594535.1 uncultured Lewinella sp.
CCGCCAAGGGTTGGGAGCGAGTGGGTTGACATCGGGCGAATGAAACGAAGCGACGCCCCATCACTCCATTCGCGCATACTCCCGCCGGTTGGCCGCTTCCTGAGCGTAGGAGTTCAGCTTGACCTGTTTAGCCGCAGATTTACCGGGACGAATTTTCATATTGAGGAACTCTACCCCCAGAGAGAAGGCAATGGCAAAGTAGAGATAGCCCTTCGGAATCGTACCCACTTCCGAATCGAAGATGCGTAAGTGACCGAGGTGCGCACCCTCCGCCAGCAGCATGAACCCAATCAGAATCAGGAAGCTAAGGCCGAGCATCTGAATGGTCGGGTTGCGGGCCACGAAGTTGCCTACCGGAACGGCGAATAGCATCATGATGAGTACGGAGACGACGACCGCGATGATCATGATAACCAGAGCACCAACGACCCCGTTCGTCATCCCGACCGCCGTCAGGATACTATCGAAACTGAATACGATGTTGATAATCGTAATCTGTATGATGACGGATTGCAGACTAGCCCCTTTCTTCGGAGCACCGGGGTCGCCCTCCAGGTGTTCGTCGCCCTCCAGTTTGTGGTGAATCTCGGAGGTTGCCTTATACAGCAGGAAAATGCCCCCGGCGATCAGAATCAGGGCCTGACCGCTGAAACCCGCTTCCGCCCAGCCCAGGTCGAAGCTCAACCAGGGTTCTTCCAATGCAATTAGCCAGGATACCCCGAACAGTAGGGCTACGCGCATCACCATGGCTAAAATCAGACCGACGTTGGTGGCCTTCTTTCGGTCCTGCTCGGAATCGAGCTTTTCCGAAGCAATGGAGATGAAGATGATGTTGTCGATCCCCAGTACAATTTCCAGGAAAGTCAGGGTGAGCAACGACATCCAGACGGCACCACTGCCGAAGTCGGGGAGTTCGAACATACTGGCAGAACTACCACTCCTTCCATTTGTTTGTGGGCCGATGAAGGAAACGAAATTTCGCCGCCTGCGCCGCGACGAGCTCGAAGAAGTTCGGCCGCAATTCGTAAAATTCCTCGGCGTGAACGGTATCGACGCCGATAGCTGGGTACGCATCAAGCAGGACGACCCGGCCCGTACGGACGGTCTGATCCTACAGTTCTCCCAGATTGTATTCGCCGGGGTCATCGAGCGGGTGGAGTACCTGGTACAGCGTAAGCCGACCGACCTGCGTACCTACCGGACCGGCCCCGACAAGATCGAGATGCGCGGCCTGCTGATCGAGGGGGATACGCGGGTGGACCTGACCGATGCCGGCCTACCCCCCGGTGACATATTCCGCCTCTTGCGCGAAGACGGGGCCAAACCCAAACTCTACGCCGCCGAGCGATCCTACTTACCGATCGGCCGGGATCAGGACATCTTCCTGCGTATGGAGGAGGGTGCGCTCATCGACGGGGGGGAGCTGTTTCATTTACTGGACGGGGTGAAGCGCGGAGAGTCAGTCACCGGAAAGTAGTTACATTTCCTCCTTAAACTCCTTAACCATGCTCCGCACAATCCTGCCCTTCATCCCGCTGCTCGGTCTGTTCGCTTGCGATCAGGAATCAGGATCGGAGGCCCAGACCGCCGTGGCCGACAGTCCCCGGCAAAATACGGAACTAGCCATCTACCGGGATGTAACCCAGCCGGTGGAGGAGCGTATCGCCGACCTGATCGGCCGGATGACCCTCGAAGAAAAGGTCGCCCAGGTAACCGCCGTGTGGGCCGACAAACACAAAATGGAAACGGAAGAACTGGATTTCGATCCGGCCGGCGCCCGGGAAGTGATGCCCCACGGTATCGGCCACGTCACCCGGCCCAGCGAACGCACCGGCGGCGGGGAACCCGGCCGGACGGGGGAGGAAGAGATCGAATACACGAATGCGATCCAGCGCTGGCTGGTCGAGGAAACACGCCTGGGTATTCCCGCCCTGATGCACGAGGAAAGTCTGCACGGGCTGGCCGCCAAGAACGCCACCAGCTGGGGGCAACCCATCTCGGTGGCCGCTACCTTTAATCGGGACCTTACCCGCCGACTCTACGCTACCGCCGCCCGCCAGGCCGCCAGCCGCGGAGCCCACGTGGTCCTTACCCCGGTGGTCGACGTGGCCCGCGACCCCCGCTGGGGTAGGGTGGAAGAAACATTGGGTGAAGACCCCTACCTGGCCGCCCAGATCGGGCTCCAGGCCGTGCTCGGGTTTCAGGGTGATGACGACAAGTGGGACGAGGGGGAGGTCTTCGCTACCCTCAAGCATATGGCCGGGCACGGAGAACCGGAGGGCGGCAACAACATCGGCCCGGCTCACATCAGCGAACGGACCCTGCGGGAAGTGTTCCTCTACCCCTTCCGCTACATCGTCGAGAACGGCCGGGTCCGCAACATCATGGCGAGCTATAACGAAGTAGATGGCGTACCCAGCCACGCCAACGAGTGGATGCTGAACGATCTGCTGCGGGGAGAGTGGGGGTACGAGGGCGCGGTGGTGTCCGACTACTTTGCCGTGAAGGAGTTGCACGAGCGCCATGCCGTAGCGGCTAGCCTGCAGGAAGCGGCCGTACGGGCGATCCGTAGCGGGGTGGACATCGAATTGCCCGACCGGGAGGCGTTTCCTTACCTGGTAGATGCCGTCAATGCGGGGCAACTGGAAGAGACGATTTTAGACCGGGCCGTGGCCCGTATCCTGCGGCAGAAATTCGACCGGGGGCTGTTCGAAAACCCCTATACCGAAGCCGGTACGGCACTAGACAACTCCCCCTCCGATGACGCGCTGGTCCGACAGGCGGGCGCCGAGGGGATGATCCTGCTGAAGAACGACTCCGTGCTACCCCTCGACGACGGACTGACCATCGCCGTAGTCGGGCCCAACGCCGATAAGGTACTGCTGGGTGGCTACAGCGATGAACCCGCTCACTTCATCACGCTGCGGGAGGGCTTAGCGGCCTACGCCGAACGGACCGGCGGTGCGGTGATCTACGCCGAAGGCGCGCGGGTGACCGAAGCGGGAAGTTGGTACAAGGATCCGGTCGTGGCCGTTTCCGACGAGGAAGACCGGAAGCGGATCGCGGAGGCCAAACGGGCCGTGGCCGGTGCGGACGTCATCGTACTGGCCGTGGGCGGTAACGAACTGACCAGCCGGGAAGCCTGGGCGGAGAGCCACCTCGGAGACCGGCCCACCCTCGAACTGATGGGGGTACAGAATGAATTGATTGATGTAATGGCGGAACTGGATATTCCGATGATCGGCTTGGTCTTCGGCGGCCGGCCGCTGAACATCGCCAATTTGGTGGAGAAGTCGGATGCCGTATTTCAGTGTTTCTATCTCGGGCAGGAAACCGGGCACAGCGTAGCGGACGTCCTCTTCGGTGAGGTAAACCCCAGTGGTAAGCTTCCCATCAGCATCCCCCGCTCGGCGGGGCACATTCCGGCCTATTACAATTACAAGCCGACGGCGCGCCGTGGATACCTGTTCGCCGACGTGAATGCGCTCTACCCGTTCGGGTACGGACTCAGCTACACCACCTTCGAGGTCGGCGATCCCCGGCTGGCGGATGTACGCATACCAACGGATGGGAATACCACCGTGACGGTTAGTGTGACCAATACGGGCGACCTGGCGGGTAAGGAGGTCGTACAGTTGTACGTTCGGGACGATTACAGTACGGTCACCCGCCCGATTAAGGAATTAAGGGGCTTCGAAAAAATTTACCTGGCTCCGGGGGAAACCAAAGAGGTGACCTTTGAAATCGGATTTGAGGAACTTGCCTACCTCAATCAGAATATGGAATATGCCGTAGAGCCCGGCACGTTCCAACTGATGATCGGCAACAGTAGCCGGGAGGAAGACCTGAAGAAAGTGGTATTAACGGTGGTGGGACAGGCGAAGTAGCCACCACCAGCAAATCCAGCCCGACTGAAAAGCCGAGCTGGAGCAAAACAAAAAACAGCAGGATAGATCTTTTGAGGGATCACACCCCTGTTTGGTGTGTTCTTAGGAAGGAGGTTGCGGGCCGTTACAGCTCGCTAATTCGGCGCTGCACTTCGTAGAGGCGGGTGTTTTTGTCGACATCCTCGGTCCAGGGATCGTGCTCGAGGTAGTTCGCCGAGATCAGTTTGAGCTTATGGATGCGGCCCTTACTGTCTTTCATCGGTTGCACGTACTTGACCCAGATGCTACCCTTGGTACGGACGGCGTAAATCTTGTTTTCCTTAATCTCGTGCACGCCACCGATCTGCCGGCAGATGATGATGTCGCCGTCGTTGATGACGGGCTCCATCGAATTGCCATTGATGGGGAAGGCCACGTAGCCGTCACCGAAGAGGTCGGGCAGGCTGAAAAACTGGGCCTCTTCGCGCAGGAAGCTATCCTGATCGACACTGGCACCGGCAAAAGCCTCGGTAGAGGTGAAGAGAATATTCTGCTTCACGTCATCTCCCTCGCTGGCGGGGGGGGTAGGAATTTCCATTCCGAAGGGCGTGCCCTTTCCTTCCAGGAGGTAGTCCGGATTTATACCGTACTCGTTACACACGCGGCGGGCCTGCTCGTAGTTGATACAGCGTTTGTCAGCGGGGTTGAGGTAGGCGCGGATGATGTGCCCGTAGGACCGGTTGTTGAGGATGCGCTTCGCAAAATCCCCCAGGCCACGGCCATTCCGGTCGTTCTTGATGATCTCCCCACGATCCTCGAGGATCTGGAAGACTTCACGGAACCGGTCGTTCAATTCGCGGCGGTCAGCAGTAATCATGTATCAGTATCAGTTTAATCTGCCCCAAATTAAAACATTTTCAAACAGATGCGCAAGTTTTCAACAACTTTTCTCACATAAATAGGAATATTTTGCTGAAATCCGGGTGAATTTGTTGGAAACGGTATTCGCTCGGCCCGGTGGTTTGTCAGACAACCCGGACCGGGGTTGCCGCGTTATGACGGTCCACACGGGTCTCAAAATTGGTTGACCCTACAATTTTATTAAATTGGGAAGTGACTTCGGCCTGTCTAGGGCGGGCCTCAGCCCTTCGACTTGTCAGGGTTCGGAAGGTGCTCCGGCACCGGACGACAAGGGGATTACCGAACCAGGCCAGCTATCCCAACCATGTTGCTAGCAGGAGTCAAACCACCTGGGGGCGCGTGTGGAATTAACAACGAACGCCCGGTCGAGCTTGCTCGACCGGGCGTTGTTAGGTTGACGTGACCGCCGGGGAGGGGGGTTATTCCTTTCCGCCGTCCAGGTCGTCCTGCAGCTGCTCCAGTTCGCCCCACTTGCCAGCGGCGGCCAGGGCGGCTTGCTGCGACCAGGTTCCGGGGTCGTGGCCGGCCAGGGTGGGTTCGGCATCGGCGAGTACCTGCTTCAGGAAGTCCTCATCGGCCTCGGCCAGGGCTTGCCAACTGTTGATTCCGGAGGCGGAGAGTACACCGGCGATCTTAGGTCCGATTCCCTCGATGACGGTCAGGTCGTTGAGTTTCACCTTACGGCCGCTGGGCATAACCACGTCTTCGGGCAGGTCGCTGCCGGTCACGCCCGCCGTATTCAGGGCATCGGCCTGGTCGGGGTTGTTGGCTACGGCCAGTTCGGCCTCGTCGGTGATGCCGGGGGCCACGTCGGGCATCTCCGGGGCATCCTCCAGGTGAACGGGGCCTTCGCTAGCGGTACCGGCCGGGGTGGCTTCCAGCACGGCGTTGCCTTCCAGTTCGGGGCTTTCGGCGGGAGACTTGCTCTCCATTTGCTTTCCGGTAGTGGCTGACTGGTTACCAGCAGCTTGCCGGTTGTTCACGGCCTTCTCCGCACCCGCGTCCGCGCCCTCACCATCCACGCTTACGAACATACGGTTCAGGCGGCTTTTGCGGAAGGATACCGTGCCATCCACCTTGGCGTGAATGGTGAAGTCCTTCCCCATGTAAACATTCTCGCCGGGATGGTACTTGGTGCCGCGCTGGCGGACGATGATGTTGCCGGCCCTGGCTACCTGACCGCCGAAGAGCTTGACGCCCAGGCGCTTGGATTTACTGTCGCGGCCGTTGTCGGTACTACCTACACCCTTCTTATGTGCCATGATATTTTTATTTTCTGGTTAACGTCACCCTATGTCATCCAAACGGCGAGTAATCGATCGCCTTGGTTTTTCCCGTTATCGCCGATCGAACAACGCGGCGCGAACGAGGAAATAGGAGTCAATGATGCATGCGGTGACGGACAGGATTTGTGTTTAGCTACGAGACTAGCTCGCGATGGAATCGATTTTCAGTTTGGTGAACTGCTGGCGGTGGCCTTTCTTGACTTTGTAGCCCTTGCGGCGCTTCTTTTTGAAGACGACGACCTTGTCGCCCTTTACGAGTGGATCAATGACGGTAGCGCCTACGCTGGCGCCGCTGAGCATCGGCGTGCCCACGGATACGTCCTCGCCATCGGCCAGGAGATGCACCGCGTCGAAGCTGACCGAGTCGCCAGCCTGGGCTTCTAGCCGGTGGACGAAGATCTCCTGACCTTCCTCTACTTTGAATTGCTGACCGGCTATGGTTACGATTGCAAACATCAGTATGGATGTTAGTGATAAAATGAATTTCGGGGCGCAAAGGTAAGGGAAAATTGGGAAATGTGAAGGGGTGAAGGGGTGAAGGGATGAAGGGATGAAGGGATGAAGGGGTGAAGGGGTGAAGGGGGCGGCGGGGCGCGGGTGCGGGGAGTAGAGTAGGGGACTGGGTAGTAGAGGGTAGGGAATAGGTGGTAGGTGGTAGGTGGTTGGTGGTAGGGAATAGGGGGTAGGGGGTAGGGGAGTAGCTATTGCCTAAACTAGGATGCCCTACCGGCCCCGGAGGGGTCGTCCTGAACGAGCGGGAGGTAGAGCGACGGCGCAGCCG
>CAZQNE010000125.1:0-6743 GCA_964594535.1 uncultured Lewinella sp.
CGGCGGATGTTGCTCTCCCCGCCCCCGGCGTCGCCCGTGAAGAGGCTGCTGCCGTTGTGGACCGAGGCGATGCGGCTGCCGATGCCGTTCTGGGCCGGGTCCTTCATTTTGCTCACCATTTCCATGAGGAAGAGCAGCTGGCCGTCGCTGCTGCGGGGGGTGGCGTCTTCGGTGTGCCACTCGCCCCAGTAGTCCTGTAGCCGCACCCGGAAGCGGGGGTCGATGACGTCCCGCCCGTCCTTGATGTGCTTCTGCTCGCTGCTCCAGCTCTTGCCGTAGGGGGGGTTGGAGAGCATGAAGTCGAAGGTCTTGCCGGCGAACTCGTCGGTGCTCAGGGTGGAGCCGACGCGGATATTTTCGGGGTCGTTGCCCTTGATCATCATGTCGGACTTACAGATGGCGTAGGTCTCGTCGTTGATCTCCTTGCCGAACAGGTAGACGTCGCCGGTGGCGCGGATCTTGCCCTCCGGGTCCTTGATGAAGTCCTGGCTCTCGGTCAGCATTCCGCCGCTGCCGCAGGCCGGGTCGTAGACGGTGATGACGGGCGGCAGGCGGTCGCGCAGGGGGGCGAAGACCAGGTGGGTCATCAGGTCGATCACCTCGCGGGGGGTGAAGTGTTCGCCGGCCTCCTCGTTGTTTTCCTCGTTGAACTTGCGGATCAGCTCCTCGAAGACGTAGCCCATGCCGAGGTTGCTCAGTCCGGGCAGGGTGCGGCCGTCGGGGTCGCGTTGGTCGTGGGGGGTGAGGTTGATGCGGGGGTCGGTGAATTTTTCGAGCACGTCGAGCAGCACGTCCTTGGCGGCCATGTGGCGGATCTGGCTGCGCAGCTTGAACTTATCGGTGATTTCGCGGACGTTGGCGCTGAAGCCGTCGAGGTAGGCCATGAAGTTGGCCTCCAGGATCTGCCGGCTGTTGGTGGCCGTGTCGTGCAACCGCTGGAGCGTCCAGGGGCTGACGTTGTAGAAAACCTGTCCGCTGGCCCGCCGCAGGTTGTCGGCTTCCAGTTCGGCGAAGTCGAGTTCCTCGCGCTGGAAGCGGACTTCCTCCAGCACGGCCTCCTTGGTGGGTTCTAAAAGCACGTCGAGACGCCGCAGCACCACCATGGGCAGGATGACGTCGCGGTACTTGCCCCGCACGTACACGTCGCGCAGGCAGTCGTCGGCGATGGACCAGATGAAGGAGACGAGGCGGTGGTGGGCGGCGTGGTGCATGACGGGGTGGGGTAGGGGGCGCGCAAAATAGGGGTTTTGGGCGGCGGGGCGCGGGTGCGGGGGGGGGAGTGCGTCAGGCAAAATTGTTGGCGCGTTCCCATGCTGAATTCTTCCCCTGTAGCGATGTTACAGCTTCCTTAATTTCCTCGACAGTTGAATGATCGCCCTGCATAAGCTTACGGAGCTTTTCTACGGCATCTTCGACCTGGATGATGCCGGCGCCACACGGTTTATTCGCCTTGGTGCAGGTGCGGGCGGCCAGCGCGTGATAGTGGAAAGGAGTAAGCGGAGGTTCCGTTGAAGAGCCGTTTAAGTATTCATGAATCAGAATAGCCAGCAGGCCGGCTACGTGGGGGGCGGCGTAGCTGGTGCCGGTTTCATACTCACGGATACCGTAGCCGTAATGAACGCCCTCGCCTGGGGCAACCATATCCGTACACTGTTCGCAGTTTGTATTGGTATATATCTGCTTACCCACCCGGCTTGCGCCGACCGATATAATTTTGTGATGACTCTGCACCATAGGTTCCTTACACGTCATCGAATCAGGACCGGACCAAACGATAGGGATGCCGGGGTAATCAGCGCAAGGAGTTGTGATTTGGTCGACTACATATTTCCAGGTAGAATTGACTGATCCACTGTAGCCAAACTCCGTTTTGACCGAGCACGCGATCACGTGGGGATTTAAGTTTGCGGCGGTTTTCAGCGCGGCGCTCATTATTGAGGTTTTGGAGATAGCCATACTCGAACCGGTTGGTAGCTGAATTAGAGCGAACGTTACACCCCGGGCTACGCGTTGAACGAAGTTGACGCATGAACTACCGTGACGCGTACCAGATTGCGACACCCCTGCGCTCACTTCTCCCTTTCGATTTATTCTTTTTTTATAATGGTCTTCAACGGAACTTAAATCAAAATAATGCTTATTGAAACCCTGGTCGATGACGGCTACTCTGATCTCATTCTTGATGTATTGTTCAAAGTTCCCGTTGTCCCGTCGCGGTAACTTTATTTGGTCAAGATTCCAGTTGAATTTTTCTTCGGTGATTTTTGAGGGCCTATCTGCTGTTTGGCTCGATTCGTTAGGGAATAAATAGTTGTACTTGGTCGATATCGTATTGGATTTAAAAAAGCCAGCTATTTTTGAATCTTGGAGTAGGTTCATTAGCACCTCAGCGATCGGATCAACCAAATCATACTCCGGCTCGGCATAGCGAAAATACTTTGATTTAGTCATCGACTCGCGGAGGAAGTCAGAAGCGGCGAAGGCGGTTTCAGGATCAGCGAATGGCCCCACGACGTAGGTGTGGGGCAACTCGGCTAGCCGTCGAAATTTTGTTTGGTCTAAGCGAATGAGTCCGACTTCGACCAACTGATTTTTCACCTCCGCGACATCGCCGGTATATCCCAGCGTGAAGTAGGGGTAAGCCCGATAAATCTCGGCCGGTTGACCAGTTGGGGTAAAATAATGGCCCCTGCTTTCCGGTAAAGCTTCGGTAAGTTCTTGTTCGACGTCGTCGTCACCGAATGAAACGTCTTTGCTTGATTCGATTTGCGGAACGAGAAAACGCAGTGTTGCCTCAATCGGTAGCCGGTCATTCCACTCCACTTCCTGCGGTTCCCGATTGAGATAAATAGTAGTTTTCTTATTTGCCATAGGTTGGGAAGGTTGCGCATCGAGGATTGAGGTCGACAATTTACGGATGAGATCGGATTGTGCTACTTGACAGTTTGGATACTAGATCCGTCTCGCTTTGGCCCCCCGGCCCCAGTAGGAAGCGAGGCGGATGCTCGTTTTTTCTTTTCCTTGCGGGGGACGAAAAAAGACAAAACAATGGGCGCTAGAGAAAATGTGTGGTAGCGTAAATTTAGAGTTGCCGGTAATCGTGCCAACGGATAGCCGCAAGTATGCGGCCAGGTAGTGATTCTATCTAATTGCCAGTGGTTTTTGAAAAATGTATATATTGCCTTGCAGAACACGGCAACACACACTAATGGCAAGACTGGAATTCAACATATCACCGGGTAGACAGCTACATCTGACGGACCTGACTACACAGGTAATACAAGACGGAAACGGAAAGATCACAAACGCGGGCTTGAACGAAGTGCTGTTTCAGCAGGTCAGCGTAGACGGACTGCCCTATTTTATGTTCCGCCCTTACGACGATAGCAGCAAGAAGTGGGTGGACGCGGCTACATTTCCCGATCCACCCGTACAAAATCAGGAGACAACCGATGATGGGAAAACGCACCATGCTCCACCGTCATATCCCGTCATTGCCAATGTGCTGAGGTACGCTATACCCCGGGGCATGAAGCGACTTACCCACCTGATGGAGGGCGTCGAGGTCAGCGAAGAGGGAAGCATTACGGAAATCGACCATGCGGCCGGTCTGCCCATCGCCAGGATAGACCAGGGCACGGAAGCGGTCTCTATTCCCGTCCTTCACCATCCGGTACTCGACGATACAGGACCTGAACGAAGGGGAACTAAGGATGGCGAGTCGCTTTCCATCGATCATTTCTGTACTGGTGCAGCCCTAGCAGGGGCCTCTTGTGCCGGTCCAGTAAACTGCCCCCGTATACCCAGAACCAAGGCCATCAACCTGTCGGATGGATCTGTGGAATCGTTCATCGATAAGAGTACGGGAGATTACATCTGTGTCTCCTTCCCGCTAAAGAAATTTTTGAACGAGGAATTTGGAGACGGAAGTGGAGGGTACAAGGACTATTTTGATCAAAGCCCGGTCTATCGCCTGCTTGTAGAATATTTGGACTTCGAAAATTTGTCGGAAAAACCCATCCGCATGGTTGCCACCTATTTACCGGATCAGACCCTGGTGTGGAATCCAGTTAAACAGGCCGATTGGTACAAAACGCACCTTCTGCTCACTAAGGGCATTGCTGAAGGTACCAGGATAAATGGAACGCCGCACGAATCAGAAAACCCGTACCGATCGGATGAGGTGCTCTTCAGTGTGGAGAACCTCTATATTGACAAATGCGATATGTGGCTTGGGTTTCCCTGTAATTTAATAGCATGTACAAAATGGAAAGATTTTTTCGACAATAGGGAAAAATACGTTTACAAACGTACCTCACCCTAAAATATATCCCCCCCAGTACCCCGGATAGGCATACCTGGGCCCAAACTGACCCGCCCGTGCCGCCCGCTGAACTTTCACGAGGGCTCCGGCAACGTTCTTACTTCGGGAGAGTTCCAGGTAGAAAGCATCCAGCAGCACCGCTGTTGCCGCGGCCGGAATATCGTAGAGCGAGGCAACTACATCCGGAACGCCGGCCAGGTGAAAACTACGCCGGAGACTGTAGACGCCCTCCCGGCGTAGGTGTTGTCCCTTTGCCGTTGAGCAGGCCGCCAGCACAACTAATTTAGCATTGAATTGGGTGGCATCGATCAATAAACCATTCAGTTGCTCCCCGGGGGCGATAAACAGGTGATTGTCGTGTAAGCGGGAGGCGTTATTTTCGGCGTGGACCGATAGGTGAAGAATATCGTATGCTGGCAATCTGTTCAGGAACATTTCCGGCGAAAGTGCACTGCCAGTATAGTGATCTACCTGCTGGGCAAACCGTGTGAGGTTACCTCCCGGTATGTTTCCGAGATAGCTGCCGAGTTCGCTGTGCGTCCAAACCGCGGCGGAGTAGTTTCTTTTTTCTACACCGCCCCAAGATTTTTCCCGTAGGGCCTCCTGCTCGACGTAGGTTCGCCAGCTGTCCAGGTAGCGTAGTCCACAGCGGTTGCTCAGATAAGAAAGGTCCTGGTAGGTCGCGGTGCCATTCAATTCCTTATGCTCTACTACCAGAGCGGCAAAGGGTAACGTGGCCAGCAGCGGACCGGGGACGATCAATAGCGTCGAGCACACTGCCGTTCGGTGGGCTACGGGCTGAATTAGACGTAGAAACAGGTCGTGAGCTACGGGCTGGAAGGTAGTGACCGGAGGTATGGACGACTTCGCGAATAGCCCCCTGAATTCCTCTATGTTATCCTCGATACTATCCAGAGAAGTACGGTAGACTATCGTTGTGTCGGTGTCAGTGTACAGCGCATAGAGGGTCCGATTGGCTTCCGCAAGTTCGATAAGCCCCTCGTCGGGCCCAAGTCGGGTACGCACGGTTGCTAAGGAGAGCCCTTCGATAGCTTTGTCCTGCTGGGGTTCGAGTAGCTGCCCATCCGGGGAATTCCGGTGAGTCACCCCATCCAGGTTCTTACTTCGGTAGTTGCGTCGCAGTCGATCCAGCTGCTGGTAGCGGACTAGTTCCGCTGCGGTGAGGAAGATCTCGCTGTCCAGCAGCGCCTTAATTCCCTTTATTTCGGTATCGTATTCTACGACTTTCGGGTGAGCAACGGTTTCTTCTTCCGAAGATCGTTCATTCTTCCGGTCCAGTAGTTCACGTCGTAGGAAGTACGCCTTGCCGACTTCCATGGCCGCGAAGACTGCTTCGTAATGTTCATCCGACGGGTGAACGGAGGACATCTCCGCCGCTATTTCCAGTGTAGTGCTAATGAGCCGGTCTACCTCGACCCGGCTTTTGTTGAGTGCGGCTTCTTCTTCGTCACTAGCAAACGTTCCGATAAATCTATTGAACGCTACCTGAGAAAGCTGGTAGGCACGCTGCAGATGTTCCGGGTTACCGGTCGAGCCGTACAATTTCAGATGCTGCTTCGCAATTGTATTTGGGTAGTAGTAACAGAAGTTTTCCCGGTTACATTTGAGGAGCTCATCCTGCCCGATCGGACAACAGCCGACCGCCTGCATCTCGTCCCGCAGTAGATCGATAGCCTGACTGTAGTCCTGTTTGCCTTCCGCGTGTCTTAGCAACAGGAAGTACGCTACATTTTCCATTTGGCTAAAGAAGAAGGGCCGCTCATTGAGTAGCAGACGCAGGTGGTGGGCGGCGCTGTCCGGCGCATCGCGGTGCCAGTACCAGTACCCCAGGATGTAGTCCGGATAGGCGAAAACCGCCGGTCGGCCCTTCGCGTCTCCCGCAAGTGAATCAACGACGGTTAGCAGTAGCGCATCATCTTCCGGTCGTCGGGTCAGTTGGATCGCCAGTTGGTTTCTGGCGTATGCTACCCAGGGTGACCCACGGCTTTTGAAATAAGCTACCGCGGTATTTAAATACTGTTCGCTCCGGTCCCACCATTCAATCTTCCGCCACTCCTCGGTCAGTTTATCGCCGTGTTTCTTGACGCCCCGGCCCTGTATCACCAGTAGCAATCCGTGAAGTAATCCATGCGTCGTGTCGGAGTCGGCCAGGAGTTGTTTTCCGTATTCAGCGTGCATCCACATTTCCAGGTACGCCCAGTCGATGTAACTTCTGTACGCCTTTACCAGGGCCTGCCTTGCCGTAAGTATCGTTGGACCGTCGGGACCGATATGGGACTCCGCCAGTTCGACGTATGTCCCGACGGAATCTCGGTGGTAATGACGATCAAAATGCAGCATCGCCAAATACTGGTACAGCTCCGCCCGCAGCTCCCCGCGCAGCGAATCCGGGGCGGCA
>CAZQNE010000126.1:0-6505 GCA_964594535.1 uncultured Lewinella sp.
GCATCGGACAAGGCGGGAAAGTGGGTGTTGGAAGTGAGCGATACCGCTATAATGGGATCGAGAGAAATGAGGAGTTGGGGTTGGACTTGGCGGAGTTTAGAACTTACGATCCCAGTATAGGACGTTGGCTGCAAGTAGACCCAATGGCTGAATATGCACCAGGATGGACCCCTTATCGCTTCGGTTTCAATAATCCTGTTTTATGGTCCGATCCACTAGGATTGTTTGAAACTAAAGAGGAGGCGGAAAAGTATGCGGAGGAAAACGATATCAAGCTTGGTTTTTTTGCACGGTTATTCAAGGGGAATAAGGTCAGTGAAAATTCGGACGGCACCTATGAAATTCTACAGGGAAGTGGAAAACTCCAGACTAGCACTCAAGATCTTGGAGGAGATTTGGGGATCGTCACCGGCGGTGTAGTAAGGGCGAATGATCGTATGGGTTTAGCAGGAGGGGTAAGTGTCTCTGAGTTGCGGCAACAACAGAGTATTAATAACACTTTTCTCCAGTTCCAGATAGACGTTTACCGTGATGGATCGCCTGTAATGCAAGATCGACCGATCCTCCTTCCCATAGGCGGAACTGCAACAGCAGCTGGCAGCAGAATCACACAGTTGGGAAGTAAACTGCCTCAACTTCCAAAGTTAGATGCTACTGGTAAAGTCCACGGTATACTACCAAAAGTGAGAGATTTTGCTAAATATTCAAAAGAGGAGCTAAAGATTCTTTATAAAGAGTTGAAAATTAGTGTGCAACGAAGAATCAAAGTTACCGCGCGGATGGGAAGGGATAAAGGTCATGGCCAACGGCAAGGTGCGGAACAAGATCTTATTAAATCACTTGAAAAATATTTCAACCGTTGAGCCAAGCCGAAGAAAGTCAGCTAGCCATACTTAAGCGAAGGGTTTTTAATTCACTTCAACACATTGATACGGAGCGGATTTATCCCCGAATCGACCTTCAATATTACAATGAGTTATCTGATTTTTTATCCGTCGATATAGCAGCACTGTTAGCGGCAGGCGTTGGATTAGGAGATACGTGGTTTGATGATACACTGATAACCCGCATTATCAGAGATAAGCTGTGCTACCAAATATGGGGAGTTGTGATTACTGGTACTACAAATGGTAGTACTAAGCAGTGGACGATGCCGTTTTATTTCAAAGTTAATATCGCGTTAGACTTAATAAGTCTTTCTCTTGGAGATGCAAAAAACACGGCCATACCATATACCGAGTATAGTGAGAAAAGAGGATATTGGGATAGAGATTATTACACTTCTCAGGAATGGAATATCAATCAACGTGACTGGGTATATCGGGTAGAAGTATAGAGGTTTTTCCGTCCGCCCAATGAGTAGCGCCACGCCGTAGGGACGCTATTTGCGGCCGTATGGACGGGGCGCGGCTGTTGGGCGCTTCACGATCGAAGCTAATCTCAGGGGTTGGGGGTGCTACCACGTTTTTTCTGAACACGGGAGGGCTTGCAGTTTACTGCTTGCCCTCCCGTGTTCATGACGAAGGTCGGTTCGGGGCGATCGACGACCGAACTGGCTTTAGCCGGTGTGAGGGAGGCCGCGCCCCGAGCCGACCTTCGTCATCCGGAGCCGCTAAGCTGCCGCGTAGGCTTGCCGCGTCTTCGTATCGCGCACACAAGCATCGAGCACGGTCAGAATGGCCTGGCGCATGTCATCTGGCAGTTTATCCACTTCCCGTAGGTAGGTCAGTAGTTCCTGATCCTGGATGGCATCGGCGCGATCACTGCCGAGCAGGTAGTCGGTCGAAACGTCCAGGACATCGGCGATGGCCTTGAGGGTGAGGGCAGAGGGGACTACGCCGTCGTTCTCGTACTTCGAGATATTCTTTTGGTGAATGCCGGCGGCGGTGGCCAGCTGTGACTGCGAGAGCTTGCGCCGCTGACGGGTCATCTTGATGCGGTCCCCTAAGCTGTACATAAGTATATTTTTGGTGCCCCGATAGGACGTATGTGCGGTCTTATCTCCAAATATACTGCTTATCGTTCATAGAAATCTGTCAAAAGGTTTTGTCAGTTCATACCTTAGGGCTACTTTTGGAGCAAATAGGTATAGATCAATTTTCTGTTCACCTGAAAAGAAAACTGCAAACTGACAGTTCCATGACGATAGCCGAGATCAAAGCCGCCCTTCCCATCTCCACCGTACTGGCCCACTACGGGCTGGCGGCCGGGCCGACCGGCTCGCTGGCCTGCCCCTTCCACGACGATAAGAAAGCCTCGATGAAGGTGTACGCCGATACGAACACGGCCTACTGCTTCGCCGGGGGCTGTGCGGTACAGAGCGTGGACGTGATCGACTTCGTGCTGCACATGGAACGGTGCGATAAGCGAACGGCCATCCTCAGGGCGAAGGAGTTGTGCGGCCAATCGCTCACTACGCCCGTTGCCACCCCCGAGCCGGTCACGCCCGCCTTGGATATCGGGACGATCTACACCTCGGCCCGCGCCGCCCTGGAGAAGCATAAGGCAGCTCAGGCCTACTGCGAGGGGCGGGCGCTACGCTTCTGGGCGCTCATCGGCATTGGCTACAAAAGTCGGCGCACGCCGGACAAGTGGGGGCGGGGCTGCATCGTCTTCCCGTTGCGGGACCGCGCTAACTTCCCGGTAAGCCTGTACGGACGGGCCATCAAGGGGGCGGGCCACTACTACACGGCGGGCCGGCGGGGGCTCTTTCCCAACTACCCGAAGCCGGAGACGCAGACGCTGCTGCTTACCGAGAGCGTGATCGATGCGGCCACGCTGGAGTACTACACCTTTAGCGTGGATGGGCTGGCGCTGCTGGCGCTGTACGGTACGAACGGGCTGACGGTGGAGCACCGCACGGCCATCGCGGAGCTTCCACGCTTACGCGAGATCATCCTGGCACTGGATAACGATGCGGCCGGCCGGACGGCTACCGAGCGGCTGACGGCCGAGCTGCACGCCCTTCGCCCCCGACTAACCATTACCCGGCTACCGCTGCCGGAGGGAGCGGACGTTAACCAGGTCGCCGTAGCGGCGGGCACCGATCTGGTGGAACGCTTTGAGGAGCTACTGGTCGGGCGCGAAGTATTGTTACGACCCACGGAACTGGCATCCCGCAGTGCTACGGGGCTGGCCAGTGCGTCACCCGCGTCCGCGCCGGACACCTCTACCTTCGTACGCGCCGAGTTCGACACGACCGTCCCCCACAATCTGCGTTACCGCTCAACCACGGCGACCTACGAAGTCAAGGGCGGCATCCGCACGGCCGATAAGGACCTGGATAGCCTCAAGGTAACGCTGGCCATCCGCAACCAGGAAGGTCGGCGCAGTCGGCAAAAGCTGGACCTGTACGAGGACAAGCAGATCGGCAAAGCCGCCCGCGAGGTGGCCGACCGGCTGGGACTACGGGCCGACCTGATCGAGCTGGACCTGGACCGGCTCACCGAAGCGCTCGAAGCCCACCGCGAGACGCTGCGCGACGGTGCCCGGGCCAACCGGACCGGCAAAGTCACCGTCGGCGGGGCCGACCGGGGGCGGTGCCTGGACTTCCTCAGGCAGCCCGATCTGCTGGACCGCATCAACGCCGAGATCGAGCGGGCGGGCATTGTTGGTGAGGAAAACAACCGGCTGTTGCTCTTCGTGGTGGCCTCGTCCTACGCCACGGCCCAACCCTTACACGCGCTCATCCAGGGGGCCAGCGGCAGCGGTAAGACGCGGTTGCTCTCGACGGTAGCCGACATGATCCCGACCGAGGAAGTGGAGCGGTACACCCGGGTGACGGAGGGCAGTTTTTACAACGGCGGGGAGTACGATTTTTGTAACAAACTACTGTGCTTCGAGGACCTGGACGGGCTGAAGGAGGAAGCCCTCTTCGCGGTGCGCGAACTGCAGAGTAACGGCATCATCCGGGGGGCGACCAGCGTCAAGGACGAACTGGGTAACAACGCGCGGGCCAACCGGGTGATCCGCGGACCGATCGCTAGTCTGGCGTGTACGACCAAGGCCGAAGTCTACGAGGACAACATCAGTCGCTGCTTCGTGGTGGCCGTTAACGAGAGTGCCGAGCAGAGCCGGAAGATCATCGATTACCAGAACCGCTGGAGTGCCGGCCGGGTGGACCGGGCGGGGGAACGGGCGGTGCGTGGCTTCCTGCAAAACTGCCTGCGCTTGTTGGATCCCCTGGAGGTGGTCAACCCCTACGCCGAGCGTATCCGGCTGCCCAGGGAGGCGCACAAGATCCGGCGGTTGAATGAGCTCTATCAGTGCTTCGTGCGCCAGGTTACGCTGCTCAATCAGTACCAGCGGAAGCGGGACGAGCGGGGCCGGCTAGTGACCGAAGTGGCCGACCTGCGCACGGCCTGCGAGGTACTTTTTGAAAGCATCGTGCTGAAGGTCGACGAGCTGGACGGTTCGCTCAGGCAGTTCTTCGAGCGGGTCAAAAGCTACGTCAGGCGCAAGGGGGAAAACTACGCCTGCAACCGTCACGAGCTGCGCCGGGCCATCGGCCTGGGCAAGACCCAGCAACACCACTACCTGACGCGGCTGGTCGAGCTGGAATACCTGCAACGGGAGGGCTTCGCTAACCGGGGCTTCCGCTACCGGGTGACGCACTGGGACGACATGGCCGCTTTACGCTCGCGCATCAAAACCGACCTGTTGGAACAGCTAAAGGGACTATGAGCCGAACGCCAGCGAACACCAGACCGAACGCCAGGAATGGCGTAAACACTGACTTCAGGGAGCAAAATAGCCCTGGCGTTCGGCGTTCAGAAAAAGTGTTACTAGGGTGAGCACGAAACTTCAACCGAATACGGACTACTACCGGGAGTTGCTGGCGTCCTGCCGGCGGGAAATGGAACTGCTGGGCTACGCTGAGGCGACGGCTAAAGTCCGGGGAGCGGGGGAGCTGCTACGGTGGCTGGAAGAGCGGGGCCAAAACCGGCTGGCCGACGTCGACCGCGCCGACATGCAAAGCTACCTGGACTACCTCACCACGCGGCCGAGCGCGACCGGTGGCGCGCTGAGTCTCTACACCGTGACGGGCTACCTGTTCAGCTGTAAGCTCTTGTTCGACTACGCCGAGCGGCACGGACTCAGGGGCGGTTCACCGTTGCTGGGACTGAGGCTTCCGGTACCACCGCCGTCGACCAGAAAGGCGGTCAGCCGGGCGGTCGTCAAACGGCTCTACGCGGCGGCTGACGGCGATAGCCGGGCCACGTCGATCCTTCATCTGCTCTACGGCTGCGGACTACGCCGGGCGGAAGTCATCAGCCTGAACGTCGGTGACATCGACCACGCGGCGGGCCTGCTCTACGTGCGCAGCGGCAAGGGCAGGAAGCGGCGGGTGATCCCGCTGGCCGGGCGGGTGGCGGCGGGGCTGAAAAACTACCACAAGCGGGAGCGGTGGCGGTGGGTGGCCGGGGCAAGTGGTGGGGCGCTACTGCTCAATGATCGGGGTAGACGGATGCTGGGCGGCACGATCGATAGGCGGCTAGCGGAACTGGCGGTGCGGGCGCAGATCGAGGAACAAGTTACGCCGCACGTCCTGCGTCACTCGGTAGCTACCCACCTGCTAGCCGGTGGCATGGACCTGGAGCGGGTGCGCGACTTCCTGGGCCATACGCACCTGGAAACGACGCAGCTCTACACCCACGTAAAACCCGCAGGATCATGACGTTGACCGACTACCTGGCGGATAACTACTCGGCGGCAACGGCCAGGATCTACGCCTTCGAGATCGGGCACTACCTGGACTGGTTGGGCGGGGAACAACGGGCGTTGTCAGTGGGCTACGCCGAAGTAGTCGGCTACCTGGTCTACCTGCGCGGGCGCTACGCTAATGCGGCTACGGTACGGCGGGTGCTTTACGCCGTCAAGGCTTACCACCGTTATCTGCTGCGGTCCGGGCGGCGGTCCGATCATCCGGCCTCACGACTACGGCTGCGCGACGTGGTCCGTACCGACCAGGTCCAGACGCAGGACCTACTCGATGCCGATGAGTTAGCCGGGCTACGGAAGCCAAGAACGGAACGCTACCCACTGCTGGCCCGGCGCAATGCCGTAATCATCGGGCTGCTGACCCACCAGGCGCTGACGGCGGGAGAGATCGGCCGGCTGGGGGTGGAAGACATCGACCTGAGCGCGGCGACGGTGAACGTAGCGGCCACCAGGCGCACTCTGGCCCGGACGCTACCGCTGGCCGCCCCCCAGGTGATGGAACTATACGCCTACCTGAACGAGGATCGGCCGCGGCTGGCCACCGACGAGGCGGAAGCGCTGATCCTGACCAGCCGGGGCACGCCGGAGCGAGGTGAGGGGGTACACTACCTGGTCGAGACGCTGCGGCCATTGGTGCCGGGCAAAAGACTGACGCCAATCGTGATCAGACAAAGCGTCATTACGCTCAAACTGAAAGCGGGCGAAGGCTTGCGGCAAGTGCAGGTCTTTGCCGGTCACAAGAAGGTATCCACTACGGAACTGTACCGGGAAACGAACCTGGAAG
>CAZQNE010000127.1:0-6496 GCA_964594535.1 uncultured Lewinella sp.
ACCTACGCTATTCCCCTTCCCCTCGAATTATAATTCCCCCCCGCGGAGGGCTTCGTTCGGCTACGCCGTCACTGCACCCCCCGCTCGTTCGGACGACCCCTCCGGGGCCGGTAGTAGCCCGCACCCGCGCTCCGCCGCCCCGCTCGCGCTTACCTTATATTCAGCTGAATCACTTAAAGGCCTATATTGCCTACTACGCCACCTTCACCCCTTCACCCCTTCACCCCTTCACCCCTTGCCTTATGATCAACGCCATAATCGTAGATGACGAGCCGCTGGCGCAGGACATCCTCGAGACCTACCTCGAAAAAATCAATGAGATCGAACTCGTAGCCAAGTGCGACAATGCCTTCGAGGCCAACGAAGTGCTGAAGAAAGAGGACGTGGACCTGATGTTCCTCGATATCAATATGCCGCAGCTTACCGGTACCGACTTCCTGCGCGGACTTTCCGACCCTCCCGTGACCATCTTTACCACGGCCTACCCGAACTACGCCCTGGATGGATTCGAGCTCAACGCCCTCGACTACCTGGTCAAGCCCATTAGCATGGACCGCTTCCTCCAGGCCTGCAACCGCGCCGTAGAGCAGGCCGAACTGAAGCAGAAGGCCAAAGCCCTGCCCATGGAGGACGGCGGCCCGGGCTACTTCTTCGTCAAGGCGGATAAGAAGCTGGTCCGCGTAAATCTGGATGAGATCGTTTACATCGAAGGGCTCAAAGATTACGTCATCATCCGCCAACCCAACGACCGCGTCATCACCCTCCAGACCATGAAATCGCTGGACGAAAAGCTCCCCAGTTCCGATTTCCAGCGCATCCACCGCAGCTACATCGTAAACCTCAAGCGCATCGAGGCCCTGCAGGGCAATATGGTGGAGGTCAAGGAAAAGGGCAAAACCACTAGTCTGCCGGTGGGGAAAAGCTACCGGGATATCCTGGCGGAGCGAATCGAGAAGCTCAAGCTCTGACTGAAGTAGGCCCGCAGAGTTAAGCAGAGTTTGCCCAGAATCGCGCGGAGGGTGAGGTGACAAACCTTACCGTATGTCTACTGTTTTTAGTCTATCGTGCAAGGCGTTGACCCCGCCCGTCTCTGCTACACCCCGCGCCCCCTCTGCGGGAGTCCGCAGGACGAACTCTGCGGGCCAACCCATCAAAAAGCTACTGGGATAACCTGGCCGAGCATATTGAAAAGCTCAAGCTCTGAGCTGAGGAAGGCCCGCAGAGTTTAGCAGAGTTTGCGTAGAGTCGCGCAGAGAATGAGGGGACAAACCTTACCGTTGGTCTTCTGTTTTTAGTCTATCATGGAAGACGTCTGCCCCGCTCGCCTCCGCTAAACTCTGCGCCCCCTCTGCGGAAGTCAGCAGGACGAACTCTGCGGGCCACTCCCTCAATCCCTACCAACAAAGATTAGATAAATCATGCCCTCAGCCTTAGCCTCAGCCTTAGCCTTCACCCTACTACTCCTCTCCTCCTCCTCCTGCGAACGCCGCGAAGCGCCGGAAACCATAAGCTCATCCTCCACCTCCGTAGCCGACCTGGCCGCTGACCCCAACGTCCCCGACTGGAGCAAAAACGCCGCCATCTACGAGGTCAATCTCCGCCACTTCACGCCGGAAGGCACCTTCGCCGCTTTCGAGGAACACATCCCCCGCCTGGCCGAAATGGGCGTTGATATTTTGTGGTTCATGCCCGTGCACCCCATCAGCGAAACCAACCGCAAGGGGGAACTCGGTAGCCCCTACGCCGTAGCCGACTATAAGGACGTCAACCCCGACTTCGGCACCATGGAAGACTTCCGGCAAATGCTCGCCGCCATCCACGACGCGGGCATGTACGCCATCATCGACTGGGTGCCCAACCACACCGGCTGGGACAACCCCTGGATCGAGGAGCATCCCGACTTCTACACCACCAAGGACGGCGAGATCACCGACCCCATCAACCCCGCCACCGGCGAGAGCTGGGGCTGGACCGACGTGGCCGACCTCGACTACGACAACCGCGAAATGCGCGATAGCATGATCGCCGCTATGGCCTACTGGGTCGAAGACATCGGCATCGACGGCTTCCGGGTAGATGTGGCCCACGGCGTACCGGTTGATTTCTGGGAAGAAGCCAGCGCCGAACTCTACGCCATCGAGCCGCTTTTCATGCTGGCCGAAGCCGAAGTGCCCGAGATTGTGAACAACGGTGCCTTCATCATGGACTACGGCTGGGAAATGCACCACCTCCTCAATGAGATCGCTAAGGCACGGGGTGCCTTCCGGGGCGATGGCGAGCAGGACCTGAGCAACATTGCCCGGGAGGAGGGCGGGGCCGCAGGTGCCGTCAATGCCCTGAGCATCGACGAACTTCTGGAAGAAAAGGACGAAGCCTACGACCGCGGGTATCAGATGCAGTTTACCAGCAACCACGACGAGAACGCCTGGGCCGGCACGGAATTCAGCCGCTTCGGCGACGGGCACAAAGCCTTTGCCGTACTGACCGCCACCTTCGACGGGATGCCGTTGATTTACTCCGGTCAGGAATCCGCCGTAGATAAGCAGTACGAGTTCTTCAAAAAGGACGAGATCGACTGGGGCGACTACGCCTACGCCGATTTCTACCAGACCCTCTTTGACCTGAAGGAGGAAAACGAGGCCCTCTGGAACGGCGACCACGGCGGCGAACTCGTCAAGATCCCCACCGGAAAGGACGAATACATCTACGCCTTCACCCGCGAGAAGAACGGCGACCGGGTCGTGGTGGTCATCAACCTGAGCGGTGAGCGGCAGTCATTCACCCTGCAGGGGGATGACTTCGCCGGCACTTATACCGAGGTATTCAGTAACGGTCGGGCCGTATTGAACCCCGACATGGAGGATGAACTGGGCGCCTGGGAGTACCGGGTATACACGAATACGTAGCGGATGCGACCGATCTTCCTGATTTTACTCGGCACCTGCGTCCCCGCCCTACCCCTCATGGCCCAAAGCGATACCTTACCCTACTACCAAATCGACGACTACCCCGACGACTATACCTCCGGCAACGTCATCGCCCGTATGATCGACGCCCTCGGGTTCCGCTACCGCCACGCCACTGAGGGACTGCGACCGGAAGACCTCGACTACCGCCCCAGCGAGCAAGCCCGCAGCTGCTACGAGACGTTGGAACACCTCTACGGACTGGCCGAAATAATCGTCAATGCCCCCAGGGGAGACACCATGGTACGCCCCGAAGACTGGTCCGACCTCACCTACCCCGAGCTGCGGGAACGCACCCTGCTACGCCTGGCGGAGGCTAGTGCGCTGTACCGCGCCATGGGGGCGGAAGACCTTCAGGAGCAGCGCGTTATGTTCAGCTACGGCGGCAACTACGCCGAGTACCCCCTCTGGAATATGCTCAACGGACCGCTGGCCGACGCCATCTACCACACGGGGCAGATCGTCACCTTCCGCCGTACCACGGGGAACCCCAGCAATAAGCGGGTAAATGTGTTCCGGGGGCGGGTAATGGAATAGCCTTTTGGAAATGCAAGTAGGTACACGTATGTTAGGGAGCAATTTGCTCCGGTGCGGTACCCCATCCTCCTGTTTATGCTGGCCTGTCTTGCGTGTACCCCCCGGGAGACTACCGTAGTTCCGGCTACCCTCTCCCAACTTCTGGTCGAACAACGGGAGGATGCGGTGCGGGCATGGGTGGATAGTATCGGGGCGCGGACGCAGGTGCAAAGTTCAACCGCAAAGAACGCCGAAGTCACCCTGGCACGGGCCTGGCTGGCCTACCGGGAGGGGGACCTTACCGCGGCGCTAGCGGGGGGGCGGCGGGCCGTTCCGGAAAAGCTTAGCGTACAGGATAGTCTGGCGGATGAAGCATTGGTAAAGGCACTACACCTACTATCCAAACTGCACTTCGACAAGGCATTCCATACCGACTCCATCGGCTACTACCAGCGGTGGGCGGCCGACTTGCTCGACGACGGGGCGCCCGCCGTCCTGCTGGCCGAAAACCAGCTCTGCCTGGCCCTCGATCAGCTGTACAGCTATACCTTTTCTACCCAGGTGAGTGCCGCCCGGGCGGGTCGGGAACTACTCGCCACGGCAGACCGGCCCTACCCCGAACTGGAGGGGCGGCTGCTGGTCGCCGAGGGTCTCGGTCTCAAGAAATACGCCGATCAGCAGGAAGAACCCCTGCGTGGCGAACTACTCGAAGAGGCAGCCGAATTGATGACGAATGCCGTGCGGGCCTTTCGTGCGATCGACTCTCCCCGGTGGCGGGAAGCGCAGCGGGAGAAAGTGATCATCGTGAGTCGCTTCCAGGATCGAGCGCGCTTTGAGGACGAACTACGGCCGCTCCTCCGGGCCGATCGCACCGTAGCCTTCGGTTTTCCGGACCGACTGCGGGGCTACTACCACCACCGGGGGCAGCGCGCCGATAGCGTACTGCACTACTACACCCGCTTCCGGGGCGAATGGCCCGACTACGACTTTCACCTGCAGGACGAAACGATCTGGACCCTGAGCCAGTACGCCATCAAAACGGGAGACCTGGCGCTCGCCCACCGCAGTACGCTGGACCATATGGTGCTTTACGGTTGCCGGGATGCCGGCTTCAGCGATGCGGATATGGATAGCGTTTTACTGGGCTACCCAAAGCGCAAACTCTGCTACTACGCCCTGTGTGATTACGGCCGCTACCGGCTGGCGGACTACCTTGCGCGGGGGGATACCGCTTCCTTCGCGCGTGCCAAACGGGCCTTCGATTTTTTGCTCGATCACTGGGAAAACGTATTCGTAACGGGAGAGGAAGAAAGCGCGCTGCGCCAGCTCACCAATATCACCTACAAAGTGGTGCAAAACGCCACTACGGTCGACTACTACGGCTATCGCGACCGCCCCGGTCCGGCAACGGCCAGCCAGCTGCTCAATACCCTGGAACGGACCCGCACCTTCCTACTACTCAACGACCGCCTGCAACCCGATGCCCGACTGCGCAACTGGCAGAGCCAGATCAACGAACTGAAAGAAAAAGAACTACGGGGCGGGGGGCTGTCCCGCCGGGAACGAAAAGAGTTGACCCGCCTGAGCCGACTGCACCGCGAGCGAAACGACGGGCTTCGCGAGGCCCGGTCGGCCAGTCCGGCTTCCCGCCCCGGCAGACGGCTCGAACTGGCGGACCTACGGGACGGAATGGGACCCACGGATGCCATCCTGCACTTCGGGGAAGGCAACGGCCGCCTCATCGCCCAGTACATCGATGCGGACACGGTGGTGGTGTACGCCCTACCCCGCTCCGAGGGGCTCAGGGACAGCATCGCCACTTACCTGAAATACCTCGAAGGTCGGTCTGACGAAGTAGCGGTGGCCGCCTTTCGCAGTGCATCCTCCTACCTTTACGAGCTTACGGTGGCCCCCTTCGCGGAGGCACTGAACCAGCGCCGGCGCTTGCTTATCGTTCCCGCCGGTCCGCTACGCCGGCTGCCCTTCGGCACACTCGTGACCGCGCCGGCGGGGGGGAAGGATTGGGATAGTTTATCGTATCTCGTAGATAAGATTGAAATCCGCTACGCCCCCAGCCTGCGGGTCGAGGCGCTGAACGCCGCCGCCCGCCCGGCGGGTTACGCCGATCGTACCGTTGGCAACTGGACCTATCCCGAGCTGGCCAACTACTTCGCCGGGGCGGAACGTTACCTGCGAGAAATGGCGGCGGCGGGGAGTACATTTTTCGACGGTTCGCGCTGTAGCAGTGGTACCTTTCGCGAGCAACTGGGGTCATTCGGCATCGTCAATCTTTCCCTACACGCCCGCGGCAACCCCCTGAGCCGCTACGGCAACTACCTCTACTTTTCCGGTCGGGATAGCCTCAACGCAGTGGAGTTGGCGCGCTTGCGGTGCCGGGCCAGTCTGGTCGTCCTGGCCGCCTGCGAAACGGGGCGGGGCCGGCAGACGGTGGGGGAAGGCACCTTCAGCATCGCCCGCGGCTTTCAGCAACTCGGGGTGCCGGACGTAGTGTACAGCCTCTGGCGCATTCCGGCCTCCGCTTCGGCGCAGCTACAGCGGGGCTTTTACGAACAGCTGTACCGGGGGCACGATCCGGCCGCGGCGCTCACCCTGGCCAAACGGCGGCTGCGGGCGGGGCGGTATGCGTTTCCGGGGTACTGGGGGGGGCTGGTGAAGGGGTGAATAAAGCTACGAGAGCGACTCGTACCTAAGGACCAGGTTCATTTCAACTTTATCGAAAAATACTATCAGACTATTAAATCCAATAGTCGGGTTTACTGGATCCAAAAACTCAAGTAAATTTCTGCGATTCTCTGCCGGATCATCGACAACACCAATGACCGCCCACAAGAGCGTACTGTTCGGTAGCATGGTTGGCAACAAGAAGCACTTCAATTCGTCAGGTAGATCAGCGTGCGGTTCAACGCCTCCAGGCCTACTCACTTCCTTCAACCTATTCGCTTCCAGGTAGAGGACTACCGGGTTATCGCGTTGCCCCTGTTCTAAAAACATTT
>CAZQNE010000128.1:0-6463 GCA_964594535.1 uncultured Lewinella sp.
AGTGTTGCCTCAACTACGAGCTCGACACCTACATGGAGGCCCTGGAAGCCTTCCCCAGAAAGGCCGACAAACTGCGGACGGAGGCGGGCACCGGCCAACTCATCAAGACCGACATCTTCAAGGGGCTGATGTACTACACCTACCGCGAGAACCGGGGTACCCTCTACCCCATTCCGGTCGAAAAAGTGCACGAGATCCTGGAGATGAACCGCGAGGGTAAGCAGCCGGCGGACCTGCAGACCTACCAGGAAGTCGCCGCCGCCCCTGACGATGTGTTCGAGTACGAGGACGTCACCGGCGCGGTCGAGCTGCCCGCCGAAAAGCGCCGGAAAAAACGCAAGAGTACCAGCCGCCGCCGGAAGGGTAACGGAAACAAGGCTTCGGGGGAAAGCAAGGATCTACCACAGACTAAGCGCGGTGGCCGCCAGCAGAAACGGCGCAAGCCCAAAAAATAGTCAGCGCATCCGTTTAAACGCTTCTTTCAGTCTGCCGGCGGCGAATTCCTGGGCCTCGACGGCCTGTTCCAGCAGGGCGGCCATTCCGAAGAACTCGTGCGTTACGCCGGGGTACTGCCGGTGCTCGACGTCGCGGACGCCGGCGGCACGCAGCCGTTCGGCGAGGGTTTCGCCCTCGGCGGCCAGCGGGTCGATCTCGGCATTGATGATGGTGGTGGCGGGCAGACCAGACAGGTCAGCGTCGATGAGCGCGATGAGAGGGGACTCGCTACTTTTCCAGTCGGGGGTGTAGTGGCTAAAGAACCACTCCATGAAGGGCCGGTTGAGCGGTTTGGCCATAGCGTACTTATCGTAGGAGTCGCTCTGTACGTCCCCATCGGCTACGGGATAGACGGACACGATGTGATCGGGCATCCTGCCCCCGCGATCCCTTGCCATCAGGGCCATGGCTACGGCAAGGTTACCGCCGGCACTTTCTCCGGCCGTGGCGATCCGGTCGGGGTCGCCCCCCAGTTCGGAGGCGTTCTTGGCGACCCATTCGTAGGCGGCGTAGCTATCCTCGTGGGCGGTGGGGTAGGTGTATTCCGGTGCCTGACGGTAGGCCACCGATACTACGATGGCACCCGAGCGGGCCGCCAGGGCACGGGCGCTGGGGTCGTAGGTATCCAGGTCGGCGATCACCCAGCCGCCCCCGTGAAAGTACACGATCACGGGCAGGGGGCCGTCCGGGGCGTCCAGGGGGGTGTAGGTCCGCACCAGGATGCCCTCCTCGGGGCCCACGGGCAGGATGCGGTGGGCCACGTCGGTTTTGGGGGCGGCCGCGGGTAGCCCGGCCTTCATGAGTAGTTCGAAGACGGCCTCGGCGGGCAGAATGGCGTTGCGTACCTGGAAGGGAGTGGCCTCGGGGTACCTTATCGGCTCGGCGGCGCTGAACTCCTCAACCACGGCGAGCATCTGGGGGTCAATGGTGGGAGCCCAGTCCGGGGCGGACCCCATGGGCTGGATGTCCATCACGGAGGAGGCGCTTACTTTCGGGCCGATTTTCGCGGTCCGATCACCCCGGTCTTGTTGGGCGGTAGCCGGGGCAAGAACAATAAGGCTACAGCTCAGGAGTAGAAGTCGCGGGATAGCGGTAGGGATCACGGGCAGGGTTTTGCCCAGACAAACTGAGTAAAATAAACTCATGTTCGGAACGATCCGCCCAATCCGGTACCCGGCCAACTTATGCCCCGCCCAACCGTTCCCTTAGCCAACCTACCGAAACGATTTGAATGGACTTTGACGTAACAATTATCGGCAGTGGCCCGGGGGGCTACGTGGCCGCCATCCGCGCCGCCCAACTGGGGCTGAAAACCGCCATCGTCGAAAAATACGACAGCCTCGGCGGCACCTGCCTAAATGTGGGCTGCATCCCCTCCAAGGCCCTGCTCGACGCCTCCGAGCACTACCATACGGCCCACGAGAAATTTGCTGATTTCGGAATTAAGATCAAGGACCTCGCCGTCGATATGCCGCAGATGATCCAGCGGAAGAACGAGGTCGTAGAGCAGACCGTAAAGGGGGTGGAGTTCCTGATGAAGAAAAACAAGATCGAAGTCTTTTACGGCTTCGGTAGCTTTAGGGACGACCACACCCTCCACGTCGCGATGAACGAGGGGGACGACAGGGAGATTACCTCCGGGCACTTCATCATCGCTACGGGCAGTAAGCCCATCACCCCGAAGATGTTCAACTACGACAAGAAGCGGGTCATCACCAGTACCGAGGCCCTCAACATCACCGAGGTGCCGAAGAGCATGGCCATCATCGGCGGTGGCGTGATCGGGCTGGAACTGGGCAGCGTCTTCGGGCGGCTCGGCACCGAGGTAGACGTGATCGAGTTCCAGGACCGCATCCTGCCCACCATGGACAAGGACTGCAGCAAGGAACTCATGCGTGCGCTGAAGAAGACCGGCCTGAAGTTCTACTTTAAGCATAAGGTCACCGACGTCGAGGGCGGGCACTCGGGTGCAAAGGTCACCTACGAAAAGCAGGCCGACGGGGAGTCCACCACCAAGGAATACGATTACTGCCTGATCGCCATCGGCCGCTACGCCTACACCGATCAGCTCGGCCTGGATAAAGTCGGTATCCAAACTGACGATAAGGGGCGGGTAGAGGTCAACGACCACCTGCAGACCAATAAGCCCCACATCTACGCCATAGGCGACGTCGTGCGCGGGGCCATGCTCGCCCACAAGGCCGAGGAGGAGGGCATCTTTGCCGTGGAGCATATCGCGGGTCAGTCGCCCCACATCGACTACAACCTCATCCCCGGGGTAGTCTACACCTGGCCGGAAGTGGCTGCCGTGGGCCAGACCGAGGAAGAACTGAAGGAGGCCGGCGTGGACTACAAATCCGGCAAATTCCCCTTCAAGGCACTCGGCCGTGCCCGGGCCAGTACCGACACCGAGGGCATGGTCAAGGTGCTCACCGACGCGGCGACTGACGAGATCCTGGGGGTACACATGGTCGGGGCCCGCGCCGCCGATATGATCTCCGAGGCCGTCGCCCTGATGGAATTCCGGGCCAGTGCCGAGGACGCCGCCCGCATGAGCCACGCCCACCCGACCTACACCGAGGCCTTCCGGGAGGCGGCGCTGGCGGCTACCGACGACCGGGCCCTCCACGTCTGAGGTCAGGATAGCTCCCCGTACCGCTCCCGCTCCCAATCGGTCACCGCACCCATGAATCGCCGCCATTCCCACCGGCGGGTAGCGGCATAGTGTTCGGTGAAGTCCTGGCCAAGCAGGGCTACCGTTCGTTCATCCGCCAACATTGCACCCGCGGCCGCGCCCAAATGATCGGCCAGGGGTTCACCGACTTGTTGTGCGTAAGCGGACCCACCGACCGGTAGCTGATCCAGCTCCAGCTCGTGCTCCATACCGTAGAGCCCCGCCGCCAGGGCCGCCGCGATCGCCAGGTAGGGGTTCGCGTCGGCCCCCGGTACGCGCAGTTCCAGCCGGGTAGCGGCTTCCCCGCCCGGGATCAAGCGGATGGCCACGGTGCGGTTGTCGATCCCCCAGTTAGCGTGGGTAGCCGCCCAGGAGCCGGGAACGTAGCGTTTGTAGCTGTTGACGGTGGGGGCGAACAGGCACTGCAGGGCGGGAAGCAGGGCAAGTTGTCCGGCGAGGTAGTACTCCCCCACCCGACTTAGTCCGTAGCGCCCCGCGGGATCATAAAAAACATTTCGGTCATCCCGCCAGAGCGACTGGTGGAGGTGGCCGCCGCAGCCGGGAAGGTCGGCCGCGGGCTTGGCCATGAAACTGGAGCGCAGACCGTGGAGGTAGCTGACCTGGCGTACGCCCTCTTTGAAGATGACGGCACGGTCGGCGGCTTCCAGCGCTTCCCGGTGAACGATGGCCGCCTCCAGGGCTCCGGGGCCGGTCTCGGTGTGCAGTCCTTCGATGTCGACCTTCGCATGGGTCAGCTTAGCCAGCAGGTCGCGGTGGAAAGTACCGTGCTCCCCCGTGCGCAGGGAGGAGTAGCCGAACATGCCCGGGCTGAGGGGCTCGCCATCGGCGCGGTAGGTGAACCACTCGTACTCCGGGCCGAAGCGGGCGGTGTAGCCCATTTCCGTTGCGCGGTCGATGACTTTTCGCAGCAGACTTCGCGGACAGGCCGTGCCCGCAACACCTGCGTCATTACTGAAATCCGCCAGCAAAAGGGGGGTGTTTTCTTCCCAGGGTAAAATTCGGTAGGTGGTATGGTCGAGCGTAGCGCGAGCGTCGGCGTAGCCCGGATCGCTCGGTGCGGGGTCGGTGTAGAGGGTATCGTTACGGTCCCAGGCGAAAATGACGTTGCAGAAGCCGAAGTCGCTCGTCACGGCGGCGGTGACCTTCTCCCGGCTGAGGTACTTGGCCCGGAGCACGCCGTCGATGTCGGTCACGGCCACCTTGACGAAGGGCGGTTTCGTTTCCTCTAGGTGCTGGATGAGTTCGCGGGCGGATGGGGTAGACATGGGGCAATGGCTGCTAGCGCGGTAAAGTAGACAAAGGTGGCTAGTACAACGCGAATTGCATTCGCGACAGTAAGCCGCAACTCGCAGTTGCGCACTACGGGGCCGCAGCACCAACCAGCCCCGCCCGTCCGGTAGATGAGCTATCTTCCCCGCCTACCCGCCCCCAGTACCTAACCCCCCAGATGGATTTTTCCACCTTCTACGATAAATGGTCCCGCTCCGGTGCCGCCGAATCCTCCAACGCCCAGTCCTTCACCAACGACCTCTGCGTCCTCATCGGCGTCGCCAAACCAGACCCCACCCACCCCGATGAGAGCCACAACCGCTACGTCTTCGAAAAGTCGGTGCCCAGCCCCCGCGGCGTGAAGAAGATCGACTGCTACAAACGCGGCCACTTCATCCTGGAAAACAAGCAGGGTGCCAGCGAGCAAACCGGCGGTGCCGCCCTCAGCAAAAAGCGGGAGGACGCCCAGAAAGCCCGCAAGACCGGCCACGGCAAACGCGGCAGCAAGGCCTGGGACACCGCCATGGAGCGGGCCCGCAAGCAGGCCGAGAACTACGCCCGCCTGCTGAGCGGCGACGAGATCAGCGGCGGCCGCCCCCCCTTCATCCTCGTCGCCGACGTCGGCCACAGTATTGCCTGCTACGCCGACTGGTCGCGCGCCGGCGGCCACTACCAGCCCTTCCCCGACGCTAATAGCTACCGCATCCAACTGGCCGACCTGGCCGACGCAGCCATCCGCGAGCGGCTCCACGCCATCTGGACCGACCCCCTCAGTCTCGACCCCGCCCGCCGCAGTGCCCGGGTCACCAAGGAGATCGCCGACCGCCTGGCACGACTCGCCAAGAGCCTCGATAACCAACGTGCCGCTACCCAGGAAACACATCAGGTGAGCAGCGGCGAAGCCCGCGCGAACGGCAACGGCGGTAGCCAAATTGTAAATCGAAATTCGGAAATCGTCAATCGTCAATCCGCATTTTTAATGCGCTGCCTGTTCACCATGTTCGCCGAAGACGTCGGCCTGCTCGAAGACCGCGCCTTCACCGAACTGCTCGAAGCCTGCCGCCAGAAACCCGTCAGCTTCGTTCCCAAGATCACCGAGCTGTGGGAAAAGATGAACGCCGGCGGCTACTCCGTCGTGCTCGACACCAAGGTCCGGCGCTTCAACGGTGGCCTGTTCAGCGACACCTCGGCCGTGGCGCTCAGCGAAGACCAGATCCAGCTCCTCCTCGAAGCCGCCCGGGCCGACTGGCGCGAGGTCGAGCCCGCCATCTTCGGCACCCTGCTCGAACGTGCCCTCGACCCCCGCGAACGCCACAAACTCGGCGCCCACTATACCCCCCGCGCCTACGTCGAACGCTTGGTGCAGCCCACCATCCTGGAGCCCCTGCGCCGGGAGTGGGACGGCGTGCAGGCCGCCGCCCTCCGCCTGGCCAACGACGGGGAAGATGCTAAGGCCATCGCCGAAGTCGAGCGCTACCTCCAGCGACTGGCCGACGTGCGCGTGCTCGACCCCGCCTGCGGCAGCGCCAATTTCCTCTACGTTACCCTCGAACTGCTCAAGCGACTGGAGGGGGAGGTCCGCAACGTACTGCGCGAGCTCGGGCAGGGGCAGATCAGCATCGACATCACCGGGGCCACCATCACCCCCGAAAACATGCTCGGCATCGAGCTCAACCCCCGGGCCGCTAGGATCGCCGAGCTCGTGCTCTGGATCGGCTACCTGCAGTGGCACCTGCGCAGTACCGGCGGACTGTCCGACATCGGCGACCCCGTCCTACGCGACTACCACAACATCGAAAACCGCGACGCCGTACTGGAGTGGGACCGCATCGAACCCGTACTAGACGAAGCCGGTGAGCCCGTCACCCGCTGGGATGGCGTGACCTACAAGACCCACCCCGTCACCGGCGAGCAGGTACCCGACGATCGGGCGCGGACGCAGGTGCAACGAATAATCGGAGGCCGGGCGACTAGCTGGCCGGAGGCTGATTTTATTGTGGGGAA
>CAZQNE010000129.1:0-3524 GCA_964594535.1 uncultured Lewinella sp.
GGCTCGTTCATCTGTCCGAAGACGAAGGTAGCCTTGGAGTCTTCGAGTTCCTGCATGTCGACCTTGCTCAGGTCCCAGCCGCCGTTCTCCATATCTTCCATGAAGTCGTGGCCGTACTTGATGATACCGGCTTCGAGCATTTCCCGCAGCAGGTCATTCCCCTCACGGGTACGCTCCCCTACTCCGGCGAAGACCGAGATGCCGTCGTAGCCCTTGGCGATGTTGTTGATCAACTCCTGGATGAGTACGGTCTTGCCTACTCCGGCGCCACCGAACAGGCCGATCTTGCCGCCCTTGGTGTAGGGCTCGATCAGGTCGATGACTTTGATGCCCGTAAAGAGGGGCTCGCGGTCCGTAGCCAGGTTTTCGAACATCGGGGCGTCGGCGTGGATCGGGCGGGCGTTGTCCCCCTTCGCCACGGCGGGCATCCCGTCGATGGGCTCACCGACTACGTTGAAGAGCCGGCCCTTGATGGCCGCACCCACGGGCATGGCGATGGGTTTGCCGGTGTCGATGACGTCGAGGCCGCGCTTCAGCCCGTCGGTAGCGTCCATGGCGATGGTGCGCACGGCATCCTCGCCGAGGTGCTGCTGTACTTCCAGTACCAGGGTTTCACCGTTGCCCCGCTGAATTTCCAGGGCGTTCAGGATAGCGGGCAGTTCGCTGCCCTCGGCGGCGAAGGAAACATCAACGACGGGTCCGATTACCTGCTTTACTTTACCGGTGTTAGCCATTACGGGAGACTTAGGGTTGGGAGAAGGGGGTTAAAATTGAGCCGCAAAAGTACGAAAGGATTTTGAAATTCATAAGCTTGGGCCCGAATGAAAGGAATCAGCTACATTGGCACACACCATGACCCACCGCAAGAGCATCCTCTACCGCGCCGGACGCTACGTGACCGACCTGCTGATCCGGGAGCTGCCGAAGGACCGGGTCTTTCACAATCTGCACCATACCATCAACGTCACCCAGGGGGCCCGCAAGATCGGCCGGGCCGAGGGCCTCAGTCCGCGGGAACTGGAAATCGTCCTACTCGCCGCCTGGTTCCACGATACGGGCCACGTGAAGTCCTACACCGGTCACGAAGCCCACAGTATAGTGATCGCCGAAGCCTGGTTGAACCAAGCCCCCTACCCGCCGGACCGGATCGCCCACGTACTGCGCTGCATCGGAGCCACTATCATGCCCCAGCAGCCCCGCGATAAACTGGAGGAGGTGATCTGCGACGCCGACCTCTACCACCTCAGTTTTTCCACCTACGACCACTACCAGGAAATGCTGCGGGAGGAGTGGCGCCGCGAACTGGACATCGAGGTCACCGATGAGGAGTGGGAGCGCCGCAACACGAAATTTCTGACGGACCACCGTTATTTTACCCGCTACGGCCGCGAGATCCTTGAATGCCGCAAAAGTGTCTGACTTCCTCCTGCTCCATCCCACTGATAAGCTGGTGGTCGCCCTCCGCGATCTGCCCCGGGGCACCACCCTGGCGGTTGCCGGCCAGACCGTCAAACTGCAGCAGACCGTCCCGGCCAAACATAAATTTACCCGCGAGGCCGTCCGGCAGGGTGCCGCGCTCAGTATGTACGGGGTGCTCGTAGCCCGGGCGCTACACCCGCTACCCGCCGGCAGCCTGGTCACCACCGAAAACGTAGTCCACGCCGCCCGCGCCTACTCCGATCGACGTGTATCTCCGACCTGGACGCCCCCGGACGTGAGCCACTGGCGGGACCGCACCTTCCTGGGCTACGCACGTGAGGGTGGCGGAGCGGGAACGGCCAATTACTGGTTGGTCATCCCCCTGGTGTTCTGCGAAAACCGCAACCTTGACGTGCTGCGCGAAACCCTGCTTACGCCGCTGGGCTACGCACGCCGGGGGGGCGCGCTCAGTATTCAGTCCCTCATCGAGGCCTACCGACGGGGAGACGACCCGGAGTCGGCCCGGCTACCGGATCGGGGGAATCAACCGCCGGCGGACCGGGTGTTCCCCCACGTCGACGGCATCAAGTTCCTCCGTCACGAAGGGGGCTGCGGTGGTACCCGGGAGGACGCCCTGACCCTCTGTCGCCTACTGGCCGGCTACCTCGCCAACCCCAACGTGGGGGGAGCTACCGTCCTCAGCCTGGGCTGTCAGAATGCCCAGATCAAGCTTTTTCAGGACGCCCTCGGGGAGTACCCCGGCGCGGAGGGTAAGCCACTGGTCGTGCTGGAGCAACAGGGCGGCGGTAGCGAATCCGACTTCCTCAAACGGGCCGTTCGTAAAACCTTCGCCGGACTGGCCCGGATCAACGCCCACCGTCGTAGTCCACAGCCTCTGAGCAAACTCACCCTGGGACTGGAGTGCGGCGGCTCCGACGGCTTTTCGGGGCTATCGGCCAACCCCGTGCTCGGCCGCGTATCGGATATGCTGGTGGCGCTCGGGGGGCGGGCCATTCTCGCCGAGTTCCCCGAACTAAACGGGGTGGAGCAGGAACTGGTGAACCGCTGTGTGTCCGACCGGGAGGCCCGAAAGTTTTCCACCCTGATGCAAGGCTACGCCAGCGCGGCCCGCTCGGTGGGCTCCGGCTTCGAAAACAACCCCTCCCCCGGTAATATTCGCGACGGGCTGATCACGGACGCCATGAAATCAGCCGGAGCGGCCCGCAAAGGAGGCACCTCCCCCGTGGTCGACGTGCTGGACTACCCGGAACCCGCCACCCGGGCTGGCCTGAGCCTGCTGTGTACCCCCGGCAATGACGTAGAGAGCACGACCGGCCTGGCCGGCGCCGGCGCCAACCTGATCGCCTTCACCACCGGACTGGGCACCCCGACCGGCAACCCCGTAGCGCCGGTAGTGAAAATCTCCTCCAACAACAAACTCGCCCGGCGGATGGGCGACCTCATCGACTTTAACGCCGGCCCCGTCATTACGGGCGAACTCACCACCGAAGTAG
Organism: uncultured Lewinella sp.; assembly: GCA_964594535.1. Taxonomy (GTDB): domain Bacteria; phylum Bacteroidota; class Bacteroidia; order Chitinophagales; family Saprospiraceae; genus Neolewinella. The sequence continues at coordinate 2,934 of CAZQNE010000129.1, forward strand.
CTGCCGACCGGCTGCTCGAACTCCTGATCGCCGTAGCCAGCGGCGAGCGGGAAACGGCCGCCCAACGCCTCGGTCAGGACGATTTTATCCCCTGGAAACGCGGTATATCCCTATGAGCGACCTTCCCCCCCGCATCCTGCAGTTCGGCGGCGGCAACTTCCTGCGCGCCTACTTCGACTGGATGGTCGCCCTGCTGAACGAACGCACGGACTTCCACGGCGGCGTGGTGGTCGTAAAACCCACCGAGCGGGGGGATTACGCCGAGCTACGGGAGCAGCAGGGCCGCTTCCACGTCAGGCTGGAGGGCATTCAGCACGGGGAGGTCGTCAGGGACCGGCGGCTCGTCGACGTGGTGAGCGACGTTATCCACCCCTACCGCGACTTCGCCGCCTTCCTCGCAACCGCCGGAGACGAAAACATTCAGTACATCGTATCCAATACCACCGAAGCTGGCATCCGCTTCGTCGAAGAACCCTTCGTTGAAGATCGCTGCCCCCGGGAGTTCCCCGCCAAACTCTGCCGCTGGCTCTACGCACGGTGGCAGACCACCCGGCGGGAATGCCATATCCTCCCCCTGGAACTGATCGAAAA
>CAZQNE010000129.1:3624-6419 GCA_964594535.1 uncultured Lewinella sp.
GAGCGGAAGGTCCGCCTACTCAATGGGGCCCACACGGCCATCGTACCGACGGGCTACCTGGCGGGGCTCGATACGGTCGGTGAGGTGATGGCCGACGAGCGGATGACTGAATATCTGTGTACCGTCCTCTTCGATGAGATCATTCCCGGCCTGGACCAGCCCGAGGACGAACTACGGGCCTTTGCTAACGACGTACTGGACCGCTTTCGCAACCCCAGTATCCACCACAAGTTGCTCGACATTTCACTGAATAGCACGACCAAATTTCGGACGCGGTTGCTGCCTTCGTTGCTGGCCTACCACCGAAAATTCGGCAGGCTCCCCCCTGGCATCGTTCGGGCCCTGGCGGCGCTGATCGTTTTTTACCGGGGGCGGCGGGCGGTGGCTACCCTCCCTCGGAGGGGTTGGGGGAGGGAGGGTGCTATCCCCCTACGGGACGACCCGGACCGAATCGCCTTCTTCCGGCAAGTCTGGGAAGAGGAGCAAAATGAGGGGGAAGTCGTGCGGCGGGTACTGGGTCGTAGCGACTGGTGGGGGCGGGATTTGAATGAACTACCTGACCTTACCCAGGCTGTATCCGGATGGGTAAGCGAACTTAGCTAGCCCATTCCTATTTCAGCAGGGGCGTTTGCTCCCAAAGCCCTTCCGTATGGCTCATTCTCACGTACACGCGCACGATCACGATCATGGGCTATTCGGAGCACGAACGGAACTTTACTTCTCCATCGCCAGCGGCATACTCTGGGCCGTAGGGCTGCTGCTCATCTGGCTGGCCGATCTACCGCAGGGGGTGACCATCGGGCTCTTTGCCGTAAGCATCGTGCTCGGGGGCTACTACGCCCTGCTCGAAGCCTACGAGGGGGTCAGCGCCGGTCGCTTCGAGATCGACTTTCTGATGATCGTGGCCGCCGCCGGGGCCGCCGCCCTCGGGGAGTGGGCCGAAGCCGCCCTGCTGCTGTTCCTGTTCAGTCTCGGCCACGCCCTGGAGCACCACGCGATGGAGAAGGCCCGCAAATCCATCTCCGCCCTGGCCGACCTGGCCCCCGCGGTTGCCCTGCTCAGGGAAGCGGACGGCGATACCCAGGAGGTCGGCGTGGAAGCCCTGCGCGTCGGGGACGTCGTCGTCGTGAAACCCAACACGAAAATCCCGGCCGACGGGGTGGTGATAAGCGGTAGCAGCGCCGTAGACCAATCGGCCATCACCGGCGAGAGCGTACCGGTAGACAAAGTCGCGGTGGCGCGGACGCAGGTGCCGGCGGAGTACAAACTGGCCAGCCTGCCCGCGGAGCACCGAACCTTCGCCGGCACCATCAACGGCAACTCGGTGCTCGAAGTGCAGGTCCTCAAACCCGCCCGCGACAGCACCCTGAACAAGCTGGTAACCCTGGTGCGGGAGGCCGAACGGCAGAAATCACCGACCCAGCACCTGACGGACGACTTCGAGCGCTACTACGTGCCGGCCGTTCTCATCGTGGTCAGTCTGCTGTTGCTGGCCTTCCTGGTGGTCGACGAAACCTTCGGCCGGAGCTTTTACCGCGCCATGGCCGTGCTGGTGGCGGCCTCCCCCTGCGCGCTGGCCATCTCGACGCCCTCGGCGGTACTGGCCGGCATCGCCCGGGCCGCCCAGCGGGGCGTGCTCATTAAGGGCGGCCGGCCGCTGGAGGACCTGGGTAGCCTGACGGCCATCGCCTTCGATAAAACCGGTACCCTCACCGAGGGCAAACCCAAACTGACCGCCGTCCTTCCCGCAGAGGGCGTCACCCGCCGGGAATTGCTCACCACCGCCGTGGCCGTCGAAGAACTGAGCGACCACCCCCTGGCCGCGGCCATCGTCGCCGGCGGGGAGGCGGAACTGGGTGGAGAAATACCAACCAAAGCCAGCGGACTAGAGGCACTCACCGCCCGGGGTGTCCGCGCCCACTACGCCGGAGAGACGGTCCACCTGGGCAACCGGCGGCTGATGCGGGAGATCACGGGCCGGGACGTACCCGCCGAGCTGGACCGCCAACTGGCCGAACTCGAAACGGGGGGCCACACCGCCATGCTGGTACACGCCGGCGACCGCTACCTGGGCATCATGTCGGTCATGGACGTAGCCCGGGAATCGGCCGCCCCCACCCTGGCCGCCCTCCGCAAACTGGGCATCGAGCGGATCGTGATGCTAACGGGAGACAACCAGGGGGTAGCGAACGCCGTAGCCAGGGCGATCGGCATCACGGACCCCCTGGGCAGTCTGCTCCCGGAGGACAAGGTCGAGCACGTCAAGCGACTGCGGGAGGAAGAAGGTGCCGTAGCCATGATCGGCGACGGGGTCAACGATGCGCCCGCCATGGCCAGCAGCACGGTCAGCATCGCCATGGGGGCGGCCGGTTCCGACGTAGCGCTGGAAACGGCCGACGTCGCCCTGATGGCCGACCGGCTGGATAATCTGCCCTTCGCCATCGGCCTCAGCCGCCAGGCCCGGCGCATCATCAAACAGAACCTCTGGATCAGCCTGGGGGTGGTCGCCATCCTGGTGCCGCTGACCGTATTCGGGGTTGCCTCCCTGGGGCCGGCCGTGATCGCCCACGAGGGTTCGACCATGGTGGTGGTGCTCAATGCCCTCCGGTTGCTCGCCTACGATTGATGCCGAAATCGGGCCATCATGAACTAAAGCCCACCCGAGCGACGTTTTCACAGGTAATGCAGCGCGCCTTCCCCCTTTCGCTGGCCCTCCTTACGCTACTTAGCTCGGTGAGCATTAGCGTGGATCGCCATTTCTGTATGGGGGAACTCAAGTCGGTGGTCTTCTTCGG
>CAZQNE010000130.1:0-6407 GCA_964594535.1 uncultured Lewinella sp.
CAGGTGGGCGTGTACCCGCACCGTCTTATTCTCCGTATTGAATTCCTTACCGATCACGTGCACCTCGGCCGTGTAGCGCCGCTCGCCCAGGGAGGGGATCCGGTAAGTCACCCGCTGGCCCTTTTCCACCCGTGCGATGTCGCTTTCGAACACGTCCAGCTCCAAATGCAGGTGCTCCTCGTCGATGAGCTCCATCAACTGGGTGCTGGGCTCTACGTACATCCCGTCGTGCAGGGAAATGGTGGTGATGTAGCCGGAGCGAGGGGCGAACAGCGTAATTTGTTGAACGATATTATCGGGCCGCAGCGCATCGGTCCGGATACCGAGGTACTCCAGCCGCTGCCGCAATCCGCTCACGTTGGCCAGTTTTGCCGCTACCTCCGAGCGCAGCTGCTGCACCCGCTTCAGGATGCCGGCGTTCTCGGCCAGCAGCGTTTCCTGGCGTTCCAGCTCCTGTTGGAGGTAGGTCAGTTCGGCCACGGCCTCCAGGTACTCCCGCTGGTGCTCGATGAAGTCGGGGTTTTCCAGGTAGGCGATCACCGCCCCCCGTTTCACGTAATCCCCCTCCACGTAGTTACGGCTATCCCGGATGAAGCCGCTGGCCCGGGCACTTACCGCGGCGTAGGCGTTGGGGGGCAGGCCCAGGGTACCGGTGGCGCTCAGGTAGTCGTTGACCTTCATTTCTTCCGGCGCTCCGTAGGCAATGTTCATCGCCGCGATCTGTTCCTGGCTCAGGTGTACTTCTCCGTCGGAGGCGTGGTCGTCGGTCACTTCCATTTCCCCTTCCGTTTCCTGCCGTTCTTCCATTTGGGCGGGGCCGCAGGTGCAGAGGAATACGGTAAACAGCAGGGCCGGACCGATTCTAAAGTATGACAATACAGTTTTCATGCTATTCTTACGTCTATCGTTGATTGAGGAGGTACCGCAGGCGGGCTACGGCCAGGTTGTGATTGCCCACGGCCATCAGGTAGGCCAGGCGATCGTCGGCGTAGCGCTCCAGGGCGTCGAGGACCTGGAGGTACCCGACCTCGCCGGCCCGGTAGTTGAGGCGGTTCAGGCGGATGACCTCCGGGTGCAGGTCGCGCAGGCGCCCGGCGTAGTTCGCCACGGTCGTTGCGGCACGTCTTAGTTCCCCGCCGGCGGTCAGCAGTTCGCCGTCGTACACGAGGCGGGCGGCCGCTACCTCCCGGCGGGCTACCTCCACGCCCAGGCGGCTGTCCTCGACGCGGCGGCGGTTGACGCCACCGAAGAGCGGCAGGCTCACCCCGGCTACCAACCCACTGGCGTACCCCCCTTCGGTGAAGTACTGGGCACCGTAGCCCAGCTGGTAGGTCGGGGCCGTTCCCGCGCGAGTCACCTCCACCTCGGCTTCCCGGCGGATCACCTCGGCCCGGGCCCGCTCCAGGAATAGGCCGCCACTCGTGTCGGTATCCACCGGCGGAGGCGGTGGCAGCAGCCGGAGGCTATCGAGGGTTCCCGGTTCCCGTCCGACGTAGGCCGCGAGTTGACGGCCTAGATTAGTGGCGGTGATCTCCTCCCGTTCTAGTTCGAGGCGGTAGCGATCGGCCTCGGCGGTCAGGGCGGCTACTTCCAGGCGGCCGGTCTCGCCGGTGCGTAGCCGGGCCTCCGCGATGCGCAGGAACTCGGCGTAGGTGTCCAGCAGTTCGCGGTAGGCTGCCGTCCGGGCCGCGGCCACCTGGGCCGAATAGTACAGGCGGCGCACGGTGAGGCGCAATTCGGCCCGTACCAGGGCGTCGTCGGTCGTACCCAGGGCCAGCAGGGCGTCCTGCCGCCGGTTGAGCGCCCGGGTGGCGGAGGGGGCCGGGAAGTTCTGTACGACCCGCAGTTGGTTCATCTCCTCTCCTACGTTGCCGAATAGCCCCTCCCCCTGGTAAGACACGCTGGTGCGCCCCGGCGTATAGGGCAGGTTCTGGAGTTGCCGCAAGCGTTCCAGTCGGCTGCCGCTGGCCGTGACGGCCGGATTGGTTTGCACAGCGGCCTCGATGGCTTGCTCCACTGAAAAACTTTGCACCTGCGCCCCCGCCCAATCCGGCAGAAGCAGTAGTGGAAGTATCGCGAGCAGCCCCGTTTTCCCCGACCGTCGCCACTTCCACCCCTCCAGCCAGCTGTAGAGAATGGGCAGAATGACCAGGGTGAGGAAAGTAGCCGTGATGAGCCCGCCGATGACCACCGTGGCCAGGGGACGCTGTACCTCCGCCCCGCCCGAGGTAGAAATGGCCATAGGAAGAAAACCCAGGGAGGCCACCGAAGCGGTCATAATTACCGGACGCAGCCGCACGCGGGTCCCCTCGATGATGCGGTCGCGCACGTTGTCGAGGCACTCCACCTTGAGCTGGTTGAAGTAGCCAATGAGCACGATGCCGTTGAGCACCGCCACGCCGAAGAGGGCAATGAAGCCGATACCCGCAGAAATGCTGAAGGGCATACCGCGCAGCTCCAGGGCCCAGATGCCCCCGATGGCCGAAAGCGGGATAGCCACGAAGATCAGCGCCGCCTGGGAAAAGCTGCCAAAGGTGAAGAACAGCAGGATAAAGATGAGCGCCAGAGCCAGGGGCACGGCAATGGAAAGTCGGGCCGAGGCCGCCTGCAGGTTCTCGAACTGGCCGCCGTAGGTAAAGTAGTAGCCTGCCGGTAATTCAATTTGCTCGTTCAGGGCGGCCCGGATGTTACCGACCAGCGTCTCCACATCCGAGTCACCGACATTGACACCGATCACGATGCGGCGGTTGGTGTTCTCGCGGCTGATCTGCATGGGCGCGTCGACGAGCCGGACCTCCGCTACTTCCCGCAGGGGTACCTGACTGCCATTCGGTAGGGGTACGTAGAGGTTGGCGATACTACTGATGTCGCTACGGGCCTGCTCGCCGAGCCGGATCGTGAGGTCGAAGCGGCGCTCTCCCTCGTAGACCGTACCGGCCGCTGCCCCGGCGAAGGCGGCCCCCACTACCCGATTGACGTCCTCTACCTGTAGGCCGTACTGGGCCATTTTCGAGTAGTTGAAATCGACGACCACCTGGGGCATGCCTACGGTGTGCTCAACGTTAACGGTACCGGCACCGGGGAGGGTCCGGATGACGGCCTCCGCCTCCTTTGCTAGCTCGTAGGCCTGCTCCAGATCCGCACCGTAGAGTTTGATGGCGATATCGGCCTTAGCGCCCGTCATGAGCTCGTTAAAGCGCAGCTGAATGGGCTGACTGAACTCCAGGCCGACGCCGGGAAAGACCTCCATCGTCTCTTCGAGTGCCGCGAACATGCCCTCCCGGTCGGGGGCCGTGGTCCATTCGTCCTTGGGCGCCATCACGAGGGTGTAGTCGCCGATCTCTACGGGCATGGGGTCAGTGGGGATCTCGGCCGCGCCGATGTTAGTAACGATTTCCCGCACCTCCGGGAAGTCGGCCAGAATTTTGGTCTGTACCATCTTGGTCATTTCGATACTCTGACTCAGTGAGGTGCCGGGCGGTAAAATCTGCTGCATCGCCAGATCGCCCTCGTCGAGGGTAGGGATGAACTCGCCGCCCATGCGGCTGAACACCCAGAAACTGACGGCAAACAGTACTACGGTGGCGAGCACGAACGCCGCCTTGAACCGCAGTGCGGCCTGGAGCAAAGGAGCATAGAGGCGATGGAAAAAGGCCATTATGCGGTCGGAGAGCGTGCGCTTGTTCGTTACCCGCTTGCTGAGCACCAGGGCCGCCATCATCGGTACGTAGGTCAGCGACAGGATCAGCGCCCCGCCGATGGCCAGCATAACGGTTTGGGCCATGGGCCGGAACATCTTGCCCTCGATACCCACCAGGGCCAGGATGGGGATGTACACTATGAGGATGATGATCTCCCCGAAGGCGGCCGAGCTGCGGATCTTGATGGCGCTTTTAGTAACCTCGGCGTCCATCTGCTCCTGCGTCAGTTGCTGACCTGCGGATCGGTGGCCAAGCCGGTGCACGATACTTTCCACGATGATTACGGCCCCGTCGACAATCAGTCCGAAGTCGATGGCCCCCAGGCTCATCAGATTGGCCGAGATACCCAGCAGGTTCATCATAGAGATGGCGAAAAGTAGCGCCAGCGGGATCACCGAGGCTACGATCAGGCTGGCCCGCCAGTTGCCCAGGAGGAGCACGAGGATAAAAATGACGATAAGCGCCCCCTCGATCAGGTTGGTGCGTACCGTACCGATGGCCGTACTCACCAGTTTGTCGCGTACCAGGTAGGGCTCGATCGTCACCCCTTCCGGTAGCGACTCCTGGATCTGCTCTACCCGCTCCCGCACCCGCTCGGTGACGGCGGCGGAGTTGGCCCCCTTGAGCATCATCACCCGTCCGCCGACGGCCTCCTCCCCGTTGCGGACAAGGGCCCCGTAGCGGGGCGCCCGCCCGAACTGAACGGTAGCGACGTCTTCGATCAGGATGGGGCGGCCGGCCCGCACGTCGACCACTATTTTCCGTACGTCCTCCAGGCTCTGCACGATGCCGTCGGTACGGATGTAGTAGGTGCGCGGGCCTTTTTCGATGTAGGCCCCGCCGGTGTTCTCATTGCTGTTTTCGAGGGCGGTGAAGACTTCCCCGATGGTGACGCCCATCGACTTGAGCCGGTCGGGATCGATGGCCACCTCGTACTGCTTCAGGTAGCCGCCCATGGTGTTGACCTCTACTACCCCGGGGATACCGGAGAGCTGGCGGCGCACGATCCAGTCCTGGATGGTACGCAGGTCGGTAGCGGAATATCGGCCCTCGTAGCCCTCCTCCGGGCGGATGACGTACTGATAAATTTCCCCCAGGCCGGTAGAAATGGGGGCCATGACCGGGGTGCCCAGCCCATCCGGAATATTTTCAGAGGCCTCGCGGAGGTGCTCACTGACCAGTTGCCGGGCTAGGTAGGTATCGGTACGCTCCTCGAAGACGACCGTGACTACCGAGAGCCCGAAGCGGGAGATGGAACGGATCTCGACCAGGTCCTGTACGTTCTGCAGGGCCAGCTCGATAGGGGTGGTGATGAATTGCTCCACCTCCTGGGTTGCCAGCGTGGGCGAGGAGGTGATGACCTGTACCTGGTTGTTGGTGATGTCGGGTACGGCGTCGATGGGGATTTGGCGCAGGGAGAATATGGCCCAGATAATGAGGGCCAGGACGAACAGTCCTACGACCAGCTTATTCCGCACGGAATAGGCAATAATAGCATCAAACATAAAGGGAAGGGAGTTAAACCGGAAAGAGGGGACGGGGCGGACCTGTCCCGTGAAGGTGGTTTAACTAAGCTTGGGGGGGGTGCCATTCGTCACCGGCGTACAGGCCGGGGGCCCAACTAGGAGTGTACACGGGTGCGGTTTTACCGGATGGAGGCCGGGGATCCCGCTCGGTGAGCGTCGGGGCGACGGGCGGTGCATCGAGCACGGCACCACAACAGGCGCAGATGCAGAAGGGAGTACAATGGTCCTGATGCTCCGGCTCTGGTTGCCGGTCGTTGACCTCATTCCCGGAAGTTGCTAGCAAGATTTCGTAGTCCTGGCAGCCGAACAGCGAGAGGGCCGCGAGGTAAACGGTCAGTATGAGGACTAGGGCGCGCACGTAGGCCACTAACACCGTGACAATCCCCCTGGTTTACCAGCTCAGGCCACGAACGGGCGCATTTGTTCCCGCAGTTCGGCGGGGACTTCCATGACCTGTAGCGGTGGTACGTCCGCTCCCCCGGTATTGCCCTTGGGGACCTTACCCACGAACGATTTGACCCCTCCGAATACCAACCGTAAAATCTGTCCCCGAACTTCCTTCCAGCTCTTGATCGCGAAGCCGAACCGGAGCATGCGCCAGTGTACTTCAGAATGTTCTACCGCCCAGGGCTGCCCGAGAATGTGGGCGCGTTCGAGATGGCGCCAGGCAGCCTGGAGCTGCCCCCGGGCCTGGGCGGCGGTGGCCCTGGCTAGTTCGGACCGGTAAGCGGGGCGAAGTCCCGCCGGCATTCGGTAATACACTTTCATAGTGACGCAGATTTATTGCCCCCGTCATGTACAACAATTATGTGGCCACATAGTCACTTACAGCCTTACTCAAATTTCTCTCACCAACCTTGCTTCCTCCCACTCTGGGGGTCGGGGGGCCAAAGCGAGGTGGGTCCGTGCAACCCTAAAATATTCCGGTGAGGTACTCCTAAGGTACCGCCTCCGAATAAATTCATGTAGTCTATCCCCCTGCTCCTCAGGCATTCCTACTTTACCCCTCAAACCACTCAACGTGCCGAGGCTCATCCCCCTATTCTTCTTCGCCCTCCCAGCCTACGGTCTTGCCCCCGCCTACACCCACTATGAGGCACTAAGCCGTCGGCCACCCGTTGGGATTCCACCCCATAATCCGGGGGTAAAATAACCTCTCCGTAGGTGTACTTTTGCCCAA
>CAZQNE010000131.1:0-6310 GCA_964594535.1 uncultured Lewinella sp.
ACATGATGAAGCCCCACCCGATGGACCGCCTCATCTGCGGCGACGTCGGCTTCGGCAAGACCGAGATCGCTCTGCGGGCCGCCTTCAAGGCCGCCGCCGACAACAAGCAGGTGGCCGTGCTCGTGCCCACCACCATCCTGGCCCTCCAGCACTACCGCACCTTCAAGGAACGGCTGGAAGAGTTCGGGGTCGAAGTCGACTACGTCAACCGCTTTCGGACCACCAAGCAGAAGAACGAGATCTTCAAACGCGTCAGGGAGGGCAAGATCGACGTCCTCATCGGCACCCACGCCATCCTGTCGAAGAAGGTACAGTTCAAGGACCTGGGGCTACTGATCATCGACGAGGAGCAGAAATTCGGCGTCAAAGCCAAGGAAAAACTCCGCGCCATGCAGGTCAACGTCGATACCCTGACGCTGACCGCCACGCCCATTCCGCGCACCATGCAGTTCAGCCTCATGAACGCCCGTGACCTGAGCGTCATCCGTACCCCGCCGCCCAACCGGCAGCCGATCCATACCGAGGTGCGGCAGTTCAACGAGGAGGTCATCAAGGAGGCCATCGAGCAGGAAGTGTTTCGGGGCGGACAGGTGTTTTTCGTCCACAACCGCGTCAAGAACCTGACCGACATCGTCACCATGCTGCGACGGCTCTCGCCCGACGTGCAGTTCGCCGTCGCCCACGGGCAGATGGACCCCAAGGAACTCGAACAAACGCTGATCGAGTTCATCGACCGCAAGTACGACGTGCTGGTGTGCACCAACATCATCGAGACCGGCCTGGATATCGCCAACGCCAACACCATCATCATCAACAATGCCCACCAGTTCGGCCTCAGCGATCTCCATCAGTTGCGGGGCAGGGTGGGGCGCTCCAATAAAAAGGCCTACTGTTACCTGATCGCACCCGCGCTCAGCGTCCTCACCCCCGACGCCCGGAAAAGATTGCGTACGCTGGAAGAATTCAGCGACCTCGGCTCCGGCTTCAACATCGCCATGAAGGACCTCGACATCCGCGGGGCCGGCAACCTGCTGGGGGGCGAGCAGTCCGGATTTATCGCCGACATCGGTTACGAAACCTACCAGCGCATCCTGGAGGAGGCCGTGCGCGAGCTCAAACAGGGGGAGTTCCGCGACGTCTTCGCCGAGCAGATGAGCGACGGTAGCGACTTCGTGCGCGACGTGACCATCGAGACCGACACCGAGATGCACATCCCGACCGACTACGTCGAGAGTACCCAGGAGCGCCTCCGCTTGTACCAGGACCTGGACCACATCGAGCACGAAGAAGGCTTGCAGGCCTACGCCGAGGGACTCAAGGACCGCTTCGGCCCCCTCCCGGAGCAGGTCAGCGAGCTCTTCGACGGGCTGCGCTTGCGCTGGTTGTGCCGCCGGTTGGGCTTCGATCGGGTCGTACTCAAGAACGACAAACTTATCTGCTTCTTCGTCGAGGATGCCCAGTCGCTGTACTACGATTCCGACGTCTTCCGGGCGCTCAGCGGCATCATCGCCAGTGAGGGCAAGCTGCGCGGGCTTCGGCTTAAGCAGACGCCCCGGCGGCTAAGTATGATCAAGGAGCGGGTGTACAACCTGACGCAGGCGCAGGAGGTGCTACAGGGGCTCGCCGAGCGGGTCGAGCGGGTGAAGGAGGAGGGAAAGTTGGAGAATGTGGAGGGCTAGGGCGGCGGGGCGCTGGTGCCGGCCTACTGGCGAAATGACTGGTTATTTGGCTATCGTGATGGCGAAATGACAGGTAATCTATCGGTTTGGTCCAGAAGCGCAGCGCATTGCCATCATTTGGAGATTTACCAACCCGCGCAAGGAGATCAGTACCTCCCGTAAGATCTACTTCGTTGACAACGGCATCCGCAATGCGGTTATCAACAGCGACACAGCGGTCAGCGCAGCAAACTGTACTACTGGCGCAGTCGCGGCGGGGCGGAGGTCGACCTCATCCTGCAGGAGGGAGGGCGGTACCGCGCATACGAGATCAAGTATAACCCGAAGAAACGGCCCCGTTTTCCGAAGGCCTTCGTGGAGCGGTACGCGCCACAGCAAATGGAGGTGGCGAATACGGAGACGTTTTACCGCTTTCTGGGGTAGATCGGGCGGCGGGGCGCGGGTGCCAGCAATATTAGGAAGCAAATTTTGGCTACCTTCGGGAAGCTAAACCCCGATTAGATGTTGCGTGCCGCTTGTGTTTGCCTGCTATCGATCTGTCTATTGACAACAATGAGCGGCCAAGATTTTCCTTACGATATTGAGGTTATAGATGTCAATCAAGACACGGACCTGCACACCTTCAGCGCCTACCCACAATCAAATCACTACTATGCACTACACAACGATAATTGCATATACTACGCTACGGCGGAAACGCCTCCGGAGCAGTTACTCTGTCTCCCGTATGGGGTATTTCCCTATTCAGCCGGGGAGCACACCTTCTTCGTAAGGTGGTATACCGGGCATGATTCTACCTTCATTTGGTATGCGCATTCGGCCAACCCAAAACAGGTCAGCCTCCTTTACGAACTACCCGAACGAATTTACGATCTGGGCTCCATCGTGGGCAATCAATTTATAGCTCAGAGCATTGAGCACGGTTTGCTCCTACTGGATGCCAATGGTAACCGGACCCAACTGCTCGACCGGGGAACGGACCTCGAGGAGGTTTATATAAGAGGACAGGAAGGAGACGATAGGCTCTACGCGAGTAGCGACGGTCTTTGGTACACCGACCTGACGGTAGGGGGGACGCAGCGAATCTACGCTACGGAATCCGGAGATAAACCGACCGTATACCGAATGGGGGGTAGCCTCTTTTTTTACTACCGGAATGCTGATTTGTACCGTTACACTCCGGGACAGGACGAAGTGGCGGTAGCTATAGTTCAACCGGATAGCTTGCCAAATGGGTACAGGCCCTTCCGGTTGGTAGCTTCCACTACTACCTTGCTGGCGGTAACTATGATCGACGGGGTCGACCGGGTCATGCGGCTTTCCCCCATAACTGCTCCCGAAGTATTACGGGTTGGTACGGATGGACCACCTCTGGAATTTGACAATCCGGACTGTGTGCGCCCGGTGTTTGGAAGTACTTACTTCACTATCCACGGTGCGGGAAGTACTGACGATCAACTTATCCTATCGGATGGTAGTGATGCAGGTACAGTCGTTATTGATGAGGCGGACTGTGGATCTTACTGGGACTACGCTACCTATTTTACGCATGACGGCATTCTACTGTACAGTCTTCCGGGCAACACCAACGGAGAATTGACGCTACGAAGCTACGATACCTCTACGGGAGTCAGCCGCACGCTTGATACCCAAGGGGTAAGTTTTGAAAAACTCAGGAAAGTCCTGGTAGAGCGGCAGGATGCCATATTTCTGTACGGCAGCGACGACGATCAGTTGCTGCGACTGGATAAAGCTACGGGGGAACTAATCAATTATGCGACGGTCAGTGGTGGCGGGAGCAGTCAGCTAATAACCTCGCAGGGTAAACTCATTACATCCAAGGGGGACCTGGAGCAAGATGAGGAAATAACTTCCACCGATCTAACTGGTGCCGGACCGGTAGAGGCTACTGTGCTACTTCGTAGCACGGGAGCATACGAAACTCAACTGTTTGAGTTGAACGGGCAGCCCCACTTCCTCCATACTACCCCTCAGGATGGTACGTATTTGTACCGTTCGGACGGGACACCAGAAGGTACCGAACGACTGTACCGGCTCTTCGAACGTACGGCCGACCTGCCCGTCTGGGGGTTCTTTCCACTCGGTGACACGCTCATCTTGGCGAATGAGGGTAGCGTTTATACTATTTACGAAGACGTAGTAGATCGGGACTCGATCCTTCGTGCCGACATCTGGACCTTCTTTCCCAGTGTGCTACTGGGCGAAGTCGGTAGCCAGCTGATTTTTTATTCCGGGCCGTACCGTTACTTAGATCGGGCAGATGTGAGCTTACCGAGGTCAGACACTTCCTATAACCTAGCCGGCAGGAGTACAGAGGGCCAGGAAAGCATCACTATCTCGGCACCCATAGTAGTTGATGAATCGGTCTACTGGACTAAATTCAATGATCACCCCTGGAGGCAAAACGATACCTTTTCATTGATGCGGCTCGATGTGCCCTCTAAACAAGTAAGCGAAGTAGCTTCCTTTTACATTGACGATGCCCCCTTCAGTGCGCCGCTGTCTATAGTCCAGCTGGGTTCAACTATTTACTTTACCCGCTCTTATGATGATTGGGGGCAGATTTATTGGTGGAAGTACGACCCAGCTACCCAGGAGGTCTCCTTTCCCGATATCGATGCACCCGGCGAGCAGTCGGCCGGTCAGCCCGTTGTTCATCGGGACACTCTGTACTATGTAAACACGCAGTATTACCGGCGGTGGCTAGTGGCGGCAACGGCTGACGACACCGTAGATACTTTGCTGGAGATCCGGCCTGACGAGATGCTGCAACGGGTATTCTCCGTAGGGAACGAATCCCTAGTGATGACCGATCAACGTCTACTAAAGAAAGCTACGGGGGAGGAAATCCTGGGCGCGGGCGCAGGTGCCGAGTTGAAGGGGATATCAAAGATACAGGATAAGCTGATCGTTGAATTGGCCGGGGGAGAGCAGACTGGATACTACTTGTTTACTCCAGGGGAAAAAGAGCTAACTCCAATTATACGGGGGGTAGAACGCGCGGTAAATCATCCCAATTTTGAAGCCGTAACTGTAGTGGGGGCAACTGCCTTGCTAGAAGTAATCGGTCCTGACGAGGAATATGAATTCACCTACGCGCTGGACGTACGTAACCATCGACTGTACGAGCTGGATCGGTCTACATACTATCCTGGCTCAGGCAGTAAGCGGCCCACCTCGGCAGCTATATCGGATAGGCTCTATTACATGGCCGATCATCCTACCTTTGGCAACGAGCCGCATTACTTCAGCCCCGGTCGCTACACCGGCCTGAGCGGAACGATCTACCACGATCAAAATGGTAACGGGCTACAGGACGAAGGGGAAGCAGGGGTAGCTAACCAACGTCTGGTAGCCGAAGGGGTAGCTACGGAAACAGTTTTTTCCGACTCGACCGGTCACTATCGTTTCTTCCTAGAGCCGGAGGTCGAGTATACTATTCGGGTAGCGGGGCAAGGCTGTGGTTCACCATTACCAGGTACAGCTTCGTTCACCTTTTCGGCGATCAGTGATACAATAGTCGAGCGAAATGTCGGACTT
Source organism: uncultured Lewinella sp. (assembly GCA_964594535.1). Classification (GTDB taxonomy): domain Bacteria; phylum Bacteroidota; class Bacteroidia; order Chitinophagales; family Saprospiraceae; genus Neolewinella. Next base: position 5,241 of record CAZQNE010000131.1, read on the forward strand.
CGCTACGATTCAACCACGAGTGCCCTCACCCCCCACCTAGCCAGCGCCCCCATCCGCTGCGGCTTCACCGTCCCCTTCTGGCTGACCGTCACGAACGATGGTTGCCAACCCCAGTCCGGGCAGGTAAGCCTACAACTGCATGACGAAGCCAACCTGGTCAGCAGCGAACAACCCCCCAGTAGCGAGGACGAGGGCCTACTTGTCTGGGAATTCCCTGAACTAGCCCCCGGTGCCAACTATCAGATCGAACTACAACTCCGCATGCCGGATGAGAACTTCACCGGTCAGGAGATCGCTATGAATGCCGTCACTAAATTTAGCGACGCCGACGGCACACAAGTCCGTGACACCTTCCGCTACGACGACATCCTCCGCTGCGCCATCGATCCCAACGACAAACGCAGCTGGCCCCGCCGCCCCGAAGAATCCATATCCAACTACACCCAACTCGACGAGCCGATCACCTACATGATCCGCTTTCAGAATACGGGCAACGATACGGCCTTCACCGTGCGGCTGGAGGACCAATTGTCGACCGACCTGGACTGGTCTACCTTCCGCCCCCTGAGCAGCAGCCACGACCACCGCGTCACCCTACGCGAAGGCGGCAACCTGGAGGTGCTCTACGAGAACATTTTACTCGTGGACAGCCTGACCAACGAGCCAAAGAGCCACGGCTTTTTCACCTTCGAGATCATGGCCCGCGAGGGGCTGGACGACTTCACCGCCATCGAGAACACGGCCGGCATCTACTTCGACTTCAACCAGCCAGTGATCACCAACACGGTAAAGAACACGGTAGTGGAAAAGCTGGACGCGGACGCCGACGGCTACCTGTTCTTCGAGGAGTGCAACGACCTGGACGCCAGCATCAACCCGGGGGTAGCGGACATCCCCGGCAACGGCATCGACGAAAACTGTGACGGGGTAGACGGCACGACTTCGGTACCCGACTTCAGCAGCCGCATTCTGGAGCTGGCCCCGAACCCGACGCGGGATGCGGTCCGGCTGCGGCTGGCGGATGCGGGTCAGTACCGCTACGCGCTCTACAGCATGCGGGGCCGGCGGGT
>CAZQNE010000132.1:0-6194 GCA_964594535.1 uncultured Lewinella sp.
AGGCCGTACCGAAGTACCCACGCAGGCGGTGACCCTCCCGCGTGGGTAGCCGTAGTTCAGGGAAGCGCAGGGTAGTGAGAATTGTCGAGGTCATGCGGTGACGGCTTTAGCGGTATGATGCTTTTCTTTATTAGCAAGTGGTAGCCCGATTTCTTCGGTGTAGGGGTCAGCACCATCATCAACCACGGTGAAGATGGGAGATTTTCCTTTGGCATCCGTTACGGTCTCGGTAGTAAAATCGCGTACGTAGCTCGTCCGCAAACTCAGGGTGTAATCGGACCATTTGCAACGGGGCAACTCCCGGGCGGTTTGTTTCCATACCGATAGTGGCATAACGGTTTGTGCGTCCAGCCCCTCCCGGGTGAAGGCATCTTCAAAGGCCCCGGAATACTCACCCACCCACGGGAAAGTACATTCCCGTATCAAATGATAGTATGTGGTCAGTCCCTTCCGATAACTTTCCGTCGCGACGGGGCTTGCACCCGCATAAAGCCGTTCGATCAACTCCTTGAGTTGACCTTCGGTCACCCGTTCCCCATCCACTTCCCGTAGTAGCTCCCAGGTCAGCCGCAGGTACTTCCCCTTATCGGTAGGGTCGTCGGCGTAGACATATTTCTCGGCGGTTTCGGTATGGGGGAATACGTATACGAAGGTATCCTCCTTTTTTCGCTTCCGATTCACTCGCCCTGCCCGCTGGCTTAAAGCATCCATAGGCGCGTTTTCGGTGTAGAGCAGGTCGAAATCGATATCTAGGCTTACCTCGACGACTTGGGTGGAGACCAGTAGAAACCCTCTGTCGGGGAGTAATTCGTGTACCACCGTCCGCTCCTTTTCCCGTCGGTGGATGCCCGCCATCCGACTGTGTAGGCAGATTCGCTCTACGTGCGGGACGTACGATCGGAGGGCCTCGTAGGTATTAATGCAGTCGTTCACGGTGTTGCGCACCACGAGTACCTTCCTACCAGACTCAAGCGCGCGGCCGATTTCTTCCAGCACCACTGGTTCCATCATGGTTTCTTCCCGTATCCTCCACTCGTTGCGCGCCCGCTCGTCTTTGCTTTTGTCAATCAGCGGCCGCTCGATCTTCAGTGCCTTGCAGAGTAGGTCGCGCAGGCCCTCCGGCATGGTCGCCGTCATGATGTAAAACTCCGTCCCGCAGTGGGCGCTCAAGTACCTGATCGTCGCCACAATCAGACCCAGTGTATAGGGCTGGAATAAGTGGATTTCATCGATAATGACCTTGGCCCCGTGCAGGTGCAGGGTTTTGAGCTCCCAGTGCCGCAGGTTAAATCCAGTAGTCAGGAGCTGATCAACCGTACAGACGGTATAGTCGCGTAGAAAGGTCCGGTCATACAGGTAGTCAAACTCCTGCCAGTCGGCGGTCAATTCATCCTCAAGCTCGCGATCAACCATACCAGGTTGCTCCTGGCTACTCCGGTAATCCTTGGCTCGGCCGTGAACGAGGGCCGTACGGTGAACCGTATCCTTTCCACTCCCCTCGTCGGGATAGATTTTCCGTAGCCGCTCGAAGATGGCGTTAGAGGTTACCTGGGTAGGCAGACAATAGATCACCTTCGTACCCGGCTCCCGATTGAGCGCCCATAACAATGCGGCCTCAGTCTTTCCCGAACCTGTGGGGGCCATGACGAGCATATTCCCTCCGTGCTTACTCTTTTCCTGAAACTTGTGCCATTCAATTTGCTGGTCGGGTTTAATTTTCTCCTTAGCGACCAGTTGTTGCCGTAGCGTTTCCTGTAGTTCCTCCGCCGTACGGTGTAGGGGAGGTGGCAATTCCTTGTGCCCACTACCGTGCCAGTCGCAGAGGTGCACCAGGCCCATCAGCAGCGCGAAGCGGCGGCGGTGCTCCATTCCTTCGGAAATGCCGGCCTTTTCCCATTCCCTTGCCACTTCCATGACCTCCCTGCGAAAGTAATCTGTCACTAGATCGCTGCCGTCGCGGGTCGCTTTTTGAAATAGGGTTCGGGTCTTATTCAATACGCGGTAGTTGTTCCGATACCCGTGAGCCGCCAGGTAGTGAGAAAGGTAGCGTTCCAATCTGTCCAGGTCGTCCGGCGCGTAGCGCAACTTGACGTGACTGCTCGATTTGCGGAATAGGTCATCATTCAGGGCCTTGTGGTGACCGGCGACCGCCAGCAGTACCCGTAGTGAATCAGCATCCTCCACATCATTCAGATAGGCATGCAGCAGACAAACGCTGTACAGTTCGTGGCGTAGGTACTGCTCCCGGTCCGGCCGGCCACCCTCCTCCGTCTTGCGATTCTCTAGTTGAAAATTTTGGATGAATTTTCCACTGTCATGAAATAGTAGTGCTAGGTAGAGATTGCGCCACAAGGCTTCGTCCTCCCCGATCTGCGCTGCGTACCGATCGTGAGCCCGCACCCAGACATTGAGGGTACATCTGGTATGTTCAAGCCAGCTTTCCCGGTTGGAGTGCGGTTTATCCGGGTGCCTGAATTTAGCCAGCAGGTGGGCGATGTCAGCGGCCAGTTCCTCCTCAAAGGGGAAAGAGTGGTAGGGCCGTTCCTTGGTGGGTAAAGGCATCGAGGGCGTGGGTTTGGGGCAGGGTAAGTTGTGTGACGTAGGTAAGTCGCCGGCGCTCGCGGGTCATGCGTTCGCCCCCCTTCAGGAAGGTGTAGCGTACGGGCAGTTCCAGGGTGGCAGGTCCGCTACCGGTGACGATGCGGAGGTCCGCCCCGGGAGGGATTTCGGCTAGTGCCTGACGGAGTCGGTCCCCGGGCAGGTAGCACGGACCGTAGGTTACACGGGGCGGGGACGCAGGTGCAATGTCTTTTCCGAACTCCCCGGCACCTGCGTCCGCGCCCTCCTGAATTCCTGACCGCCGCCAGTCGATCAGGCATACATTGTCGCTATTGCCACAGGTGAGGGCGTATACCGGCTGTCGGAAGGCTGCCTCCAGTTTGCGGATCTGGTCCTCCTCCGCGTGACCGAAGACGAGCTGAAACTCGTTGTCGTAGAGGTATTCCCGCCAGATGATGCTCCCCACCCTGAAGGCGTCGTACTTCCAGAGGTCGCGAAAGGCCCCACCGGAGGTACCGCCTACGCCGAGCTTCCACTCCCCCTCCCGGAAGAAGTCCTGCGCTTTCGGACCGGCAAGCCCCAGCGCCGCCCCCGCCAGCCCGATACAGGTCGACGGCGGTGGCAGGGGCAGCGTGCGGTGGTAGTTCTGGGTTTCCGGGTCGCGAAAACTAGCCAGCCGGGAGCGCAGCGTAATCAGTAGGTAGTGCATCAACCGTAGTATTGGTCGACCCAGCCGCGCATGGTATCGAAGGCTTCCTTCATCGACTGTACTCCCTCACCGGGGGTCACGACGGCCGCCTGGGCACCGTATACGTGCTCGCTGATGAAGTCGCCGTAGTCCTCCGTAACGCTTTCCAGTGCGCCGAGGTCCACGCCCTCCCCGCTGGGCCGGACGGCCTCCAGAAATACTGGAGCCTTAGCCGACATCCAGGCGGCGGCTACGAACTTCGGACTGATATCGGCCAGGAAGCGACTCTGCCGCCCGCTGCTCCATAGCGTCTGTACGGCGGTCAGTAGTTTTTTGACGCGTTCGGCTTTGGTGGAGTTGTCGATGTAGTCGTCGGAAAAGTACTTCTCTTTCTCATAATAACCCCGACCTACTCTATCAAGCTCAATGAGTATTGTTCCGCGATATAGACCACTATGGATTTCTGTTTCAAAGGGATTTGGATCTTTCCCTAACTCTTTGCCCTGAAGATTAGTCCCGAAATCTAAGTCACCCTGATAGGTAGTTAATGCTACCAAGGCATCTATTCGCACGGGGCTAGTGCGTTGCTTGCTATTCTTCTTTTCTGCACGCATGAAGCCAAAAAGATCGTCATCTATATAAGATTCGGGATCGCAGGTTGAGTACGCAGGGGCCTTAGAATCTGCTTTCACCTCCCCATCTATCTTTTTCGTTTTTATACTTATTGGGCTGGCTATCTCTCCCATGTCGGTCAGCCGATCCCGGAGTGCCCGGCGCAGGGCTTGGCTACTCATGTAGGGCAGTTCCTTTCCATCAGGCAGAGTAATTTTTTTGATGGAATTTATGTTATCCACATCGTTATCGGAACCATTCAGGGAGCCAAAGGTGACTTTTGAAAGAAAGGTAAGGGTGATGCTGTGATTAGCGCTCATTGGAAGGATGAATTTATAGGTTTTCAGTAGTGGTTTCCTTAACCGACCTAGGAGTGAGTTTACTGTTGATGTATGTCATTGCCCCAATGACTATTAGGTGCTTGACGGATTCGAAGTTATCTTCTGTAAGCAATTTTTGGATCAACTCCTTTTTGGGTTTGAAATCCTGGTATTTGATTGTGAGTCGACCAATTGCTGAAAGGACATCTTTGTACGTCCGAGACTTATTGATCTGTACCATATACTTACGGCCTGCTCTGGCCCGATCATCAGCTGAGAAAGAATCGTTGTTAGGATTCATTATTTGGATTCCAACTGAGGTTCCTAAGTTATAAGCCTGTTCCCGAGTGTCCGGAGTAAGCTTAGATTGATTTTCCATTGTTATCGATGGATTAGGGTGAAGAATGAAGTTTTGTACGAAGAGTCTTATTTGCTTGAAGGATTTGTAGCCGGTGTTGTCTCCCGCCAGCCGTAGGCCGTAGCAGTCGTAGGCGAAGCGGGCCAGCTCGGCGGTGAAGTCCTGACCGTACATCAGTTTGTGCAGTACCGTGTCGCGGGTCACGCGGCTCATCTCGAAGGCATTCTGCTTGCCGTAGTTGGGTTTGTGGAGTGGCAGGGTGCCGAGCAGCTTTTTCCAGTCGAAGCCTTCGATCCAGCGGCTCAGGCGGATGATGCGCTGCGTGCGGTCGAAGTGGGTGAAGCGTTCGATGAGGACCGGCCGCATCGTACCCGAGAATTTATTGGCCTGGATGAGGTAGAAGTTTATCTCACGGGCGCGGTCGTCTTTTAGTAGTCCTGTCGCTGCATCCGTCGCACTCCCCCGCCCGGTGGCTTGGTAGTTGATGGTGTAGATCAGGTGGAATAGCAACTCATTGGGTAGCACGAAGTCGGTGGACCCGCCCGCTGCCTTGGCGTTCTTTTGGTAAATCGGTGTCAACCTGAAGTTGGTGAGGTGGTTGATTCGCTGCTTTTCATCCTCCGGTAGTTTGATCCCGTTCCAATCTCTGAATAGTGTATCCAAACTTAGGAGATCGCCGGCATCGTAGACGTAGGTGAAGAGCTTATCCAGTCCGTTGGTGTAGCGGTAAAAGGCCAGCACGGGTACGAAGCGGATGAGGTAAAGCGCCTTCCAGCCTACCTTTTCGGCCTTGGTGCCGATACCGGACATGAAGTTGGTGATACCGCTGGCGGTCGGGCTGACGTTTATAGCTTTTCGAAGTTTTTTGAAGGGCTCTCCAGTTATGGGGCATCTTTCTTTGCCTGAAAGTAGGTCCACTTCGGTCAAATCGAGAGGGGTTATTTTAATATATTCTTCGTTTAGATAAAGCTCCGACTGTAGTTTGAGATCATTATCAGCAAAATATTCTTCAAATCGACTTTTGATGAATTGCCCACGCTCATCGTTCGGCTTAATAGAATTTTTACGAAGTATGTTATTGGAGTTCCGTACTCTAACTTTATTGTTAGTAAGCAACGCTCCAAATCCATAGGTCTGCTTTTTGGGAAAATCTTTAAATCTATCTTCAGCCTCTATGTAGTATCGATTAGCCCTTTTTGAATGAGCATCCTTCGTAGAGGTTCCATAGTGCTCCCGCCCCATCGCGTAGTACATCTCCTCCAGCAGCGCGATCGGCTCATCGGTCGTGATCGTCAGTCGATCAGGAAGAAGTTCGTAATCGTAGTCGGGGAGTTTATCTACCCATGGCGCTACATTCACCCCAGCAAACTCAGCGACCTCGCGAAGCTGTTTAGGCAACTGTAGATAATGATGCACGCCGATGATACCGGCGTTGAGCAAGGGGTGGCCACTACGGTGAAAGGTGATTTTCATACTGGGGTTAATTCTGGTGTAAATGTAGGTTAGGTGATGTGCAACTACCACTCCACCCGCGCCCGCGCCCGCAAATACGCCCGAAAGTCCTCCCCGTCCCCACCCGGCAGGACCTCTACCTCACCGGGCAGGCCCAGCACCCACCGACCAGCTGCCTCGAACCCACGAAGGCGCAGGTCGACGG
>CAZQNE010000133.1:0-6126 GCA_964594535.1 uncultured Lewinella sp.
CTACTTCTCCTGCCCCTTCTGCACCGCCGCCTTCGGACTAGCGTAACCCAGATCGGGTTTGCCCCCTACGGGTACCATCTTTTCGAGTTTGAACTCCCCCTTGCCGTCGAAGCTCCGGCCCTGCGTCCAGCGGCCGGTGGGGGGCGGTACGGTGTCGTCCTTACCGGTGGTGTAGAAGGTGTAGTTATAATCCTGCAGTTCCTCCTCCTGGGGGAAATTGTTCGGGATGGGGTGGTTGTCCTTTCCGCCGAGTTCCTCCCAGGCGGCCATCCACTGGTTCTGGTGCATGGTGTCGCGGGCGATGAGGAAGCGCAGCATATCCTTCATGCCCTTGTCGTCGGTCATTTTGTAGAGCTGCACGGCCAGCATCCGCCCGGTGCTTTCGGCCATGGCGTTGGCGAGCATATCGGCCGCCGCGTTGCCGCTGGCGTAGACGTGGCTGCAGTTGAAGGGGGTACCGCTGGCGTCTACCGGCATGGCGGCCATGCAGGTGGTGATGGCGTGCTGGATATTCATTCCGCCCAGCTTGGCCAGTACGATGGGATCCTGGGCCGCCTTCTCCTGTTCCAGGGGCGCGCCCTCCAGGTTCAGGGCAACGGCGGTAGCCAGCATCTCGATGTGGCCCATCTCCTCGGTGCCGGTTTCCAGTAGCATGTCGCGGTACTTGGCCGGCCCCCGGGCGCCCCAGGCCTGGAAGAGGTACTGCAGGCAGACGCGAATTTCGCCCTGAATGCCCCCAATGGCCTGCTGGAGGGCCTTGGCGAAAATGGGATCGGGCTTATCGACCTTTACGTGGTACTGCAGTTTGCCGCCGTCGTGGAAAAACATAAGTTTGGGTTTTGGGTGTTTTTATTTTCGCAAATGGGAATTTTATGCTCGGTGTTCGACGGAATGAATTTCTTTTTCTCAAATACTGGTTAATTCCGTAACGCTGAGCGCTCCGTTTTAAGGCCCGCAGGTAGCAACCGTAGGTTCAGAGCCAGTTCCGGGCCAGTTTTTACTTTAGGCCCGTGGCTACTTTCCCTCCTAACTTCCTCCGCCGGTGGTGGCGGGGCCTGCGTAGCATCGACGTCAACCGGTCGGTCGCCCTCGGGGCGGTATGCATCAGCCTGTGCGCCCTCTACGTCAGCATTCAGGAGATGCGGGTGTCCCGCCGGCAATTGGAGATGAGTTTCTATCCCCACCTCAGTCTGCGACAGAACTACGACGGGCGGGGGTTTTCCATCAGCATTAAAAATAGCGGCACCGGGCTGGCCATCGTGCGGTCCGTGACCCTGGCCGACGGTGCTACCTACTTCGGCAACTGGCCCGAAGTGATGGATCATTTCCTTCCGGACAGCCTGTCCTTCGGCTACGAACGGCTGCGCTCCAACACCATCAACGGCGAGGTCATCGCCCCGGGGCAGGAGGTGGAGTTGCTCGGCCTCGACTGGGGGCCCGGTATCCGGAAGCTGGAAATGCAACTGAGGAACCTGAGCATACGCATCTGTTATTCCTCCCTATTGGAGGAGCGGTGGGCCCTGACCAACGATGGAAGGCGGGAGGGGGAATGCGGGCCGGTACCGGAACGGGAATTTCGCTAACGTAACCGGGCGGCGGGGCGCGGGTGCAAAAAATCTTCCTTCCGGAGGGTTACTTCTCCAACCGAAGTGAATGAATTACCTGCACCATCTCTTCCAGACTCCGATCGATTCGTCTTTGGCGGGCGTAGTGCCGGCGGGGTGGCCGTACCGATAAATCCCACCCGTATGCGCCTTTACGTCCAGCTGTTCGCCTGCCTTACCTGTCCCCTTCTCCTGACCGCCCAACTACAACTATCGTTCTCGGTAGATCAGGATCCGAGCTTAATCGCCGAGGCGGGCCCCGACAAAACGACCCCTTCGAATCAGCCCGTCATCATCGGGGGATCGCCGACCGCCAGTGGGGGCTCGGGACAATACACCTTCGAATGGTTCCCGGCTGAATCACTGAATGACGCCAGCCTCGCTAATCCTACGGCCACGCCGGAAGTCACGACCACGTACTATCTGTTCGTGAACGACAGAAACAGCTGCCAGCGGGTGGACAGTATGACGGTCGTAGTCGGCCAGGGGGAAGGATTCCAACTCGGGCGCTGCCTGATTACGGAGGCCAACTGGCCCACCGATGCCGCCACAATAGTAGATGCCCGCCCGACCGATGGAACGGCGGGGGAGGGCATCGTCGGCCTACTGACCGGTCAGCGGATTGACGGGAAGCCGGGTATCTGGACGGTAGACGAGAACTGCGTGATCGCCCCCCTCCGCCAGAATATCGGTTTCGCAAGTTCGGAGTTACCCAATGGCCCGTTTACCAAAACCCCCTACGCTACGGGATGGCGCCTGGAAGTAAACGGCTTCAGCGAAGACGGGACTCGGATTCTGGGGACCGCCATCAATGAAGAAGGCTATGGTGGTAGTCCGCCCGGGTGCCGAAACAACACCCTCACCATTGCGGCGGGAACGAGCCTACCCGTTTCCTGGGCCCTGTCGTTCAGTACCTTTCGCAAACCTGACGATCGCAGTCCGTTCATCTACCGCTATCTCTGGATGCTCCTCCAGCGTAGGGGTATTGTCGAGGGCGATCAGGTGACGGTAGCCACCGTAGGATTACGGTACGGCTGCCGGCTAGACTATGTCAGGTGTGGCTACCGGCTCTACGCGCTGGGATGTAGAGGTCAGATTAGCTTCCGAAGTCCTCCAACTCTACAGAGCCGCCCGGACGCGCCCCTATCCGGCACGGCCGCGTTCCCCAACCCCACTTCCGGCCTCCTCACCCTGCAAACCTCCCGTACGCTGGGCGCAGGCACGGTAACGGTAACCAATGAAGTCGGCCAGCTGGTCCGCTCCATCCCAACCCGCGAACGGTCAACCCTCGACATCGACCTGACCGGCGAACCGGCTGGCCTGTACATCATCCACGTCCAGACTTCTGAGGATAGCGAAGTCCTAAAGGTCCTTAAGCAGTAATCCATCAGTCACCCCACAAATTTTATCGCTATGAACCGGCTGACCCTTGTTGCTCTGGCCTTGCTCGTTTTCTTCACCCACCACCTGAGCGCCCAAGCTATTTTTTCCGGCAGTGCCGTCGAACTCTCGCTCACCGACTTCAACGGAGCGATTCAGTGGCAGCGGTCTGTGGACTCCGACACCTGGCGCAATGTACCCAACGGTACTACCCCTTCCTATGTAGTCTACCCAACCGCGGATACGTACTACCGAGCGGTGGTGACGGAAGAAAACTGTGCGTCCGTGACCAGTGCCCCGCAATTCGTCGATGTATACGAAGGCGTGACGCCCGCCCCGAACGCGGTCCTGCTATCCGAAGAGTCGTTGAATAGCATACGTTCGGTTACCCCGGACAATCAGGTCATCTCGTTTTCGCGTCAGACCGACCAGTTGGACTCGCTCTCCACCGACGATATCCTGATCATCGGGGTGAGTCCCGCTACCCCCTATGGCTTACTCGTACGTATCGTCAGTATCGATCGCTCCGGCACGGGAGTTGTGCTCACCGTCGTCCCAGCGGCCCTGACCGAAGCATTCGAGCAGCTTTCCGTCAATGTGGAGCGGGAAATTACGCCAGCGGATGTCGTATCCGTCGAGTTGGAAGAGGGGGTGGAACTGATCGACAATTCGAACCGGCGCGTAGCTCTTGGTGAGGAGTCCTTTGGCATTCGGTACGAAAAAATGATCGGTGATTTCACCGCGTTTGGGGAACTGCGGGTCCGGCCAACCATCGACTTTGCTGTCGATATTGATTTCTTCACCATCGAATCCCTAAGCTTCACCGCCTCCCTGGCCCATACGGCACAGGTCGGCGTACGGGCGGAAGCGGCAGCCATGGCGGACACAGACTTCGATCTGGCTCGCTTTATCCTACAGACGATACCGGTCGGTCCCCTCCTCCTCACGCCCATCATTACCCTCGAAGCGAACCTGGACGGAACGGTTTCCATCAACGTCGAAACTTCCGTAACGCAGGATGCCACCTACTCGCTGGGCGGTGCTTACGCCAACGGCAGTTGGGCACCGGTAGGCCCCACCGCCAACGTCCAGCACACCTTTTCCTTCCCTACGCCGGGCGGCAACGTCGCAGTGGATGCCAGTGTCGGGCCGGAACTGGAATTACTGATATACGGCGTACTGGGGGTGGAGGTGGAAAGCATTCAGGCCTTCCTCCGGGCCGAGGCTACGGTGCAGCTACCGCAGGACTGTAACCTATCCCTGAACGCGGGTTTGCGGGGCGTGCTCAATATCGAACCGACCATATTCGGTGTCGAACTCCCCGAATACACCGCCCCGATCCAGTTCATCAGAAGTAGGTCCTTACTGAGTGAAGACTGTCGCGAAGACGGCCTGATCACCGGTTCGGTACGCGATGCCGCCACGGGCAATCCGCTCGATGGGGTTCTGGTCCTGGCCATAGCGTCATCCGGATCGCAGGTCGCGCAATCCACCACGACAGCAGGCGGCACCTTCCAACTATCGGTGCCCGAGGGGGATTACTCGCTACGCTACTCCCGAGCGGGATACCTGCCCGAAGTCCAGTTCGGCGTCTCCGTCGTACCCCCCGACCCCACGGTGGTACAGAGCGTACTACAGGTGGACGATGCGTTTGCCGGACCGGGAGACATAGTCGGCATCGTACGCAACGCTCAGGACGGCTCGGGTATTGGCGGGGCGGTACTGGAAGTTCGCCGGGGCGTAGGGGCTACCGCCGGTCAGATCGTAGCCTCCGCGACTACATCGGCCAGTGGACAGTACGTACTAACCGGATTGGACGCCGGGAGCTACACGGTGACCGCCGCGGCTCCGGGGTTCCTGACTGGCATCTCCACCTTTACGGTGCTCGGCGGGCAGACTTCCACCGCCCCCGATGCAAGCCTGACTCCGGTGCTCAACCAGGGGGAAATTCGGATCGTCCTTGACTGGGGGCCGGAACCCAGTGACCTCGATAGTCACCTTACCGGCCCTGCGGCGGACGACGGTCGCTTTCACGTGTACTACGCCAATCGGCAACCCGCCGGCGCAAATGCATTCCTGGACCTTGATGACGTGAGTAGCTTCGGGCCGGAAACCATCACGATTACCAACCGGCGCCCGGGCCTATACCGCTACTCGGTACATGACTTTACGAATCGAAATTCCTCCTTCAGTTCCGCGCTCGCACAGTCGGGTGCCCGGGTCCGCGTTTTCGTAGGTGACGACCAGGGGGGAAGCGAACAGATCGCTACCCTTAACGTACCGGGGCAACCGGGCACGCTCTGGACGGTGTTCGAGGTTGAGGTGGACCAAACCGGCAACCTCTCGTTCAATACCGTCAATAATCTGAGCTACGAAAATAGCCCGAGTGCGGTCGGTCGGCGTGCCGCTCCCCCCGTAGCAACCGATGCCTACCTGATTGCGAACCTACCCGCTAAGTAGGCAAGTAGCCCGGTATTTTCGGGGCGCGGGCGCAGGTGCAATTATTAAGGAAACATTACGGTGCACACAACGAAATAAATCGTATCTTCGCGCTCCCAAACGAGCCACCGGCCCGACGGGAAGGGGAACGGCCGCCCCCGAAGCGGTCACCGTGTGTAACCTTTTAAACCCTATCATCACATGCCAGTAGATGATAACAAGGACCCGCAAACCGACGGGACCGAACCCACCTCCACCGAGAACCTCACGCCGGAGACCGACCCCACCATCGCCGGCCAGGCCAGCCCCGCCTCCGACGAAGAAGTGACGCCGGCCATCACCGAAACTCAGTCTAAGATCAACCCCGGCCCGGAAGCCACCGCCGCCGACGTCGAGGAAGGTCTGGACGGCGATGACAGCGACGAGGAAGAGGAAGTCTCCAACGTTAAGGTCCTCCGGAAGGAGTCCACCAAGATCGACGTAGCCCTGACCGAAGAGGTCAAGGAAGAAGCCGTCGAGATCGACGAAGCCGACCAGAGCGGCGCCACCGGCGAGGCCCACGACGACTTCGCCTGGGACGCCATCGCCAAAATCGACGACCGCTACACCGCCTCCGAACGGGAGGCCATGGAAAAGGAGTACGAGCGGTCGATGACCAACATCCAGGAAGCCGAGATCATGTCGGCCAAGGTGTCGGCCATCA
>CAZQNE010000134.1:0-6110 GCA_964594535.1 uncultured Lewinella sp.
TATGGACGGGGCGCGGCTATTGGGCGTTTCTTATTTTAATAGTTACGGCTACGTTTTATTGAACACGAGGGGGCGACCAACGGTCATTCCGCCCGGCCTTGCCGGATAGCGGATGGCAGCCCCTACGGTCACAAAGGCAATGCAGGTCCAGCGAGCGGTGAAAAGTTGGAAAAGAAGAACCAAAGGCATGCGTAGCGTACCCCCCCGGGTCGGAAACCCTTAACCTAGGTAGCTTGCCCAATATCCGTAAAACAGTACCATTACAGTGTGTCCACACTGCTATACATGGCCCCTGCTCCCTCTCCTTCGGAGAGGGCCGGGGAGAGGGAAAATTGGGGCCCCGTATAGCAGTTTATAGCGCACCTATAAGCTTAATGGGTACTAGACAACCAATCCTCCATCCTCAAATCACCACCAGCAAAAGTTCCTCAGATGTATCCCGCAGCATAGTGGAGGGCTCATCCAAGACCTAATTTCACCCCCACCCCCCAATTTTTCCTTAGCTTCCCCGCCCGGCCGGCACCCGCGTCCGCGCCCAACCCAAAACCACGCAATTCTCTACTTCCATGACCACCATCAAAGGCCCCGCCATCTTCCTCGCTCAGTTCATGGGCGACGAGCCCCCCTTCAATACCCTCGACGACATCTGTAAGTATATGGCCGGACTCGGCTACAAGGGCGTGCAAATCCCCACCTGGGAAAGCCGGCTGATCGACCTGGAAAAAGCGGCCGAAAGCACTACCTACTGCGACGAGCTGAAGGGCCGCATCGCCGACCACGGACTGGAAATCACCGAACTGGCCAGCCACCTGCAGGGGCAAATGGTCGCCGTCCACCCCGCCTACGACGTGATGTACAATGCGTTTGCGCCTAAGGAAGCCAATAACGATCGGAAGGCGAAGATGGAGTGGGGCACCCGGCAAATGATGCTCAACGCCCGGGCCAGTAAGAACCTCGGACTGAAGGCTCACGCCAGCTTCACCGGGGCGCTGCTCTGGCCCTTCGTCTACCCCTGGCCGCAGCGGCCCGCCGGACTGGTCGAGCAGGCCTTCACCGAACTGGCCGCCCGCTGGAAGCCGATCCTGGACGAGTTCGACCGCTGCGGCGTGGACGTCGGCTACGAGCTCCACCCCGGGGAGGATGCCCACGACGGGGCCAGCTTCGAGATGTTCGTCGACTACCTCGACGGCCACCCCCGCGCCCAGATCAACTACGACCCCAGCCACTTCGTGCTCCAGCAACTCGACTACCTGGAGTTCATCGACCTCTACCACGACCGCATTTGTGCCTTCCACGTCAAGGACGCCGAGTTCAATCCCACCGGCAAGCAGGGCGTTTACGGCGGCTACCAGGGCTGGGTCGAGCGGGCCGGTCGCTTCCGCAGCCTGGGGGACGGGCAGGTCGACTTCAAGGCTATTTTTTCGAAGCTCAGTCAGTACGACTACGACAGCTGGGCCGTGCTGGAGTGGGAGTGCGCCATCAAGAGCAGCGAGCAGGGGGCGGCCGAGGGGGCGCCCTTCATCGCCGAGCACATCATCCAGGTCACCGAGCGGGCCTTCGACGACTTCGCGGACGCGGGTACGGATGCGGCGGCGAATCGCGTTATATTGGGGTTGGATAAATGAACTACCAGTGATGACCGTCGTGACCGCTCCCCCCCAGATTGAAGCATCGGTTCAGCGCACATATATGTACTGGTCGCTTGACCGCTACCAACGTGCAATCGAGTCCGGCGTTCTCGGCGAGAATGATCGGGTGGAACTGTTATTTGGAGCCATAATCAATAAGATGCCGATCAACAGCCCCCACGCGGCGGGAGTTTCCCGTCTGGAGCGGTATTTCCGAAGGTTAGGCGATGGGTACTTGGTCCGAACCGAGAATCCGGTACTACTGCCGCCGGAATCGATGCCAGAACCAGATTGTGTGATCGTACCGTTTCGGGAAGACTTTTACGCAAGGGCTCATCCCAACCGGAGTGATATTCATCTGATCGTCGAAGTAGCCGATAGCACCATCGCTACGGATCGTACGCTGAAAGCCAAGGCTTACGCGCTGGCGGACCTAGCAGAGTACTGGATTATCAATATTAAGGATCGACAGGTCGAACTACATCTCCAACCCGACGCAGAATTGGGTACCTACCAGAGGGTAGAAATCCATAAGGAAGGTGCCGCGTTCAGTAGTCCTTTTGCCGGTCAGGTCACCGTTGCCGATCTGCTGCCCCCACTACCAGAGGATCAGTCGTAAAATCGTTGCCCGATTAGCACCCAGTCATTCCCCCGCCGGGGGTCGAGCGGCGGGTCGAAGATCAGTTCACCGCCAACCTCCTCCGGCTCGAAGGGGATGCGCTCGCCCGAACGGGGATTGAACCAGTGAAAGCGGGTCGCCGCGGGCAGTTTATCCGCGGCCG
Organism: uncultured Lewinella sp.; assembly: GCA_964594535.1. Classification (GTDB taxonomy): domain Bacteria; phylum Bacteroidota; class Bacteroidia; order Chitinophagales; family Saprospiraceae; genus Neolewinella. The sequence goes on from CAZQNE010000134.1 coordinate 2,411, forward strand.
CCCGCAGCTCATCTCCGTAGGGGGTGTAGGCCAGTACGAGACCGGAGTCCGGCGTGCGGGCCGCGATCGTCTCCCGTCCGCTGCTGTTGGGGGCGGCGGTGAGGAAGTTCCAGTCCACCTCCAGCTCGTAGTAGGGCAGGGTTTTCATCAGTTCGCCCATTCGCCCGATCTGGGCCGCGGCGGGGTAGTGGACGGCCTCCTTCCAGGGAGTACGGGCGCTGCTGATGGGGTCCCGACCGGGCTGCCACATTTGCCAGATGTTGTGGTTGCCGAAAGTGTGGCCGTCGGTACCCGAGAGCACGCTCCACCAGGCGGCCTGCCGGGCGTCGAAGGCATCGAACCAGCCGTTCACGGGCCGCCAGTTGACGGGGTGGTCTTCGTAGGCGGGCTCACCGTTGACGACGGGTTTGTCGGGGGCGACCCGGTTGACCTGGCGCGGGAAGTCGTAGTTCTGCTTATCGTCCCGCCGCCCGTGGCCGCTCTGGAACATGTGGAAGTCGAGCCAGTCGTCGTCGGCGAAAAAGTCGGTGGATTTGTAGCCGCCCTGGGGGTGGTAGGTCAGTAGCTGGTCGTCGCCCACCGCTTCCCGTAGCCCCGCGGCCATGGCGCGGATGATCGCGTAGTCCTCCTCCTCTTCCGGGTTCCGGTCGCCACCGAGTATCCAGATCACATTGTGGTCGCGGTAGCGCTCGCCGAGCTTTTGGCCGTAGACCCTTGCGTTTTCGGCAGTGAAGACTTCCGGCCCGACCCCCCATTTTTTATTGAATTTATCCCCCCAGGTAGGTAGCAAACCCAGGAAAATACCGAGGCTGTCCGCCATACCGGCTACCCGGTCGACGTAGGTGAAGTAATCTTCGTTCCACTGCGTCGGGTCCTGGCCGATCAGGGGCAGGTCGCCGTAACTGTTGGGGGTGGTGAGTCCTTCGAGTTCCGCCAGCACGACGGTCTGAATGACGTTAAAGCCCTTGCGCGCCCGATCTTCCAGGTAGTCGCGGGCTTCGTCTTCGGTCGTCCGGTGCAGCAGTTCCCAGGCGGTGTCGCCGAGGTAGAAAAAGGGATCACGGCTTTCCCGTTCCACGATGTGACTGCCGTCTTCGTGAATATCCAGCCGAACTTGGCCGCAGAGGAGGGCGGGGACGCAGGTGCAGAGTAGGAATAGGAAGGTAGTTGGATAGGGGGTAGTGGGGTGGGGGGTAGTCCGGGATGGCATAGGCTAACTTTGTCAATCCGGAAAATAATACAGCGAACTGACTCCTACCCCCCTCCCGTACCCCCTACCTGACTACCCCCTACCCCCTAATGTCCCCATCCCTCCTCCACGAAGACGACCACCTCCTTCTCGTCAATAAGCCCGCCGACGTCCTCACCGTCCCCGACCGCCACGATCCCGACCTGCCGAACCTGAAGCACATGCTGGGGGAACGCTACGGCCGGATCATCCCCGTCCACCGCCTGGATCGCCCCACTACCGGGCTCCTCGTCTTCGCCCGCACTCCCGAAGCCCACCGCGCGCTGAGTATGCAGTTCGAGGCCCGCGACGTGGAGAAGGTGTATCTGGCCCTGGTGGATGGCGTACCCGATCCGGCGGAAGGGGAGATTGATGAGCCCATCGCTCCCCACCCGGCTAAGGTCGGCCGTATGATGGTGAGCAACCGGGGTAAATTCGCCCGGACCGACTACAAAGTCATGGAAACGCTGGGCAAGTTCAGTCTGGTCGGCGTACAGATCTTTACGGGGCGGACGCACCAGATCCGGGTCCACCTGGCCTACATCGGCCACCCATTGCTGGTCGATCCGTTCTACGGGCGGCGTACCGAGTTTATGCTATCGGAGGTGAAGGGACGGCGCTACAATAAGGGGAAGCACGAAAGGGAGCGGCCCCTACTGAGCCGGGTACCGCTCCACGCCTCCCGGCTGGGCTTCACCCATCCCGCAACCGGGGAATTCCTGCGCTTCGAGGCGCAACTGCCGAAGGATATGCGGGCCATGGTGAAGCAATTGGGCAAGTGGGGGTAGGCGCGGGGAGGCTTAACGAAACTTTAGGCCGCCCGTGAACCCGCCGGCCGGCCGGGGAGTAGACTAAGGTGGCCCCCAGTTCGTTTATTTCCCGTTCACGATGAATCGTACCCACCGGGGTACGCTCACTAATGTAAGTCGCCCATGCCGCGTATTCTGCCCATCCTGCTGTTCGTTTTACCGGTCCTCTTCGCACCCGCGCTCGCCGCCCAAAAAAACATCTTCGCCTACGACCGGCAACAGGCAATCGACGTGACCCGCTCGGGCCCCGCGTTCATGAATTTCCGCTTCGGTAAGCCCATCCGGGGCATCTACGGGCTCCAGGATACCACCTACACGACCACCATCGAGGGTACCTCTATCCTGCAACTCGACGGGGAGAATATCGGGCAGGTGGTGATCTACGCCCGTCTGCTGAGCGCTACCGACACCAGTATTTTCGCGGACAACCCCGCCCTGAGCGGTACCCTGACCCTGACGCCGGTGGTGAACGGCCGCGCCCTGGAAAGCGCCCGGGGGGTGTATGAATTCAGCGGGGCCAACGCCTACCGGCAGATCTACCACATCACCCAGACCGAGGACGTGGAGCGCGTGACGGCTACCTTCGACAGCCGGAATGGTTTTTTCATCGTCGACCGGGTAGAGGTCATCCCCTATACCGACTTCGGGGTGGAAAACCTGCGCAACCGCCGCAAGTACAACAACCAACTGCTGACCCGCCCGGCCCGCCACGCCCAGCTGCGCCGCGGCTACACCGAGGAGTTGCAGCGGATCGAGGACTACCACAAGGTGCTCAACGAGCTCATCGGCCGGGAGGAGAGTGCCGCCCTGGCCCGGCTGAAAACACGGGGGTTCAACCCCTTCGAGTCGGCGGAATTCCTCGCTTACTTCAACGACCTGCAGGAGCGGGCCGATAAGAGCGAGCGGGCTAAACTAAGCAAGGTGCGGGCCGACATTTCCAAATTTAACTTCCAGGAGGTGGCCCTGTCGGTGGATAACCTCCTGCTCGGGGGGAAATTCACGGCGTTGATCGGGCTGGTGGACCAGGTCTTCAACGAAACCCTGAAGGTGACCGACAGCGGCGGCGACCCCCAACCCATCGTGCAACTGGATGGCCAGAATTACGTACGCAACGACAAGCGGAACAAGGTCCAACTCCTACCCATCAGCGACGAAACCCTCAACCAACGGGTGACCGCCCTGCGCAAGCGCAACGAGCAGTACCAGACCTACATCGACATCCTGCAGCGGCTCACCGGCCAGGACCTGGAGCTGCAGAACAAGATCAACCAGGACATCCAGACCGCCAAGGACCTGCGCGCGGAACTCGAACGGCTGGAGTGGGAAATCCTGGAGGACTTCACCGACCGGCCCCGGGCCGAGTTTATCGACGACCACCAGATCAACTTTACCCAGGCCTACGCCGAATTCGACCGCAGCTTCCCCGAGCTGGACGCCACGGAACTCGACTTCCTGGACCGGCAGGAACTGCGCCTCCGGGCCGTACGCAGTAACCTCCGCACCCTGCGCACGACCTACCAGCAACTGATCGGCGACCTGAAGACGCACTACGACAACCTCTACCAGAACTACCCCCAGGACCGCATCGGGGCCTTCGCCGAACTGAATTTACTCCCCCCCACCATCGCCAAAAACTGGAACGACAACCAGCGGGAAATCCTGG
>CAZQNE010000135.1:0-5784 GCA_964594535.1 uncultured Lewinella sp.
TCGCTCTCCAGCGCCAGCACCCCGAAGACACTTTCGTGTACCCGCCGCAGCGGCTCCCCCGTCACGAAGCGCTCCAGGGCCTCCACGCCCAGGGCAAATTCGCGGAGGGCCAGCGACCGCTTCTTGCCCAGGTTCCGTTTGCGGAGGCGGCTCAGATTGGCGGGGTGGTCGTACTCCGGGCCGTAGATGATGCGGAGGTACTCCCGGCCGCGGCACTTTACGGCCGGCTGTAACAATCCCTTTTTCCCGTAGGTGATGAAGTCCCGGGGCTTGACGACCATCCCCTCCCCACCCCGGTCGGTCAGCTCGTGCCACCAATCGGTAGCCGCGGCGATACTGTCTTCGTCAGTGGTATCGACCGTACGGCAGTTGGTTGCCAGTAACCATTCCGGATCCGCCGCGCAGATCGTTGCGATGGTTTCCATATGCCAGTGGTGGTCGCGATCTACGTGCACCGCGCCTTCCGTAGCCAGGATGTGGAAGGGGGCCAGTTTGTAGTCTTCCAGCCCGCTGACCGGCCAGCAGTAGGCGCGGTAGGCATCGCGAAATTTGGCTACGACCCGCTCCCGGTAGGCATAGCGTTCGGCCAGCTCTTCCGTTCCCGGTACACCCCGCACCCGCGTCCGCGCCAGGACCTCATTCACCGCCGGCAGGGCATGACTCGCCGCCGCCCCCACCGCCGCGTACTGCCCCCGGATGAGCGACTGCGCCTTGGCCGACCAGGGCAGCAACTCGGCATCCAGGCAGACCCAGTCGGTGCGGTACTTCTCCCAGAAGCCGCTGGCCGTCAGCGCCTCTCCCACCCGGTCGAAGAAAGCAGCCTCCAACTCGCGATCGGTGAAGAAATTCCGACCCGTCCGGGTATAGCAAATCCCCCGTCCGCCCCCGCGGACGCCAAAGCGTTTACGGGCAGCCTCCCCGTCACGGCAGACGACCACCACGGCCCGGGAACCCATGTGCTTTTCCTGACAGACGACCTCCTTCACCCCCCGGTCGCGGTAGTAGCCGATGGCCTCAGCCGGATGCTCCAGATAGCCTTCCACCGTACTGGTTTCGCAGGGCGACATGGTCGGCGGTAGGTAGATGAGCCACCTGGGGTTGACGGCAAAGCGACTCATCACCTCCAGGGCCGCCACCGACTGCTCGGCGCGAATGGTTAGGTTGTTGCGCAATCGGGTCTGCACGATGCGCTTACCCGTCACGTCGGTGATGTCGAGCAGGTCGTCGTACTCCTGCTGCGGGCTCAGATCTGAAGCGACGCTCAGCGGGCGGGCCGGCTCGCAGTAGGTGCGGTGGGCCGCTACGCTCACAAGTTCCTCCTCCGGGTAGCGCAGGGCCGTGAGCTTACCCCCAAAGACGCAGCCGGTGTCGATGTCGATGGTACGGTTGACCCAGCGGGCCTCACGCACGGGGGTATGGCCGTACACGACCTTCGCCTCTCCCCGGTAGTCGGCAGCCCAGTCCTGCCGCACGGGTAGCCCGAAGGAATCGACCTCGCCGGTGGTGTCGCCGTAGAGGCAAAAGGACCGCACGGCCCCGCTGCCCCGGCCCTGCATGTCTTCGCGGATGCCGGCATGAGCCACCACCAGCTTACCCCCGTCGAAGACATAGTGGCTGATGAGTCCGTAGAGAAAGTCGCGTACGTCGTTGAGGAAGCGGCTCGACTCCCCCTCCAGTTGTTGCATGGTCTCGGCCAGACCGTGGGTGAGGCTGACCTTCTTGCCGGCCAGTTTTTTCTGCAATTTGGCGTCGTGGTTGCCGGGCACGCACCAGGCCACCCCGTCCCGGACCATGCTCATGACCAGGCGGAGGACGGCGGGGGAGTCCGGCCCCCGGTCCACCAGGTCACCCACGAAGACGGCCTGCCGCCCCGCCGGTGGGGTGACGCGGATGCCGTAGTGGGTCACCCGGTCCGGCTCTTTGGCGATGGTGTAGCCCAACTTTTCCAGCAGTTCAGTGAACTCAGTGTAGCAGCCGTGGACGTCCCCGATGAGGTCGAAGGAGCCGTGTACCTCCCGCTTGTCGTTGTACAGTTTGGCGCGGTGGATGCCGGTCACGGCGGCTACCTCCTCCTCGTTATTGAGTACGTACAGTTGCCGGAACCCTTCCCGGCGCATCCCCTTTAGCCCGCGCTTCAGGGCCAGGTGCTGCTGCCGGAGTGCGTGGCTGGACAACTGCCGGTCCGGCCGCTCCCGGTTGCGGGCGGCGCAAACCTCGCGGGGCAGATTGAGGACGATGGCGGCGGGTAGGACGTGGTACTGTCGGGCGAGTTTGACCAGCCCCTTGCGGTCTTCGGGGCGCAGGTTGGTGGCGTCGACTACGGTGAGCAAGCCGCGCTTCAATCGCTTGCCGACCGTGTAGTACAGCAGTTCGAAGGCATCGTCGGTGGCGCTGAGGTCGTTCTCGTCGTTGCTTACCATGCCCCGGCAGCGGTCGGAACTGACGACTTCGTAGGCACCGAAGTGGGCACGGGCAAAGGTGGTCTTGCCCGAGCCGGACGGCCCAACCAGCAGCACAAGGGAGAGTTCGGGTACGCTAATTTCCATGGGTGAAGATGGCCAGTTGGGAGGGGCAGCCGACGGTGTCGTCTTCCGGTCCGATTCCTGAAATAGTGACGGTGTAGCCGAAGGTTTTGGCTACCCGCTCGGCCCAGCCGCGGAATTCCTTCCGGCTCCATTCGAAGCGGTGGTCGGCGTGGCGCTTATTGCCGGCACGCAGAGCGGGGTAGTTGATATTGTATTCGGCATTGGGGGTGGTGAGCACCACCGTTCCGGGGCGGGCGTGGCCGAAAACCGCCCGTTCGCAGGCGTCGAGCCGGTCTTCGTCGAGGTGCTCGATCACCTCTACCAGAGCGGCGGCGTCGAATCCCCGCAGCCGGTCGTCTCGGTAGGTCAGGGCCCCCTGAAAGATCTCGATGCGTTGGCGCTGACCGGGCGGCATATCGTCGTAGTGGAGGCGATCTTTGGCCCGTTGCAGTTCCGCGTGGCTAACGTCAGTGCCTGCGATGCGGGTAAATTGCCGGTCCTGCAGGAGCATACGCAATAGCTTGCCCTCCCCGCAACCCAGGTCAATTACGCTACCGGCTCCGGATTGCCTCAGCGCGGCGGCTACGGTCTCCAGGCGGCGTTGGTGTAGTTTCGGGTTTTTCGGTTCACTGGTTTGCATCGCACCCGCGTTTTCGCCCTCCTCTTCGTCCATTCGCGACAGAGCGGTTCGGGCCAGTTCACCGAGGTGTTTCAGGTAGCGGCGGGTGATCTCTTCACGGGCCGGGTGTTCCTCCAGCCAGCCGGCTCCCTTGGCGAGTAGTTTGTCCACCTCCTGTTTACCGATGTAGTAGTGCTTATCGGCCCCGATGGCGGGCAGCAATACGTAGAGGTGGCTCAGGGCGTCCTTCAGCGGCAGGGTATGGCGCAGGCGCAGGGTGTAGTACGGGCTTTCTCCCCAGGCCGGGAAGGTCGGGTCGAGGGGGTGGCGTTCCGTTTGTACGGTATATCCTAAGGGGCGGAAGCAGCTTTTGATCAGCCCTCCTCCCCCCTTTGGCGCGGGAAGTACGCTGATAGAGATTTCGAGGGGCAGTGGCCGGTCGACCAGTTCGGGGCGCTTTGCGCAGGTGCCGTTCATGGCCGTGGCAAAGGCGCGCGACAGGGCCACGCTCATGAAGGAAGAGGCTACGTAGGGCCGGTCGTTGACGTACTGCGCCAGACCGAAATCGCTGCGGTGCATCTCCTTGCCCTGGCGCACGAGCTGGATGGGGTCGATATCGAGCAGGAGGGCGACCGTGGTGCGTTCCTCACTGCTCTCGGGGTAGAAGATGTGTGCCCGGCCTACCGCCAGCTCGACCGATTGCAGCCGATCGGGGTGTTTGTGCAGCAGGTAGCCGAGGTCGGTGGCGGGGCGGTGGGTGGTGGTGAGGGTTAGGAGCATGGGGTGGGGGCGGTGCTGTGGCAATAACATCAGGATAACCAACGAGTAGGATGGAAGCGGAAGTTACCTACTCATACTGACAGATTGACAGACATCGGATGTCTGCAAAAATGGCAGTCAGAGGTAATGAGTAATAGCGTCACTTAGTTCAGCGATTAATTCCTGATCCATATACTGGTACTCATCTGCAATGTCGAGTACAATTATCTCTGGTAGTTATGCTCGGCCGAAGCGGTTCCGCAGCTGCTCTTCGTGCCGTCGCTCCATCACGAAAATCAAATCCGTCCAGTCGATCAGCCGTTGGTTCACGCGCGTGCGGGCCGAGGGAGCCGTGCCCGCCGAGCGCACCCGCATGCGGGGGTCGTCGCGGAAGATCGTCTCGGCGGTGCGGCTACGCCACTGGTTGCGGGAGCAGACAAAGAGGAGGTTCGGTTGTCTCACCGCCGCCGAAAATCATCCCGCCCCAGCCGGTAGCCCAGGCCCAGAAAATAAAACGCCCCCGTGCCCTCCCGATCGCCATAGTAACGGTAGCGGAGGCCGCCTACGATATTCAGGGCGCTATACCGAGCGGTGGTTTCCTCCCGGGAGTAGCTCACGTTCGGCGTATAGCGACCAATCCGGATCGAGTAGCTCAGGTGAACCCCCGTGTGCAGGCCGCGGTAGGCTACCCAACCTTCTTCGCTGCCTCCCGATTCGAGCCGGTTGGCGGCATTGAGTTGACCGTAGGCGAGCTCGCCCCGCAGACTGAGCAGGCCCCGGTCGGTGGTGGTCAGCACCCGGTCGAGTAGGCCACCGAAGGAAATGCCCGTACTCGACTGGTCCTCCCGATTCGGGTACGGATCGTCGGGAAAGGGCTGCCGCCGCCCGTGAAATTCCATACCCACGCTCAGGGCCGCTCCCCAGCGATCGGACCACCGCCCCCCGATGTGCATATCCAGCCCGCCGCCGGGTTTGAGGTAGGTATCCAAGCGACCCAGGTGGTCGACGAAGGTGACATTAAAATCCAGGAAAATGGCGTTGCGGTTTCGTTCGTACTTGCTTGCCAGTTCATCGCGGTCGACCGGTGCCGGAATGACCAGGACGGTAAGCTCCTCGTCCCCCTCCGCCGGCTGGTATGCCGGGAAATTGATCCGTGCCGAAAACAGGCTTTCCGTACGCTGCCCCGCTTCGGTCGCCGGCGTAAAGTAGGGTAGCCGGCTGGTAGCGGCCCGCAGGCTGTCGATGATGATGGCGTCTTCCGTTCCCCTCACGCCTTCCAGAAAGGGCTCTCCGATATCGTCGATGACGTAGAGTAGCTCGATTTCTCTGCCCGCCAGTTGCTCCCACTGCTCGTCGGTCCACTTCAGGCTGAGGTAGTGCATCACGAAGCGGGCCAGGCTCAGTGGCGGCTCGGCGGGCACGAAGGTGCTGTCCGTAGGCTCGTCTCGATCGGGCGGTATTTGGACTTGGGCGCGGACGCAGGTGCCAAGTAAACAGAACATGAAGCCGAAAAGAATCGAAGGTATACGCAAGGTGGGTGATTGGTGCTTACAACAAATGTTGTCGCAGATTACTCACCAAAAACGACTGCCATGGGTTATTCGTTGCCTCGCTTGCACCGCCGGTCATTTCCCCACAGACACCCTACAGACATAGTATGCCTTAGACATGCCATGTGCCATGTCTAAAGTGAAAAATATGGAGGATTCCAAATTTATTTCCGCCCCGGATTTTGTCCTTAGCCTTCTTCGGCAGCGAATCCGACCGGCACCCGCGCGCCGCCGCCCTTCACCCAACAAAACGTAGCAAATAGTCCGTACCTTCGCGGGCCGTGAATACCGTAGCTACCTCCCGCCCCGAACAGACCGCCGCCGACCTGCG
>CAZQNE010000136.1:0-5445 GCA_964594535.1 uncultured Lewinella sp.
GCTGCACCATCTGTACGGCGTCGTTGCCGATGAGCCAGCGGAAGTTGCGGATGCTCACCTCGCCGCCGCCGCTGGCGATCGGAATACTAAGGGCGTCGGAGGTCGCCTTCCAGTCTTCGTAGTAATCAGTGGGCACGGGCTGCTCGTAGAGGTCGATGTCGTGCTGCTGGAGCAATTTTCCGATGCGAATGGCTTCCTGCCCCCGGTAACTTCCGTTGCAGTCGGCGTAGATCGTGATGTCATCCCCGAAGGCCGGGCGCATCATCGGGATCAGTCGCTCGGTGCGTCCCGGGATGGGCTCGGGGTTTTCGCGGCGGCCGCCACACTTGAATTTTACGGCTTTGGCCCCGGTCCGTTCCCGCCGCTCTTTGATACGCTCGATGGTCTCCTCGGCGCTGAGCCCGCGGTTGTTGTTGGCGCGGTAGATGGCGATTTCGGTACGCTCGTTGTCGCCGATCAGTTCGCCCATGCTCCTGCCGGCGATGCGGCCCAGCATATCCAGGATGGCCATTTCGGCGGTAGCCACCGGAATCCAGAGGGCGTACCCCTGGTATTTGTAGTTGTTCTGGAACATCGTCACCCCGTGCATCAGCTCGTCGAGGTCGCGGGCGTCCTTTCCCACGAAAAAGGGGTTGACCCGCTGCGTCTGCATGGGGTAGAGGTGGGGCATCCGGAGGTTGTGGCCCGAGCAGTAGCCTTCGGCCCCCTCGGTGGAACGGACGCGCACGAAGTAGCTCCCGTCGTGCTCCAGCAACTCGCAACTCTCGATGATGACCGGGTCGGGGAAAAGCTCCCGCCGCAGCACCGGGCGGGCCAGGGCCGCGTCCAGATCGGCGTAGTCGGGTGGGTCGTGGGGTGAGCGCGGGCGGGCGTGCAGGGCGGAGGCGGCCCCCAGGAGGCCGGCGGTGGTCAGGAAGTTACGGCGGGTCGGCATGCCCCCAAATTACACATACTGCACGGGACTGGCGGGGATTTCCTTCAGCTTCCGGATGACATCATCGGGATTGTCCGCCCCGAACACCGCACTGCCCGCTACCAGTACCCTCGCCCCGGCTTCGAGTACTTTTTGGGCATTCTGTAGACCGATACCCCCGTCGACTTCAATAACGGTCGCGCTGTTCTGCACCGCGATCAGGTCGGCCGTCTGCCTGATTTTCGGAATGCTCTGGTAGATGAATTTCTGCCCCCCGAAGCCGGGATTGACCGTCATGATGAGTACTACATCCAGCATCTCGACAATATGCTCCAACACGGCCACCGGGGTGTGGGGATTCAGGGCCACCCCCGCTTTACAGCCCGCCTCCTTAATTTGCTCGATCACCCGGTGCAGGTGGGTACAGGCCTCGGCGTGTACCGTAATCCCGCTGGCCCCGGCCCGGGCAAAATCATCGATGTAGCGCCCCGGCGCGTCGATCATCAGGTGAACGTCGAGGTATTTTTCGGCATCCCGCGCGATCTGCTCAATGATGAAGGGGCCGAAGGAGATGTTGGGTACGAACTGCCCGTCCATCACGTCCAGGTGAAACCAGTCGGCCTCACTGGTATTCACCAGGTCGATGGCCCGGTCCAGGCGGCGGAAATCGGCGGCAAGCAGGGAAGGGGCTACGTAGTGCGACATACGGCAAAAGTACGGGCTCCGGGCGGGTTTGCTACCTTGCGTGTCATGGCAAAACTGCGCAGGAACTACAGCGTACGGGGCGGCGGGGCATCGGCGGGCACCTTCATCCGGGTAGCGCTCTTCCTGGCCATCATCCTGGGCATCATCTTCCTCTTCCGGAGGTTTTCGGCGCGGACGCAGGTGCAAGCCCCCCTGGAATACGACGGAGGGGACTACTTCCTGCCCGAGGGGGGAGGGGGCCAACGGGTAACTTACGGTGGGTACGTACTGAGCTACGACGAAGACTGGGAGCAGGCCGAGTGGGTCGCCTACGTACTTTCCCGCGATCAACTTCAGCGGGAATGGACGGAGCGCAACGACCGCTTCCGCGAAGACCCGGCTATCCCGACCGGATCGGCCAGCCCGGAAGATTACCGGGGCAGTGACTACGACCGCGGGCACCTGGCTCCCTTCGCCGACTTCGCCTGGGATGCCACGCTGGCCGACGAGACCTTCCTGATGTCGAACGTCAGCCCCCAGGTGCCGGCCTTCAACCAGGGCATCTGGCGGGAACTCGAAGAGATGACCCGCGACTGGGCCGAGCGCAACGGGCGGCTCTACGTGGTCACCGGGCCGGTCACTACCGAAGATCCGCTAGGCTACATCGGCCGCGACAACCGGGTGGCCGTGCCCCGCCGCTACTTTCGGGTCCTGCTGGACCTGGACGAACCGGAGCAAAAGGCCATCGGCTTCGTACTGCCGAACGAGCGCAGCGAGGCCCCCCTGGTGAACTACGTTTATCCGATCGACCGCGTAGAGGAAATCACGGGACTGGATTTTTTCCCCCGCCTCATGCCAGCCGAACTGGAGGCTACCTTAGAGGCCAGAGTCCAGCCCCGGAAGTGGGGGTTCAGTAAGGAAAAATACGACCGCCGCGTGCGGCAGTGGAATCAGGTAAACCGATAGTATGAGTAAGCAGGAAGCATTTCGGCGGATGATTGATGAGGGCTACGCCTTCGGGGGACCGTCCTTCGTACTGGGAGGAGCTATGCTCGGGGAAATAACCCAGACCGGCCACCTGGTCCGTATCCCCCTGGGTACACTCAACCGCCACGGGCTCATCGCCGGCGCTACCGGTACCGGGAAGACCAAAACCCTGCAGATCATCGCCGAGCAACTCAGCCGGGAGGGGGTGCCGAGCCTGCTCATGGACATCAAGGGTGATCTGAGTGGCATCGCCGTACCCAGCGCCGGCCACCCCAGGATCGACGAGCGGCACATGGATATCGGCCTGCCCTTTGAGTCCGGTGGCAGCCCGGTGGAGTTGCTTTCACTCAGTGACGAGCCGGGGGCGCGGCTACGGGCTACGGTACTGGAATTCGGCCCGGTACTCTTTTCCAAGATGCTGGCCCTCAACGACACCCAGTCGGGCATTATCGCCGTAGCCTTCAAGTACGCCGAGGACCACGAGTTGCCCCTGCTCGATCTGAAGGACCTGCGCAAGTTGCTACAGTATTTGAGCAATGAGGGTAAGGAAGAGGTGCAAAAAGAATACGGACGTATCTCCTCTTCATCCGTCGGGGCTATCATGCGACGCGTGGTCGAACTCGAGGGGCAGGGGGCCGAGCGCTTCTTCGGTGAGCGCAGCTTCGAGGTAGAAGATCTGACCCGGCTGGACGAGCTCGGCCGCGGTATCGTCAGCATCGTGCGATTGACCGACGTGCAGGACCGGCCGAAGCTCTTCTCCACCTTCATGCTGCAGTTGCTGGCCGAGATCTACGCCACCTTCCCCGAAGAGGGGGACCTGGACCGACCTAAACTGGTCGTTTTCATCGACGAGGCCCACCTGATCTTCGAGGAGGCCACCGACGCGCTACTGGATCAGTTGGAGGCCATCATCAAGCTCATCCGTTCGAAGGGGGTGGGGCTCATATTCGTGACCCAAAACCCGGCCGACGTCCCCTCCGATGTACTGGGACAACTCGGACTGAAGGTGCAACACGCCCTCCGTGCCTTCACCGCCAAGGACCGCCGCGCCATTAAACTGGCCAGCGAAAACTACCCCCTGAGCGACTACTACGATATCGACCAGACCCTGACCGAACTGGGCACCGGGGAAGCATTCGTTACCGCCCTGGACCGGAAGGGCCGCCCGACCCCCCTGGTGCGCACTCTGCTGCGGGCGCCCGAAAGCCGCATGGACGTACTCACTGAGCGCGAGATCACCGGACTGGTCGACAACTCCCCCCTGGTACGTAAGTATGCCGATGAGATCGACCGCGAGAGTGCCTACGAGATCCTCAACGAAAAACTGGCGGCCGCCAAAGCAGCGGAACACCGCGAAGAAATGGAAGCCCAGCGGGAACGGGCCCGTAAAACGACTACCGGTAGCCGCCGCCGGCGCAGAACGGAAGAATCCACTCTCGAAAAAGTGATGAATTCCACCCTTACCCGGCAAATTGGCCGTACCGTGGCCCGGGAAGTGACACGGGGGATACTGGGGGTGCTTGGAATCAGACGTACGCGGCGCCGGCGAAGCCGAACGGGTTGGTTCCGATAATTACCCGCACAACGCGAATTGCATTCGCGCCAGGAAGCCGCGACCTGTGGTCGCGCGCTCGTATCGGGTCAGGGAGCCAAGGCCAGTGTTACATACCTGCACAGCGGGTGCTCGCAACTACAAGTTGCGGCATCCTCTCGCGGCTACAAGCCGCGTTGTACTACTGACGACTCCTACTGCCCCTTATACTTGTTCACCGCCTCCGTCAGTCGCGGAAGCACCTCGAACAGGTCGCCCACTACCCCGTAATCGGCGGCCTTAAAGAAGGGGGCTTCCGGGTCCTTGTTGACTACGACGATGGTCTTGGAATTATTCACCCCCGCCAGGTGCTGGATGGCCCCGCTGATGCCGGCGGCGATATACAGATTAGGCCGGATGGCGACGCCGGTCTGCCCGACGTGCTCGTGGTGGGGGCGCCAGTCGCTGTCGGCCACGGGGCGGCTGCAGGCGGTGGTGGCGCCGAGGGCGTCGGCCAGGTTCTCGATGACTTGCCAGTTTTCGGGGCCCTTGAGTCCGCGGCCGCCGCTGACGACCAGTTCGGCCTCGGGCAGGGGAGTGCGGCCGCTGGCGACCTGGTGCTTGACGACTTTGGTCCTGGGCTGGGGCAGATCTACCTCCAGGGTTTCGACGGAGGCAGCGGCCTGTCCGAGTTCTTCGACGGGGATGGAGTTACCGGCCACGCTGATCACCCGTACGTCGGTCAGGATCTGCACGTCGGCAAAGGCCTTACCCGAAAAGACCGGCTTGGTGACCGTGAAGTAGCCGTCCTTCATCATCGGTACGCTATTTGCCCCGGGTACCGAACCGGCCTCCAGGCGGGCGGCCAGGCGACCCGTGATGTTCTTTCCGGTGCTGTTGTGGGACAGTACGATGACCGTGGCCCCCAGCTTCTTGGCGGCCTCGGTGATGGCTACGGTGTAGACGGCGGCGTCGAAATTTTCCAGTGCGGGACCGTCAATCCGGTGGATCTTCTCCGCTCCGAATTTACCGAGTTCCTCCGCACCCGCGGCCGCGCCCAAAACGAGTGCGTGACAGGAAGTACCCAGGACGTCGGCCGTTTTTTTGCCGTACACGATGACTTCGTGGGCTGCTTTTTTGAATTTTCCGTTGGTTGCTTCGGCGTATACTAGTACCATGATCTTTTACTTTATTAGGTTTTTTTAGGGGGTTAGGGAGTCAGGGGGTTAGGGAGTCAGGGGGTTAGGGAGTCAGGGGGTTAGGGAGTCAGGGGGCTAGGGGGTCAGGGAGTCAGGGGGTCAGGGAGTCAGGGGGCTAGGGGGTCAGGGAG
>CAZQNE010000137.1:0-5242 GCA_964594535.1 uncultured Lewinella sp.
GGACGGTTTAAGGCGTCGGACGGTTTAAACGGTCAGGTTACCGCGCATCCCGCTCCTCCCGCAGACTCCCCAAATAAGCCACCACGTCCCGGATTTGCCGCGGCGTCAGTTTCTCCTCCATCGAGGGCATACTGGAGGGCAGGCTTTCCACCCCGGCGATGTCGGCGGCGGCCAGGGTGAGGATGTCCTCCTTGCCGATGCTGAGCTTGAGGTTTTCCTCCGTCCGTTCCAGCACGACGCCGGAGAGCATCTCCCCGTCGGTCTTGGTCACCAGTACGGTTTCGTAGCCGGGAGCCAGGCGGGCGCTGGGGCGGATCAGCGCTTCCAGTAGCTGCCGGTGGCTGAGCTCGTTGCCGATATTGGCCAGCCCCGGGCCGACGTTGCCGCCGTACTCGAAAATGGCGTGGCAGCGCACGCACTGGGCCGATTCGTTGCGGAAAAAGATCCGCTGCCCCCTACGGATATCCCCGCCTTCACCGGCGAACGCCAGCAGGCCGAGGCTATCCTCCATCCCGGCTTCGTAGTCGGTCAGCAGCCGGTTCAGTTCGGGGTCGCCGTGCTGGGCGATGGCTTCGGTGAGGTCGAGGCGGACGGCGGGGTCGAGGCGATTATCCTCTAGCTCCCGGTAAATTTTTCCCAGCAATTCAGCGGCGGCGGGGCCGGGAAGGCCGGAAAGCCCCAGCAAGGCGGCCTGCTGTTCGATAGTGGTGCCGTCGCGCATGACCCGTTCGTAGAGGGCCACCGAGCTTTCGGCGGGAATATCGGAGGTCGGCAGCAGTTCCAGGGCACGGGCGCGGATGTCGCGGTCGTCCAGGGCGGCCTCCAGGTCGCGGTCGAAGTCGGCACGGTCCAGCTGGTGAAGGGCATTCAGGGTGGCCAGGCGAACCTCAGGATTCCGGTCACGGCGCAGTAGGGTAGCGAGTTGCTCCCCCGTTGCGGCGATGCCTAGTTGTCCCGCCGCCCGGATGGCCTGGATACGGACTTCGGCGTCCCCCCGGGCGATCAGATCGGCGATGTTGGAAGTAAGCAGTTCGGCGGCGCGTACCGAGTCCCGGTCCAGCTCACCCCGGTAGCGTCCGTCTACCCGGTCGAAGAGGCTGGGGCTGCCCCAGTGGGTCAGGGTGGCCAGGGCTTCGGCCCGCATGGCGGCCGGGCCAGTGGTTCCGGCGGCGTAGTCGATCAGCCGCTGCAGACTCTCCTCCCCGCCCACGCGCAGGTTGGCGTTGATGGCGCGGCGCAGCAGTGGCTCGGAGGTAAAGCGGGGGTCGCCCAGGGTAGCGGCCAGGGCCGGCAGGGCGTCCGGGATGGAATAGTCGTCGTTGATGGCCCGGGCGGCCTCGGCTACGATGTATTCGTCCTTATCGTTCAGAAATTCCGCGACCCGGGGGGATTGCATCCGCCGCAGGGCCACTACCGCCACGGTCCGTACGGCCCGGGAAGGATGGTCCTTCAGTTCAACCATTGCACCTGCGTCCCCGCCCCGTCCCAGCGCGATCATGGCCCCGTGGCGGAGGTAGTTGTCGCGCCCGTCATCGGTTTCTACGAGTTGGACGATAGCGTCGGTCGCCTCCCGGTTTTCGGTGCGGCCGAGGGCTTCCAGGGCCATGAACCGTACGCGGGGCTCGTCGTGCTCCAGCAGGGCGATCAGTCGGTCACCCGCCCCGGCGTGGCGTACATCCCCGATCAGGCGGGCGGCCTGGGCGATGATCTCCGGGTCGCTATCGTCGAGAAAAGGGGTGAATACGTCACCGTCGAGCGTACCGGCGCGGGCCAGCTGGCTCAGTCCCCAGAGGGCATGCACGCGGGCGAGTTGCTCCTCACCGCCGCGGGCCGTGGCCAGTAGCCGTTCGGCACCCGCATCGCCCAGGTCCACGAGGGCGAACTGGGCGTTTTTGCGCACCCGCTGGTCCTGGTGGCCGAGCAGCAGTTGGAGGCTATCGGCCGTCATGGCGCTGAAGTCGCTAGTCAGCAGGCGGTGCACCTCCCGGCGGATGGGGGAGTCGGCCCCTCCCGGCACGTCGAGTTTCCAGATGCGGCCCCCCTGCTTGGGTTCCCAGCCGTTGATCCAGTCGCCGAAGTAGATGGCCCCGTCGGCCCCGAAGTCGACGCCCGTGGGCAGCAGGCCCGATACCACCCTGCGGGTACTGGCCAGCTTGAAACCCGCCCCCTCCGGCTCCAGGGTGAAGGCGTGGATGGGGGAGTTAGCCGGGTTGCCGCGGAATTCGGCGACGAAAAAGTGGTTGTAGTACTCCGGGCCGAGGGCGGTGCCGGGGTTGTAGACCAGTCCGGTCGGCCCGTTCACGTAATTCTGGATGGGCGGCAGGAAGTAGGCGGCCTGCCCCTCCTCCCGGGGGCGGTACATGCCCTCGTCCATCCACACCTTGTAGTCGTTATTCTTGGGGTCGGTGTACTTGCCGAACTGCCAGTTGATGCGCCAGCCCGAGTCGGAGCCGTCGATGAGGTAGACCAGCCGTTCGCTCTCCCCGGCGTGGTCGCCGTCGTTATCGACCGAGATGAGGTTGCCGTAGTCGTCGAAGGCGAATTCGTGGGTATTGCGCACGCCCATCGCGAATACCTCGAAGTTGCTGCCGTCGGGTTCGCAGCGTACGACGGTGCCGCGGTGGGGGTACTTGTGCTGGTTACCTTCCTTGTCGATCACGTTCATGCCCACGTCGCCGGCCCCCCACCAGATGCGGCCCTGGGGGCCGACCGTGACGCCCGACATGCCGTGGCCCGAGAAACCCACGTGCACGATCCAGCCGTGGCTCAGGGTGTCGGTCTCGTCGGCGATGCGGTCGCCGTCGGTATCCCGGGTGCGCCAGAGGTCGGGGCCGACGCTGATGTAGACTTCCCCGTCGGCGTACTCGATACCGTTGGCTACGTCGGTGATTTCCGTGTGAAAATCCTCCAGGTAGAGTTGGGCCCGGTCGGCCACCCCGTCGCGGCTCTCGTCGGTCACGAACCAGACCTGCTCCTTCTCCACGGTCAGGTCGCGCCAGTCGAGTTGGCCATCCTCGTTGAGGTCCTTGAGGTGGCGTTCCGATTCTTCGCTGCCCGCTGAGAAGGTGTTCCGGAGGAATTCCCGGCGGTCCTCCACGCTCTCGAAGGCCAGGGAGGCCGTCATCCAGTTGCGGTGGCCGCGGATGTCGAACTCGCTGTTTTGCTGGCGGGTCGCGCTGGTGTAGAAGATGCGTCCGTCGGGGGCTACGCTGATGGCGATGGGGTCCTGCACGAGGCTGTCGTTGGCCCAGAGGGTAAGTTCCAGGTCACCGTCGACTTGTACGTTGGCTTCCTCGCGGAGTTTCCGGCTCAGGTCGGCGGCGCGGTCGGGGTCGAGGGAGATCACGCGCTCGTCGTAGCGGGGTCCGTCGTCGGTGGATTCGGGCGGCGGGGCGCAGGTGCAGAGGAGGGCGAGGAGAAGTAGAGTGGGGAGCTTGGGCATGGTGGGTAAAGATACGGGGGGAGTTGGAGAGGGGGGGTATTAGGGGATAGGTATTAGGTAGTAGGGGGTAGGGGGGTGGACCGTAGGTTAGATTCGGGAGATAGGGGGGTGTAATACTTGGGTGGATGGTGCGCTTGCGTTTGCCCCGGGTGTTCGCCTCATGCCAGCTGGCTATATTCCGGGAAAGCTAAATTTCATCGGATGCGTCTCGGCAGGCAGCGTAGGGCTCACGTGAGGCATATTTTGCCTGCTTACGTGGGGGGGTGAACGTTGCGGACTTGCCGGGTTAGTTTTGCGGCAAGCTCTTGTAATAATGTGAATTCAGAATGGCGATTGGTGCATGTGCCCCGGCCGGGGTTAAAGATTCTATTGGAATGAAATCCGTGACGAAATCGGTTCTGCGGATTTTCTCCCTTACCGTAGTCGCGGGGTTTCTCACTCTGTTGTCCGCTTGCCTCAGTGTACAGCGGGGTGAGGAGCCCCCCCTGCAGTTTCCCAATTTTCCGGGGCGGTACGCGGAGTTTCTTACTCCCGGGGAGACGGCCCTCCAGGAAAAATACCAGTACGTCATCACTCGCCGGGCGGATGGCTACGTGCGCCGGCAGTTCTTCCCGGAAACCTTCACCCTCACGCGCTACCAGGAATATGCGGATGACCTCCTGGCGATCCGGCACGGCCTTCACGAATCCTACTGGGATGACGGGACCCCCAAAGCATTCGGAAGGTATGCGCACGACGAGCGCACGGGCTACTGGGAACTCGACCACTTTGCGGGGGGGATGAAGGAGGAGGGTGCCTACGAGTCCGGCCAAAAAGTGGGGCCCTGGAAGACCTTCTATCCCGACCATACGCTCCGGGCCGAGCACCACTTCGTCGGCGGGGAATTGGACGGCGAGCAGGTGAGCTACGACTCTACCGGCCAGGTTACCCTCGTGGAACACTACGATATGGGCCGGTTGATCGAAGCGAACGAAGGGGAATTCGCCTACGGGACCGGGGAAGCCGGCGAACCGCCATTCGAGGTAGTCGATCGGATACCCCTCTTCCCCGGCTGCCCCGAGCGGCTCCCCTACGCTAAGCGTAAAGACTGCGCGGACCGCAAGTTCATGAAGTTCATCCAATCCACTATTCAGTACCCGCCGGAAGCCAGACGATTGGGCGTGACCGGATCGGCCATGGTCAGTTTCGTCATCGAACGGGATGGCTCCGTGACGGATATTCGCGTGCTGAACGGCCTGAGCGAATCGATCAGCCGGGAGCTGAAACGACTCGTCAGCCGGATGCCGGTCTGGATCCCCGGCAGACAAAACGGGGAGGCCGTGCGGGTACAGTTCAATCTGCCGGTCGACTTCCGGGCGTAAGGATTCCAACCAGGGGTCCCCGGCCCGCTTCGCACCCGCGCCCCGCCGCCCTAAAAGTCCGGTGCCGACCTACGATATAAATCGTACCTTTCCCGTCCGGTGGCGCGGATGCGTAGAAAATTAAGCTATTGTGTACGGTACAATCGGCTTTGCTCTCCTTGTCTTCGTCGCCCTCAGGGGTATTGTCGGGGCGCAGGTCAGCCTGTCCGACCACCCGGTACACCGCCTTACGAGCGCTACTGCGGCTACGAAAATCTGGCGGACAGTACCCTCCTCGACGCCGAATCCCGCCTCAACATTGCCTCCAACGGTAAGCAAGTCACCGCCCTGGCTATCGCCATTCTCGCCGGGGAGGGGGCCATCGGCCTGGACGATCCGGTGAGCGACTACCTGCCCGCCCTCCGGTTCTCGACGGCGGACACCATACGCATCAAGGATT
>CAZQNE010000138.1:0-5231 GCA_964594535.1 uncultured Lewinella sp.
CACCTTTACGAAACGCTAGCCCTGGCCGTGGCATAATGGCCAAAGTCTAGCTAAGTAAGCAGTAACTAAAAACTTGCCGGACTATCGCTCGCTTCATCGCGTCTCCCAAAAAAAAGAGGGTACACCCCCCCCCGGGGTTAAAACGGTAGCGGAAGACTGGAGTTCGGTCGCCGGAGGTGCCTTACCTTCGGTGCCCGTATGCTTACTCCCGCTACAACAGTCGTCGGCCTTCGCGGTCAGTTTTCCCCACCCCCCCGGGGGGAGGATGCCCGGCGGAAAACAACTGAACTTCGGGGTTGTGCCGCCCCCGCCCCCGCCCGCGTTTGGAACGACCGTATCGAAAGGGAAACTCCGTATCGGGGCGACGAACCGACCCTGGTGTAGCCGTGAAGATCGCCCTGCTCGCCCCCCTCGAACACCCGCTGGCGGAACCCTACGCCGGCGGCCTGGAACGCCATACGGTGCAGCTGGCCCGGGGGTTGGCCGGGCGGGGGCACCGGGTCACTCTTTTCGCGCGGCCGGGTTCGGCGGAAATTACGGGCGTTCGTCTGGTAGCCGGACTATCCTATCTGCGGGTGCTCCGGAAGGTTCGCGCGGGATCTTTCGACCTGATTCACAACAATAGCCTGAGTTGGGTACCCACCCTGTCATGCGTCCTGCTGCGCGTGCCCCTGGTGACCACCCTCCACACCCCGCCCTACCGCAGGCTTCGACCCGGTGCCTGGATGGCGGAGTGGACGGGGCGGGGGAAGTTCATCGCGATCAGTGCGGTGGTCGCCCGGCAGTGGCGGCCCGTGGTTCGGAAGAGTGTAGTGGTGCATAACGGTATCGATCCCGCACGCTTCCCGTTTTCCGCCACCGGGCGGGGCAAAACCGCGGTCTGGGTGGGAAGAATCAGCCCGGAAAAGGGAACCCACCACGCAATCCTGGCGGCCGGGATGGCGGGTTTCCACCTGACGATTATCGGACCTATTTACGATGCGGACTACTATTCCAGCAAAGTGGCTCCACTGCTCGGGGATAAGGTCGTCTACCGGGGGGCACTCAGTCGGAGGGAACTTCTACCGCACATCTCTTCCGCTTCGGTAGCCCTGTTCACTTCGCTCTGGGAAGAACCCTTCGGGCTGGTACTGCTCGAATACCTGAGTTGCGGTACGCCGGTTGCCGCTTACGGTAGCGGGGCCGCCCGGGAGATCCTGAACGGGCGGGTCAGCGCCATGGCTCCCACCGGAGACGTCGAGCGACTTAGTCACTGCATCACCCACGCTGCATCCTGCGTCCGCGCCCACTGCCGGGAACACGTGAGGGTCCATTTTCCCCTTTCCCGAATGGTCGAGGCCTACGAAGATTGCTACCGTACCTTCGCCGGACTACCACCCTGACCCGACATCAGCTTACCATGCAACTGCCCCTGCCGAACGACCTGATCTTCTTCGACCTCGAAGCTACCGGCCTCAACCTGACCCGGGACCGCATCGTCCAGATCGCCCTGGTCAAGCTATTTGCCGACGGAAGCCCCCCGGAAGAGCGGGAGCTAAAGATCAACCCGACCGTGCCGGTAAGTGCCGAGGCGGAGGCGATCCACGGGCTCTCCAACGAAGACCTGAAGGACGCCCCGACCTTTACCCAAGTAGCCGCCGAGCTGTATGCCTTCATCGGGGATGCCGACCTGGCGGGATACAACTCGAATCGCTACGACGTGCCCCTGTTACAGGAAGAATTCTACCGGGCCGGCTTCTTCCTCGATACCAGCAACCGCCGCCTCATCGACGCCCAACACATCTTTTACCAAATGGAGCCGCGCACCCTTTCGGCCGCCCTGAAGTTCTACGCCGGCAAGGAAATGGAAAACGCCCACGATGCCCTGGCCGACGTACGCGCCACGGTAGACGTGTTTAAAGGGCAACTAAGCATGTACCGTGGCCAAAGCGTGAAACGGGAAGACGGCCGCTCCGTACAACCTTTCGAGAGTCTCGATGCCATCGCCGAGTTCTGTAAGGACGACCGCTTCCTGGACGCTACCCGCCGGATCAAACGGGGACCGAATGGCGTGCCAACCTTCAATTTCGGAAAGCACAACGGCAAGCCCGTCGCCGAGGTATTTGCGGAGGAACCAAGCTACCTGAAGTGGATCCTGAAAAAGGACTTCACGACGGAGGTGAAGACGTTGGTACAGGCGATTGACGAGGAACGCCGGAAGTAGTCGACCCCCCGTTAGCGCAGCTAGTGACTAAAGGCCAAGCTGTTACTTCTTATCAAATCCGGTCCCCTTACCGTAGCCCCCCTTGCTCTGGTCCACGTTCTTCAGGTCGTCATCGTCCTGATCGGTGAAGTCACTCTTCTTGGGGCTGTCGTGGGTGGTGTCCATCTTATCCCGGTCCCCATCGTCGGCGAGGATGGGCCGCTGGGTCTTGGCGTCAAAGATGCGGTAACGGAAGGCTGGTTTGCGGTTCATGCGCATGATACAGGGCTTTCTTGTGCTAACCCGCTAATGCGGCGATCAGTTCGGAGGCCGCTGCCGTGGCAGCTCAGCCTCCGCCCCCCCCTTCCCCTGGTGGGCCCAGTAGGATTTGAACCTACGACCAACGGATTATGAGTCCGCTGCTCTAACCGCTGAGCTATGGGCCCCGGTCTGCCGCAAAGGTAGCTAATTGTGGTAAACCACCCGCAACCCGTCACCCCGCACCTATACACTCCGGACCCTACGGGAAGAGCTACGCCCACGCTCGGAGGTCTTAGCCGTACAACTCCAGCACCACCTGCTCCTCCCCGTATCCCAACGCCAGCAGCCGCTCCTTCGCCTCGTCCACCATCTGGCTCCAGCCGCAGAGGTAAAAGCGAATGTCCGGGCGGGGGGTGGCGTATTCGCTTTCGTAGACTTGGTGTACGTACCCGGTAACGGTCGCGAAGGGGGCATCCGGCAGGGGTTCGCGACTCAGGGCGGCGGTGTACGTGAAGTGGGGGAACTCCTCCGCCATGCGTTCGAACTCATCCCGGTACAGCAGGTCGGAAGGCGTCCGGCAGCCAAAGATCAGATGAAAGTCACGCGTTTCCCGGGCTAGCCGTTGCCGGAGCATGGACCGGAACGGGGCCACCCCCGTGCCCGTGCAGATCATCACGACGTCGTAGTCCAGGGGGTGTTCGGGAAGGGTAAAGACGCCTCCCGGTTCCTTGGTCAGCACTTCGGTGCCCGCGCTGGCTTCTTCGAACAAAAACCTCGTGCCCCGGCCCCCCGGCAATCTGACGATGCAGAGTTCGGCCTCGTTGGTGCCATTGGGTGGCGACGCGATGGAATAGCTCCGCCACCGTTCGCGCCGCCGCTCGCTGATGGGCAGGTCGAGGGTCAGGAATTGCCCGGGCCGGAAGTCGAGCCGCTCCCGGTCGGGCAGGGCCAGCCAAAAACTGCGTACGCTCGGGCTACGCTGCTCGATGCGGGTGATGACCGCGGGTTTCCATTTACTCATAAGGCCATGTCGTGGTAGGGGATAAACGTCCCGTAGCCCCGGCCGTTGAAGTACGCCCTCACCTTTTCGGCGGGTTCTTCGCTCAACGCCCAGATGAAATCACCCCCCCAGGCACCCAGACTCTTCACGGTTCCGGGGAAGTCGGGGAAGGTTTCCCGAATGCGGGGGATACCGAGCACGTCAGCTACCAACGCCTCGTGTCGGTCCAGAATCAGGGCGGCGGCGCGCAGGTGCGGGGCGGGGTCGGTAAGGGAAAGCGTCAGGCGGTCGATGGCGACAAGATCGGTGGGGGAGGGCTTAGCCCTACGGTAGGCGGCAATGCCGTCCCGACTGTTCTGCTTGCGATTGAGGTGAACGAAGTGGGTGTGTCGGAGCCAGTCCGGCCGCCAGTCCAGGGCGGTCACCTCGGGGCCGGAGTCCGTGCGGCGGTAGAGTAGGCCCCCCCCGGCACCGGCGCAGGCCAGATCGTACCCGCTGCCCCCGAAGCTACCGGCGAGCAGGGCGTAGGGATCGATCTCCAGATACGTTGCCAGGAAATCGATTAGCGTCGAGCTACTCCCCAGGCCCCAATCGGGGGGGAATTCTAAGTGGCAGACGATCCGTTTTCCCCACAGCCGGTCGGTGGTGCCCGGTCGGAGGCGATCGGCGGCGCGCAGCACGTTCACCAGCCCCCCCCGGAAGGTATCCGGGCCGGCATCCGGCCGCGATAACGCTCCGGGCTCGATCGTGAACGACCGCACAGGCCGTGCGTCGGGATAGTGGACGGCCCATTCCAATATTGCGCTCGGGGCTTCCCCCTCCGTCACCGTGAACCGCTGCCCGGGCCGGGTGGGTACGGCTAAGGCCAGGGCCCCGTCGAGGACGAAGTATTCACCGGTCAGGAGAAGCTTGCCGTGGGCGTAGTGCTGCATGGATCGGGATGTAAAAAGGCCACCCCGCCGGAGCGGGATGGCCTTAGTAAGTTTAGAGGGGCGGGAAGGTTTACTTCTCGTCCTCGTCTTCGCTGCTGAGTTGCTCGCGCAGTTGCTCGAAGGCACTCAGGTCACCCAGCGTGGAGCGCTCGGTGCTGGCGTTGGTCTGCTTGACCGCCTTGCGGGTGTACTGCTGCTCCTCCCGACGCTCGCGTACGACGGTATCCTTGGCCTCGCGGCGGATGTCGTTCACGTAGCGGCTGTGGCTGACCATGAGCTTCTTCTGGTCGCGGTCGAACTCGATGACCTTGACGGTAAGCGTCTCGTCCACCTCGGCGATGGTGCCGTCCTCCTTGCGCATGAGCTTGATGGGGGCGTAGGCCTCCAGCCCGTAGGGCATCTGTACGATGGCCCCGCGGTCGTCCTTACGCAGCACGGTAGCTTCGTGGTAGCTGCCTTCGGGGAAGACGGACTCGAAGCTGTCCCAGGGGTTTTCCTCCAGCTGCTTGTGGCCCAGCGACATCTTGCGGTTGTGCTCGTCTACGTCCAGCACGACGACGTCGATATCGTCGCCGACCTTAGTGAACTCGCTCGGGTGGCCGAAGCGCTTGGTCCAGCTCAGGTCGCTGATGTGGATCATGCCGCCGATACCATCCTCCATTTCGACGAAAACGCCGTAGGGGGTGAGGTTTTTGACCTTGCCGGAGTGCTTGCTGCCCTCGCCGAAATTGACGCGGATGCTGTCCCAGGGGTCGTCCTGTAGTTGCTTGATGGACAGCGACATCTTGCGGTCGTCCCGGTCGATGGTGACGACCCTGGCGTTGCGGGTTTCCCCGACACTGAAGTACTCGCGGGC
>CAZQNE010000139.1:0-2464 GCA_964594535.1 uncultured Lewinella sp.
CGCCTCATCGCGCAGCGATGTCTCCTCCGCCTTAGCCTCAATCCCCCGTGATCAAAACCATAATCTTCGACCTCGGCAACGTTCTGATCGGCTGGCAACCCCGGGAGCTGTACCGGAAAGTGTTCGCTACCGAAGCGGAGGTGGACTACTTCCTGAACAACATAGCCACCCTCGAGTGGAACGAAAAACAGGACGCCGGCCGCACCATCGCCGAAGGGACGGAAGAACTGGTCGCCCGCCATCCGGAATTCGAACGGGAAATTCGCATCTACTACGATCGCTGGACCGAAACCATCACCGGGCCCATCGAGGGTACGGTAGACATCCTGAAGGAACTCCACGCCAGCGGCCAGTACCGCCTGCTGGGCCTGACCAACTGGTCGCACGAGCTCTTCCCCTGGGCCAGGAAGACCTTTCCCTTCCTCGGCTTATTCGAGGAAATCATGGTCTCCGGTGAGGTGAAGCTCCAGAAGCCCGACCCGGCCATCTACCGCCTCCTGCACGATACCTACGACCTGAATGGCTACCACGAATGCGTATTCATCGACGATAGCCTCCGCAACGTCAAGGCCGCCCGGGCCGAGGGCCTCGATACCATCCACTTCCAGAACCCCGATCAACTCCGCCGGGAACTCATCCAACGCGGCCTCAACCTGGAGCGAAGCGCCCCTTAGCCTCAGCCTCATCGCGCCAGCGATGCCTCCTCCGCCTTAGCCTGGAGCAAAGCGACCCACATCCTTCAAAAATCCCTCAAAAATCATCCGCCCATCCTCATTACCCAGCACGGCTTCGCAGGCCCGTTCCGGGTGGGGCATCATGCCGAATACGTTGCGGGTTTCGTTGCATATGCCGGCAATATTTCCGACCGAACCGTTGTGATTGCTGGTCAGATTGACTTCCCCCGCCCCGTCGCAGTAGCGGAAGAGAATTTGGTCGTTCCGGTTGAGGCGTAGTAGGGTATCCTCGTCCGTGTAGTAGCGCCCCTCGGCGTGGGCCATGGGGATACGCAGCACCTGACCGGGGGCTAAGCGGCGGGTGGGGAGGGAATTGTCGGTTTCCGTGCGGAGAAAAACGTTCTTGGCAATGAACTTCTGGTCGCGGTTTCTCAGCAGCGCCCCGGGAAGCAGTCCGGCCTCGCACAGAATCTGGAAGCCATTACAAATTCCGAAAACGAAGCCGCCCCGCCCGGCAAAATCGATCACCGACTTCATGATCGGGGAAAAGCGCGCCACGGCCCCCGCCCGCACGTAGTCGCCGTAGCTGAAGCCGCCGGGTACGATGATGCAGTCGTCGGTAGTCAGTTCACCCAGGTCCTCCTCCTTGTGCCAGAGCTTGGTGACCGACTGGCCGAGTACGGTACCGAGCACGTGCACCATATCATCGTCGCAGTTGCTGCCGGGGAAGACGATTACGCCGAATTTCATACGCGGGGGAAGTTAGGGCGGCAAGATACGGCGTAGTAGTTCGCGGGCAGCTTCCATGCCTGCGCTACCCCCCATTTCGAGGACGTGGAGGTTATCCCGGTTACCTAATTCGTAGGAAGCAGCGGGAGCCGGGTCGATGTAAACGACGGGCGCGGACGCAGGTGCAAAGCCGATGAGGCCGGCCGCCGGATAGACCTGCAGAGAAGTACCGACGATGATGACGGCGTCCGCGGTCTGGGTGATTTCGGCGGCCCGTTCGATCTCCGGAACGGCCTCCCCGAACCAGACGATGTGGGGGCGGAGTTGCTCGCCACGCTCGTTCAGGTCCCCGATTGTCAGGTCCCCCTCCCACGGCACCTGCGCGCCGCCGCCCACGGGCCGCACCTTGGTCAGTTCCCCGTGCAGGTGTATGACGTTGGTGGAGCCCCCCCGTTCGTGGAGGTCGTCGACGTTCTGGGTGATGACGGTGACGCGGTAGTCGTCCTCCAGGGCCGCGATGAGTTTGTGGCCTACGTTCGGGCGGGCGGTTTTGAGCTGGGCGCGGCGGAGGTTGTAGAAACGCATGACCAGCTCGGGGTCACGGGCGAAGGCCTCCGGGGTGGCTACGTCTTCCACGCGGTGCTCCTCCCACAGTCCGTTGCTGTCGCGGAAGGTCTTGAGGCCGGATTCGGCACTGACCCCGGCACCGGAGAGTACGACTAAATGTGGTTTGGAAAAATTAGCCTTTTTCATTACTAACCGTCCGACGGTTTAAGGCGTCCGACGGTTTAAACCGTCGGACGGTGGTTATTTGGACTTGAATTTTTCGAGTGCTTTTTTAGCCTCATCTTCCAGTACCAGGCTACCCGTGATTCGCGCTCGCTCAGCAAGTAACTGCGGCCAGTGATCGGTGCCGGACCAGAGGCTTTTCTTCAGTCGGGAAGTGGCTTTGGGACTGTAATTAGCTAATTTTCGCGCTAATGCCTCGGCTTCGGTATAGAGGGTCTCCGTATCGTTATACACGCGCTGAAATAAGCCGCAATCCTTAGCCCACTGTGCAC
>CAZQNE010000139.1:2564-5151 GCA_964594535.1 uncultured Lewinella sp.
AGCTCGTCCAGGTTGGCACCGGCGCAGAAGGTCCGCTCTCCGCCGCTCCGTAAGAGAATGGAGCGTATTGCATCATTGCTCCCGGCCCGGTCGAGGGTTGCGACCAACCCGGCCAGTAGGTGGGAGGGCATGCTGTTGTGGGCGGGGTGGGAAAAGGTTATATGGGCTACTTCATCCGTGAGGGAGAGGTCTATTTGGCCGGTATTATTCATTTCGGCAAGGTACTGAAGCGGATCAACATTGAACATCTGCCATTCTGTCAGATATCGATTCTGTCAGACATCGGATGTCTGACAGAATGGCACGCAGTCTGTTGCAGATTACAGACTTCGTTGATCTCATCAAAACAATAGGTATGTGGACATTTTCAATGTTTTCTAGCGATTTAATAGGACCGGAAATTTATGCCACTATGGCAGACATCGGATGTTGAGTGACAAGATGTCAGTCGTCTCGTCGGACAGCGCTGAGGATGTCCCCCTTATCCGCGTCCAGATCGTTCGCTACGGAGCGAAAAAAGGTCTGGCGATCGTCCGAATAACCGAGATCGTTGTCGACCGGTACGCCAATGTTCTCGTATGACCTGCCCCGGTAATCCATATACACTTCGTGGGAGATAGCGAAAGCCCACCCGTTCGGTAAGGTTTTCTCGAGCGCAGTGGAAAGCGCGCCCTGGGTGCCGCTACCGATTCGCTGAATGCGGCGAAGGGGTAAGCTTCCAATCGCGAAAGCCTCAGCGGCACTACCGGTCTCGTCGGAAAGAAGCAGGTAGGTCCGTCCGGTGTAGGGTTCAGCAACCGCCGGGAGGTATAGTTCACGTTCCGTAGTGTACCCTTCCCCGTGCCTCAGTTTGGTGCGGACGACGGGCCGGCGGCGGTCGTTGAAGCGACTCAACAGTTCGAAGCTGACGGCATCCTGTCCGCCCCCGTTAAACCGGAGGTCTAGCACGAGCACCGGAAATTGCCGGAGGTCCGCCATCATGGTATCGATGAGGGTAGCCGCCCCCCGCCGCTCGGCTTCGATATAGCTGCTTTCGTCCATTCGTTGAAAAGCGTTGACGTAGGCGTCGACGAAGCCATTCGCCTCGACGGAATCCGGCGCTAAGTCCAGGTCAGCGTAGAGCCACATTGCTTTGATCTGGGCGTATCCGATGCCGTCCGCCAGTTTGCCCCAGCGCATCAGCCAGGAGTCGCGGGTCATTTCTTCCTCCAAATGGTGCTCGGCTACCAGCTCAGCGATCTCGAAGTCGCCGTAGGTAGGAAGGGATTCCCCCGCTACCGTTGACACCGGCTCGGACTGCTCGAGGGGGAGTTCGGTGGCAGCGTCCACCTCCAGGTAGCCGTGGTTGTCGCCGAGACGATCCATCGTTTCTGCCAGCACGCGGTACAATTCGCGGGGGCCGCTGCCGGAATTTAGTTTGCCGCGCTGCCGCCGCCGAAGTTCCTCCCAGTCTATCCCGTTCAGGTCCAGGAAGGGGTAGTGCTCCGTTACCGTAGCGGCGAACACGTCGAAGTTACATAGTGCATCCTCCCTGCGCGGCCTAGCTGATCGGGGGTCACAGCGTTCCGGTAGATCGGGAACTCGAATGAAGTCATAGGTCATCACCCCCTTACGCAACCGAAGCGTATCGTGGGTTAGCGTCAGGGCTTCGGCAAGCTCCGCGCGCTCGCCCCGGCGGGCAGCGAGGCAGGACACTTCCGTCACGTCATAGAGCGCGTATGTACTATCCGGGCGTATGTCCAGTACCCAACCCGCTCCGAGCGAACGCCAGCTTCCGGTAAGCGGATCGGTGGGTGTAGGATTGGAAGATGTCGTGCAGGCAGTGAGGAGGAGGGATAGAAGTAAAGTGGGAAAGACTGCTGGCATGACTACTGTTTCCAACAAATGACGGGGGATGCCCGGCCGGGTTGCAACGCGGGGCGGTCACGCCATCCCATTACGACGTCGGATTACTATGACAGCTATTCCGATGGATAACCAGGAGAATCTCCGGAAATATAGACGTAGTCCATCGCCAGCCCGGTACCGAGCCCGGCCAGCGCCCGTAGCTCCTCCGTACTGAACTCCATGTTGCCCTGTACACCATACCATTTGATCCAGAGCAGGGGGTTTATAAACGAATGCCGGCGAAGCGTAGGTAGGCTGTTCGCAAAGCGTTCGATATCGTGAGTAAGCGGAAAGCTCGCCAGCCGATCCAGCCGCAGGGACCAGGTAAAGGTCGGTTTGGTCGGTGCATCGGCCTGCCGCAATAGCGTGTCGGTAAGCGATAAACTAAGGGAATCGAACGAAGTGGCACGCAGCACATCAGCCCCCTCCAGAAAACTTCGTCCCTGTAGGTACATAATTCGTCCACCTATCATCATGGCGTGCTCGTGTAGGGAAGAAATGTTCTCTGGCGTCATGGATAGATGCAACCCCGGCCGCCCCCCGTTCGTTTATCATGGGCCCGGCACCCGCGCGCCGCCGCCCCCTTACCTTTGCCTACTATGGCCCGTATCGCCGACATCGATCTCGGAGAATTTCCCCTGCTGCTCGCCCCCATGGAGGACGTGAGCGACCCCCCCTTCCGGGCACTGTGCAAACAGCA
>CAZQNE010000140.1:0-4792 GCA_964594535.1 uncultured Lewinella sp.
AAAAAATCTACCCACTGCTGCTGGCTGGTTTCGTATTTGGCGACGTAGAAGGCGGCATAGCCCTTGGGGAAGGCCGTCGGTATGGGCCCGCCCTGATCTCCCGCCCCGCTGTCCGGAGTCAAGTAGTACAAACTACCGCTCGAGTTGGCTACCGGTATGGCCGCTTCGGAGGTAATTTCGAAGGGTTGGTTGGTTGTCCCCCCCGCGAAAAATTGATTCTGGTCGCTACGCCCATCGCCTACGAAGAACGCCCCCTCCGGCACGAAGACCATCTCCATGGCGAAGACCCGCACGTCGATCTGGTCGCTGGTGGTGAGGCCATCGCCGGTATAGTCCCAGCGCAGCTGCACGTCGTCGTATAGGACATCTCCACTGCCGATCGCGTCGCGGTAGATCATCGCGCCGGTGCTGTCCATCACGTCGATGGCGGCGCCGGGTGGCACCATGCCCGTTCCGACCAGAGTGGCGTGCTGCCAGTCTCCACCGTTGGCCCGGTACTTCACGAAGACCCAGGCGGCATCCCAGTTCATCGCGGCCGTGTCGACCCGCCAGGAATTTTCCCAGCTCAGGTCGAACTGAACGGTGGTATTGCCCTTTCCGGCGTTTTGGCCGGTGGTGAATACATTCGAAACGGCGATGTTATTAGCGGAAATTACAGTAGAAAGTAGGAGACACAAAAGTGCCCCGGTAGCTCGTAGCATAAGGTACGATGGTTTGATTCACGAAGGCATAGCGACAACAATGTCGCTACATCAATCGGAACGTGTCAAATTGACGCATATTGTCGACCTCTTCATTATTCAAAAAATTTCGTCCCATTTGCCGGGCGATTTAGCGTAGACGTTCACCGTGGCTCGACTACGTGCGCTACCTTCGCCGCCGGTTTTATTCGCCATGTACACCAATCATCACGCCCATACCCGCTTCAGCGACGGCCTCGGCACCCCCGAGGAATACGTGCAACGGGCGATCGCACGGGACATGAGCGGCTACGGCTTCAGCGACCACGCACCCATCCCCATCGCCGGCATCGGGTCGATGGAAATGAACGAACTAACGGACTACGTAGCCGAAACGGAACGTCTCCGCACCACCTACGCCGACCGCATTGCCCTCTACCGGAGCCTGGAAGTGGACTACATCCCCGGGGTGATGAACGTAAACAGCGACCATATCCTGGCCGCCGATCTGGACTACACCGTCGGGGCGGTTCACTACGTCGATTACCTGCCCGAAGGTAGGCCCTGGAGCTTCCAGCAGCCCAACCCCACGTTCGAGCGCGGTATAGCGACCATCTTCGGAGGTGACGTCCGGGCCATGGTGGAACGCTACTACGCCCTGGTCCGCGAAATGGTCGAAACCCACCCCCCGGACGTGGTCGCCCACCTGGACCGCATCAAGCGCCGCAACCTGAACGGTAGCTACTGGGACGAGCACGCCGGCTGGTACGTCGAGGCCGTCGAGCAGACCCTCGCAGCGATCGCCGCGGCCGGGGTCATCCTGGAGGTAAACACCCGCGGCATCTACCTGGAGCATACCGTCGACCCCTACCCAAGTTTCTGGATCGTGGAACGTGCCCGGGAACGCGGAATCCCCCTCCAGGTCAACTCGGATGCCCACCGCAGCGAACATATAGTCGGGGCCTTTGACCGGGTATACGCCCGCCTGCGGGAGATGGGCGTGGAAGAAACGCGGGTGTTCGACGGGAAAGCCTTCGTACCCTTCGCGTTGAACTCGCTCCAGTAGTCCTCCGCGATCACGCTACCGGTCATTTTGGTGTATCGAACCCCCCTCGCTTTGGCCCCCGGCCCCCAGGGAGGGAGGAAGCGAGGTGAGACCTCATCTTTACGTCCCGTTGGCTACGCTGCTGCTTGCGGCGGTGGGGGCTAGGTGGCAACGCCCGGCGAGCAGACCTCCCCCCGGGCTAAACGTTTAATTCCCCACCTTCCTCCTCCGTAGCGTCCCCTCCGTCTCCGTCTCGGTGAACACCACCCCCTCGTCTCCCGAGCGAATTTCGGCGGCATTGCCCTCATCGGTGTCGATGTGCATCTCGAGTTTGTAGCTGGGTGACACCCGCACCAGTACGTTCCCAAAGGTCAGCCCCCGCTCGTTGCCGCTCACGCCCACCTCCACCACGTCGCGGTCGGCCACCCCGAAGCGGTCGGCATCCTCCGGGGTCATGTGGATGTGGCGCCAGGCACAGATGACGCCGTCCTCCAGCACGACCTCGCCGGCCGGCCCGATCAGCCGGCACCCGGGGGTATTCTTGACCTTTCCGGATTCCCGCACCGGGGCGTCGATGCCCAGAAAAAACTCGTCCGTCCGCGAAATTTCCACCTGGTCGACCGAGCGTAGCGGACCCAGAATGCGAACCCGCTCGATTCGGTTACGCGGACCGACGACGGTAACGGTTTCTTCGGCGGCGAACTGCCCGGGCTGGCTGAGCCATTTTTTGACCCGCAGTTCGTAGCCCGTTCCGTAAAGCCGATCCAGCGTTTCCCGGCTCAGGTGGCAGTGGCGGGCGGAGACCGCGATGGGGATGGTGGGCTGAGTATTAACTTCATCCTCCTTGCGCAGTAGTTTGGCGCAGTCCCGGGCGATGGCCAGCTGCTCGTCGGTCCGCACGGCCAGTAGTTTGACGCGGCTGTGGCTACGGCTGAAGTCCACCACGTCCTGGGTGGCGGAAAAGGCCACCTGTTTATTCTTGTCTTCGTCGATGACGGCCCCGAGGTAGTCCAGTCGCTGGGCGCTGCGGTGGCGGATGGTACTGCTGTTCTCGCCGATGCCCCCGGTGAAAATGATGGCGTCCACTCCCCCCATCACGGCGGCGTAGGCTCCGATGTACTTCCGCAGGCGGTGGGTATACACCTGAATGGCCAGCTGGGCGTCGGCGTCCCCCTGCCCGGAGCGTTCGAGGATATCGCGCATGTCGTTGCCCACCCCGCTGAGGCCCTTCAGTCCGGATTCCCGGTTCAGCAGTTCGTCGATCTCGTCCACGCCCATCCCGGTTCGCTGGTGGAGGTAGGCGGGTATTCCCGGGTCGATGTCGCCACTCCGGGTACCCATCACCAGCCCTTCGAGGGGCGTCATGCCCATGCTGGTTTCGATGCTGCGCCCGAATTCGATGGCCGCCACGCTACACCCGTTGCCCAGGTGGCAAGAGATGATGCGCAGATTGCGGTAGTCCTCCCGCAGGTAGTTGGCGGCCCGGCCGGCTACGTACTGGTGGCTCATGCCGTGGAAGCCGTAGCGCCGGATGCCGTGCTCATCCATCAGCTGCCGGGGTAGGGCGTAGGTGTGGGCGCGTTTCGGCAGGCTCTGGTGAAAAGCCGTGTCAAAGACGGCGAAGTGCGACTGGTCGGGCCACAGCTCCCGTGCCAGGCGGATACCGGCCAGGTTGATGGGGTTGTGAAGGGGGGCCAGGGTAGCGAGGGTCCCGATTTTGCTTTCTACTTCGTCGGTCACCCGGGTGGCGCAGTCGAATTCGGTACCTCCGTGCACGACCCGGTGGCCGATGCCGGCGAGTTCCATACCGTGGGTCTTTTCTCGCAATTCGATCAGAAAGGGATGGAGGGTATCGCGGGGGGTACCACGGTCGGTGGGGCGGTCGGTGCTGAGCTCGAACTTCCGCTGGCCGGTCGGGGCATCCACGACGGCGGCTTTGAAGGAGGAGCTGCCTACGTTCAGGACGAGAATGTGCATGGGTCTTCGGGGACTTTGCCGGTGTAACCGGAGCGGGGCGTATTGCGTTCAGCGGGCCAGCACTTCTTCCAGTACCCGCCGGCGCCAGTGGAAGGGTTGTAGGTCGTTCAGCCCCAGTACGTCCACGGCGGTATTCATCTCGTTCTCGTAGTCCTCATCCCAGCAGAACCCCCGGGCGGCGGCGCGCAGGTGCCGGGCGGGAACCAAACCGATGAGCTCGGAACCCGTCACCCGAAAACCGGCCTCCGCGGCCAGGGAACAGGCCGTCAGGTACACCCGGGCCAGGGGGGTGGTATCCGGGTCGACCACGTTGCAACTCACCTGGCAGCGACCGTACTCCTCAATGTACCAACCGATGGAACGTAGATCGGGGAACAAACCGGGTATCCCATCTCGTCCGCTCCCCCTCAGTTTGCCAGCCAGCCAACGCGCTTGTTGCGGGCTGGCTCCTGCTTCCAGGTTCATATTCCAGGCGATCAGGAAGGGGCGTACCCCCATCACGCTGATCCCGAGCCGGGGGTGGGGCCGTGCCGGGCCGAAGTCGGGGCGCCAGCCGGGGAGAGCTAATTTTTCCTGCAGCCCTTCGTATTCCCCCCTGCGGATGGCGGACAGTTCCCTGCGTTCCACTACGCCGGCGGAAGTGGAATAGAGGTAGATCGGCAGGTCGAAGGCTTCGGCTACCCGCTTAGCCAGCACCTGCGTCCGCGCCCGCAGTGCCGCTTCGTCCGTATCGCCCAGGGCGACGAACGGGCATACGTCAACCGCTCCGCTACGGGGGTGGCTTCCCCGGTGCCGGCGCATATCGATCCGCTCGTGCGCTACTTCGTACACCCGGAAGGCAGCCTCCATTACAGCTTCCATTTCCCCCGCGAAGGTGAATACGGTACGGTGGGCACCGGCCCCCCGATCCCGGTGGAGCAGCCGACAGCCCGCCACCCCGTCGATGGCCACGGTAATGGCGTCCAGGACCGAACCGGCCCGGCCTTCGCTGACGTTGATGACGCATTCGACCGGATGGGAGGCTTGCATGTTGGGGAAGGGGTGAAGGGGTGAAGGGGTGAAGGGGTGAAGGGGTGAAGGGGTGAAGGGG
>CAZQNE010000141.1:0-4658 GCA_964594535.1 uncultured Lewinella sp.
CTTAGCGTTAGCCCCGTCCGCCGGACCTTACGGAGCGGCAGCGGAGTTTGGCCCGTCGGCCGGGGCGGGTAGAAAGTATTTTTTTATCCTGTTCCACCCAGCCGGCGGACGCTCCGCAGGTCGCTTGGGCTCCCGCGGCCAGCCGACGGCTTAATGCTAGCCCCTTACTTTCTGCTCGACGAAAGCCCGCACCACCGCCAGCCCCATATTGAAGTCGGTATTGTTATTCACGATCAGATCGGCCCGCTCGCGGTGGGGCTGGACGTACTTCTCGTAGGCTGGTAGCACGTGGTGCTCGTAGCGGTAGAGTACGTCGTCGAGCGGATAGTTGCGTTCCAGCCGGTCGCGCTTGATGCGGCGCACGACTTTGAGATTGTCCTTGGCGTGCAGGAAGAGTTTGAGGTCCAGCAGCTTACGCAACTCCTTGTAGTGGAAGACGAACAAACCCTCCACGATAATGACCGGGGCGGGGTGAAAGGTCAGTAGCCGGGGCGTCGCCAGTTCGTTATTGAAGACGTACTCCTGGCGCTGTACGCTCTGGCCGTTCAGCAATTTTTTCAGGTCGCGCACGAATTCATCGCGGTGGATGGACTTGGGCCGGTCGAAGTTATGGACGCCCCGCTCGTCCGTTTTCTGCCGTTCACGCTGGACGTAGTAGTCGTCCATACTCAGCAAACACACCTTTTCCGGGGGCAGTCCCTCACGCAGTTGCTGAATAAAGGTCGTTTTGCCCGAGCCGCTGCCGCCCGTGATGCCAATGAGAAAGGGTTGTTGCATGCCGGCACGAAGGTAGAGATTGAGAGCTTAGAATTTGAGGGGTAGCATTGAGCTACCGTAGGGCCCGGGCTACCGCAGTTTAACGCGGCACAAATTCTCAATTCTCAAATTCTCAATTCTCAATTTTCCCTATTCCTTCCCTCCGGGGCTACCTTGCGGCATGGATTTTATTTACGATCTGTTTCGTACCCTGTTGGGAATGAGCGTCATGCTGGGGGTCTGCTACGCCTTCAGCGCCAATCGGCGGGCGATCGACTGGAAGCTGGTCGGCATCGGGGTGGGGATGCAGTTCGTCCTGGCCCTGCTTATCCTGAAGGTCGATGGGGTCAGTACGGTTTTTGACTACGTGGCCGCCGGCTTCCGTAAGACACTGGAGTTCACCTCCGCCGGGGCCCAGTTTCTCTTCGGCAATATCGTCACCGATCTGGATAACTTCGGTTACATCTTCGCCTTCCAGGTACTACCGACCATCGTGTTCTTCTCGGCCCTGTCGGCTATCCTGTACTACCTGGGCATTCTGCAGAAGGTCGTCTACGGGCTGGCCTGGCTGCTCAGCAAGGCCATGGGGCTGAGCGGGCCCGAGAGCCTGGCCGCCGCCGCTAACGTCTTTATCGGGCAGACCGAGGCCCCCCTGGTCGTCAAGCCCTACCTGGAACGGATGACCCGCTCGGAGCTCCTCTGCGTCATGGTCGGCGGCATGGCCACTATTGCCGGGAGTGTATTCGTCAGCTACATCGGCTTTCTGGGGGGGAGCGACCCGGCGAGTCAGCAGTTCTTCGCCCGGCACCTGCTTACGGCCAGTATCATTTCGGCCCCCGCGGCCATCGTATGCGCCAAGATGCTCCTGCCCGAAGACCGGGCCGAACTGGCCGCCGTTACCGGTACGGCCACTACCGACCCCCACGAGGCCAAGGTGCCCGAGCGCGACGGACGCCTGGAAATGGCCACCGACGACAGCAGCAACCTCCTCGATGCCATCAGTAAGGGCACCACCGACGGGCTCCGGCTGGCCGTCAACGTCGGCGCGATGCTGCTGGTCTTCACCGCCCTGATCTACATGCTCAACGTCATTTTCGTAGGGGCGACGGATGGGGTGAATGACCTGGCCGTTTGGGCCGGCCTCACCGACGCCGACTGGAACGCTAGTATCGATGCCGCCACCGGGGGACGCTTCGCTGGCTTTAGCTTCACCTACCTGCTGGCCCTGCTCTTCGCCCCCGTGGCCTGGATCATCGGCATCCCCCTGGAAGACATCACCGTGGTCGGTCAGCTGCTGGGCCTCAAGACGGTCATCAACGAATTCGTGGCCTACGATACCTTTCAGACCATACAGGCCTCCGGGGCTACCCTGAGCCCGAAGAGCACGCTGATCGCGGCCTACGCCCTCTGTGGGTTCGCCAACTTCGCCAGCATCGGTATCCAGGTGGGGGGCATCGGGGCCATCGCACCGGGGCAACGGAAGAATTTAACCGAACTTGGTATCCCCGCCCTGCTCGGGGGGACGGTCGCCTGCCTGATGACGGGCACGGTAGCCGGTTTATTTTACTGACCCAATCCACCCCGCACCTGCGCCCGCGCCCTACATCCCGTACCGTACTGGCGATACTGATGGCCATCGTCGTGGCCGTCAACGTCCTGTACTACCCCAAATGGACCAAAGGGGGTACCGAAGCGACGATCTCCTGGGACGTGAGTGGCTACTACATGTACCTGCCGGCGGCCTTCATCTACGGCGATCTGAAGACCTGCTCCTTCGGCCAGCACGTGATCGACACCTACGCACCGACGCCCGACTTCCAGCAGGGGTTCACCCATCCGGAGAGCGGCAACTGCGTGCTGAAGTACAGCGTGGGGCAGGCGGTGATGCTGTCGCCCTTCTTCTTCATCGGCCACGCCTACGCTACGGTGAGCGGCGACTATGCCGCCGATGGGTTCACCCGCCCCTACCAGTTTTCGATCGCCCTCGGTACGCTTCTTATCGCGGCCCTGGGGCTGATCTTCCTGCGGCGGGTGCTGCTGCGCTACTTTTCGGACGGGGTGACCGCCCTCACCCTGGCCGCCCTGGTGCTGGGGACGAACTACCTTAATTACGCGGCCATCGACGGGGCCATGACGCATAACACCCTGTTCACCGTCTACGCCCTGTTGCTGTACCAGACTATCCGGTTCTACGAGCGCCCGGGCTGGCCTAGGGCGGTGGCTATCGGGCTATCCGTGGGGCTGGCGGCCCTGACGCGACCGACCGAAGTCATCGCCTGCCTGATCCCGCTGCTGTGGGGGGTCGCCCCAAACCGGCAAGCGATCCAGGACCGCCTGAGGCTTTACGGGCAGCAATTCGGTCCCCTGGCGGCGGCGGCCGCGGCCTGTCTGGCAGTCGGTAGTCTTCAGCTGCTGTACTGGAAGTACGTGACGGGTGACTGGCTGGTCTATTCCTACCAGGATCAGGGCTTCAGCTGGCTGCGGCCCCACGTTTTCGCGGCTACCTTCAGTTACAAGAGTGGATGGCTGACCTACTCGCCGCTGATGGTCTTTGCGCTGATCGGTTTGGCCTTCCTGTACCGCTACCGGCCGGCTCTCTTCCCGGGGGTTCTGATCTTTTGCGGGCTGTTCACCTACCTTGCCTTCGCGTGGGACATCTGGTGGTACGGGGGCTCGCTGGGGCAGCGGGCGATGGTGCAGTCCTACCCGGTTTACGCTTTTCCCCTGGCGGCGTTTCTGGTCTGGTGGACGGGGGCGGGGACGCTGGTGCGATGGGGACTGGGAACGGTGATGGTGGTGTTCGTATACGCCAGTCTGTGGTTCACCCACCAGGCTCACCGGGGCGGATTGCTGTACGTCAGTGAAATGACGGAGCCCTACTACTGGGCCACCTTATTTACCTACGCGGAGCACACCGAGAACCGCAAGCTTCTCGATAGTATACCTGAGTTACCCTCCGCTACGGCGACGGAGGTTACTGAGGTATACCGGGATACCGGGCGCTATCTGCTCAGTCAGGAAGCGCAGTTCGTACCGGCCCGCTTCATCCGCCTGGATACGCTGGATCGGGAGTACGACTGGCTGCGTACGAGCGCGGTGGTCACGGCGGAAGCGAGGGAATCCGTCAATTGGAAGATGCCGCAATTCATCGTGGAATTTTACGCCGACGGGAATCCGCGGGACCGCTACTGGTACCGGATGCACCGGGTACTCAATGAGGGGGATCGCCGCCGCCTCACCCTCGATCTGCGCCGCCCCGGCCCGGAAGTGGACGAGTTGCGGTTCTATTTCTGGAATGCGGGCGGCGACAAACGTACAGTGGTGGAAGACCTACGGGTCGAGACCTTCCGGGAGGGCAAGAACTAATTTGCCGCGTCGTAAGTTGGGAGCAACCAAAGACCGCCCCCCACCATGCGCCACCACCTCTTCGAAGTCGACACCGCCCTCATCACCCAGCGCTGCGTCGTGCGCCGCTTCCGGGAGGGCGACGGGCGGGCCCTGTACCAACTACTGGATAACAACCGCGACTACCTACTCGACCACTTCCCCTACCTGATGGCGGGGGCGGGTGCCTCCTGGCAGGAAGCGGAGATGTTCGTACGACGGTGCATCGCCGACTGGCTGCTGCAGGAACGCTACGCCATGGGCGTCTGGTCCAACGAAAGTACCGAGCTGATCGGCTTCGTGCAGGTCTTCCATATCGAATGGGGCGTCTCCAGCGCCGAGCTCGGCTACTTCATCGACAAAGATTTCATCCGCCAGGGCATCATGACGGAGGTACTGGCCCGGGTGGTCCGGTATAGCTTCAAGCAGCTCGAACTGGACAAGCTCATCATCAAAACGCTGGTCGATAACTACGCCAGTCAGCGCCTGGCCCGGCGGGTGGGCTTCAGCCGGGAGGG
>CAZQNE010000142.1:0-4609 GCA_964594535.1 uncultured Lewinella sp.
CGGCTGGAAGGGGCCGGGGGTGAGGTGTGGGAGGAGGACTTCGGTTTGGGGAAGTAGCCGGTTCACACTACGGGAGTGCCCGCGGCGGGCAATATATCGGAGACGTTGACTTCCCCGGCGAAAGGGCTTGTAAACCGAGCATCTTCCCCATACTTGTTAACGGAACCGTACGCCCCTTCGTCAGGGAGCGGATCTAAGTGAACCTCCACCCGCCGTTTGAGTAGATTTACGATCCAGTATTCAGCCACCGCCGCCTCAGCGTAAAGCATAACCTTAACGGTCTGATCCTTATCTAGGGAAGAGCTGGCTACCTCAACGACAAGTTGTATATCGGCCGGTTCTGGGTTATCGAAGGTGTAGTCCCGACGTTTTACGACGGTCACGTCTGGTTGTGGCTCCGACGTGGTAGCCGGTAGCGTAACGGGCTTTTCTTCGCGGTACGTATAGGCTTTGCCAAAACGGTCCCGAAGAAATTCTGCGATCAGGGTAACGCAGTGCGAGTGCGGGGAACCGACTGGCGTAAGGTCCACTATTTTACCGTACAGTAATTCTATCCGGTCGGAGGCAGTAAACAGTCCCTTGTCGATTGCTTCACGATAGCGCTCGATCGTCCACCTGAACTCGGGAAGGTTGCTCCTTGATGTGTCCAGAGGTTTCGTCATGGTGGTGGGTAATCACTTGGCAATATACCGCTTTTCCGCGCTAGAAATACTCCGTTTAAGTGCCCCCTTTATAGAGTTGCGATCGTCCGATTCGGGATGCGCCAGCCGTAGTTTTGCTTGCAGAGCACCTTTTTCTCCAGGGCCTCCACTACGGGCACGGTGAAGTCGACCCCCTCCAGGATGCCGGCGCCGCGGAGCCCACCCGGGCTTTCGAGGTTGATCTCCAGGAGCTTGGTGCCGGCGATGTCGAGCCCCACCAGGAACATACCGTCGGCGATTAGCTTGGGGCGGATCAGCTCCACCATTTTTAAGATTTCGGGGGTGATCTCGGCCTTCCGGGCCGAGCCGCCGGCGTGGAGGTTATTGCGCACGTCGTCGCTGGCGCTGAGCCGGTGGACGGCGGCATAGTGTCCGTCAACTTGCAAGGGTTCGCCATTCATCAGGAAAAGGCGGATGTCCCCTTCGGCCGCCGCCGGCATGAACTCCTGGGCGATGACGTAGCCCTGCTGGGCGATCACCTCTACGATTTGGTTGAGGTTGGGGTGATCGTTTTCCCGGACTACGAAAACGTTCTTGCCGCCCGATCCAAGTAAAGGCTTCAGGATGATGTCGTTCCCCTCCTCCTCGGCGAACTGGCGGATGTCCTCGATGCGTCGGGTGATGACCGTTCGCGGGCGTACGCTTTCGGGAAACTGTTGGAGGTACATTTTATTCAGGGCGTGGCTCAGCCCGAAGGGGTCGTTCACCACGATGGTACCCTGTTGGGTGGCGAGCTGTCCGAAGGTGAGGCCGGCGTTGGTGGCCCAGGCCCGGTCGGCGGCGTCCTCACCCGGGTCGTTGCGCAGGTAGATCACGTCCAGTTCGTCGGTGTAGATCGGGCGGGCCTTTTCCGTGTTTCCGGCGAAAGCGGCGTGGTACTCGGCGGCGTCCCCGTAGTCACCCTGCGGGGCGAAGTAGCCCAGCCCCCCTACCCGGCCGTCCCTGGTGTAGTCCAGCTTGCCGACCCCGAAGAAATAGACTTCGTGACCGCGCTGGTGCAGGCGGTGGGCGAGCAAAACGGTGGTGTACTTCGGTCCTTCGGTTTCTACGCGGTTGACGACGAATGCTAATTTCATAAGGGGTGGATTGAGGGGAGTGGATTGGTGTAGGTCGGCTGCCGGGACAACCGGGAGGGGCTGGCCGGGTTCGGTTCGGCCGGTGATTAGTTCGTGCGGGGGATCAGGTCGAAAACGGTGAGGCCGGCCCGCAGGCGGTTCAGTTTGGGGCTTCCGGCGGCCCGGTCTTCCCGTAGGTAGCGGGGGGTCAGGGGCGGCGGGCGCAGGATGCCGCGTTCACGAAGCTCACCGAGCAGGGGAACGTAATCCAGACGGAGTTTGCCGATCAGCAGGGGTTCGAGCCCGCCACCCCGGCCGAGGTATTCCAGTAGTTCGACCAGGCCGCGAAGGTATACGGCATCCTTGGTGAACCCACCGCCCCGGTAGATCCGTGCCGTAGTATAAAAGGCCGAGCGGGCCGGAATACCGTGCTGCTCGTGCAGTAAGCTGAAGGTATCCTGGAAGGAGTGGCCCCGCAGCATGTGGGCGATACCCACCACCCGCCCCGCCAGTACCCGGAAGCGGGGGCCGGTAAGTCCATCGACGAACCATTCACTGAGCACGGCCAGCCCCTCCTGTAGGTTTTCGTAACCCGGGGTGCCGGAGTGCAGCAGGGTCAGCGGCTGGGCCCGCCCGTTCCAGTAGGTCAGCACGTGAGTACCGACCTCGTGTTGAATGAGCGCCTCGGCCCGGTGGCGGGGCACCCGCAGCGTAT
Source organism: uncultured Lewinella sp. (assembly GCA_964594535.1). Taxonomy (GTDB): domain Bacteria; phylum Bacteroidota; class Bacteroidia; order Chitinophagales; family Saprospiraceae; genus Neolewinella. The sequence goes on from CAZQNE010000142.1 coordinate 2,472, forward strand.
GACCGACGTTGAGTACGCCCTGGCTGACCATCAGCCCGGTAAAGTCGGTCCGCAACTCCGCCCGCGGTTCGGCGGTGGGGTACTGCTCCGTCAGGTAGTCGAATTCCCGCCGACACTGCTGCACGAATTGCTCGGTCGGGAGGGTATCCCGCTTTTCTCCTGCCGGCACGGGGGGCACCATGGTCAGCAGGCTTTCGGCGATGGAGAGTAAGTCGTCGTCCACGTCGCCGAAGACCTGCATGCTCCCGTAGCGGAAATTCTCATTGCCGCGATTGGCCAGCATATCGAGCATCCGGAAGGTTTCGTCCCGTTTGTCGCGCAGGATATAGGCCAGGGTAGCGTCCCGTACCTCGTCGATGGGCAGGTTCAGCAGATCGCGCATCAGCGCCTCGGGATCGACTGGCAGAAAGCGGTAGCGGAAGTTGGGCTCCCCCCGGTAGCCGTTTCCGGTAAACTCCCGGAAGGCCTCATCGTCATTGGTTGCGGTGACGAGCATCAGGAAGCGGAAGCTCGTCGAGATATCTACGAGCCGGCGGTCGATGTCCCAGACCAAGTCACTCACCAGGTGGTTGCCCAGCTGGTGAAAGTGAGTGGCGTTGTAGGTCGTTTGCAGGCGGACGAAGTCGAAGAAGGTGCGGCGGAGCGCAAGGTGCAATCCTTGCCGGAAATCCCGGAGTACGAGGGGAAATGGGCTGCCCTCTTCATCCAGAAAAAAGCCATTCACCACCACCGACAACCGCTGGATGTCACGGCGCTCCCGAACGGCTGGTATACGCAATAATCCCGGTGGGGCATCCGCGTCGGCGTGACGTAGGGTCACCTTCGGGTCGGTCTGCATTCGCCCCAGGTGGTCGGCCAGGGCGTCCCGTATTGCGGCCATGCGATCCGTGGTGGCGGAAATCAGCAGTTCGGCCTCCCGAGTGGCCTCATCGACTACGACTTCCAGTAGGAGTGCTCCGCCGAAACGATCGGCCATGGCGCGGAGCAGTTCGTCGAGCAGGGCTTCGGTTTCGGGGGACAGGGGCTCGTTTTCCCTCACTACCGCGTAGGCAGCCTCCTCGGCGTGAAGGGCGTAGTTCGCCTCCGCTCCGTAGCGGTATACGGTGAGGAAGGGCACGGGCCGAGCCAGGTGGAGCTTGCCGCCGCCGGGTAGTAACAGGTCCAGGGGGTCGCCGTCGTCGAGGCGGGCCAGGGCGGTGGGAAGATCGTAGGTTATCTGGGTAGTATCGGGCATGGGCGCTCAGGAACTTACTCGGTCCCGGGCGGCCAGTACGGGGTCGAAGGTGTCGACGAGGGCGTCCTGTAGTTCCTTCAGGACGGTGTGATTCACCTCATTGGTGTGCTCGTCCATGAACACCTTTTTGAATTCGATGGAGAGTACGCAACTCACGTCGGGGAATTTATCGTGAACCCAGTGGTTGAGATGGCCGCCGGGAAATTTGACGTTCTCGCGCACGTCGAGGGGCTGCCCGTCGACCGTATGCCGGCGCATCGTATCCATAAAGGTTTCGACTACGGGGGCCCACTTTGCCCGGTTCATATTACCGGTACCGATGTTGACGACTGGGTTCTTCTCGGGGTCGGCCGGCCGGCGGTCGTCTTCTTCCCGCCGGTGGTTGTAGGAATGAATATCGTAGAGCACAAAACTCCCGTAGCGGTCGACGCAGTGACCGAGGAAGTCTTCCAGCGCCCCGTAGAACGCATCGTAGGTGGCTAGCGAGCGGTCGATCATATCCCGGTCGGGAGCTTCCTTCCAAACGTGCAGACCCCAGGCATCCTCCGGCTTCCGGTAGACGGCGCGCTCGCGGCTGCGGTTCAGGTCGACCTCGAAGCGACTCCGCAGGCCGACGAAGTGGGGTTCGCGCAGTCTGGCCCAGGTGGCGGTATGGGGGTCTTCTTCGTAGCGCCGTTCCCGTTCCGATAGGCTGAAGCGATCGCGCAGCTCGTCGCGTACGGCGCTTCCGTCGTGGACGGCGGTCAGGATCAGGGGGGCGGGGGTTCCGGTGAGGGTGTGGCCTGGGTCGCTCATACCCGACTAACTTGGGGGCGGGGTGCTAGGTTCGCCCCGCCGTCGGCCGGCCGCGGGGAGCCCGAGCGAACCGCGGAGCGTCCGCCGGCTGGGTGAGGGGCTAACGCTA
>CAZQNE010000143.1:0-4595 GCA_964594535.1 uncultured Lewinella sp.
AGTAGCTGAGCGTTTACCGCGCAGATCACCGTGCTGGCGCTCATCAGGGCCGCGCCGATCGCGGGGCTGATGACCAAGCCCGGGACGAAGCCGGTAGCCAGGGGTAGGGCTACTACGTTGTAGCCGGTAGCCCACCAGAGGTTCTGGATCATTTTGCGGTGGGTCGCCTTGCCGAACAGGATCAGGTTGGCGATGTCTTCCGGATCGCTTTCTACCAGTACGATATCGGCGGTCTCGGCGGCCACGTCGGTACCCGAACCGATGGCAATACCCACATCGGCCTGGGCCAGGGCGGGAGCGTCGTTGACCCCATCGCCCGTCATGGCCACAAACTCGCCGGCCGCCTGTAATTCTTTGATCTTGGTCTGCTTTTGTTCCGGCAGCACCTCGGCCATGTAATCATCCATGTTCAGCTCCCCGGCTACGGCGGCGGCCACCCGCTCGTTGTCGCCGGTCAGTAACGAACATTTGATACCATTATCCTTCAGGGTTTGGATGGCCCCGGCGGAGCTTTCCCGGACCCGGTCGGCGAAGGTGACAAACCCCGCCAGCGCCCCGTCGATGAGGATAAATATTTTGGTTTCTACAGTGTTTTCTTCTTCCGCAGGAGCCGCCACTCCGGCGCGCTCGAGCATGGGATAACCCCCGGCGCGTACCTGCCGCCCGTTGACCGTTCCACTTACTCCGATGCCGGCCTCGTAGGCAAAATCGCTGCTGGCGGGCACGTCGATTTCATCGGCCTGCGCACGCCGCTGTAGGCCCTTCGAGATATGGTGCTCCGAGCGACTTTCTACGGCAGTGGCGTAGCGGAGTAGCTCCACTTCGTCGTAGTCCGGGTGCAGGGGTACGATCCGGGTCACTTCGTGGGAGCCTTCGGTCAGGGTGCCCGTCTTGTCGAAAACGATGGTGGTGATCTTGCGCGAATCCTCAAACGCCGTACGGTTGCGGACCAGCAGCCCGTTCTTCGCCGACACGCTAGTAGAAATGGCGGCTACCAGGGGAATGGCCAGCCCCAGCGCGTGCGGACAGCAAATCACCATCACCGTAACCATCCGCTCCAGTGCAAAAGCCAGCGTACTGCCCATAACCAGCCAGACGGCCAGGGTGCCGAACCCACCCACCAGGGCCACGATCGTGAGCCAGTAGGCGGCCCGGTCGGCGAGGCGTTGGGTGGCGGACTTCTGCCCCTGGGCGTCACGCACGAGCTGCACGACCTGTGATAGGTAAGTATCATCACCCGTGCCGCTTACTTCTACGCGGACGGAGCCGCTGCCATTGATCGATCCGCCGATCACCTCCTGTCCGCTGGTTTTCGTGACCGGTTTGCTCTCGCCGGTCAGCATGCTCTCGTTGAGGTCGGTGGTACCTTCGATAATGATGCCATCGGCTGGCACCTTCTCGCCCGGTTTGATGACGATGGTGCTGCCCGCCCGAAGTTCGCTCACCGGTACTTTTACGACTCGATCGCCGCGAACCAGATTGGCTTCGTCCGGCATGAGGTCGGCCAGCGCTTCGAGGGCGCGGCTAGCGCCGAGTACGGAGCGCATTTCGATCCAGTGCCCCACCAGCATCACGTCGATCAGGGTGGCCAGCTCCCAGAAGAAGGTCTTGCCCTCCAGACCGAACACTACCGCCGAGCTGTAGAGGTAAGCCGCCGAGATCGCTACGGCGATCAGGGTCATCATGCCCGGTGCCCCCTTACCGAGCTCTTCCCGCAAACCCTTTAGGAACGGCCAGCCCCCGTAAAAGTAGATGGCTGACGAAAGCGCAAATAACAGCCAGAGCTGACCCGGGAAGGCCCAATTCAGTCCGAGCCACCCCTGTATCATCGGGGCCAGCAACAGCACCGGGAGGGTCAGCGCCAGGGATACCCAGAACCGGCGCTTGAAATCCTCGATCATCATTCGGTGATGGTCGTGGTGATCGTCGCCATGGTCCATCTTACCGTGGTCCATTTTGCTGTGGTCCATCTCACCGTGGTGGTCCGTACTGATGGCGCTTTCGTGGCCGTGTTCGGTCAGTTCGGCGAGATGATCCTTCGTGGCCCGCGCCCTATCCCGTAGGGAATATGGACCCGCACCCTGCAACTGACGCGCGATTTCTTCATTAGACAGGTGGCGCGTCATCGTGATGGTTGCCCGCTCATCGTGCAGGTCGACGCGCGTGACCCCCTCGAGACTTTCGAGCGCCGCTCTCACCGCTTTCGAATCGTGCTGATTGGCTATTCCCGTAATGTGGTATTCGTGTGTCATTCTAGCCAGGGGTTAATGGGTACGGATCGGCAGGCTTACGCGTAGGCTATCCCAGCTCATGGTAAGCTTACCGTTCTGTTCACCGGTAGCTACGATGTCGTACCTCAGCGACTCGGCGGGTTGATCTACCCGTTCTGGCTTCACCCGTACGCGTAGTACGTCCAGCTCTTTAGCGTAATCGTCCGCCAGATGCTGGTCGTAGTTCTCATTGAGGATAAGCGTCCATTCCTCCCTCCCGGGTACGGTGAAAAAAGCATACTTCCCCGCCGGGACCGTGTGCCCGTCGATCCGCACCTCCTTATCGAAACTGATGGCCGTAGCATTATGTGCCCCGCTGGCCCAGACCCGGCCGTAGGCAACTAGCCCGCCCCAGATATTCCGCCCGCGCACCGAAGGGGCGGAGTAGTCGACGTGTACGTGGGTATCACCAATGTTACCCATTGCGGAAGTGTGCGGACTTAAGGCTTTAGGTGCCGCTGCAGCAGGGCTATCGTGGTGATGCGTGTCAAATTGCTCCGAGGAGTCGGTCGTCGACGGGCTAGCGGTAGGTTCATCGCTTGTACCGCAGGCGTAGAGGAGCAGCGCGGAGAGGAACGGCAGAGTGTTTCGGAAAAAGTGATGCACGAGTTATTCTTTATCGGTGAGTTATACAAATGAAGAGACGGCGAATACGATGTTCACGAAACCCGGCACCATTTCTTCCCACACCACCACTCTGGCGGGGTAGGAGGTCGGCACGTAGGGTAGGAGTGGTTTATGTGAGTACGGCCCCGTAGGCGGTATCCCGATCAAAGTGCCTTAATTAAAGTGGCCACTACTCCCATCAATAAAAATGCGCTGACTAAAAGCGTAACGATATAATCAGCGGCACGTGACAGTTTACCCTTCTCGGATGGGTTATCGCAGCAGTTCTTCATGATTAAACTGTTTAGTGATCTTGTTCCCCCTCCACGTAGTTGCCCTGTACGCCTACCCCATGGATGTAAACTAGGGTGCCCCCGTAATGGCCCGTGTAGCCTACCATGACGGCCGATCCGGCGATAAACAGTACCGTAGCCCATTGCAGCCACCGTTGTCGGCCCGCCCATAAGCCTATCAGACTACACAACAGAGCAGCCACCCCGAGCCACAGCGTCCAGCTCGCATAGGTGTCGTGGTGGGTGAGGACCTCCCGCGCGGCGCTGCTCAGGCCCTCGGTATGGGGGTGGGTGAACGTCACGGCCAGCACCGCACCCGCGACCCCGCCCGTCAGTGCCGCCACCGTAACCCACCGCAGGGGCCGTGGCCATACGAATAAGGAAGCTACCTGAGATAATAAGGCCAGTGGCAGCAGGACTACCGGCAGGTGGACCACGATGGGGTGGAGGTTGGCGAAATCGGAAAAACTGGCGTGCACTATCCCGGAGGGTTCCAGCGATTGGGCACCGACTGCCGTCGATAGTATGAGCAGGGCAGCCGTAGTACGGTAGCTTACTATACGTTTGTTCATCACCACATAATTTTTAGGCCCGCGCCGAGACCGAAGTCGCTGTCGTAGCTGGCGGATACGCCCCAGTACTGCCCCAGGATGTAGCTGGTGCCGAAAGTGTATTCGTAGGCCCGCTCGTTGAAGTTGTACCGCCCGCCCGCCGAGGCCCGCCAGCGGCTGGTCAGGGGGATATCCTCCCGCTCCAGTTGTAATTCAAATTTCCCCCGGTGATCGACCCTCAGGTCCGACCAGATCATCATGGGCAGGAAATAGCGAATACCGAGTAGGGCCGATACCTCGGTGTCCAGCGATTCTCTACCGGTTTCCTCGTCCATTAAACGCGCGCCTTCTGCTTCCACCCCCACGTAGGGGGCGAAGAATTGCTTGGGGTCGAGGTACCGCATGGCCTTGGTCTCGGCCTCGAAGTTGCCGTCGTAGTCGGCTTCCCCCTCCAGCATCAACTCGTTGTAGGTGTTGAAGTAGCCGAAATCCGCCCATACGCCGTTCGACTGCGCACTGAGGTTAGCCATGCCGTAGTACTGCCGGTCCTCCATGGCGAACTTGTCGTAGTCCACCCGGTCGGCGATCAGCAAATCTTCGCTATCTTCATAGCCAATGATGCGGGCCATGCCGGACATCATGTGGTAAAGCAGGTGACAGTGGAAGAACCAGTCCTTGTCTTCCGTAGCGGCGAATTCGATGATGGTGGTTTCCATCGGGGCTACGTTCACGGTATGCTTCAGGGGGGCGTAAGCTCCCTGGGCGTTGATGACCCGAAAGAAGTGACCGTGGAGGTGCATGGGGTGGCTCATCATGGTCGTGTTGTGGAATACGAAGCGGACGTTCTCCCCCCGCTCGATCATGATCTTGTCCGC
>CAZQNE010000144.1:0-4471 GCA_964594535.1 uncultured Lewinella sp.
TGTGATCAACCAACGTAAACTTCCTAACTAAATATCTAGCAAGCGGATTGGTCGCGCCAACAGACCGACCTTTCACTGGACGCAAAGGTAAGCCTTGTGAGAAATTTTTGCAAGTGGAAATAGATTTATCTCACCAGAATTTCTTGAATGGTGGATTTTCCCGTACCTTGCAAAATGACAAGAGGCAAGAGCTCTTTCGAACTCTCACCTCCGTGCCTTGATGTGGTAATCTTGAAGGTAAGGGTTTTTCATGACAACCCTGCCGTGTACGGAATTTGGAGAAATCGACAGGGCTAGCCTCGCTCTATTCCATCACACTCAAAACATTGATAATGAGTGCTCCGATTTTCCGTATTCGCCGAGATCAGGACGGCAATTTTTACCTTAACCTACACAGCCGAGTAGATGATAGCCTCTTGCTGAGTAGCCGGAAGTTCCCAATTCGCGCCCACGCTGAAATGTTGGCTATGCATCTTCGCTTTTTGGCGACCATGGAACAAAGCTTCCATTGTTACACCATAAATGGTAGACACAAATTTCGCATTCTAGACTGGAAGGGACAGTCGCTGGCGTGGAGCCGTAATTTTACGTCAGAGGCCGAAATGCTAACCGCTCGATACGCAGTAGGTCGCGATGCGCCGGTAGCCATTTTACGTTCTGACCGGGCAGCTTAGGTATCTACCCATCCACCGCGCACCTGCGTGCCCGCCCAAAAGACACCTAGCACCACTGTTTGGAAGAATTTATCCCGAAACTGCCCCCCATAATTGATGTCGGACTGGCCCTTACCTACCCGGCGGCGGGCGAACCACGGCACCTGCGGGGCACCTTCAGGCGTGGGGGGCGGGGCGATATGCTCTGGCTACCGGTTCGCCAGACTGGAGGAGTAAACGGCTGGATGCGGGAACTGAGTGATGTTGTGCATTCGTGGCTGCGGCCTAAAGCAAGCGAAAGCGCACGGTAAAGCAGCGATCGCTGGAGTGTAATCCAGAAATAGCCGGTTATTATGGGATTATAATCCAGTAATGGCCCCCGGTATGGAAAATCACCGCTCGGCTACGTAGTTGTGTAGCCGATGATAGCCATCCAGGCATACTCCAAGCGGCCCCACTGCTATCTTTAGTCTTTGTAATTCCTCATTGTCGAGCGCCCCACCCCAGACACCCCCATGCAAGCCACCGAATTAGAACGCCGTACCCAGGACCGTACCATTTCCCAACTGCAGCAACTGGGCTGGCGCTACCTCGGCAACTGGCAGGACCGGGCAACTAACTACTGCGTAGAACAGAAACTGCTCTACGCCTACCTGGAAAAGCGGCAGTATGCCCCCGCCGTCGCCCAGCGGGCGGTAGAAGAACTTATTAGTCTCACCCAGGATCAGCACCGGGAACTGTACCCCATCAACAAGGACGTCTACCAACTACTCCGCTACGGCGCAAAGGTCAAGCCCGGCCCCGGCGAAGCCAACGTGGACGTGGCCTACATCGACTGGGGCCACTGGCAGCTCAATGACTTTGCCTTCGCCGAAGAGGTCACCGTCACGGGCGGAGCCAATACGAAGCGGCCCGATATCGTACTCTACGTCAATGGCAGCGCCCTCGGTATGATCGAGCTGAAGCGCACGGTGGTCAGCATCGGCGACGGCATCCGGCAGATCATCTCCAACCAGCGCGCCGAGTTCATCCCCCACTTCTTCGCTACCCAGCAGCTGCTACTGGCAGCCAACGAAAGCCAGGGTCTTCGCTACGGCACTACCGGCACGCCGGAAAAGTACTTTCTGCGCTGGAAGGACGAGGCGGACAGCCCCGAACCCAATCTGCTGCGGCGGGAAATCGGTCAGTTATTGCAACCGGAACGGTTCCTCGAGATCGTCAAGACCTTCGTACTCTTCGACGGGGGCGTCAAAAAGGTATGCCGGCCGCACCAGTACTTCGCCGTGCGGGCGGCGGCCGATCGGGTGCGGGACCAGGACGGCGGCATCATCTGGCATACCCAGGGCAGTGGGAAGAGCCTCACGATGGTCTGGCTGGCGCAGTGGATCACCGAAAACCTGACCGACGCCCGGGTGCTGGTCATTACGGATCGTGACGAACTGGACAAGCAGATCGTCCGGGTATTCGAGGATACCGGCCGGTCGATCGAGCGGGCTACCAGCGGTGACCATTTACTACGCCTGCTCAACGCCCACCAGCCGTCCCTCATCTGTAGCCTCATTCACAAGTTCGGTACCCAGGTCGAGGGGGAGGTCCCCGAAGAGCGCTTCGTGCGGGAGCTGCGGGCGGCCCTGCCGGAAGACTTCCGCCCGAAGGGGAATTTCTTCGTCTTCGTGGACGAGTGCCACCGTACCCAGAGCGGTAAACTCCACCTGGCCATGAAGGACGTCGTACTGCCCGGGGCCGTCTTCATCGGCTTCACCGGCACCCCCCTGATGAGTAAGGACAAGCAGCGCAGCATCGAAGTCTTCGGCAGCTACATCGGCCGGCCCTACAAATTCGACCAAGCGGTGGAGGACGGCGTGGTGCTGGACCTCCGCTACGAGGCCCGGGATATCGCCCAGCGGGTCACCGATCAGCGGCGGGTCGACCAGTGGTTCGAAGCCAAAACGCGGGGACTCAACAAGGTGGCCCGCCACCAGTTGGTACAGAAGTGGGGGACCATGCGTAAGCTTCTGAGTAGCAAGAGCCGACTGGAGAGTATCGTCTCGGACATCGCGATGGACTTCGCCACCCGCCCCCGGCTGGAATCCGGTCGCGGCAACGCCATGCTGGTGGCCGGTAGCGTCTACGAGGCCTGCCGCTACTACGAGCTGTTCCAGCAGACCGAACTGGCCCGCCACTGCGCCATCATCACCAGCTACGAACCCGCCGCGGGTAAGATCAGCAAGGAGGACAGCGGCACCGGGGCCACGGAAGAGCTACTCAAATACGCCGCCTACCAGAAGATGCTGGACGGTAAGGCGCCGGAAGACTTCGAACGGGAGGCTAAGCGTCTCTTTGTCAAGGAGCCGGGGCGTATGAAACTGCTCATCGTGGTGGATAAGCTGCTTACCGGTTTCGACGCCCCCTCGGCCACCTACCTCTTCGTCGACAAAAGTATGCGGGACCACGGGCTGTTTCAGGCCATCTGCCGGGTCAATCGGCTAGACGGGGAGGGCAAGGACTACGGCTACATCATCGACTACAAGGACCTCTTTAAGAGCCTGGAGAAGTCCATCAACGATTACACCACCGAGGCCTTCGACGGTTACGACGAGGAAGACGTGGCGGGGCTCATCGAGGATCGCCGGGCGGCCGGTTTTCAGCGTTTGCACGACTCCCTGGATGCCTGTGAGGCCCTGGTGGAACCGCTCGGCCGCACCAACTTCGACGCTCAGATGGATTATTTTTGCGGCGGAGCGCAGGATGCCGGGGAAATGGGGGGCGGCGAAGTTGAAGCCGAACGTGTTCCGGCCGGTCGGCGGAAACTTCTCTATAAACTAACCGCCGAGGCGTCCCGGGCCTACGCCGCCATCGCCGCCGACCTGGAAGACCCCGAAGCCTACCGCCGGCGGGTCGACTACTTCGAAAAACTGCGGAAGGCCGTCCAGCTCCGTAGCGGCGACCGCCTGGACATGAAGCGCTACGAAGCCGATATGCACCGGCTGCTGGATATGTACGTGACGGCCGACCCCAGCCGCAAGATTTCCGACCTGGACGACTTCTCCCTGATCGAGCTGATCGTCGAGCGGGGAATCGAGGAAGCTATTGGTGCACTGCCCGAAGACATCCGGCGCAACGAAGACTCCGTAGCCGAAACCATTCTAAACAACGTGCGCCGCGATATCGTCGAAAAACAAAGCACCAATCCGGAGTTCTTCGCCCGCATGTCGCAGCTACTGGAGGAAATTATCGACCTGCGTGATAGCCGCGCCATTGAGTACGAAGAGTACCTGGACCGCATCGCCGAACTAACCCGTAAAATGTGGGGTAGGGAGCAATCGACCGACTATCCGGCCTCCCTCGGTTCCCCCCGCAAGCGCGCCCTCTACGATAACCTGAACCAGGACCTCGAACTGACCCTGGCCATGGAGGAAGAGATCCGTAGTGCCGCCCGCGACGGTTGGCGTACCCACCCCCTGAAACGGCGAGCAATTAAGCGCGCCATTCAGCGGGTACTGGACGGCCACGAGACCTTCGATCCGGAGCGAATCCTGACTTTGGTGGAGAATAACCCGGATGAATAGTCAGCTGCTGAATATCGCCGATCTGTCGGTACGGGTCGCTTACCGGCCGGTGAAGCATTTGCACCTGAGCGTCCACCCCCCGGAGGGGGAGGTCCGGGCTACCGTACCCGAGCGGACCCCGGAAGACAAGGTGCGGCGCTTCGTGCTGAGTCGGCTGGCGTGGGTACGGCGGCAGCGGCGGGAATTAGCCGCGGTACCCCGTAAGGAGGAACTACAGTACCAGGACGGGGAGACGGTATTTCTGTGGGG
>CAZQNE010000145.1:0-4452 GCA_964594535.1 uncultured Lewinella sp.
TGATTACTCGCCCTTCGCTATCATCGAAAAAGACATTAACGAACCACACGTATTGAAGGGCTGGCCCTTCTCTATGTCTAAGTTTTGGATAGACTTTATAAAATCTAGTTTTGGGAGCAATTCCTAGTAGTGGCTATCAAATTGATTAATCGGCAGCTGACGGTACTCCTACCCGATCTTACCCAGAGTGTGTGAAGCGTTCAACCGATGAGCTGATTTTGGGGTCGTCTCGCGTGCGATCATGTGCCTGAGATAGAGGAAAATGTAACAATTGCAATGATTAACTTTCCTTCGCCTCAGGCTCGGTAACGTCTTCCCACTTCCAACCGTGTTGCTCGATCGATGCCAGCAACGTACTTCTTCGCTCCGATAATTCGTCGAGCCGGGAGGATTGTGCCGGTCCAATGAAAAGATCCCGGGGCCAGGGCGGATCCTGGTCGTAGGTGAAGGGGGGTGGAGCATTGTCCGCATCCAGGTACATGGCGCGGTACCGATCCAAAAAGGCACCAATCGCCCGGCGCACCACCATCACCTGCCCACGCTGGCCGGGATCATCCAGCTCAAAAACCAAAAGCACGCTGAGTGCTTCATCCAACGTGGCTAAATTCAGTTCCGCTGAACTCGCCGGATCCGTCGCATGAAAGCTATGCAGAATCGGATAAGCAAAGTGTTGTTCGGTATGTTGCAAGATCATGGTTTCCAGATTTGTTACCCGATTATAGAGCATCGAAAAACTATCGGCGGCGTGGCAATTGGTAAGGATTTCCCACGGTGAGCGTCCCATACGATAAATGTAGCTGGCCAGCGTACGCTTAGTCACCGCTGCCTGGAGCACGGGAAGCAGGTAGCTGATACTCAGGCTGACGATAAACAGACTGGTAATTCCCGTCAGGTTAGTGACAATGCGCCAGGCATCACTGCCGCTTTTCAAATCCCCGTTACCCAGGGAGGTAAGCGTGTAGCCTACGAAATAAATTTTGCCAACGATGGAGGCCTGCCGTCCACTATTCGTCACGACGACCGAACCGGTGTCTGCTAAGTACACTAAACTTAAAGCTAACCAGAGCCATAACAGCCACGCCAGGATGAGGACAACCAAAATGATCGATCCGGCGTAGTCCAGAATTTTGGCGTGGGGATCTTTACCCGATAATTTAATGGCCAGCTTCCAAGCCCAGTCCGCCAGCCGCCGCGAAAAGAACCCGCCCCCACCAATGTGAATGATCGTCCGAAAAATATCAATACACAGTAAGCCGAGCAGTACTACACCGGCAAGAGTGAGTAGAGGAAATTCCATTCTCTTCGTCTAATTTGCCCGCTTTAAACTCGTTCGCCGGGGCAGGGTTCGCTCCGCTATCCCGGTAGGCCGGCGTTGACCGAACCCGGGGGGAATAATTGCAGTTGCACGTGTAAGTGCCCCAGGCAGTCGCCCTGCGACTAACCCTTAGGTGAATGGTTCGCTCCTCCCTATTGTGGCCTTTATCCCTGAATCACCCAGAAACAACACCTATGCAACGCATTTCTATTTTTATACTTTGCCTATTCACTGCGAGTCTGCCGGTACAGGCGCAGGACGTAAACCCCTACCTACTGGCCGATCAGGCGGGTAACTTCTTTGTCTGCCTTATAGGTGGCATTTTGTTAGCCATCGCTTTTCAGTTCCTACTTACCAACCTTGGATTAGCCATTGGAATTTCTGCCGTAGGTAACGTCCGGGACCAAGCAAACAGCAATACTTCCGATTCTAACCATGACGCTGGCAATTCGGATAGCAGTTCTGCTCCCCTAGGAGTGAAGATCACCTCGGGACTGGGCATATTCCTCACGTTAAGTATGTCCGTAGCTTTATTTTTCGCCAGTCTCATTTCCGTCAAGTTGAGCCTAATTCCCACCAACTGGGTGGGCTTCGCACTGGGTCTAATTATCTGGGCCGGCTTTCTTATCCTGACCCTATGGATGGAGTCGCGCATGATTTCCGGTCTTTTTGGCGCCGTTTTTTCGGTAGCCAAAGGTGCATTGGCTACGGGTGCCGATGCAGTAGGTACCGTCTTCGGCTCCGGCAACGATCGGCAATCGCCGGAAAAAACCGCTCGGAGCACGGTGGAGGCCATCCACGATGAAATTCGCCAGGAATTTGATCAGGGTCAGTTTGAGCAGAAGCTAAACGAGTACGTAGATAAACTGGCTCCCAAGGGACTGAATATCGACGAACTTCACAACCGGCTAGCCGACCTATTGAACGATATCGAAGTCAGGGAGCAGGATGCACCGGATGACCCTGCGGCTACTAAAAAATTGTTCCTCGAAATTGCCGGTGAGCAGAAAGGACTTTCCGCCAAAGACAAGGAAAACCTCAGCAATGCTTTTGACCAGGCGAAGTCTGCCGTAAGCGAGGGGGATTCCAAAAAGGAAAAACTGACTAAGGCCGTCGACAAACTCAGCCCGGGTAGTGAAGAACAGGGACGAGAATATCGCAGGAAGATTGAGGAATACCTCAAAAACTCAGACCAGGAGGCCCTACAACCGGATCAACTGGAAAAGGATTTGGAACGCATTCTGGACGATCCGCAAGCCACCCCGGAAGTCCTGCGGGCGCGCATCAGCCAAATCGACCGTAGCACCATCAAGGCATTGCTGGCCAACCAGGGCATGGGTAGCGACCGGGCCGAGCAGTACCTAAGTAAGGCCGAGCGGGTGATCAATAAGATCCGTTCCAGAGTAGGTGAAGTGAAACATCAGGCGCATAATGCGGCAGAGGATCAACGAGTGTCGACTCAGCAGCGGGCGACCGGACAACAGAAAGACACCGAAATGAAAATACGGGAATGGTTTAACCGTATGGACCGACCGGAGTTGAAGTACGAGCGGTTGAAGTTGGATGGTCAGCGAATGTTGGATGATCCTAAGGCTGCCCCACGAATCTTGAAAAAAAGATTGCAGAAGCTGGACCGCGACAGCCTGGTAACCCTGGTCAGCAATAACTCCAAGATCGAGCGCAGTCAGGTAGAACAGACCGTAGCCAACCTTGAAGAAGCCCGTGACACCGTCATCCGCAAAACCGAGGAAATTGAACAGGAAATCCGCCGGCGACTGGAGCAGGCCAAGCAGGAGGGTCTGAAGCAAGCCGAAGCAACCCGAAAAACCGCCGCATCGGCCGCCTGGTGGCTCTTTATTGCCGCCCTGATCTCCGGTGGAGCATCTACCCTGGGTGGCATCCTGGCCCTGAGTCTGTAAAAAAACTTGATGCTAAAAAGGCAGCCCCCGCCGGGGCTGCCTTTTTCCGTTCACCAAACACCAAGCCCCATGAGCAACGAATCATCGCGCGGACATTCCGCCGACAAGCCCCGAGACATACCCGCCCAGGGCTGGAAAGACATCGCTCTGCGGGTCAAGGACCAACTGAATTACGATCACGTGCAGGTAGTCTCCGCGGGCGTGGCCTTTTACTTTTTTCTGGCACTGTTTCCGGCCCTCGCGGCCGCGGTATCCATTTACGGTTTACTGGTGAGTCCCGAGCAGGTGGAGCAGCAGATGTCGCAGCTCACCTCTGCACTGCCCGAGCAAGCACACCAGATGATCAGTGAGATCCTGCACCAGTTGGCCGGCGAATCCGATAGCAATCTGGGCTGGACCCTGGTAATCAGTATTCTGCTCAGCCTCTACAGCGCAAACAAGGGCATTGCCGCCGTTTTCGAAGGGGTGAACATCGCGTACGACGAATTGGACGAACGGGGTTTTCTGAAGAAGAACGGCATTGAATTACTGTTTACCCTGGGGGCCATCGTCGTCGGACTGCTCGCCATTGCCATCATTGGTGCCTGGCCGGGCATGGTGGGAAACCTGGGCTTGCCTTCGGTACTACAGACGCTCATCAGCTGGGGCCGGTGGATAGTTCTGGCACTCATCATCAGCCTGAGCCTGGGACTGATTTACAAGGTGGCACCGGACCGCGACAACCCCGAATTCAAGTGGGTAAGTTGGGGAGCCGGAATCGCTACGCTGCTCTGGATTGGGGGGTCGTTATTGTTTTCATGGTACGTCAACAACTTTGGTAGCTATGACGAGACCTATGGCAGCTTTGCCGCCATAGTCATTCTCATGCTGTGGTTTTTTCTCACTGCCTACATCATCATACTGGGGGCGGAGATAAATTCGGAAATGGAGCACCAAACGCGGAAGGATACTACTACCGGTGAAGATGAGCCTATGGGGCAACGGAACGCTTTCCACGCGGATAACGTGGCCGGCAGCAGCGAAGAGAAAGAGCGAAAGCACTGAGTGAACTGCCTCTTTTAGACGGTCCTACAAATTTTTGTCCGCTCCTTGGGGACAAAAAGTAGGGACTCACATAGACCACTCCGCTGGAAATACAGCAAAGCCAATGACCTGACTAACGATTCCATTACGTAGGTTACGTTTTGTGTAAAAGTGTAACCTAAATAACTTATTTTC
>CAZQNE010000146.1:0-2210 GCA_964594535.1 uncultured Lewinella sp.
GACCGGCAGGTGAGCCGGGCGGCGCGGTCCGTGGCCGAACGGCTGGGTCTTCGTGCCGACCTGGTCGAGCTGGACCTGGACGGGCTGACCGAGGCCCTGGACGACCACCGCGAACGGCTGCGGGCCGAGCACCAGGACGGGCGGGACAGCCAGGAACAAACGGTAGCCGTCACCGGCCAGGCGCGCGCGAGCTGCGAAGCCTTCCTGAAGCAACCGCAGTTACTTGAGCGGATCAACGAGCAAATAGGAAAAGCGGGGCTGGTGGGCGAGGAAGGCAGCCGGCTGTTGCTGTTCGTGGTCGCCTCTAGCTATGCCATGCCGCAGACGCTACACGCCCTGATCCAGGGGGCCAGCGGTAGCGGCAAAACGAGACTGGCGCGGGTGGTTAGTGAGCTGATGCCGGAGGAAGTAGTCAAACGCTACACCCGCGTCACGGACGGCAGCTTTTACAACCAGGCCGAGCACTACTTCAGCCATAAGCTGCTCTGCTTCGAGGACATCGACGGGCTGAAGGAAGAGGCGTTGCTGGCCGTGCGGGAGCTCCAGTCGAACGAGATCCTGATCACGTCGACGAGCTTCAAGGACGAGCTGGGCAACATCCGGGGGGCGGAGCGGGTGGTGCGGGGGCCGATCGCATCGCTGTCGTGTACGACGCGGGCCGAGGTGTACGAGGACAACGTGAGCCGCTGCTTCGTGGTGGCCGTGGACGAGTCCAGCGAGCAGAGCCGGCGGGTGATCGACTACCAGAACCGCAGGAGCGCCGGTAAGATCGAGGGCCGGCAGGAGCAGGCGGCGCGGGAACTGCTGCGCAACTGTCTGCGGTTACTCCGGCCCCTGGAGGTGATCAACCCCTACGCCGACCGCATCCGGCTACCGGAGGAGGCGCATAAGCTCAGGCGGTTGAACGAGCTCTACCAGAGCTTCGTGCGGCAGGTGACGCTACTCAATCAGTTCCAAAGGAAGCGGGACGAACGCGGGCGGCTCATCACCGAGGTAGCCGACCTACGGCTGGCCTGTGAGGTGCTGTTCGAGAGTATTGTTTTGAAGGTGGACGAGCTGGACGGCAGCCTTCGGCAGTTCTTCGAGTCGCTCAAGGCTTACGTGCTGACTAAGGGCAAGGACTACGAGTTCACGCGCTTCGAGGTAAGGAAAGCTACCGGCGTGAGTAAGACGCAACAGCACCGCTACCTGTCGCGGCTGGTGGACTGGGAGTACGTGCGACAGAACGGCTTTGCCAACCGGGGCTACCGCTACCGCATCGCGCACTGGGACGATCAGGGGGCGCTACGGCAGCGCATCCGCAGCCGGCTTACCGAGCAGATCGCGGACCTCGATCAGGACGATCAGACCCCCCAGGTATGAAAAGCGGAACACCAGGGAACGCCAGCGGGAACGCCAGGACGGGCGTAAACACTAGCCGGGAAGCCAAAAAGGGGCCTGGCGTTCCGCGTTCCCAAAAAGTGTAAAGAAGCCCCCTAACCCCCAATGGGGGAATAAACTATGAAAACCTACCACCCCACGACCACATCCTACCGCGAGCTACTGGCGGCCTGCCGGCGGGAGCTGAGCGTACTGGGCTACTCTACGGGCATGGCACGCCTGAACGGGGCCGGGGAGTTTTTGCAGCGCATGGAGGGTCAGGGCAAGACCGATATCCGGACCATCACGACCCGCGACGTGCGCGCTCACCTGGCACACCTGCACGAACGACCGGGGCGGCGGGGGCCGGCCCTGAGCACCCATACGGTAGACGGCTATGTCTTTAGTCTGCGGCTGCTGTTCGACTACTGCGAGCGTCACGGTCTGATCGAGCACGGCTCGCCACTGGCGGGGGTGCGGCTGGAACGGGGGCGGCGGGGCCGGCGGCGCTACTGCTGTAGCCGGACTGAGATCACCCGGCTCTACGCGGCCTGCCCGGAAGACCTACGGCGGCGGGCGGTGCTGCACCTGCTCTACGGCTGCGGACTCAGGAGGAGCGAAGCGGTAAGTCTGAACGTGGGCGACGTGGACGGCCGGGCGGGACTGCTCTACGTCCGGCGGGGCAAGGGCGGCAAGCGGCGGGCCGTACCCCTGGGGGCGGAGGTACTGAGGGGGCTCAAAGACTACCTGCACCACGAACGGCCGCGCTGGGTGACCCAGCAGAGCGGGCCGGCCTTCCTGCTCAACGACCGGGGCGACCGGATGCGGGGGGACACGCTTGCCCGTCACGT
>CAZQNE010000146.1:2310-4348 GCA_964594535.1 uncultured Lewinella sp.
TAGCCGCTACACGGCCGTCACGGTACGGGCCTACGCCTACGAACTGGGCCGCTACTTCGCCCGGGTGGGGGGGGAGGAAGCCGCCCGGCGGGCCAGCTACGCCGACCTGGTGGGGGAGCTGGCTTCTTTACGCCAGCGCTACCCCGACAGTCCGGCTACGGTGCAGCGGGTACTGGCGGCCATCAAGTGCTACTACCGCTACCTCTACCAGACCGAGCGGCGGGCGGACTTCCCCGGCTCGGGGCTGCGGCTGCGCGACCACCGGCGGCGGCGGCGGGGCCGCACCGACCAGCAGTTGCAGGACCTACTGACGGAGGAGGAGCTGCAGAGCCTACTCCGGCCGCGGCGGGAACGCTACCCGGCACTGGCCGGCCGCAACGCCGTGATCATCGGACTGCTGGTCCACCAGGCGCTGACGGTGGGCGAGCTGTGCCGGCTTACGGTGGAAGACGTCGATCCGGTGGCGGCCACGGTACGTATCCAGCGCAACGGGCGCCGCCGGGGCGCGGGGTGCAGTGAACTGGGGCGGACGCTTGCCCTGGTCGCCAGCCAGGTGATGCAACTGTACGATTACCTACGGCAGGGGCGGGACGGCTTGAGCAACGAAGGCTCGGGCGACTACCTGATCCTGACCGGGCGGGGCTCCCCGGAGCGGGGCGAGGGGGTGCACTACCTGGTCGAGACGCTCAGGTCCCGGGTGCCCGGTAAGCGGCTCACGCCAACGCTGATCCGCCAGAGCGTGCTGGCGCTGAAGCTCAAAGAGGGTCAGGACCTGAGACGGGTGCAGGCCTTTGCCGGCCACGCCTGGATCTCGACCACGGAGGGCTACCGGGAAACGGAGCTGGCCGAACTGAAAAGGGCCGTGGAGCGCTTCCACCCCCTGGGAAACACCGACGACGATAAACCGAACGACTAAAGCAAACCGTTATCTTTATGCTACATCGACATTACTATCCACCCCCCAACGCAATCGTTATGACCACCGAAGAACTCCGCCAACAGTGTCACGAAATGATCGACGGCATCGAAGACGAACGTTTTCTACGGGTGCTGCTGGACTTGATGCACTCCTGGGAGCGCAACTTTGGCGATCCGATCATCGGTTACGAGGCGGACGGTACCGCCGTACGGGCCAGCGTGGCCAGGGCACAGTACGCCGAAGATCTGGCCCGGCCGGAGGAGTTCATGACCGTCGATGACTTCGAGCGGGAGCTGGAGGAAGAAAGCCGGGCGGCGGCATGAGGCAGTACAAGGTTCAGCTGACGCCCCGGGCACGTACCAGCATCAATCAAATCGTGGCGGAGCTACGGCGTCGTGGGGTTAGTCCCGCTTACCTTACCAAGGTCCGGCGAGAGATCATCGCCACCATAAGGAGCCTCGGGACGCTACCGAAAATGCACCAGCAGATGGATGAGCTGTCGGATGGGCAAACCGAGTACCGGCGGGCGCTGGTGCTCAACTACAAGGTGGTCTTTACCATCCAGGATGATGTTCTGGAGGTGATCGTCGTACAGGTCTATGACCAACGACGGGGCCAGCAGTGGATCGAGGAGAACGTTAAACCCTAAGGGAAGATCCCGCCCTCAGCGCTGGCGGCCAAGAATCGCTAGGCCGTCAAGCCTCCAGAGTCGGCCTGCGGCTAGCTGGCCCTTGGCCACCACCGCTTCCCACCCCCAAAAGGCAGGCTAACGCCGACCCATTATGCTACGTCCGGTTCCGCTCGCGCTGCACCGGCCGAGGGGCCTAGAAGAACCGGCCCCTTGCCCCCGTTCAGCTCAGCCTGGAGCATCACTTTAGTCGGCTAGCGCTCGCCCAAAGCGACGCTCCAGGCCGAGCTCGGATGACGTACCCCCTCCCTCCCACAGGCCGGCCGGTGTTAAGCCACGATGAATTTTTTGTTCAACTGAGGAAAAAACTGCAACTGAAGTCCTACCTTAGGGGCCACGCTAGTCGTCACAACGGTGGGGAGTAGCGGGATGATCTTTGACACATTGGGCGGAAAAGTGGGGGTTGGAGCAGGTGCCTACTGCTTCGCCTT
>CAZQNE010000147.1:0-4321 GCA_964594535.1 uncultured Lewinella sp.
GGATGAGTTGCTTTGCTTCGGTTGGATCGACGGTATTCGCCGCAAGCTCGACGATCGGCGTACCATGCAGCTGATCAGTCCACGAAAAACGCAGCACTGGACGGCCAGCTACAAAAAGCGGGCCGCCCGCCTGATCGACGAAAACCGCATGGAACCGGCCGGATTTGCCGCTATCGAGGCAGGGAAGAACAGCGGACTGTGGAACTTCATGGACGACGTGGATCGACTCATCATCCCCCCCGACCTACGGGCCGCGCTGGATTCCCGCCCCGGGGCCCGGGAGTTTTTCGAGGCCATCAATGCTTCCAGTAAGCGCAATGCCCTGCGTTACGTGAAACTGGCCAAAACGGAAAAGACCCGCAGTAATCGCATCCGCAAACTAGCCGACCTGGCCGCCACGGGACAGAAACTCCCCCAGACCTGACATCCAATGGTCTACGGTATTGTTATATTCTTCTTCGTATGCCCCTGTACTACACCCAGTTATTTTGCCTCCTTTTTGTAGCCGGTTCTTTCCGGCTGCTCGCTCAGTCTCCCCCACTGCCGGAAAC
Organism: uncultured Lewinella sp.; assembly: GCA_964594535.1. Lineage (GTDB taxonomy): Bacteria > Bacteroidota > Bacteroidia > Chitinophagales > Saprospiraceae > Neolewinella. The sequence continues at coordinate 552 of CAZQNE010000147.1, forward strand.
CGGTGACCTGCGGACTATCGTCCTCGATGCCTACACCGAGTCAGTCTATGGGTTGGAACCGGACCGGGCCACCTTCTCGCTCTCCGAAGCGGAGGTAGTGGAGCCGGCCACCCCCGTCTTCGGTGGGGCGGGCTACCGGCGGCAGGTAACCCTGGACCTGGTGAACGAAAGCGGGCAGAAACGGAGCATCGACCTGCTGATCCACTACCCCCGCCGGGCTACGGAAGAAGCCGTTCCCACTATCGTGCTACTTAATTTTCTTGGCAACCAGGCGCTGGTGAGCGACCCGGAAGTCCGCCTGAACGACCGTCCCATTTACACCGGTAATGCCACCGAGCGGGGCATCATCGACCGCCGGGCCACCGGGGCGAGCCGGGGTAAGCGGTCCCGCCGCTTCCCCGTTGAGTTCTTACTGCAGGAGGGTTATGCCGTGATCACTGCCGGCTACCAAGATTTCGTGGCGGACGATAACACCAGCTACCGAAAATCGACCCGGGAATTTTACGGACTCAACCCCGTTCTCACGGGGGCGCTCTCCATCTGGGCGACCGGTTACCGCTGGTTGACGGATTACGCCCTGCAGCAGAATGCTTTCGAAGTAGAGCGGGTGCTGGCGGTGGGGCACAGCAGACTGGGTAAGGCCGTACTCCTGGCCGCGGCCCGCGACGAGCGTATCGCCGGCGTACTGGTGAACGGTTCCGGCAACGGCGGGGCGGCCCTGTTTCACCGCGCCCGGGGGGAGACTATCGAAGACATTACCCAAAATTTTCCCCACTGGTTCCGCGACGGATTCAACGCCTACCGGGGCCGCGACGCCGAACTACCGCTCGATCAGCACTGGTTACTGGCGAGTATCGCGCCCCGCCCCCTGCTCGTTTCGGCCGCGGAGGAGGACCTCTGGGCCGACCCCGAGGGGGAATTTATGGCCCTCCGTGGTGCCCTGGCCGCCTACGGCGACCGAGCGAGTCTGCCGGAAGCTATGCCCGCCCCCGCAGCCGGCACCGCCCGTGGGAGTGGCCCCGTAGGATTTCACTACCGACCGGGGAAACACGATTTGCTACTTGCCGACTGGAGTGCTTTCATTCAGCTGTTGAAGCGCTAGTGCAATGCGACAGGGCCCAAGCAAACTCTATGGGGGGATTAATCTGTCTAATCCAATCAAATGTAGGTCGGGTTTGATTAGAATAAGCCCGCTATTCCCCTCTTCCTACCGCCGTTTCTTCCGCGGTCGCTTACTGATTTTCGGGCAGAGTACGTCGCCGAAGTAATAGTTGAGCCCAACCCCGAGGAAAAGGTAGTGATCGTTCTGGTTGGGGTCGCCGCGCTGGGTGCCCTCCCGGCTCATGCGTTCCTGCCCCTCCGGCACCAGACTGCGATCGCTCAACCGGGCGGCCAGGTCACCGCGGTTCCGGGCGATGTCGGAGGGATCGGGGTAAACGGTGCTGACGTCGTCGAGATAATCGGTACTGGTGTTGCGCAGACTGAGCCGTACGTCCATGCTCCATTCGTAGCTCAGGTCCCAGCGAATCCCAACCCCGTAGGCGATGGCCGTAGCGATCGTTTGGTATTCTTTGCCCCGCATCTGCCCCTCGGTACCCAGCTCGCGGAGCTCGACCCGCTCCCCGGCGTCGGTCAGCGTGGTTGGGTTGTAGTTGAAGGCGGCCACTCCTACGAAAGCGTAGGGGGTGTACCAGTATTCATCGCTGCCGTGGTAGTAGGGCAGGAAATTGAACTCCAGCTGCCCCGTCAACTCGAAGACGTCGCTGCGGAAGCTCAGGTTCCGGATGCGCTCGAAGGTATTGTCGCTGTCGCTATCGAAGGCCCGTACCCGCCCGTAATTCGCGCCCAGGCGGAGGGCGATGCGGTGATTGAAGTTGTACCGCCCCATAATGCCCCCGGCGAGGTTGGGCCGGTCGAAGCGGAAGTCCGTATTCAGGTCACCCAGGTAGAAGGAGGTGCCCGCCCAGGCCCCCAGTTCCCAGCCCTTCATCTGTAGCTGAGCCGCGGCCGGTGCCGTACAGCCGATAAAGAGAAGGATAAGGAGGACGTGTTGCATAGTGACGGATAAACGCAACCAACTAACGGCCGCCCCGCAAAAATAGTGCACCTGCGTCCGCGCCCGGAAAGGAATGTCGGAAGCTTACAAATTCAGCCAGTACGTAACCTTGGCGACCAACGCCCGGTTCTTCACCCCGAAATCCAGGCTGTCGTAATTATCGGTGTAGACCAGGAAGAAATCGCTCACCGGGGCGAAGCGCCACTGGAAGCGCGCGTTCACGTTGATGTTGTCGATCTGCTGGTTGTACTGCAGAAAGGTGGTCAGGAAGATGGACTTGGTGAAGGTGAAGTCGATGCGCGGGCCGATGAGGAAGAGCCCCGTGCTGGCGTAGGGCTCCGGCAGGTCGATGTACTGGTAGTTGAAGGCCAGGTCGATGCTGCCGAAGGGTTGGTAGCGGTACACCAGGCTGCCCCCGATCTCGTAGCTGCTGCCGTTGAAGAACTGCCCCGCCGCCGCCTCGAAGGAGGTACTGAAGCGCCGCCGCCGGTCGCTGCGGTAGGCCGCTCCCAGGCGGGTGTAGCCGTAGCCCCGCTCGCCCGGCAGGGGTTCGGCGCCGGTACGGGAGGGGTCGAAGGGGCGGAAGAGGTAGATGAATTCGTAGCCCAGTTCGGTACGCAGTTCGCTGGTGTTGGCAAAATTCCACTCGTAGCCTCCGACTACGCTGCGGTCGATCAGTCCGTCGTCGGGCTGGAACAGCACTTCGGCTTCCACGGTGGGCCCCTTCTGTACGACGTTCGGATTGTCGGGATAGTCCAGCCGGGCGGCCTCGATCCCGCTGGCGGTGTAGCCCCGCCGGGGCACGAAGCCGACCTCGGCATTGTACTCTTCGCCGACGTAGAGGTGGAAATACTCCACGTTCCAGTTGCGGACGCGGTACTCCAGGTTCAGCCCGTGGGTGTAGTCGTCGCCGCCCTCGCTATCGCTGAAACTACGGTGCAGGAAGGTCTTGCCGTTCCAGCGGTTGTCGCGGGTGGCGAGGTTGTAATCGAGGCCGACGACGCGGTTGAAGTCCGAGTAGCTTTCCGTGCTGTCGACGTCATTGAGGAAGTCCTGTTTGTTGACGAAGATCGCCCCGACGTTGCTCCGGTTCCCGACCCGGTACTGGGTGGTGGCCACGGTGTAGTTGTAGCTCGGCAGCCCCTGCCCGACGTTGCGGGCGGCCTGCATACTGAGGAGCCCCACCCGCCAGTCGTCGGTGGCCTTGCCGCTCAGCCGGGCCCCGAAGTAGATCGGGTTCTGGATGTTCTGCCCCGTGCTGGTATCCCGCGTCACGCCGATACGCCGGCTGAAAAAGGGGTTGGCGCGGCTGAAACCGAAACTGCCGAAGAGGTCGGCGTTCTCGAGGAAAAACTGCCGCCGTTCGGGGAAAAAGAGCTCGAAGCGGCTGGTATTGATGACCTGCTCGTCGACTTCCACCTGGCTGAAGTCGGGGTTGACCGTCAGGTCCAGGTTCAGCCCCGAGCCGATACCGATCTTGGCGTCGCCCCCGGCGTTGAGGTCGAAGGTGGCCTCCTTTTCCGTCACGAAATCCCGCTGGGTGCCTCCGCTTACGTAGGGGATCAGCGTCATGTTCTTGCCCTGGGCCCGGGGCGCGCCCCCTTCGAAGCGGAGCGACCCCATATAGGCCAGGCTCATGATGATCTGGTTCTGGGGGATGCGGTGCCAGGTCTGGCGGGTGTTGGTCTGGGTATCGAAGCGGTAGGAGTTGAAG
>CAZQNE010000148.1:0-4167 GCA_964594535.1 uncultured Lewinella sp.
ATTTGCGTTGGGAGTAGGTCATGGGGGCGAAGGTCGGGAAGGTGGGGGAAATGGGCAGGACCTTCGGGCGTCCCGAGGACCGTGAAGGGTCTGGAGGGAGGGTAGGGGCGGCGGGGCGCGAGTGAGTGAGGTAACAAGTTTGCCGAAGATGATTACTTTTGTGCACCCTAGTTATAGATAGCGCCCTTTGGCGAAACAGTTGACTTTTCGTTTGCGTACCCTCTCTTACCTTTTCTTCCTGCTGACGGTTTGTCCGTATCCTGAGTTGTCGGCCCAGACCCTCGCCGAAGTGTTTGACGACGGCCAGGCCACCACGGCCAGCAATATCCTACGTACCGATTTGGCTTCCCTTTACCGGGGAGAAGCGACCTTGAGCTACGAGCGACTGTTCGGGCAAAAGCAATTTGGGCTGGAAGGTGGTGTCGGACTGAGGGTCGGGGAGAACCGCCACGGACCCTTGAACGAGTTGATCGGCGGGCCGGGCTACGATCTTAGCGATGCTTCGGGTTCGAATAGCGCCTTCGTCAAATTCCGAATGTACTCCGGCTCGATCTACTTTCCGTGCTACGTCTTCCTGCTGGGGATGCGCAGCCAGGGGTTTTCCTTCGATCGGCCGAATACGAATGACTTTCGCTTCACCGAAGTGTCGACGGCAGGCGGACTTCACTTGCTGGCCTTCGATCAGGTGACCGTGGATGCCTACGGGGATGTGATCTACCGCTTTATGGGCGACCGGGCCCTTGCCGAGGTGGAAAAGCTCACCCACGATCAGGGGTCCAAGTTCGATATCCTCTTTCGGCTCGGGCTGGAGGTAGGTTTTCTTTTTTAGCGTATTATTTATGAAGGTACAGTCTTTTTTTATTTCGGTATGCTTCCTGATCGGGCAGTTCGTAAGTGCTCAGAGCCAGCTTTCGGTGCGTACCGAGCTTACCCCACTGCCGGGGAACAGTGAGCGAGCGTATCAGCAGCTATGGCGTACGCTGGGGACCCTTAAAGGCCGGACGTATTACGCCCTGCTCAACAGTACCCGGAAAGGAACCGAACCCGGGGTGGTATTCGTAGCGGTCGGTGCCGACCCGGAGGATAGCGAGCGCGTAGTCGTCCCGCTGCGCTACGAAGATAGGGAACTGACCCCCCAGGCGGTCTCACTGGCCGGAGGATACATAAACCTCTTTACCTCGTTCAATAACAAAAAAACGGACAAGTCGTACCTGCTAGTCCACCGAGTCGAGGCGGCCTCCCTCGAAGCTTCGGAGGAGCCAAACGTTCTGATGAGCCTCTCGGGGGCCGACCATCGGAACGGAGACTACTGGTCGTTCCATATGCCGGAACAGCCCGACTATGGTCACATCATCGAGTACCGCGTAGACCAGGCCCGCAACCGGATAGACGTGCACTACGTGGTGCTGAATGCAGAACTGGAAATGCACTACGAACACGTCATCGAGGGGGTAGATAAGGAGACGTACGGACGCTTATTCGAAGTGGGCGCTACGCCTGACGGTACATTCTACTACGTGAGCGCCGAGGGTGGAGATGCACGACGCTTCTATTCCGACCCGGGGGAACGCTACCTGAATATGATCCGACCGGATGGTTCCTCGGTCCGGCAACGGATAGAAACGACTGCCGGTACGGAACCGGCGGCCCCCCGTATCCGAGTGAACCCGACGGGGAATCCGGTAGCTTTTGGAAAATACTACGATAAGAAAAAGCGGGTCTACGCCGGACTGTACCTACAGACCTTCGACGGCAGGACCCTCGACCGGATCGACAGCCAGATGATCCCGCTTACCGTCAATGAGCGGGGCTTATTAGATAGGGGGGAAACCGGCAAAAAGTTTGACAAGCGAGCCCGGGAACTGATGGAAGCCCATAAGGCGGCGGATATTCTGTTCGCCGAAGACGGCTCGACCTATCTGTTCTCGGAACTACGTATGGGAATGAGGTACGTCTCACCCTCCGGAATGGCCTACCCCATTGATTACAGCCGAGGATTTTTCGTTACCCGTATCGACCGGGAGGGCTCGATCGGATACTTCCGCCACGTTCCCATTAACCTTATGGTTTCACAGCCCCTGGCCGACCCACGGTGGGCGGCACGACCCGCCGCTACCGTAGTGGGGAATGCATTATTCGTCTCCTTTTATACCTCGGCCAGGAAAGATTACCGGATAAGTGAACGCAGAGAGGGGAAGCCGGAAGGATCCCGCCGGCTGGTCGCGCTGCGCCACGTCCTTTTTGCGGCGGACGGAAGCTACCGGAGTGGCCCTGATCGGCAGTTCGGAAAATTACAAATGATGGATGCTTTTCTCCCGGGAAGTGGCCGGGTCTCCCCAACTGGCGACCGAATGTACTATTTGGCGTACCGCGACGGGTCCGTCTACTTCGCATCCGTATTTCTACCCTAAATTCAATAACCACGATGGCTGTTCCTATTCGTTCTATGTTTACAGCGGTGCTGTTGGCGCTGGCGACCACCCTATCGGCTCAATTCGTCGTTGGCCTGGACCACTACCAACCCGCCGGCCGCTTCGGTCGCCTCTTCGAGCAGGGTGTTGGCCTGTCAGTGGGGTATTCTCCCAGCAATACGATCTCGCGCTACGAGGTGTCCTACGTTGCCCGGCTGTACCGCATCACCACTCATCGGGATACCATGCTGAGCGCTTACGGCCCGAACCCGAACCACAACGGGAACTTTGGGCCGGGCTACGAAGTCTACCAACCCACCTACTACGGCGAACTGGGAATGCAGGGTATGTGGCGTCTGTTTCCGGACCGGCCGTTTTCGCCCCTGGCGACCATTTCCGTACAGGCATTCACGAGCCACATGGACCGGGAAAGCGTCACCCCTGGCATCGGTGACACGACCAGCGGGCGGGCGGATTACGGTGCCGGTGCGAGTGTCGGAATCGGTGCCGAGTACGAACTGAATCGGAATTTTTCTCTGCGGGCAAGCTTATCCCATACCTTCCAGTACGGCAACATATTCGGAATCACTCGCTACTTCCGTACGGGGGTGAGCGCCGTCTATTACTGGTAATCCAAGGCTTTCATTCACGATAATCAACCCCTATTTCTGGCCTTCGCCGGATCGGTGGAAACTAATCATAAACATGCGGTACGTTCTGCTCCTACTTTTTCCCCTTCTTACCGGCTGTACTATTCTGGGCCCCGGGGAGTTTGACTTTTCCGTCGACATCCTCGACATAGCGAATACGCCCGAAGGCATGCTGGTCACCTTTAGCGTGGACAGTGACGGGGAGGACGTCTTCGAAGCCGGCGTAGGTTACGGAAGAGACAGTATTTTTAACATATCCGTCAACCAGGAGAATGCGCGAATCACGGAGGAAGGTCTTTTTGAGGTTCTGCTGTCGGGCGTTGATGATGGCTTGGTGTACGTTCAGGCTTTCGCGGGCTTCGATGGCTTTTACGAACTAAGCGATATCGTCGCTTTTCAGGTAAGTAGTGCCGCCGTTACCGTTCCCTGTACGCCCCCCCTTAACGCACTTCGCGTACTCTTCACTCAGTGCAACGAGGGGCAAGCCGAAGTACGGACCAGATCGCTCGACCGCGATGGGTACGAAGTGCGAGTCAACTGTAACCAAGGCGACCGTAGCGAACTGATCCTGACCTTCCCCCGCAATCCGACCAGTGGAACATACCGCATCGTTGGTAGCATATTCGGGGTGCCGCCCCGCACTCAATTCGTGACGGCGACCTTTCAGATTGGGAGCCAATTCACTTCTTTGGAAACCGGGCGGGATATATATGTCAACCGGACTGGAAATCGGACCGAGATTACCATTTGCGGAGTGGAATTTCCGATTCAGGGTACCCGCCGAGAAATTACCACCCGGATCGGATTTGACCGGTAGCCTCACTTCCCCCGAGGTAGGGGGGTGACTTTCCCCTCGGAATTGGAGTACTACGTATCGTCCGCATCCGGACCGATTTTGGGGGTATTCTTTCTAGGTTGCTTCAGTGTACTTTTATGGGCGAAGGGGGCTAGTGGATGTCCCTGGCCACCATAAGGGCGCAACAAGGGTGCCCTCGCCTGTACCGGTGCTGACCCTGGCGGGCACATCGCAACGGCGCTGTACACAATACCACCTACACCCCCCGCGACGAAATCGCTACCCGCTCCATCGGTAAAACCCCCACGGG
>CAZQNE010000149.1:0-4145 GCA_964594535.1 uncultured Lewinella sp.
TCAGACCTGCCCCAGCGACCTGAGTGCCTCGGTAAAGGGCGCATGGTAGAACAGGCAGGCTACCGGAACCGCAAAACCGGGCAGTACGACCGACGCTAGCCGTTCCTCTTTTTCCAACACCGCTTTTCGGTAGACCTTTTCGTCGTCGTAGCCGGTACTGAGGGTGTACTGCTCCAGACGTTGGTTGCGGTAATCCACGATCCAGTATTCACCAACCCCCTCGCTCAGATAATCCTCATATTTGATGCCACGGTCACGCTCCTCGGTGGATTTGCTTAGTACCTCCACGACGAGGTCGGGGGCGGGATAGTACTTCATATCGGGGGAGAAGGCAGCGGCGCGCGCCTGGAGCCATACGCTGACGTCGGGCTCGAAGTCGTTACGTTGGGTTTCCACGAGGGCTTTTTCAATGCGTACCTGACCCTGACCCGAAAAGGCGCAGTAGGTACCCAGTAGCATGGAGGCACGGAACACGGTGGCGTTATGCCCCTCCAGCGCCGGCGAATGGACGACTACGTCGCCCAGGATGAACTCTGCCTTGACGTCAGGCTTGAGCCACTCACGAAATTTGGCTCGCTCCTTCTGCTCCCGCTCTAGGACTCGCTCCACCTGTGCGTATACTTCACGGGGGTTGTGGTGGTCCAGCAGTTGGTTGATGAGGGTACGGGTGCTCATTGGTAGATAGGCTGTATGTGCTAAAATAACGCATTCACTTGATGATGGATGTACGACCTTGCACCCGCGTCCGCGCAAAAAAGCCGCCAAACGGCTTTCCTAACCCGCCCTGACTAAAATCCCTACATTCACCCAGTGGTCTATCGACGTTGAAAAGTTGGGTTAGGTGCTGGTCCATTTCGCCGGCTACCTAGGCGCTCGAACCGGAGTTTAGTAGCAACTAAACGAGGATTCGAGCAACGCCGATAGGCGGCGAAAGGGATCGCAGATTATCCAATAATTTAACCGTTGACGGACCACGAATATGGCAACAGAGAAAAAGGGAAGCTACCGCAGCGCCGCCTGGTTCGGTCAGACGGATAAGGTCGGCTTCGTCCACCGCAGTTGGCTGCGCAACCAGGGGCACCCGGACCACGTGTTCGACGGCCGCCCCGTGATCGGCATCTGCAACACCTGGTCGGACCTCACGCCGTGCAACGCCCACCTCCGCGACTTCGCCGAGATCGTGAAACGCGGCGTCTACGAGGCGGGCGGCTTTCCGCTGGAGTTTCCCGTAATGAGCCTGGGCGAAACCATCATGAAGCCCACCACCATGCTGTGGCGCAACCTGGTGTCGATGGACGTGGAGGAAACCATCCGGGCCAACCCCCTCGACGGCATCGTCCTGCTCACCGGCTGCGATAAGACCACGCCCTCCACCCTGATGGGGGCCTGCTCCGTGGGCCTGCCTACGATCGTCGTGCCCGGCGGACCCATGCTCAACGGTAAGTGGCGGGGACGGGACGTCGGCTCCGGTACCCTGACCTGGCGGCTTTCCGAAGGACTGAAGGACGGCAGCGTCTCTACGGCGGATATGCGGGAGGCGGAGAGTTGTATGAGTCGCAGCGCCGGCCACTGCATGACGATGGGTACCGCCTCCTCCATGGCCTCGACCGTGGAAGCCCTGGGACTCACCCTGCCCGGTGCCGCCGCCATCCCCGCCGTCGATGCCCGCAAACGGGAACTGGCCCACCTGTCCGGCAACCGCATCGTCGAAATGGTGCGCGCAGACCTGAAAATCACCGACGTACTCACCCGTGCGGCCTTCGAGAACGCCATCATGGTCAACGCCGCCATCGGGGGATCGACCAACGTGATGATCCACCTGACGGCCATCGCCGGCCGCCTGGGCATCGACCTGCGCATCGACGACTTCGACCGCATCGGCAGCCGCCTGCCCCTGCTCGCCAACCTGATGCCCGCCGGGGAGTACCTGATGGAGGACTTCTACTACGCCGGCGGCCTGCCCGTGATTATCCGCGAGCTAGAGCAGCACCTGCAGGCGGATACCGTCAGCGTGAACGGCCGCTCCATCGTGGAAAACTCCCGGGAGGCCGTTTGCTACGACCGCAAGGTGGTAGCTCCGATCGATCAGCCGCTACGGGAGGAGGCGGGCATCGTCGTGCTGCGCGGTAACCTCTGCCCCGACGGCGCGGTCATCAAACCTTCGGCGGCCACCCCCGAACTGCTCGTGCACACCGGCCCGGCCGTGGTTTTCACGTCCATCGAAGACTACCACGCCCGCATCGACCGCGACGACCTGGAGATCGACGCCGACTCCGTCATGGTCCTCCAGGGCGTCGGGCCGGTCGGCTACCCGGGGATGCCGGAAGTCGGGAATATGGAACTGCCCGCCAAGCTGGTTCGCCAGGGAGTAAAGGACATGGTGCGCATCAGCGACGGGCGCATGAGCGGCACGGCCTACGGCGCGGCGGTGCTGCACGTGGCCCCCGAATCCGCCGTGGGTGGCCCGCTGGCCCTGGTTCGGGACGGTGACCCCATTTCTCTGGACGTGCCCGCCCGCCGCCTCGAATTGCTGGTGGACCAGGAAGAACTAGACCGCCGCCGTGCCGCCTGGAGCCCGCCGCCGCCGGTCGCGGACCGCGGCTACGTAAGGCTCTTCATCGAACACGTCGAGCAGGCCGACCGGGGCTGCGACTTTGACTTCCTGAGTGGCGGTAGCGGGGCGACCATCGAACGCGGTCCGCACTAAGCCCCGCCGATGCTCACCCTCGTCCTCCTGCTGCTGGCCATCGTGCTGATCATCGTCACCACCTCCGTCTGGAAGTGGCACCCCTTCCTGGCCCTGCTCCTGGCCTGTGCGTGTTTCGGTATCGGCTCCGGGATGGCCCCGCTGGAACTGGTGGAGACCATCAGCACCGGATTCGGGGATACGGTGGGGAAGGTGGGGCTGCTCATCATCGCCGGACTCATCATCGGTACCTTCCTGGAAAAGTCCGGCGGCGCCATGGTGCTGGCCGAAAGTCTGCTCCGGCTCATCGGCAGCAAACGCATCCATACCGCCCTGGGCTTCATCGGCTACGTAGTCTCCATTCCGGTGTTTGCCGATAGCGGCTTCATCATTCTGGCCAGTCTGAATAAGGCCCTGACCCGTAAGGCGGGCCTATCACTGGGCGGAACGGCCGTGGCGCTTTCCATGGGGCTCATGGCCTCCCACACCATGGTGCCGCCCACGCCGGGGCCGATCGCGGCCGCTGCCATCCTGGAGGCGGACCTGGGGCGGGTCATCATCATCGGGCTGCTCACCAGTATTCCGGCCCTGCTCGTCTGCATTGCCTTCACCAAATTTATGGGTCGCCGCATCTTCATCGAAGCCCGGGTGAGTGAGGCGCAGGACCCGGTGGAAATCGTTCACCGCCCCCCCGCGACCCAGGCTTTCCTACCCATCCTCCTGCCGATCCTGCTCATCGTACTGGCCTCCGTGGCGGCCTATCCGACCCGGCCCTTCGGGGAGGGAGCGGCGTACGCCATCTTCACGGTGCTGGGCAACCCCGTTATCGCGCTGTTCATCGGGGTGCTTTCGGCCTTACTGCTGCCCCGCAAGCTGGACCGCAGCATGCTCGGCACCAGCGGCTGGGTGGGGGAGGCCCTACGGGGCGCGGCCCTCATCATCCTCATTACCGGGGCCGGCGGTGCCTTCGGCGAAGTGCTCAAAACTTCGCCACTCGGCGAAGTGCTGGAGGGGTGGGTCGGCGAGGTTAGTCCGGGCCTGTGGCTCCCCTTCGTGCTGGCGGCGGTCATCAAGACGGCCCAGGGGTCGTCCACGGTGGCCATCCTGACGACGGCTTCCATCGTATTCCCCCTGCTCGACGGGATGGGCTTCGACAGTGCCTCCTCCCGTGCTCTGGTCGTAGTAGCTATCGGGGCGGGCTCGGCCGTGATTTCTCACGCCAACGACAGCTTCTTCTGGGTGGTTACCCAACTTAGCGATATGACCGTCAACCAGGGCTACCGGCTCCATGCACTGGGCAGTGCGGTCCTGGGCGGTTCCGCCTTCCTGGTGCTTTCTTTACTCTCCTTAATTTTCTAGCCGATGTGGATCTACCGAACGGAAACGGGTATTATCGTCAAAGGATTTGGGCGCCGGGCGCAGGTGCAAAGTGGATGGGACGAACTAGTGAACGACGACC
>CAZQNE010000150.1:0-3959 GCA_964594535.1 uncultured Lewinella sp.
ACCGCGGCGGCGGCGGTGGTGGTGGCTACGATCGCGGCGGCGGTGGTGGCGGCGGCTACGATCGCGGCGGACGCGGTGGCGGCGGCGGCTACGATCGCGGCGGACGCGGCGGTGGCGGTGGCGGTGGCGGCTACGATCGTGGCGGACGCGGTGGCGGCGGCGGTGGATACGACCGGGGCGGCTACAGCGGTGGCGGTGGCGGCGGAAGCCGCTACGAGCGCGGCGGTTACGACCGCTACAGCCGGGATAGCGGCTCCCGCTACGATCGCGGTAACCGGGGCGGCGATTACGACCGCGGCGGCGAGAAAGATTACGAATAGTCCGCCCCCCAACTCATTTGGATAAAGCCCCCCAGACGGTGATCTGGGGGGCTTTTCCGTTGTAATTTAGCCGCCCCTTAACCCACGATCATGCCCTACCTACCACAGCTTACCGTCTTATTCATTCTGATTAGCACGCTCGGTCTCCGGGCTCAACTCATTACGACCGACCCCGCCGCGCCGGTGGCGAATGAGCCCCTTACGATTACCTTCGACGCAACGGAAGGAACGGCAGGCCTGGAAAACTGCGACTGCGACGTATACCTGCACACCGGTGTGATCACCGACGCCAGCACCAGTGATTCCGACTGGCAGTTCATACAAACTACCTGGGGAGAAGCAAACGATGCCTGGAAGTTGACGCCCGTCGACGGACAACCGAACCGATACACCTATACTTTCTCACCCTCCATCCGCGCGTACTACGGCGTGCCGGAAGCCACCGATATCGAAAAGATCGCCCTCGTGTTCCGGGATGCTACCGGCGGCCGGGAAGGGAAGGCAGCCGGTGGCGGTGACATTTTCATTGAGGTCAGCAGTGGTGGCGACCTGTCGCTTAATTTAATCGGCGAGCCCGGGGATCCGACGTATCCCCTCGGTCGGGAACTTCCCGTACGCGCCGGTACGACCGCCCCCGCTACCATCAGCCTGTTCGACAACGGCGAACTACTGACTTCGGTCACGGGGCAGGAACTCGTTTATGACGTTATTTTCACTACCCCGGGCACCCATACGGTAAAGGTGATCGCCACGGCCGGTGGCATTGAGGTAGCCGACTCCTTTTCGGTAGATGCCGAACTGGTCATGGAACGACTGAGTCCGGCTACCTCCGTGGTCAATGCCACCCCCGGCGCAAGCGTAAGCCTCTCGGCCACCTCCTATATCGAGGCCGATCTTTCGCTACTCGTCAACAACGCCGAACTGTTCAGCCTTACCGGCACTACCCTCACCCAGACGGTGACCCTGCCTCTCGGCGAGATCGTCACCTACACCCTGCGCGCCGAATACGCGGGAGAAACGGCCGAAACCACCGTCACCTTCATCACCGGTGATCCGGAAGTAGCGGAGCTGCCCTTCGAGGTGCCTCCCGGCGCCACGCTACTGGATGACGAAAGCCTGGTGCTGGTGCTGCGTGCCCCCGGCAAATCGGATGTCTTCGTGGTCGGCAATCTTACCGACTGGGCCCCCGTGGCGGCTACCCGTATGAAGCGGACGCCCGACGATACTACCTTCTGGATTCAGATCGCGCCGGAAGACCTGCCCGAGGACGACCTGCTCTACCAGTACGCCATCGACGGGCAGGGGCGCTACGCCGACCCCTATAGCACCCTGGTACTCGACCCCGATGACGATTCCTTCATCGGGGAGGAGACGTTCCCCGGTATCCCCGACTACCCCTACGGAGAGGCGGACGGTATCGTGACCTGGTTCCGGCTGGATGACCCGGAATACGACTGGGAGGTCACTGACTTCGACCGCCCCGATCCCGACCGCATGGTCATCTATGAGTTGCTGGTCCGCGACTTTCTGGAGGCCCACGACTACGAAGCGCTCACCGATACCTTGGACTACCTGGACCGCCTCGGCATCAACACCATCGAACTATTGCCCGTAAGCGAATTCGAGGGGAACATCAGCTGGGGGTACAATCCGAGCTTCCACATGGCACTGGATAAGTACTACGGTAGCCCGGAAGATTTTAAAGCCTTCGTGGACGCGGCCCACAAGCGTGGTATCGCCGTGGTGCTCGACGTAGTCTACAACCACGCTTTCGGCGAGAGCCCACTCATTCGGATGTGGCCCGGTAGCCAGTCCTTCGAGCCGGGTCCCGACAATCCCTACGCCAACGTCACCGCCCGCCACCCCTTCAATGTAGGCTACGACCTCAACCACGAGAGCGCCCTGACGGAAGAATACGTAAAAGTCACCCTGGAGTACTGGATCGAGGAGTTCCGTATCGACGGTTTCCGCTTCGACCTCAGTAAGGGCTTCACCCAGAATTTGTCCAATGACGTGGGTACCTGGAATCAGTACGACGCCAGCCGGGTGGCCATCATTAAAGACTACGCCGACCACGTCTGGTCGGTAGACGAGGATACCTATATGATCATGGAACACCTCGGGGAGTCCCGCGAGGAAAACGAACTGGCCCAGTACGGCAACGGGATGTACTTCTGGTCGGGCTTCCAACCCCACGACGCCTATCTGGAGGGCAGCATGGGGTATAACGAGGGCAACAAGTCCGACCTCGCACCCGCGCTCGCCGCCCGCAGAGGCTTCGACCAACGCAGCCTGATCGCTTACATCGAGAGCCACGACGAGGAACGGCTGGTGTATAAAAACTTGGCGTTCGGAAACAGCACCGGCGACTACGACGTGACCGATCTCGGTACCGCCCTCGATCGCGCCGAACTGGCCAGCACCTTCTTTTATACCCTGCCCGGCCCCAAAATGCTCTGGCAGTTCGGGGAGTTGGGCTACGATTATTCGATCAACTACTGCGCCGACGGCCGCATCGATGAGTCCTGCCGCACCGACCCCAAACCGATCGTGTGGGAATACCGCGACGAGCCCGACCGTCAGGATCTGTACCACCACATTGCCGATCTGCTGTACCTACGGAATACCACCGATCTGCTGCACGGTGACGTAATGGCTTCCGAACTGAGTGGGACCGTTAAATACGTCCATCTGAGCAGCGAGGAGGGGGAGGTTGCCATCGTAGGTAACTTCGGGGTAGAACCCGCCAATACCACCAATCTGGCCCCTAGCGCCGGTAGCTGGTATGATTATTTTGCGGGAGATTTCGTTACGGTCGATGATGCTACCGCTCAGGTGACGCTGGCCCCCGGTGAGTACCGCGTCCTGCTCTCCAAAGAAGTGGAACGGCAGGGTGGCCGGCTGACCGCCACGAACGACGCCGAAGTAGCCCGCCTGGCCTTCCGCCTGTTCCCGAATCCGGCCACCGACCGGGTCGAAACCAGCTTTACCCTCGAGCGCACCGCCCGGGTCACCGTAGATCTGATCGATGCTTTGGGTCGGCCCGTACGGGAATTATACCGCGGTCAGTTGCCCGCCGGCCCTCACTCCTTCGGCAGCGATATCGGTCTGCTCCCGGCGGGAACGTACTTCGTCCGTATTTCGGACGAGCGCAGTGCCGCCGTCAGCCCCCTGATCGTCCGGTAAAGTGGTTGGGCATACCGTAAATAAAAAATCCGCAACTATCTGATTACCAGGTAGTTGCGGACAATTTAGTGGAGGCGGCGAGAGTCGAACTCGCGTCCAGCGAAAGCGCAAGGCAGCTTTCTACATGCTTAGCGGCCAGTTAAATTTTCGAGCCGTGGGTGAGATTGGTCGCCCTCTCATTCACGGCCTTAGATCCTTTATCTCGCCTGCGACTCAGATCAGGGTCGCGGGCCAGCCCGAGGGGGTGATGATATGCGGCGCGGTGTGTATCGGGCGTCAACCACGCGGCACATTAATGACAGCTAAACTGAGTTTAGGCTGCCATAGCATAGCTGGGAGTGCCAACTAAAGGGTCAATCGTTATTTTTTACGGAGTAACCAATCATGCTCCGGCATGCTTACTACAAAGCTTACTTCCCTGTCGATTCCGGTACGCCCCCGTTGGGACTCGCC
>CAZQNE010000151.1:0-3819 GCA_964594535.1 uncultured Lewinella sp.
CGAGGCGATGGTTCCGGAGGGGCCGGCGCCGGTGGAGGAAGCGATGAAGAAGTAGACCCGCCTCGATCAAAACGGGCAGATTTTGAATGGAATGCCGTCCATTTTTGGGCAGCGGATGAATGAAATAGGGCAGCTTCTGGACGACGAATGAACTATTCTGACTCCATAATACCGTCTGTCGCCAAATTTGGGGGGGTACCTGTCAAGCAGATCGGTAGCCAGCGGGTAGCGGGGCGGGGGCGGTTGCCGCTGTGGTTGGTGGGGATGCTGTATTGACTGGTTCGGCGGCTGTCAGGAATCGGCATCTCCCCGCTATCGGACGATCGCATGACGCACGGTATACTGGAATGCCGCATGTTACAGGTGGGAGAATACTAATCGGTAATGGACGGTTGCTTAGTCAATTTGCGTACGATTGTAAAATTTATGGGTTCCACGAAAAGATATACCAATCGATGATCCGCTCGTACGTACTATCTGACCCGCAAAATATACCTCCGATGAGCCCTCCGCTCTGCTCCGGGACACAGCGGAGGAAATTTTGCTTACCCGATACGTAACACCAGTTACTACTTAGAAGACCTGGATACGGCGGCGTGGATAAGTACTTACGTACCTTCGTCAGGCAGCAGTAGACCCACCCAGCCACCGCACCAACTGCGGCAGGGTAAGCAGTCGTAGGAGCAGCGCGAGGGTCAGCCCGCTGAGGCCGAGCAAAACGAAGTTGGCAAACCAGGAGAACGGGGGGAAGGAGTCGATCACGAGAGCAAGGCCCGTTAGTAGCAGACCGACCGCCACCAGCCGCCCGTACCCCACCGGCCCCGTAGCCAGCCCCAACCACCGGTGCGCCAGTACCGCCTGCCCCACCGCCACGAAGGTCTGGGTCGCTAGCGTCACGGCCGCCGCGCCGGGGGCACCGTAGCGGGGCAGCACCCAGAGGTTACCGGCTACGTTGAGTAGAATACCGGCCACGAAGAGGTAATTCGCCCGCCCGATGTAGCCGGTGGCACTCAGCAGGGCACCGTAGGCGTAGTTGAGGCACTGGGCGATGAAGGTCAGCGAAAGAAAGACCAAGATGGTAGCCGTGCGCGCTTCGGCAAAATCGTACAACAGTACCACGATTTCCGAAGCGAAGGTCGCCAGACTGATGCCCGCCACCAGCCCCACCGTCAGCAGCAGCCGCACGCTAAAGCGCAGCAACTCCCCCACCCCCTCCCCCCGGGCGTGCAGGCGGGCATACATTGGCAGCAACAGCCCCGCCAGCAGCCAGCCCACGGTATTCAGGGCGTCCAGCAAGCGGTAGCCCGCCGCGTAGTGACCGGCCGCCTCGGCTCCGTCCGCGAGCAGCCGCTCGATCATCACCGCATCGGTACGGGTATAGGCCGCCTGTAGCAGGATGGCGATGGCAAAGGGAAGTCCGCCCCGCAGCAGCATCCACAGGGTTGCCCGCCGCACCTTCGGTATCCTCCACCGGACCCGCCCCCTCAGCACGACAGCGATCCCCACCGCCGTTATCCCCCAACACAGCACCTGCGTCCCCGCAAAAAGGTAAATACTGAGCCGCTCGGGAGCAAACAATAAAATGCCCCCGACAAACGCGATCATACCCGCCTTATCCAGAATACTGAACCAGCTATCCAGCGCGTACCGCCCCAGCCCCGCCAGGCTCGACCGCAGGTACAGCACCAAACTGTTCAGCAACTGCGCCGAGCCCACCAGCAACAGTAAGCCCACCACCCCGGAATCGTATCCCAGCACCCAGGCCGCCAGCAGGAGCGCCACGAAGAAGACCGCCCCCAGTAGCCCTTTGAGCAGGATGAAGTAGGGAAAGTACTTTAGCAAAAGTTGCCGGTGCCCGCTGATCGTCCGGCTGTTGTACAGTTGCAGGCCCGCGTCCGCCAGCACCTGGAGTACCATCGCCAGCCCGAGCAGGGAAAAATAGAGCCCGTAGTCGCCCTCCGGTAGCCGGTTCTGGACGGTCCGCTCGATGCCGAACAGGTAGACGCCCTTCACCAGCAGGTTCAGGAGCAGTACCAGCACGGCGTTGCGGAAGAAGGTGGGGAGCATGGGGGAGGTCGTGGGTCTCGGGTCTCGGGTCAAGGTACTATTGGAAATCCTACTACCTTAGATACCAAGTCTAGCGAATGGCGACCCACGACCCCTAACCCCCACTCCCCCCATGCTACAAATTATCGTCATCAACGGCCCTAACCTCAACCTGCTCGGACGGCGGCAACCCGAGATCTACGGTGAGGATACCTTCGAGGACTTCCTACTGCACCTCAAGGGTCAGTTCGTGGACGCGGACGTGGAACTGAGCTACTTCCAGAGCAACCACGAGGGCGAGCTGATCGATAAGCTGCACGAGGTGGGTTATAATTACGACGGGGTCGTGCTCAATGCCGGGGCCTACACCCACACCAGCGTAGCCCTGGCGGATGCCGTAGCGGCCATCGAGACGCCGGTAATCGAGGTGCACATCAGCAACGTGCATAGGCGGGAGTCCTTCCGGCAGCACTCTTACCTCTCACCGGTCTGCGAGGGCGTGATCGTTGGCCTCGGACTGCGGGGCTACGAGCTGGCCGTGCAGTATTTTGTGTGACGGGCAACGACTTCGACCCTTAGGTGTTTTAAAGCTAACAAAATTGCATACATGTCTCTATCCGATAAATTCCGGAAATCAAGCAACCCGCTGCTGAGTGAGGAACGGCTGGCCCAGTCGGCCGCCAAGCCCCTCGATGGCGGGATGATCACCCGCGCCGAAGATGACGTCATGACCGTCAGCGGAGCGGTAAACAAGACCTTCATCCTGGCCTTCCTGGTGCTGGCTACCTCGGTCTACTCCTTCCTCTTTCCCAGCTCGCTCTTCATGTGGGGCGGGGCGATCGGCGGGCTCGTGCTGGTCTTCATTATGGCGGCTAAGCCCAAGCTATCCGGCACCCTGGCTCCCATCTATGCGCTGCTGGAGGGGCTCTTCGTGGGTTCGGTCACTTCGATCTACGTGGCCGGCTTCGGTGTCGGCATCGCTTTCAACGCGATCATGATCACCATCGCGCTACTGCTGGCCATGCTCTTTGCCTACCAAGCGGGGCTGATCAAGGTGACCGAGAAGTTCCGCACCGGCGTCATCATGGCTACGGGCGGCATTGCCCTGGTTTACCTCATCTCCATCGGGCTTAGCTTCTTCGGCATCCAGATGCCCTTCCTGCACGAGGGCGGGGTGGTCGGCATCGGCATCAGCCTGTTCATCATCGGTATTGCTACTCTGAACCTACTACTCGACTTCGACAACATCGAGCGGGGCGCGGCCATGCGGGCCCCCAAGTACATGGAGTGGTTCAGCGCGATGGGCCTCATCGTTACCCTGGTCTGGCTCTACATCGAGGTGCTGCGGCTACTGGCGGTGATGAGTCGCGACTAACCGGCGGGCGGCGGCGCGCAGGTGCCGTATCCAACCGGAAAAAACACGGGGGAAAACGGATGCGTCCGTTTTCCCCCGTTCGTTTTCAGCCCGTGGAGTTGATTGCTAGTGAGTCTAAAGTGAGGCTGCTTTCATCGTTTAATCTGCCCCTAAAACGGTACCCCCTCCCCCGGCGCTGCCTCCCCGTTAAAAAAAGTTTAAATCTTCCGGCCCCGGGGGGGCTCCCAAAATTCCGGATGGCACCGTTCGCTACAATACCCACGCCACTCCCCGCAGGCCCCGGAGGGGTCCTCCCCAATTCCGAAGCACCTCAGTTTGATGCAATACTCAGAGCCCCACCAAGGGCCCCGGAGGGGTCCTCCCCAATTCCGAAGCACCTCAGTTTGATGCAATACTCA
>CAZQNE010000152.1:0-3745 GCA_964594535.1 uncultured Lewinella sp.
TAAACAGAGTACATTCTGCTATGCCATCCCTTCCATATCGCCCTAATCTGCTTCGTCGACCTCTACTAAATGATCTTTCCGTGCTATCCAATTTACACGCTATGGTTCTCTTCAGAATAACGCTCTTGATCCTAGTCGCGGTTCAGGTGAGCATAGTCCCATTACGAGCCGCCACGATTACCGTCACCTCGAACGCCGACTCAGGTCCGGCCTCCCTGCGGCAGGCCGTCCTCGACGCGGCCGACGGCGACCTGATCTTAATCGAATTGTCCGGAGTGGACCGAACGATCCGGCTTACCACTCCGATTCTGATCGATAAGGGACTGCAGATCACCGGTGGTGAGGCGGACCTAGTGAGAGTCGACGGTCAGGGGATGGGCCGGCTGTTCATCATCGATGCTCCGGGGCGGTTCGTGTTTCTCAAGCGTTTCACGGTGGTGGGGGGAGCGGCCGTCGGCAGCGGGGGGGCTATCGTCAACCGCGCCGGTACGCTGCGGGTCGAAAACATGATCTTTCGCGATAATATCGCCCTGGCCAGCGCCGCATACCAGGGTGGGGGCGCGATCCACAATCTGGACTCGCTCCAGGTGAACAGCTGTGAGTTTACCGGCAACGAGGCCAGGGGAACCTTCGGGGCCGGCGGGGCTATTCTGAACGACACTTCCGCGCATGCGGGGATCACCAGCGGTAGCCGGCTGATGCAAAACCATGCGGGAGGGTACGGAGGTGCGGTTGCTACCCTAAGCGGCAGCTATCTAAACCTCCGGGAAATCAGTATGGACACCAATTCGGTAGGGGGATCGGGGGGCGGACTGGCCGTGCTGGGGGGCTTGACCCATATGTACTATGGGTCCATCAGTAACAATACCGCTCCCGACGAGGGAGGGGGAGTGTACATCGGGGGCGGCGAGGGCACCTTTCGCCGAATTCAGATCAACGAGAACACCGCCGGCGGTACCGGGGGTGGGGGCGTTTTCGTCACGGGAAGTGCCAGTCACCTCACCCTGAATCCCGCCACTCTACTTAGTCAGAACCGGGCTACTCATCCCGACGGAATTGGGGGAGGGGTAGCCGTCCTGGATAGCGCGACACTGCGCATGAACGGGGTCTACGTTCAGGAAAACCTGGCTCCCGTAGCGGGCGGCGGAGTCGCCTTCGTAAGCGATAATACGCAGTACAAGTCGCTCATCCGAGGAAAATACGCAGGCAATCGCGCCGACGGTCCCCGGGGGGCGGGCGGGGCGGTCTACATCGCCTCGACCGAAAGCGTCTCGGTGGGGGGACGCTACGAAGAGAACTACGCGACGACCTCCGGCGGAGCGATTTGGGCGAATGTGCCCGAAATGTCGCTGTCCGGGGATACCTTCGAGGGCAACACCTGCGGGGCGGCGGGACCGGACGAGGGAGGCGGGGCCGTGTACAATTACCTGGGACACATCAGCTTACGCGATATGACCTTCCGCAACAACCACGCCCTGGGCGCTACCTCCTCCGGTGGGGCTATTCTAACCGTACGTGGCGGTATTTCCACTAAGGACTGGCACATCTTCGAAGACAACAGCTGTGGCCTGCGGGGGGGAGCGGTTTGCCTGCTCACCGGGGATTATAACTTCGGGCGTACCACCTTTGAAAATAACAGCGCCACCACCGCCGGGGCCCGCGGGGGGGCCATTTACGCGGGGGGATCGATGCTGCGGGTACGGGGCTCGGACCTCCGCGCCAATGCGGCCCGGGGGCAGGGGGGCGGCATCTGGGCCAGTGATCGTACGAAACTGGATATGCAAAATTCCACGGTCGTTGATAATGTAGCCTACGGTCAGACCGGCGAGGAGGCCGGGGCCGGGGGGCTTTATGTAGCCGGCGATGACGTTAAAATCGTCCAGTCTACGATCGGGAATAATTCCGCCCTGGGGGGCGAATCGGCCCGGGGCGGCGGCATGATCGTCAACGGAAATGGTACGGCCCTTGTCCGGCTGTCCACTGTCTCCGGGAGTACAACCACCGGCAGTGGGGGAGGGGTGTACACCGAGCGGGGCACGGAGGTGGAAGACATCACCCTGTTTGCCAACCAGGCCGCGGTGGCCGGGGGGTATTACCAGGCGGGAACCGAAGGAACCACCGTTTCCGGTTCGGTACTCACCGGGAACTACGGAGCGGCTCCGACCACGGACTTCGCCGTGGTGGCCGCAACCGTAAGTTCGGCCGGCTATAATCTCTTCGGCACCGAGCTGCCGCGGGGCGTCCTACGCAGCACCACCGACCAACTTACCGACGTGCCGAAACTCGGACCCCTGGCCGACAACGGAGGACAGACGCTGACCCACCGACCGCTGTCCGGCAGCCCCGCCATCAACGGGGGACGTCCGACGACGGCCGGCTCGGCCATCGATCAGATCGATCAACCGGTGGCCGGTGGCCGGCGGGAAATTGGCGCGCTGGAAGTTCCCCAGGCCCTATTCTTCTCCGACGAAGACGGGGATGGATTCGGCAACCCAGCCGTCAGCGTGATGGGGGCGGCAGCGCCGTCCGGTTACGTGGTGGACAATACGGACAACTGCCCCACAATAGCTAATCCGGATCAGGTGGATTCGGATGGGGATGGGGTGGGGGATGCGTGTGAGTAGGTCCGAGTCAGGGGAGCTATACGTTGTCATCGCCGCTAGCTGCCGGAGCGAAGGTGATTCCGCTAGGTTACACTTTCTGTAGAAGTGTAACCTGTAAAAGAGAAGTACTCCGTTGACTTTCAGTTAGTTAGGTCAATCCTATTCCGACTTTTCAATTCTTAGGTTGGCTTCTCCTGCGCGAACGGTAGTTTTTATAACCTTCTGGCCTTAAATTACTTGCATGGCTGAATCAAGACGCAAGAGTGCCACCGCTCCCCTCCGGTGGAGTCAGACCAACACCCTCATCAAGGGTCTAATGGCCGACCGCCGCTACAACACCGCCCTACTAATCGGTGCCGGCATCTACTTTGGCCTCCGGATCGGTGATCTCCTCCAGTTGCGGTGGGACCAGATCCAGTCTGATCAGTTCATCATCAAGGAGGGGAAGACCGGGAAAGAAAGAACGGTCGACGTGCACGGTAACTTCCTGAGGCTGGCCTGAACGGACCACGGATCACCCAAAATCCTGAACTTCGACCAGCCGCTTATATTTCTCCTGAGTGAGCTGAAACGATAAAGCCTTCGCAAGTACCCGCCCCCCCAAATCAGTCCGCGACTGGTCTAGCATGTGGTCTGCAATCGCTGAGTTATTGTCACGCATATGGTTACATTTGTTGTATCTATGTATTTGCAAGCACTTATATGCGCCTAAAAATCACCTGTGCTGTACTTCGACCTGGTCAGTATATTTCTCTGAATCACCAGTATGAGTTAAGTAGTTATATCTACCATAGATTAGCGGATGCTGACCCTGAATTTGCGAAAATGCTCCACGAAAGGGGATTTACCTTTGATGGTGAACCTAGCAAAGTATTCCGATTCTTCTGCTTCTCCAATCTATACGTTCCAAAGAAAGAGTCCAAATTTTTAGGTCATCGTATCCAAGTATTCGCCCGAAAAGTGAGTTTTGAAGTATCATTTCTACTCGATCGTGTGGCACAGTACTTTATAGTAGGTGCCTTCATGAACAGTCAGTTCGGAATAGGCAATGAAGATGGCGTACTAGACTTAAAAGTGACAGGTGTGGAGTAAGCGTCCGACCAACCACACCTTGCTATTTCTCTCGCTTCCACCTATGGGGC
>CAZQNE010000153.1:0-3654 GCA_964594535.1 uncultured Lewinella sp.
TTGAGTCGGGTAGCAGGATGTTTTCGTAAAGCACCTCCAGGTTGCCGCCTTCGCGTAGGGTGACGCGGTGGTCGTGGCTGCTGCTGACGGGCCGGAAGGTGGACCAGTCCAGGTCGGTCGAAAGTTCGTCCTCCAGCCGCACGGTGAAGGCCGTATCGTTGCCCGTGTTCTGGAAGCGGATCATGTAGGTGATGGGCTCGTCCAACTGGGTGTAGTTGGACATGGATTCTTCCGGGCGGCGGGGCCAGCTGCGCTTGTCGTTGGGGTCGATGGCGCAGCGGAGGATGTCGTCGTAGCGGAAGGTGTCGCGGACTTCGGTGCCGTCGGCGTCGGTGGTCACGCTGATGGCCCGCATGGGTATTTCCTGGCCGGCGAAAGTTTCGTCGGGCATTTCGATTTCCAGCCCGATGCGTTTCTCACGGCCGGGGGCCAGGTCGGCGAAGGTCCAGCGGAGGCGATTGGCTTCCGTGTCGAAGTCGGTGGGTTCGGTGGCGCTGCTGACCAGCGTAGCTTCCTCGTGTAGTTCCAGGATGAGTTCGCCGCTCTGCGTCTGGCACCCCGTGTTATTGACGGTCAGCCAGAAGGGGACGGTGAAGCCGCAGCGGGCGGGGGCGGAGGCTAGGTAGGAAGTTATCTCCGCTCCGGAGCCGGTGCCAGTGATCGTGAAGTCGTGACGCAGTTCCGTTTCCTCCCCGGTATCGGTGGTGAACGAGAAAGCGTCGCTAACCTCGAAGCAGTCATCGCCACCTACGCGGACGGTATATTGCTCCTCGGCGTCCAAGTAAAGGGCGTAGTTGCCGAGGGAGTCGGTAAATGAGATGACGCCGTCTACTCCGACGGCTTCCACCCGGCGGTTGGCGACGGGCTGCCCATCCTGATCGTGTACCGTTCCGCTTAGGGTATGGGTGAAGGGGGGGCGGAAGTGGTGGAGTTCAATGCCATACGTCCTACTCGGAAATAAGTAGAAGAACCGTCCACCACGAGTCGCCATTAGAGGACCGAATCGAAATGGAGCCCAGTCTCTGGCCACTTCACCGACCCGATGCAGTCGATGCTGCCCCGCCTGATAGAGGTAAAACACCTGTCGGTAACCTTCAATGCCGGAAAAGAACACGTGCTTACCTATCACGTAACTGCTACCGATCATGGGGTCATCAAGCACGGGTCGCAGATCGATAGCCAGATCGATCAAATCGCTCGTACTAGTTCTGAAAAGGTAGAACCCAATTAGGCTGTCGGTCTGTAGCTCTAGAAAAATGTCTTCCCCTAGCGAGTACACCCGGCCGGAAGTAATTCCCCGTTCAAAAGTAGCTAACACCTTCGACCGATCTACATCAATTAAGCTCTCGGTAGTAAGCGCGACTGCCCCCAGCAGGGAAGAGGTATCCGCGTCAAGGAGATATTCGCTGTCGCTGAGATCGGCAGTATAGACCAGTTCCCGCCCGGGAGTGTATCCTACCAGTTGTCTACTATCATTGTCTTCACTAACGAAGTACAGTGTTCCCGTATTTGTAACGCTTCCCCCGCTTCGGTAAGGGCGGCCCGCTAGATCATCAACAACCCTACTTACGCCGGTTAAGGTATCGTAGGCGTACCAGTGTAGAATGGGGTCATTACTATCCTCGTCAGACGGTACCGCATATAGAATACTGGAATCTAGCTCGTGCAGAGCCAGATCGAAGTCAGCCTCCTGATGCACCACGTGATTTACCATCAACTCAGACCCGGTAGCCGGATCCGTATCACCGGAATACAGATGTAGCATCCCACCTACATCATCGTCTGACCGTTCGTACCACAGCGCGTAGGCTCGATCAGCAGCCGCAACGAGGGGGGATTTTCTTACCCGGCTGTCTTGTGCTACGTATTTGAACTGAGTACGGATCCCCAATTCCGGGACCAGAAAATCGCCCCAGGAGGAGAAGGCAGCGTATCCATTTAGCTTACCTAGATAGGCAGTCGGGACGGGCCGAAACATGCCGTTCATTTTGGGAAACCGACTTAGCTCCTGCGCATAGCTATAAAGCGTGTCGGACTGGGAATAGAGATAAAGGTCATCATCTCCCGTTAGCATATTACGGAGCTGACTACTCAGAACCGTAGTGATCAATTCCCCCAAATACTGGGTCTTATCTTGTGTCGGCGCTAACTTATACAAATGGTGGGTCAGCTGCTCATCTCTGGCAAGGGCAAATACATCACCACCGGCGGCGAAGAGTTGGACGAACTGCCCGGCTATATAGGGTTGGGGCAAGCTGAACCGGGTAAGTTCACCACCCATATCGGTAATGGCCACAATATCTGGATCTTTACCCCCTTCATACGAAATACCGTAATGGTGGGTACCATCCTCAATTGAGGGGCCGTAGGTGGGCCTTACCCCATAGGGAAGCGCCGTTACGAGCCCAGTGGTCTTTGCGTAGCTATAGGCCACATTTTGGCTGCCGAACAGGTAGTGCGTAGTCGTCTCTGCTATCCGTTGCATCCAGTCCGAGGAGGGTAGCTGAGCGGTGCGCGTTACCTGACCGTTCTTCAAGTCATACATCCATAGGCTTGACGAGTGGCGGAATCTATGGGTGTGTATTGCGACCGTGCTATCATTCAGTCCGATAGTATAATTCATTTCACCTTCGAAAGGAAAATCCTCTTCAGAGATCAACATTCGGGTACCCGCATTGGTGCCGTCGGTAACCGCAATACCATCTTCCGAACTCCCTCCACTGAAAATAAGAGAGCTACCGTCGTTGAAGGATCGGAAGGGAAACCATAATCTTTGATCCGCGGTACAGTATGTCCCTCCCTCACCGAGGCGGAGGCGAGTAACGACCCCCGTATGATCTGTTCGCATCATTATTCCTCGCTCCTCACCCACGTTGTGGGAGAATACGATGCTATTACCGACGACCTGACCTCCGTACAGATATCCCTTATCGGAACCAACGCGAACCGGGCTGTAGATCAACGTAGCCGCCTCACTCTGTCCTAGGACATACTGATACAAACTATCCCCCTGAAAGATAAAAACATTATCCTCGACAAGCCGTGCATACGGACTGGATGTGGCAGTCGGCATATGTATCCGGTGCGTTTGCGACCTAGTACCATCCGTTACCACTATGTTTTGCCCTAGCGTAGCAACGATCGTTTGATCAACAATACGATAGTAAGCGCGATCAGCATCTCTTAGGTTCATGTCCTTACTGAGTACCTCGGCATTACCCTGCCGATCAACTTTTTGTAACTTATCACCAATTCGAACAATTAGGTCACCGGCAGGGGTAGCTACGCCGTTTCCAACTGTCTCCGGAGTAGTCAACAGTAGTTTTTTCCGGGCTCCGTCGGCAATATGATAGAGCGAAAACTGATTACTTTTCACCTCGTAGGAGGTCCAGTAAAATCCATCTTTGCTTTTGATCAATGATGAATAGTGACTTTCGTTACAATCTATCTCTTCTATGTCCGCATCCCCACCGCCGTAATACAAACACCCTGTAGGAGAGATAAAGTAGTAACCACTATCCGATGATGTGAAGTAAAGTCGATCTGGACTAGTGTTTAAATCCAAATCAAGTACCTCAATCTCAAAGGGCAATTCCTGCCCGCTCACCGGCACCCATAGGCACAGCGATAGCAGGCAAACACATACGGCACGTA
>CAZQNE010000154.1:0-3646 GCA_964594535.1 uncultured Lewinella sp.
CCGGCCCCCGACATCAGCTGCAGGTAGTCGATGATGACCATGCCGATGTTCTTTTCCAACTTCAGGCGGCGGCACTTGGCGCGGAGTTCGAAGACGTTGATACCCGCGGTATCGTCGATATAGATGGGGGCCTCGCCGATGCGGTCCATGCTACCCATCAGGCGCTTCCACTCGTCTTCGTCGAACTTTCCGTTGCGCATCTTCTGGCCGTTCACCTCGGCATCCTGGCTGAAGATCCGGCCGGCCAGCTGGGCGGCGCTCATCTCCAGGCTGAAGATGGCTACCCCCCGGCCATCCTCGGCGGCGGCGTGGCGGGCCATGCTGAGCACGAAACTCGTCTTACCCATCGCCGGGCGGGCGGCAACGATGATAAGGTCGCTGGATTGCAATCCAGAGGTAAGCCGGTCGAGCTCGATGAATCCGGTCGGCACGCCGGTCAGTCCGTCCTCCTTCGAGCGCAGCATGGTGAGCTGCTCCATGAGCTCGTTGGCCAGGCTGCCCATGTCGGCGACCTGCTTGCCCATATTCTTTTCGGTGATCTCGAAGATATTGCTGCCGGCCTTATCGAGCAGGTCGAGCACGTCGGTGCTTTCCTCGTAGGCCTCGCGGATCACCTCGGTACTGGTGCGGATGAGCTCGCGCTGGATGAACTTCTCGGTCACGATCCGGGCGTGGTACTCGATATTGGCCGAGCTGGTCACCTTACCGGTCAGTTGGGCCAGGTAGGCGGCCCCGCCCACTACTTCCAGTGCTTCGTGTTTGCGCAGGTCTTCCATCACCATCAGCAGGTCGATGGGTTGGCTCTTTTCGAAGAGCCGGCGCATGCTACGGTAAATCTCCTGGTGGGCCGGCTTGTAGAAGGATTCCGGCGAGATAATATCGAGCACCTTCGTCATGGCCTCCTTCTCGATCAGGATGGCCGAAAGGATGGCTTCCTCCAGGTCGGGGGCCTGGGGCGGGAGCTTGCTGTAGGCGGGCAGGTTAGCTTCCTCCAGCCGGCTACGGCTATTGTAAGCGGCTACGGTGCCCCCGTTGCCGTTGTAGCTGCGCCGGTCCTGTTTTTTATCTCTCGCCATTGTCCACAAAGATAGCCCTTTTCTAACAATTTGTTGTGGAAAAAGGGGTGGAGAAGACTGGATTGCTGTGGAGAACCCCGTGAGTTATACACTTCGCTACCCTGCCCGCGGAGGGCTGCGCCGGGCTTTCGCCCGGGCTCCACCCTCCGCTCGTTTAGACGATCCTTCCGGGGCCGGTACGGACTGACGCGGGAGGCATAGCCGAGCAAGCAGAGCCGCAGATTAACAATCGTAAATCAGCAAATTGTAAATTTCATTGCCCGCGGAGGGCTGCGCCGGGCTGCCGCCCGGGCTCCACCCTCCGCTCGTTTAGACGACCCTTTCAGGGCCGGTACGGACTGACGCGGGAGGCAGAGCCGAGCAAGCAGAGCCGCAGATTAACAATCGTAAATCAGCAAATTGTAAATTTCATTGCCCGCGGAGGGCTGCGCCGGGCTGCCGCCCGGGCTCCACCCTCCGCTCGTTTAGACGACCCTTTCAGGGCCGGTACGGACTAACGCGGGAGGCAGAGCCGAGCAAGCAGAGCCGCAGATTAACAATCGTAAATCCCAAAATCGGAAATCGTAAATTTATTCTCCAAACCGCCCCATCGCCACCCCACTCACGTCCATCATGTCGAAGGGCTCCCACTTCGCCTCTGGCAGCAGGGCTTTGCGGTAGGCGAGGTGCACCCGGTGAATCTCCGTATTCATCTGCCGGCAGGTGTCAACCATGAGCTTGTTGTGGCCGCGGATGGTGGCCATATCCACGTAGCGGTAGGTCCGGCTGGTGTGGCGGTCGCCGCTCTGAAACATGGCATCCACCATGAGGGGGTAGACGCCCTGCCGCTGGTAGTCCCGGGCGATTCCGAAGGCGATGCCCTTGCAGTTGCGGGGTTGTTTCTGGAACTGCAACTTGTAGAGGAAGCGCGGCAGTTCCAGCCAGTCCATTCGCCCGCGCATTCCCCGACCGTTCAGGAAGCAGTTGATGTCGGGGATGAGCCCCGCCAGCCCGATGGGCCGGTCGTCTTTGGTATAGGCAATGCAGGTAAGGTGGCGGTCCATGATCGGCTTCATCTGCCGGAAGGTGGGGTAGATGTCATCCCCCGTCAGCGGCCGGAAGTAGGGCCAGTGGTTGAAGGCGGCATTGTAGGCCGCGGCGAAGTCCTCCGCCCCCTGTCGCAGCTCCCCCTTCCGGATCTGCTTAGTGTAGAGTCCGTAGCGTTCGCGCACCCGGGCGGCCAGTTTGCCCAGTCGCTCGCCGGGGAATTCGGCCACGACGCCCCGCATGGTCAGGCACTGCTCGTGGGGCCGGTAGCCCCGGTCTTCGAACATCCGCCGGTAGTAGGGCGGGTTGTAGGTCTCCTGGTAGATGGGTCGGTACCAGCCGCGTACGAGCAAGCCCCAGAATTTATCCCGTTCGCCAAAGTTTATCGGCCCGTCGACCGCATCGCACCCGCGTCCGCGCAAAAAGTCTTCCGCCGCCCCGAAGAGCAGGTCGGCCACCGCATCCACCTCGATGCTCTCGAAAAAGCCGATGCCGCCCACCGCTAGGTCCAGTTGCTGGTTGCGTTCCTCGTCGACGAAGGCCGCGATCCGCCCCACCCCTTTTCCCAGCCGGTCCACCACCACCCAGCGGCGTAGGTTATCCCCCGTAAAGGCCGCGTTTCTCTCGCTCAGGATGCCCTCGATATCGTCGCGCAGGGGGTAGACGTACTGCCGGTTGCCCGCGTACACCACGTCGAGTACGCCGTGCCATTCGGTCCAGTCCGTGTTGGGTTTGAGTCGGTAGTCGGCCATGCGGCGAAGGTAGCACTATCGCTCCACCCCCTCCATAACCAGCCCGTCCAGCGGCCGCTCGTCTTCGGTGTGGAGGACGCTGATGTCGCCGGTAGTTTCCAGGACCACGGCTTTGATCTGGCTGACGTGGGTGACGTTGGCCTCCCGCAGTTTGGCGATGATGTTGGATCGGCTTACCCCCGTGCGGTCCATGTTGTGCTCCATGAATTCCCGCCCGTCCATGAGCAGGGTGGGGTTGTTTTCGGTGAGGTTGGCGAAGGTCGTGCTGCGCAACTTCAGTCCCGCGAACAACTGCTGGTAGGCCATTATCGCCCCCAGGGCTACCGCCCCCTTGAGCAGGGAGGTATCGTTGTTCATCACGATGGTGGCGATGATCGAGCCCATGGCTACGGTGGAGGCGAAATCGAAACTGGACATCTTGGCGAAGGTCCGTAAGCCCGCGATGCGCACGAAGAGTACCACGATGCTGTAGATGATGAGGACAGTCAGGGCAGTTTCTCCGATCAGGTCCCAGGGGGCGGTCAGCCAGTTCTCCATGGTATGCTTTACTGGATAGAGCGGGCCGCCGGGCACCAATGTTTACCGCTGGCTCCAGGCCGTGTAGCCTCCTTCCAGATTGTAGAGGCGGTCGAAGCCGGCCTCCGCCATCAGTTCGCAGGTGCGGCTGCTTCTTCCCCCTACGGCGCAGTACACGAGGTAGGTGGGCTGGCGGTCCAGGGCGCTGATCTTGGCGGCGAAATCGGGGTCGCGGTAGTCGATCTCGGTGGCCCCTTCGATTTTGCCGCGGGCGGT
>CAZQNE010000155.1:0-3624 GCA_964594535.1 uncultured Lewinella sp.
CCATGCGCTATCTCCCTCTCCTTTTATTGTCCACCCTCCTCGCCGCCCAGTCCCCCCTAACCCCCACCCCCGACGGCCGCTACCTCCGGGACACCACCGCCACCCCCGTCCTCCTCAACGGCGACACCGGCTGGAACCTCGGCATCCGTCTGACCCGCGGGGAGATCGACCATTACCTCCAGAAGCGGCAAGAGCAGGGCTTCAATACCATCGGCATGGCCGCCGTCTTCGAGGGGAACCACCACAATGCCTACGGAGACGCGGCCTTCACCCGCCAGAATGGGCGGTGGGTACCCGATGAGCCGGCTCTCACCCCGGGAAGCGAGCCGACCGACACCGCCGCCTACGACTACTGGGACCACCTCAATTACGCCATCGAACGGGTCGCCGACCACGGGATGTACGCCGCCCTGGTGATCGCCTTCAACGCCATGGTGGTCGGCAACGGCCGCGGAGAAAACCGGGAGCAGATCGTCTTTACCCCGGAAAACGCCTACCGCTACGGCCGCTTCGTGGGCGCCCGCTACGGCCACCACGAGCACATCCTCTGGATGCTGGGGGGCGACCGCTCGCCGGTCTACGAGCCCTACGATTACCGCCCCGTCTACCACGCGATGGCCGAGGGGGTAGCGGACGGCATCAAGGGGGAAGACAACTTCGACGGACAGGCCGACTACGGTGGCATCCTGATGAGCTACCACCCCCAGAAGGCGGGGCCGGCCTCCTCGACCTGGTTCCACGACGCGCCCTGGTACGATTTTAATTCGGTGCAGGCCTGCCCGGATACGATCGCGGCCGTCATCCGGGGCGACCTGGCTCTGGACCCACCCAAACCCAGCTGGCTCTTCGAGGGCCGCTACGAGGAGTACACCTACGACTACCGCGACTGGGTCGTCCGCTTCCAGGCCTACCGCGCCCTGACCGCCGGGGCCTTCGGCCACCTGTACGGCAACCGCTACGTGTGGAACTACGACAGTACTTGGCAGCAACACCTCGACGATCCCGGAGCCCACGACATGCGCCACCTGTACGCGCTATTTACTTCCACGGTGCCCGACTACGGTTGGGGCGACTGGCAGCCCGCCGACACCCTGCTCGGGGATACGGATTTGGGGGGCACCTCCGGAACTTGCTGGCGCAGTCAGGACGGCCGCCCCGGGGCAGATTTCATCACCGCCATGCGCAGTAGTGACCGCCGCGCCGCTTTGGTCTACGCCGCTAATGGCCGCTCCTTCACTATCGACGCCACCCAGCTTGCTGCAGTTCCCACCGCCGCCTACTGGTACAGTCCCCGTACGGGCCACTACTTCGATCCGGACACCCGGCGGGAATACCCCGATCCGATCGGTATCGTCTCCAACACCAGTAATCCTCCGATCATCTCCTTCGATCCCCCCGGTGAACCCGGCCGGGGGAATGATTGGATCTTAATTATTTTACAATAGCACCCCCGTACTCCGCATCCAGCAATCCTGACAAAAAGTCACCGTACACCGCATCCGTACTGACATTTTTTCCGATTTAGGTTTAGGCTCCCATTTTGCACTACACCTGCGCACCGCCGCCCGAACCTTCTCCCAAGTCTGAGTTGTTCGCCAGAGGCCGTGCTAACTAACTAAACATCAACGATCTATGAACTTCAATAACTTCACCATCAAGAGCCAGGAAGTACTGCAGCGGGCCGGCGAGATCGCCCTGGGCAACCAGCAGCAGACGATCGACCCGGCCCACCTGCTGAAGGCCGTTTTCGAAGTGGACGAAAACGTGACCCCCTTTCTGTTCAAAAAACTCGGCGTCAACTATACCGCCATTAAGTCGGCCGTCGACAGTATCGTAGCCGGCGTCCCGAAAGTGACGGGCGGACAGCAAACGCTCAGTCGCGCCGGCGCCGAGATGGTCCAGCAAGCTAACGTAGTAGCCCGCGAGATGAAGGACGAATTCGTCTCCATCGAGCATCTGCTACTGGCCGCGCTGAAGGTTAACGATCCGGCCGGACAGGTACTGAAGGACGCCGGTATCCGCGCCAAAGAACTCAAGCAGGCCATCGAGGAACTGCGGGGCGGCAAGCGTGTCACCTCCAACAGCGCCGAAAACAGCTACAACAGCCTCGAGAAGTACGCCATCAACCTCAACGAGCGGGCCCGCAGCGGCAAACTCGACCCCGTGATCGGCCGCGACGAGGAAATCCGGAGGGTACTCCACATTCTGGCCCGCCGCAGCAAGAACAACCCCATCCTGATCGGCGAGCCCGGCGTGGGTAAGACCGCCATCGTGGAGGGACTGGCCCACCGTATCGTCAACGGCGACGTGCCCGAAGACCTGCGCGAGAAGGACATCTACAGCCTCGATATGGGGGCGCTGATCGCAGGTGCAAAGTATCAGGGTGAATTTGAAGAACGGCTCAAAGGGGTCATCAACGAGGTGACCCAGGCCGAGGGACAAATTTTCCTGTTCATCGACGAGATCCACACGCTGGTAGGGGCCGGTAAGGGGCAGGGAGCCATGGACGCCGCCAACATCCTCAAACCCGCCCTGGCCCGCGGGGAACTGCGCGCCATCGGGGCCACTACCCTGGCTGAGTACCAGAAGTACTTCGAGGCCGATAAGGCCCTGGAACGCCGCTTCCAGACCGTACTGGTCGACGAGCCCTCGGAGGAAGACGCGATCAGCATCCTGCGCGGACTCAAAGAACGCTACGAGACCCACCACAAGATCAATATCCTGGACGAGGCCGTGGTCGCCGCCGTGCAACTCAGCGAGCGCTACATCACCGACCGCTTCCTGCCCGACAAGGCCATCGACCTGATCGACGAGGCCGCCGCCCGCCTGCGGCTGGAGATGAACTCCATGCCCGAGGAGTTGGACGAGGTGGAACGCCGTATCCGCCAGCTCGAGATCGAGCGGGAGGCCGTGAAGCGGGAGAATGATGAGGATAAGATCGAGCGCATCAACGCCGACCTGGCCAACCTGGAAGAGCGTCGCAACGAGCTCCGCGCCCAGTGGGAAAGCGAGCGGGAGGTGGTGCTTGGCATCCAGCAGGCCAAGGAGCGCATCGAGCAACTCAAAAACGAAGCCAAGCAGGGCGAACGCGCCGGTGAGTTCAGCCGGGTAGCCGAAATCCGCTACGGGCAGATCCCCGAAGTGGAAAAGGAACTCGAAACCTACACCGAGCAACTGCGTGACATGCAGTCGAACGCTAAGATGCTCGTCAAGGAGGAAGTCGATAGCGAGGATATCGCCGAAATCGTGGCCCGCTGGACCGGCATCCCCGTCACCCGTATGCTCGAATCCGAGCGGGAAAAGCTCCTCAAGCTGGAGGAAGAACTCCACAAGCGGGTCATCGGGCAGGAGGAGGCCGTCGAAGCCGTCGCCGACTCCATCCGCCTCAACCGCACCGGCCTGAGCAACCAGGACCGCCCCATCGGCTCCTTCCTCTTCCTCGGTACCACCGGGGTGGGTAAGACGGAGCTCGCCAAGGCCCTGGCCGACTACCTGTTCAACGATGCCGACATGATGACGCGCATCGACATGAGCGAGTACCAGGAGCGCCACGCCGTCAGCCGGCTGGTGGGTGCCCCTCCCGGCTACGTGGGCTACGACGAGGGCGGCCAGCTCACCGAGGCC
>CAZQNE010000156.1:0-3623 GCA_964594535.1 uncultured Lewinella sp.
TTAGCGTGGATCGCCATTTCTGTATGGGGGAACTCAAGTCGGTGGTCTTCTTCGGAGAGGCGGAGGTTTGTATGCACGAGCAGTCTGCCGCCGAGACGATGCCGGCAAATTGTCCGTTTCACGCTGCCCCCGCGGCCGAGACGAGTGACTGCTGCGACGACGAGCAGGAGTTGCTTGAGAGCGACGACGATCGTCAACTGATCGATGCCCCGGTCTTGCCGCAGTTCACCCTGGCCACGCTGCCTCCAGCAATGACGGTTCCCTCCGCTTTGCACCTGCGTCCGCGCACGGAAAAAACCTTCCAAACGTACCGACCGCCCCCGCTCGTGATCGACGTGCCGAGTCAGTGGCAGGTCTTCCGTTTGTAGCCCGTATCACCCCGTACTGATTTCCCTTGCGCCCGAGTTGCGTGAAGGGCTTTTCTCGTTGTGATACCCCTACCGCGTGTTAGCTGCCCTTATTCGCTTTTTTCTGGAGAACAAAGTGGTCGTCTGGCTACTGCTGCTGGCCTTCGTGGGCTGGGGGTTGGCGGTGAGCCCCTTTACCCCCTTACCCCTTAACTCCTTCACCCCGGTACCCGTAGACGCCATCCCCGACATCGGCGAAAACCAGCAGATCGTCTTCACCCGCTGGCCGGGCAACTCGCCGCAGGACGTGGAGGACCAGGTTACCTACCCCCTCACCTCGGCCCTGCTCGGCATTCCGGGGGTACGTAGCGTGCGGTCCAACTCCATGTTCGGCTTTTCGAGCATCTACCTGATCTTCGAGGAGGACGTCGAGTTTTACTGGTCGCGTAGCCGCATCCTGGAAAAACTGAATAGCCTGCCGGCGGGGGTGTTGCCCGAGAATGCCACGCCTACCCTGGGTCCCGATGCCACCGCACTAGGCCAGGTCTACTGGTACACCCTGGAGGGCCGCGACCCCGAAACCGGAGAGCCCGTGGGCGGCTGGGGCCCGGACGAACTACGCAGCATCCAGGACTTCTACGTGCGCTACGGGCTCAGCGCGGCCGAGGGGGTCGCCGAGGTAGCCAGCATCGGGGGCTTCGTGAAGGAGTACCAAGTCGACGTGGACCCGGAAAAAATGCGGGTATACGGGGTGACGCTGGAGCAGGTGATGGCGGCGGTGCGCGGGAGCAATCTGGACGTGGGGGCGGCCACCCTGGAGATCAACCTGGCCGAGTACTTCGTGCGGGGACTGGGCTACCTGGAAAACCTCGAAGACCTGGAGCTGGCCGCCGTGACCGAACGCGACGGCGTACCGATCTACCTACGCGACCTGGCCCGGGTGAGCGTGGGCCCGGCCGAGCGACGGGGGCTCCTGGATAAGAGCGGTGCCGAAGCCGTCGGGGGTGTGGTGGTGGCCCGCTTCGGCGCTAACCCCCTGGAGGTGATCGAGAACGTGAAGGCGAAGATCGCGGAACTGCAGCCGGGGCTGCCGGTGCGGGAGGTGCCCTCACCCCCAACCCCTCTCCGGGGGAGAGGGGAGCCAGACGTGAGGGAAAGCCAGGTAACCATCATCCCCTTCTACGACCGGTCGGAGCTGATCCAGGAAACGCTGGATACCCTGGAGGAGGCGCTGACGCTGGAAATTCTCATCACCGCTATCGTCGTCATCCTGCTGCTACTCAATATTCGCTCCGCCCTACTGGTGGCGGGTACCCTGCCGGTAGCCGTGCTGATGACCTTCATCGCCATGCGCTACTTCGGGGTGGATGCCAATATCGTGGCGCTGTCGGGTATCGCCATCGCGATCGGGACGATGGTAGACATGGGCATCGTGCTGGTGGAGAGCATGGTGGCGCGCATGGAGGACCCCCCCGAGGGGGAACCACTGCTGGAAACCATTTACGAGTCTACCGTAGAGGTCGGCTCGGCGGTGCTGACGGCGGTGGCGACTACGGTAATCAGCTTCCTGCCCGTTTTCACCATGGAGGCGGCGGAGGGGAAGTTATTCCGTCCACTGGCCTTCACCAAGACCTTTGCCCTGGTGGCGGCCATCGTCGTGGCCCTGGCGATGCTGCCGGCGCTGGCGCATACCTTCTTTCGAATTCGGGGCGTCCGGCTTCCTCCCCCTTTGGGGGCCGGGGGGCAAAAGCCGGGTCGGGGGAGAGGGAAGCTCATCCGCTACGCCCT
This sequence comes from uncultured Lewinella sp., assembly GCA_964594535.1. Classification (GTDB taxonomy): domain Bacteria; phylum Bacteroidota; class Bacteroidia; order Chitinophagales; family Saprospiraceae; genus Neolewinella. Next base: position 2,136 of record CAZQNE010000156.1, read on the forward strand.
AAACATCGGGCTAGCCCTCCTCCTCATCTGGTTCCTAGCCGGAGCCTGGATGCCGCTCGGCGTAGAAACATCTCGCCTACTCACCTTCCTGGCGGTGGCGGCGCTGATCGGGCTCATGCTGGCTTTTTTCTGGCTCATCATCCGAAGCTACGCCGCCGTGCTGCGGGTGCTGCTGCGGTTCAAACTGGTCTTCCTGCTGGTAATTGGCCTGCTGATCGCGGCGGGGGTGAAGGTCTACAGCGGGATCGGAGAAGAATTCATGCCCGCCCTGGGCGAGGGGGCCTTTCTGCTCATGCCCACGGCCATGCCCCACGCCGGAGTGGAGGAAAACCGCAACAACCTGCGGCTCATCGATATGGCGGTAACCACCATTCCCGAAGTAGAACTGGTGGTCGGAAAAGCCGGGCGGGCGGATAGTCCGCTCGACCCCGCTCCGCTGTCCATGTACGAAACTATCATCCAGTACAAGCCGGAATACGGCACCGATGAGAACGGGGAACGGGTACGTCAGTGGCGCGACCACATCGATTCACCGGACGATATCTGGACCGAAATCGTGAACTCCATCGACCAGATCCCCGGCATCACCAGTGCCCCGAAGCTACAGCCCATCGAGACCCGGCTGGTCATGCTGCAGACCGGGATGCGGGCGCCCATGGGCATTAAAGTCTACGGGAACGACCTGGCCACCATCGAAAACTTCGGCATCGGACTGGAAGCCCACCTCCGGGAAGTAGAGGGGGTGAAGGACGCGGCCGTCTTCGCCGACCGCATCACCGGTAAGCCCTATATGTTGCTCGACGTGAACCGACAGGCGGTGGCCCGCTACGGCCTGAGCGTGCAGGACGTACAGCGTCACATCGTCGCCAGCGTCGGCGGAATGCGAATGACCACTACCGTAGAGGGCCGCGAGCGCTACGCCGTCCGCCTGCGCTACCCGCGGGAACTGCGCGACGATCCGGCCAGCCTGAGGGACATTCTCATCCCCACCCGCGGCGGGGCTCAGATACCGCTGGGGGAGGTAGTGGACGTACACTACGAGCAGGGGCCGCAGTCGATCAAATCGGAGGATGGCTTCCTGGTGGGCTACGTGCTATTCGACAAACTGGAGGGCTACAGCGAAGTAGAAGTAGTGGATAATGCCCGCAACTACCTGGAATCGCTGCGGCGAACGGGCGAACTGGAGGTACCGCCCGCCATCAGCTACCGTTTCGCGGGCAACTACGAGCAGCAGGTCCGGGCCACGGCGCGGCTGATGCTGGTCGTACCTATCGCGCTAGCGCTCATCTTTTTGATCTTGTACTTCCAGTTTCGTTCCGTGACCACGGCGCTGATGGTGTTCAGTGGGGTGTTCGTGGCCTTTAGCGGGGGCTTTTTGCTACTGGGGGTGTACGACTACTTCGGGCAGACCGTCAATCTGAGCGTAGCGGTGTGGGTCGGTTTTCTGGCGCTGTTCGGTATCGCGACCGACGACGGGGTACTGGTGGC
>CAZQNE010000157.1:0-3566 GCA_964594535.1 uncultured Lewinella sp.
GACCATTCGGTCTGCCAGATGGGTTTACCGTAGTCGGTATAGTCGATATCCATCTGCTGGTCGTAGACGTGGGCGGAGATAATGTCGGTGTAGCCCCGCGCCACGGGGTCGTTGTGGATGGGGTCGTAGCGGCCGGGCAGCAGGGCCCAGCGGGTTTCCTCCGGGGCCAGAAGCTTCGTATTGATGGTGGGTCCGGCGTTGAACTTGATGAAGTCGCGGAAGTCATTCGGGTCCCACTCGCAGCTTTCCCAGGGCTTTTTACCGGGTTCGTTCTGGGGGCTAATGCCGTACAGTTCGGCTCCGCCGGCATTCGCGTCGTGGGCGACCCGGTAGGCTTCCAGGTGGTCGGCGAAGTCCTGGTAGTGCTCGGGCTTAAGGAAGCCGCTCCGCTCGGCGTTGCTCGTTTTCCACTCGTAGGGGGGCGACCAGCTACTGGCCCACACTTTATCGCAGTCGCGGGCGAAGGCCTCCTGGGTCATCTGGGCGGTCAGCAGCCAGGCACCGGGGCCGCTTTCTTCGGCATCGTCGTTGCTAGTGCCGATCGACTTGGTGATGGTCTGTCCGTTCCCCAGGGTGACGGTCAGGCGGGGAGCGGCACCACTACCGTCGAAGGAATGCGCCGACCGCTTGCCGCTGTAATCACCGATCAGAAAGACCAGGGCGTTGCCGCTGTTCCAGCCGGACCGATTAACGATCTCCTGTACGATCGTCTTCAGGTTGGGCGTTCGTTCGGCGTTGCCACTTCCGCCCGCCGACCAGCTACCGACGGTCCAGTTGACCGTAGCGGAGGTACGCGGACGGCCCGACAGGTTAGCCGGCGCATCGGTAAATACGCCCGCGTTGTTAACGTCTTGCCCCCATAGCCTCAGTAAACTCGGGATCGCGTTCGCTTCGGTGGCCGTGAACTGAATGCGGGCATCGGTTACGGTGGCCCCCTGGGGAATATTCAATCCGGTAAAGCGGAGGCCACTGAAGTGCTTGGTGCCCAGGTCGAGGTCACCGCTGCTGAGTTCCACCCCAAAGTCGACCCGGTCGCTGGCCTTCGGACTGATCCGGTGGCGGAGAATGCTCAACCCCGCCCCGCCGTCCACTCTGAAGAGTAGATCCAGCAGGGCATCGCGGTCCGGGTGGCGCATGAGTTCGTCCACGAACCAGGCCGAAGCCCCCCCGAAACCTTCCACGGTTTGCCGTTCCTGATCGTACTGGATGGTTGCCGTCTGGGCACAAAAGTGGCCTGCCGCCAAAAGGGCGGTTATAAGAAGTATTGAGCGGTACATTACGGAGGTGTTTATGGGTTTAAGTCCGTACTAAAGTAATAAGAATTACGCTATTCTATTCGATAAACGAATAATTATTTCAGCATTCCGACTTCATGCTACTATAATTCCGTTTTGATAAGCTTTCCCACTATTCGTGCCGACAGCAGACAAAGTGGCACCCCCCCGCCCGGATGCACACTGCCCCCCAAAAAGTAGAGTCCGTCGATCTCGCTACTGAAGTTTGGGTGGCGCAGGAAGGCTGCCAGCGGGTTGTTGCTACTCGTGCCGTAGAGGGCCCCCTGGTGGCTCCCGGTAAGGGATTCGATGTCGGGGGGAGTGACGATGCGCTCGGTGCGGATGTGCTGCTCTAGCCAATTTTGCTGCGTCGGCGGGGGGAGGGGCCCCCGCCGTGAGCCGGGTGCCAGCTCGGTGGATAGAATTTCAAGCGTTCTCCTGCGCAGATCGGCGACCAGGGTGTCCCAGTCCTGACCGGTATGGGCCGGAGCATTGACCATCACGAACCAGTTTTCGTGGCCGGGGGGGGCATCACCGGGTACGTACTTGCTGCTGATGTTGACGTAGACCGTTACGTCGTCGCTCAGGCTGCCGGCTTCCAGTTCGCTGAACTCCCGGGCGTAGTCGCGGCTGAAAAAGATGTTGTGCAGCCCGAGTTCCGGGAACTTCCGATCGACGCCCCAGTAAAAAATGACGGCGCTGCTGCTCTTTTGCTGGCTGAGGGTGCGGCGGGGGCGCCTGGCTTCGGGAAGGAGGCGGTCGTAGGCGAGCCAGACGTCCATGTTGCAGACTACGGTATCGAAGGGAATCTCTTTTTCCCTTACCCGTACCCCCCGCACCTGCGTCCCCGCCCTACAAATGCGTTCCACCCGCTGATTAAAATGGTAGGTCACCCCCAGTCGCTGCCCCAGTTCGTAGATGCTCGTCGCGATGTCGTACATCCCCCCCTCCGGCAGGTAGGCCCCGAAGTGGTGCTCGAAGTGGGGGATCATGCTCAGTAGCCCGGGGGCCTTGTAGGGGTTGGAGCCGTTGTAGGTGGCGAAGCGGTCGAAGAGCTGTACCAGCCGGGGGTCGCTGAAGGCCCGCTCGTGTACCTCGTGCATGCTGCGGAACAAATCCAGCCCCGGAATTTTGAGCATGGCGTAGGCCACCGACGGGTCGAGCCAGGTTCCGACTTTGTGCAGGCTCTTTTCCAGGAAGGTGCGGCCGGTGAGGTCATACTTACGGGCGGCCGTCTCCATGAACTCGCGCATGACGGCCTCGGAAACCTCGAAGGTGGCGGCGGCTTCGCGGATGAGTGCTTCGGTATCGGCCGGGGCCACGAAGCGGGTACCGTCGGGCCACCAGTAGCGGCAGACCTCGGGTAGGCGGCGGTAGTTGAAGTGGTCGCGGGGGTCTGCGCCGGCCAGTTCGAAGAGCTCGTCGACGTACTGTGGCATGGTAAACAGGGAGGGGCCGAAGTCGAAGCGGTAGCCCCCCGGCAGGGAAAACTCGGAAAGTTTGCCACCCGGCCCGTCGCTGGCTTCATACACGTGTACCTCGTGTCCCGCTACGGCCAGGCGAACGGCGGCGGCCAGGCCGGCGATTCCGGCCCCGATAACGGCTGTTTTCATACGCTCGGGAAACCCCGGGGGCGGTGAAGGGTTTATACTTCCTGCCGTCCGTCCACTCCACCGCTTGCTTCGGCAAGAGGAAAGTCCGGGCAACACAGGGCACCACGCCGGCTAACGGCCGGGGTCCCGCAGTACTGCGGGATACGGAACAGTGCCACAGAAAGTATACCGCCTACCGGCTCCGGCCGCGGTAAGGGTGAAATCGTGGGGTAAGAGCCCACGCCGTCCCGCAGTAATGTGGGGTGGGGGTAAACCCCGTGGGTTGAAATACCAAACAGCGCCCAGGCCGGCCCGGCCGTACCCCCCGGGGTGAAGGCGCGGGTAGGTAGATCGAGCCGTCGGGCAACCGACGGCCTAGATAAATGGTGGAGCGTTCCTTTTCGGAGGGGCCGACAGAACCCGGCTTACCGGAACGAACGGTGGCCCCCGGCTTCTTCGGAAGACGGGGGCTTTTTTATCGCGCATTACGGAAATGCGGTGGTCAGACTACCGCGCGCGGACCTTGATTGGGACAGCAGATTACGGAGATGTACGCGGATGGTCGAGCATGTCGGCAAAGCCGGACCTGAAGGCAATCTGCGTACATCCGCGTAATCCGCGGTGGCAAGAAGTACCCGGCGGTAGCAATACCGGGCGGCTCCGGAGCGAACCGCGGATTGGGGAGATGTACGCGGATGGT
>CAZQNE010000158.1:0-1632 GCA_964594535.1 uncultured Lewinella sp.
ACGTAGTTGCGGCTATTGCGGATAAAGCCGCTGGCCCGCGCACTCACGGCGGCGTAGGCATTGGGGGGTAGGCCCAGCGTTCCGGTAGCGCTGAGGTAGTCGTTGACCTTCAACTCCTGCAGATCGCCGTAGGTAATATCCATCGCTGCGAGTTGTTGCCGGCTCAGGTGCACGCCGCCCTCCCCTTCGTGCTCGGTTTGTTCTCCTTCAATTTCGGCTTCCGAGTGGATTTCGGCCCCCGGCTGTAACGTTTCAGTTCCGGGGTCAGCGGGACCGTAATCGGCGCCGGCCGCTTCGTCGGATGGGGCGGAGCCGCAGGAGCTGAGCAATACGGTCAACAGCAGGGCCAGACCGGTATTAAAAGTTGTAGCTATCGTTTTCATCGTAGTGATGTAAGGGTTATTGGTTGAGGAGATACTGCAGGCGGGCTACCGCCAGGTTGTGGTTGCCCACGGACGTCAGGTAAGTCAGGCGATCGGTGGCGTAGCGCTCCAGGGCATCGAGTACTTCCAGGTAGCCCACCTCGCCGGCCCGGTAGTTAAGGCGGTTCAGGCGGATGATCTCCGGATGCAGGTCGCGCAGGCGGTCGGCGTAGTTCGTCACGGTCGTTGCGGCACGCGTCAATTCTCCGCCAGCGGTCAGTAGTTCGTTGTCGTAGGTCAGTTGGGCGGCGGCTACTTCCCGGCGGGCCACCTCCACGCCCAGGCGGCGATCCTCAATCCGGCGGCGGTTGACGCCGTTGAAGAGGGGCAGGCTCACCCCGGCCTGTAAGCCGGTAGCGAAGCCACCTTCTTTGAAATACTGCGCCCCGTAACCCAGTTGAAAGCTGGGGGCGGTTCCGGCACGGGTCACTTCCACTTCGGCCTCCTGGCGAATAACCTCCGCGCGGGCCCGTTGCAGGGGTAGCCCCAGCGCGACGGTATCAAGGGGCGGCGGCTGGGCCAGTCGCAGGCTGTCGACATACTCCGGCTCCCCCCCGACGTAGGTCGCGAGTTGGCGACGCAGATTGGCGGCAGTGATTTCAGCGGCTTCAAGCTCGAGTTGGTAACGGTCGGCCTCGGCGGTCAGGGTGGCTACCTCCAGGCGGCCGGTCTCCCCGCTTCGCAGGCGGGCCGTGGCGATGCGCAGAAATTCGGCGTAGGTATCCAGCAGTTCCCGGTAGGCGCCTACGCGGGCTTCCGCCGTCTGTACCGAATAATACAGCCGGCGTACGGTAAGCCGCAACTCGGCCCTCACTAAAGCATCGTCGGTCGTACCCAGGGCCAGCAGGGCATCCTGCCGCCGGTTGAGCGCCCCGGTGGCGGATGGGGCCGGGAAATTCTGCACGATACGCAATTGGTTCATCTCCTCCCCAACGTCGCCGAACAATCCTTCGCCCTGGTAGGAGATGCTGGTTCGTCCCGGAGCATAGGGAATGTCCCGAAGTTGTTGCAAGCGCTCCAGGCGGCTGCCGCTGGCGCTTACGGCGGGGTTGATCTGCAGTGCGGTCTCCACGGCCTGGCCCACCGAAAGTCGTTGCACCTCCTGCGCCCCCGCCCAATTCGGCAGAAAAAGCAGGGGCAGCAAGACAAGCAGACCGGACTTGGCCGCCCGGCGCATCTTCCAACCCTCCAGCCAGCTGTAGAGGATGGG
>CAZQNE010000158.1:1732-3522 GCA_964594535.1 uncultured Lewinella sp.
CTCCCGAAGGTGAAGAACAGCAGAATGAAGATGAGCGCCAGGGCCAGGGGTACGGCAATGGCCAGCCGGGCCGAAGCGTCCCGGAGGTTCTCAAACTGACCGCCGTAGGTGAAGTAGTACCCCGCCGGCAGATCAACCCCCTCCTTTAACGCGGCCTGGATGTCACTCACCAGGGTTTCCACGTCGGAGTCTCCGACGTTGACGCCGATCACGATGCGGCGGTTCGTGTTCTCGCGACTGATCTGCATGGGCGCTTCCACCAGTCTGACCTCGGCAACTTCCCGTAGGGGTACCTGATTGCCATTCGGCAGGGGTACGTAGAGGTCGGCAATGCTGGTGATGTCACTGCGGGACTCCTCGCCGAGGCGTACCGTCAGGTCGAAGCGGCGCTCCCCCTCGTACACCGTTCCGGCCGAAGCACCGGCGAAAGCGGTTCCCACCACCATGTTGACGTCCTCGACCTGGAGGCCGTACTGCGCCATCTTAGGATAGTTGAAGTCGACCACCACCTGGGGCATACCCACGGTTTGCTCCACGTTCACGGTGCCGGCACCGGGCAGGGTGCTGATAATGGCTTCCGCCTCCTTGGCCTTTGCGTAGGCCACGTCCAGGTCCGAACCGTAAAGCTTGATGGCAATGTCAGCCTTAGCCCCCGTCATGAGTTCGTTAAAGCGCAGCTGAATGGGCTGACTGAACTCCAGGCCGACGCCGGGAAATATCTCCATGGCCTCTTCCAGCGCCTCGAACATCCCCTGCCGGTCCGCAGCCGTGGTCCATTCGTCCCGGGGTTTCATCACCAGGGTATAGTCACCGATCTCCACCGGCATGGGGTCGGTCGGGATTTCGGCGGCGCCGATGTTGGTAACGACTTCCTTCACCTCGGGGAACTCGTCGAGTATCTTGCGCTGTACCCGCTCGGTTAATGCAATGTTTTGGCTCAAGGAAGTACCGGGCGGCAGGATTTGCTGCATCGCCAGGTCGCCCTCGTCGAGGGTAGGGATGAACTCCCCGCCCATGCGGCTGAACACCCAGAAGCTCACGGCAAACAGCACGACCGTAGCCACCACGAATGCTGCCTTGAACCGTAGGGCGGTGCGGAGCAGGGGTGTATAGAGCCGCTGAAAGAAATCCATTATCCGGTCAGCGATCGTGCGCTTGTTATTCACCCGCTTGCTAAGGAAGAGGGCCGACACCATCGGTACGTAGGTCAGCGACAGGATCAACGCACCCAGGATGGCCAACATGACGGTCTGGGCCATCGGACGGAACATCTTGCCTTCGATGCCGACCAGCGCCAGAATGGGGATGTACACCATCAGGATGATGATCTCGCCGAAGGCGGCGGAGCTCCGGATCTTGATGGAGCTTTCGGTGACCTCGGCGTCCATCTGCGCTTGCGTCAGTTGCTGACCGGCAAACCGGTGACCGAGTCGGTGTACGATGCTTTCCACGATGATTACGGCCCCGTCAACGATCAGGCCGAAGTCGATGGCCCCCAGACTCATCAGGTTGGCGGAGATGCCCAGCAGGTTCATCATGGAGATTGCGAAGAGCAGGGCCAGCGGGATCACCGAGGCTACGATCAGGCTGGCGCGCCAGTTGCCCAGGAGCAGGACCAGAATGAAAATGACGATCAACGCCCCCTCGATGAGGTTCTTTTCGACGGTACCGATGGCCGTGCTCACCAGTTTATCGCGTACCAGGTAGGGCTCGATCACCACCCCATCCGGCAGCGATTGCTGAATCTGCTCCACCCGCTCCCTCACCCGTTCGGTGACGGCGGCGGAGTT
>CAZQNE010000159.1:0-3461 GCA_964594535.1 uncultured Lewinella sp.
TCGGCTTCCGTGCCGATGACTGGGTGGCGGATAATTATGACCCGGTGTTTGGTACCGTGGCGGATCGCGACAACCCCGGCGGCTACGATGCGGTGAATATATATGGGGATGAAGGAGACCGATTATTCAATTTCACCCTCGACCGCCAACGGCCTGGCCTGGGGCGTATCTACCGACAGGGCTACCAGGAAATCGACCTAGTAGACTACGACAGTGAAAATTTGAAGGCCGGTGTAGCCGTTCATTTCCGGCTGAATCCCGAAAAGAGTCTGGAAAGTACCGAGTTACTCCTCGCATCTAATTACAGTACCGGAACGACCGTTTACCAGGGAGACAACCGCTTCAGTCTACGCAACATTGAATTCTACCAACATCGGTTGGAGCTACGTAACCGGGACGATTTTTTCCTCCGATTCTATGCTACTCACGAAGACGCCGGGGATAGCTATGACCCGTATTTCACCGCTATCCGCCTACAAAATTTGCATAAGACCGATAGGGAGTGGGCGACAGACTATGGCACCTACTGGCAGAGAACCGTATTGCCTCAACTTAAGCAGAACGAAGATTTCGCGGACTGTGCTCCCCTTGAGTGCACAGTCGGTGAGCAGGACCGTCGCCGCACCGAATTCTTCCGAACGGAAGAGGGGCAGTCCTTGCTGGAACAGTATCATGCCGATGCCCGGACCTTCGCCCAGACTGCAAGCGGTGGGAGGACCGAAGATTTCTACGAGGTCGGTACCGATCGCTTCGACCGTGCTTTTGACAGCATAGTCAACACCCCGGTTACCGAGGGGGGTACCCAGTTCTTTGATCGCAGCGCCCTATATCATCTTCACGGTGAAAAGCAATTGCCCGCCGTTTGGCAGCCCAACGATCGGGCTCGCTTAGATTTAACCTTTGGCGGCAACGGGCGGCTCTACACTCCTAATTCCGACGGAACGATTCTACTGGACACTGCCGGCCGCAACATCGATACCTGGGAGGTGGGCGCCTATGGCGGGGGTACCCTTAGCCTCAGCGACCGCTTCAAGATCAGTGCGAGCTTGCGTGCCGATCGCCACCAGAACTTTAACCTCAATCTTAGCCCTGCCGCTAGCTTCGTCTACACTCCTACTGAACTAACGACGGCGCGGGTCAGCTTTTCCTCCGCCCTACGCAATCCTACCCTCAACGATCAGTTCCTGAATTACAACGTGGGGCGGGCAATCCTGCGTGGTAATATCGATGGTGTACAGGACTTAGTGACGGTGGAAAGCCTAACCAATTTTTTAAATAGCGGAACTCAGGATACCCTGGACTTTTTCAATGTCGATCCCATCCAACCCGAGCGAGTGCGTACGCTCGAAGCCGGGCTACGCACCACGCTCTGGGATAAACTCTACCTGGATGCCACCTATTACTACAGCTTCTATACTGACTTTATCGGCTTTAACATTGGTGCGGATATTTCCGTTGCCGGAACTACCGCTACCCGAGTGCAGGTCTTGCGCGTAAGCGCCAACGCCCGCGACCGGGTCACTACCCAGGGATTTAGTATCGGTGGCAATTACTACTTCGGTGACTATTTTACCCTGAATGGGAACTATAGTTTCAACCGCCTCAATAGCGTAACGGACGACCCCATCATTCCGGCCTTCAATACGCCCGAACACAAGTACAACATTGGAGTGGCTGGTCGAGATGTCCCACTCAGCCTCTTCGGAAACGGAATCCCTTCCTTCGGCTTCAATGTAACCTATAAGTGGGTGGATGGCTTCCTCTTCGAGGGCTCCCCCCAGTTCACCGGCTTAATTGAAGCATACGGTCTATTAGACGCTCAGGTCAACTTCGAAGTCCCCCGGATCAATACCACGATCAAACTCGGTGCCTCGAACCTATTGGATAATGATGTTTTTCAGGTATACGGCGGCCCGCGTATTGGCCGTCTCGCCTACCTGTCCGCTACCTACACTATGGACCAACGCTAATTCTTTCTTCATCTTTTCGCTCTAAATCAATCGACATGCGTAAGACTTATACCTTATTTACCCTGCTGATGCTGGTTTCGCTAACCGGCATTTTTGCTCAGGACGATGACGACAATCGCTACATCGAACCCCGGTTCGAGGTGATGGACGTCATGGTCGACACGTTCGCCACTAATATTTCTATTCTGACCGGTTCACCCGTGCAACAGGGTCTCAGTGTGGATGTATACATGCCCATGGACGATACGGCCACTAACCGAGCCGTAGTAGCCATCTTCCCAACCGGGAACTTCCTACCCGCCTACATCAACCAGGGCGTGTACGGTACCAAAGGGGATTCCGCGAATGTATACCTGGCCCGTCAATTAGCCGCTCGTGGGTTCGTAGCGATGGTCGCCGAATACCGTCAGGGTTGGTTGCCGCTTGCTACGGATCAAATCGTCCAGACCCAAACCCTTCTGAAGGCTGCCTACCGGGGCGGACAGGATGCAAAAGCGCTGGCACGCTACCTCCGTAAGACCGTCGTGGAAGATGATAACCCCTACGGCATCGACGAGGAAAAGATCACCTTCTGGGGCTTCGGTACGGGAGGCTACGTAGTGCTGACTCACGCCTTCCTGGACTCCATTGCGGAGATCGAACAAAATCTCCAGTTCTACGACGATCAGGCTGAACCGGAATTGCTGGTCAGCGAGGCCGTAGACGGCAACCCCCAGGGTACTATCGCCGCCCCGTTGAACTTGGTCAATTATCCTGACTACTCGGATGACGTCGCCCTCACCGTGATGGCCGGAGGGGCCATCGGTGATACCTCGTGGATCGAAAGCGGTCCCAATAACACCGATGCTTTTGTCGGCTTTCACCGGGTAGAAGATCCAAACGCCCCGTTCAATATCGGTACGGTCATCGTGCCCACTACCGGAAGCTCGGTCATCAACGACGTGGGTGGAGCTTACGCTATCGCCCGCATTACTAACCGGGAGGGAATCAATAGTGAGCTTGATGTAGTAAATGGAGCCGATCTGGCCGATAAGTTCTCCGATTTATCGCAGTCACTCAATGACCTGAACGAAACCTACCAGACGATGAATCTGGATACCACCGATATGCCACTGAGCTACGATAATTTGTTCCCCTTCCTCGGTGAGGGTGGCGGTCACTGGAACTGGTCGAACGAACAGGTAGATCGCGCCTTCATTGCAGGAATTAATGCCAACTTGAATGCTGGCCTGGACGCAGACGCTATAATTGCAGACGAGAAAGAAAGCAATCCAAACTACAATAACCCCGCCGCTGCCAAGCAGGTCATCGACACCATGATTGCCTACTTCATTCCGCGGGCCTTCGTGGCGCTGGACTTGGGTTCGGTAGTTAGTACCGACTTCCTCACCCCCGCCTCCGTAGCCCTAGACCTCTTCCCCAACCCGGCCGGAGACATGGGCTTCACCGTCCGCGTAAGCGACGTCCACCAGATTCGCCAGGTCGACCTCT
>CAZQNE010000160.1:0-3451 GCA_964594535.1 uncultured Lewinella sp.
ACCCTGCCGCAGTTGGTGCGGTGGCTGGGTGGGTCTACTGCTGCCTGACGAAGGTGACCGGACAATCGAGTTCTGCTACGGGTTTGCGCTCCTCGCCGCCCGGCCCCCAGCGTACCCTGCCGCGGATGGTATCAGCGTCGATGATGCGACCCTCAAACCAGGGGAGGTAGGCGTATTCGTTGTTTTGGTAGACTCGCTTATATTCTTCAGGTGAAATATCCCAGTAGATACTATCCGTACCGTCATCAAGAGTAGTGATGATTGCCCAGTCTTTGAAGGTCCAGTCAGTTTGTTCATATGTACTTTTCCATATTGCGGTATCTGGATCTTCTAAATAGTAAGGACGAGCGGATCTACGGTTAGAATATACCTCGGTTGTATCTTCAAATTTAACGATCATACCCAAGTCAACGAAGCAACCCTCCATTGTTGCGTAGTATTCTCCCGTTTGCAACCTACGACATTCTAATGTACCAAGCGTCACGTGATCGTCCGGGCAGCTACACGTCTCATCGACGGTATTGGTGATAAAGCCGAAATTACAGGTGAAGGGTTCGGGTTCGGGCTGCTCGCCGCCGATGTCGGTGGGGTCGCAGGCGAAAAAAAGCAAGATAAGGGTGAAGGGCAGGTATTTCATGGGGTAAGATTGAAGGTAGCGTCCGTTCAGGTCCGCTAACTGGCCTGAACGGACGCCAGATAATGTCTAACGTTGAATAAATTTCGTGACGTTTACTACCGCCGAGGATTCGTGATCCTGAATGATGGCCACGTAAAGCATACCGGGCTTCAGCCGGTTGGCTAGATCAGGCGAGAGATTTGCCCGAATAAACTGATCCGTTTGGCTATTGGAAGTTCCTATCCGACGTCCATCGGTTGAGAACACTACAATATCGTATTGTGGTCTGCTATTCTCTGTCTTCGAGAATTTGCGTTCTCCCACTCCAGGGAACGGTATACCACCATTTCCCGGCCTGACTGGAACTGCGATCAGGCAATTATTAAGGTCGTACCTCCTGTGGGCATTCGATTTACCGTACTCAAATGGAGTAGCCGTACCGGTAGAAAGACAGGCACCAGTTGGAGAGAAGGCCGCACAAGTATTCCGAAAATCGAAGGTATGGTTCGATTCCTGTATAATCCAACCGGCTGCTTCCCTACGCAAGTCCCAGGTGGAATTTATCGTTGGAACAAACTCATCATCTTTATCTATACCGGAAACGGCTTTTGAAATGTAGCTGGTGGTAGTCCGGTCGGTACAGCAGGCAGGGTCGCTATTTCTCGTGGACTCAAGCCCTGCTTTTTCTACGGTAGCAATAGTATATCCTGAACGATGCGTAGCCTCACTCTGCCAGGAACGCATGCCAGACGATAGAAGTCTGGTTCGGGTAGCAATCCCAATCTCTTTTGGAGTGTTGGGCGCGATATATAATCTGATGTCTTCTTGAATCAAACGCCGTGGTTCAGTCGATGTTAAATTAGAACCGCAGTTTCCGGTGAAGATAGAGGAGGGGGTAAACGAGAGATCGACGCCCGCCTGTAGTAATTCTTCGAGTACTTCGCCTTCGAGTGCATCCCAGACTGTCTGGCTGCCCGATACCAGAGGCGCAACGAACCGGGTTATTCCGGCAACCAGGGAGGCCAAGTCCGAGTAGAACTCCGGGTTCGGGCGTCTACCACAAGAGCTTTCGATAGCCTGTCGACCTGCCGCAATGAGGTTGAAAATGCCCCCCGGTTCTCCATTGCGCTCAATTGTATAGGCAATGGCAATATCTTCCCCCGCGGCGGTGGCTTCCTTCGTGCCCCCACCACTCCCGGTCTGGGCCCGTGCCGTTAGTTCAGATTCGTACGCTAGATAGGTGTCTACCCGTTTTCGGCAACCGCAACTCGCGGAAGGGTTACCTCCGTTGCAAAATAAGTTTAGTCGGATATGTACCCGCTGATTAAAGTCCGGTGTAAGATCATCGACATTGTCCAGATTGACCCCCCGGTCTGCCGCCTGACCGATGGCACCCCCGTAGGTACGATTACGCCGCTCGCGGTGACCATCCGAGTAGGCGAACCAGGATTTGGCCGGCCCCGAGGTGATCATTCCGTACTCGAACTCATCCCGACCGTACATATAGTTGGTACTGGAAGGAATGATGCCACTATCGCTGCTTTCGTTCATGCCGGGTAGGGCCTGCCAGCGGGTGCTAACGACCTCGCAGTTGCAGTCACTGGACTTCATAAAGGACTCCTTGCGGAATACGACCTCGCTCCGAAATAAACTTTCGATATTCGCTACGCTCTCTCCTTTAAGAAAGTAGCGCTGGATATAGTGGGCGGTTTCGTAATAATTCGCTGTAGAGGACTCCGCCAGTGTATTGAAAGCGTTGTAGATGTCCGAATTTCCGGAGATCGAGATGTCCGCAATAATCTCGAACAACTCATGCGACACTTCGATGTACTGCCCCTTGGCGTACGAAGTCGTCACCTCGGCGAAGCGCCTGGTATTTCCACACAGATCATTGAACCCTACGGCGTAGACCTGATTGACTGGAAGATCTTCCGAAATGTAGACGGTCTCGGCGGGATCATAGCTGGCGGTGGCTACTTCTTGTCCGTCAGCATCCAGGAATATTAGTCGATTCGGCAAGAAACCTTCAGTCGAATCAGGCTGAACGTAGACCGTGTAGTGGTCGTCGATATGAATCGGCGCGATAAACCTGGGATTAAAATCACCACACTCGATGGTGTACTCCGGGCTATCCAGCCAATCGGTCTCCGTTTGCTGGCTATGTCCGCTCAAGGACGCCAACAAGCACAGCAAAACGGTAAAGGGGTAAAGGGGTAAAGTTCATGGGTATGATTTAGGAAATGTAGCAAAACAAAAGAGCAAGCGACTTACTCACTGCTTCCACAAGACGGGAAGGTCTAAAGAGTAAGCTTCACGATAACTGAGTTTGCGTATGGGTGAGGTGTATGACCAAAGGCCTAACATCGAATACATATCAAATCTAAGCGTACCGCATCGTAAATCAAAATGAGCCGGAAAGTTTTAGAAGAACTTTATGAGTGTCGACACATGTATGGGTGTAGATTCAGGTCCTCTGCTTTCCATATGGCACGATGGACCTGTTGAATGCCGACTATCAGTTTGGGTTAGTGTTGTCGCTGTATCAGTAGCGTTGTGTTGCCCAGGCCCCAAGGACTGATCAGCGCCGTAAACAGTTTGCTGTCCCCAACGAATATCACCGCACACCGAACGGCGAAACTTCGGCAATTGGCGACCCCAATAGGCATCGAATAGCAAAAATGGTTTATCTACTGCCCAAAAATAGGCAAATTTTGTTTATTATTTGGCCCAAAACGGATCAAGTTTCGTTCAAGATTTGTCCGATTTTCCCTAGTGTCGCCCTACTTCTTCATCGCTTCCTCCACCGGCGCCGGCCCCTCCGGAACCATCGCCTCG
>CAZQNE010000161.1:0-3405 GCA_964594535.1 uncultured Lewinella sp.
AGCGTAATGATGCGCTTACTCGTGAACCACACCCGATCCCGGGTATGCCGGTAGGCGAGATCGATGCGTTCGTCGGTAATCAGGAGTGGCTCAATCAGTTCGAGGCCGTCATGGGTATCGACTTGCCGCGTGACGCTAAATTTGGAGAGTAGGTCTATTGCCATAATTGGGTTCTTGGGGGTAATTATGCTCAGGAAGCAAGTTAAATTGAATAGCCCCCCAAACTTCACCAAAACTTAACCCCACCCGCGCCCCGCCGCCCGTAGCTTGCACTTTCCTCAATCCTATGCCGTGCATCACCTTCGCCTTCCCCTGAGCCTCCGCCTTAGCCTTAGCCTTAGCTTCTGCCTCACCCTTGTTCTCCCCCTCCCGGCCCAACACCCCCCCGAGCTCACCATCAACGTCCCCACCGGCCCCACCCCCTGGACCTCCCTCGCCATCGCCCCACCCGCCGACCACTTCCAGTTCGCCATCGTCACCGACCGCACCGGCGGACTCCGCCCCGGCGTCTTCTCCACGGCTGTCGACAAACTGAACCTGCTGCAACCCCAGTTCGTGATGAGCGTCGGGGACCTGATCACCGGCTACACCGAGGACCGCAACCAACTCCTGCGCGAATGGGCGGAATTCGACGGGATGATCGAGCGGCTCGACGCCCCCTTTTTCTACGTACCCGGCAACCACGACCTGACCAACGCCACCATGCTCGACATCTGGCAAGACCGCTTCGGACCCACCTACTACCACTTCGTCTACAAGGACGTGCTCTTCCTCTGCCTCAATTCCGAGGACCAGCTGCGCGGAGCGGGGCGGGGCACGATCGGCGACGAACAGTACGCCTACATCGAGCAAACGCTGGCGGACCACCCCGACGTCCGCTGGACGTTCGTCTTCCTCCACCAGCCGCTCTGGGACCAGGAAGACCCCGACCGCTGGCCCGACGTGGAACGGCTATTGCGGCAGCGGGAGCACTCCGTCTTCGCCGGCCACGTCCACCACTACGTGCGCTACGCCCGCAACAACGGCCGCTACTACACCCTGGCCACCACCGGGGGCGGCAGCCGGCTACGCGGACCGCGACTGGGTGAGTTCGACCACGTCTCCTGGGTCACGATGACGGAAAACGGCCCCATAATGGCCAACATCGCCCTCGACGGCATTAGTTCCGACAGTATCGTCACGCGGGCCGACTACGATTTTATTACCGGCATCTACGAGAGTCAGCCGGTCCGCTTTATGCGGCCGGAGGGAGATGAGGCCAGTGGGCAATCCATTTCCCTGCAACTGCACAACCCGGCGGATATGCCGGCCCACGTCACCCTCGACCCCGGTTTCAGCTTCGACTACCGGGTCGATTTACCCTTCGATACCATCACGGTGGCCCCGAATAGCGTGGAGGAACTCTCCATTGGCCTGGAACCCCGCGGTGACAGGCAGCAAAGTGCCGGCAGCTTACCCCTGGCCATCGACTGGAGCTACGACTACGAGGGGGAAGCCCTCCAACTGCCGCTACACTACCGCATCGGCCCCGACGAACGCCGCACCCTGGCCAGTGGGGAACCGGCCACCGTCGATGGCGACCTCGCCGAATGGGACGAATTGCCCTATACCTTCGGACTTGCGGATAACAACGATCTGAGCGTCCGCTGGGGACTGCGCTACACGGATGATACCCTCTACCTGGCCGCATCGGTCACCGACGATGACATTTCAGTCGAGCCGGGGGGCACCGCCTGGCAGCAGGACTACCTGGCCTTCATCGTCGACGCCGCCGACTACGCCGAAACGGTGGTCAATACCGGCGCGGGCTACTACCGGAATTCGGTGATCGTACTGGCCAGCCCGGAAACCGCCACGGTGCCCGGGGGCGCGGATTTCTACCAGGAACGCTACGACTTCGACCTGCCCTACCGCAGCGTGGCTACCGACGACGGCTACCGGATGGAAATGGCCGTGCCCCTCGATTACGTCCGCGAACGGCAGGGGGACGACTGGCAACACCTGCGCATCAACGTTGGCGCCCAGGACCGCGACGAAGGTGAAGAAGACCGCCCCCGCATCAGCTGGCTACCCGACTGGTGGGGGGAGGGCAATGTGGTGGGCAGCGGCATGTTCTGGCGGTAAGCTCCGGAAAGATTAGCTGAGCAGCCGGTCGATCCGATGCTTGTTCTCCTGCTGCAGTAGTGAGGGGTATACATTCAGCAAAACGTTCGGGACCGTCATGAGCAGTCCGAAGCCCGGCCCCACCCGGATACCCTGGACAATCGCCACGGTGCCGACGAAGGCGAACCCGATCAGGTGATTGACTTCCGCGGTGGTCATTTCCCGCCGTACGTCGGCCAGATCGACCCTCCGGCCCCTGAGTCTGATGCTTTGGTTGAAGAACCTGAGCGGGGTGTGCTTCACGATCCATTTGAAGTATTTGATTCCGATTCGCCGATTGAGGGAGCTGCTCGGAATGAAATTCAGGCTTGACCAGCGCTCGTAGTAGGCCGTCCGTCGCAGCAGGCTACTCCCTACCATACCGACAATCCAGGAGATGACGGACATCGACGTTCCGAATACGAGTGCCGCTAGCACATACTTCGTGGTCATCCTCCTGAATCTAGCTGAATACGGGAGCTGGGTTGGGCGGAAGGGATAAACCTTACTCAGCGCTACGGCAAATTAAACACCCCCTAGCGATACCCGAAATCATCGGAAAACCATTAGTGGACCAGCCGGTAAGTCCAGTTACACCCAAGCCTTGGCCTATCACCTCCATGCTGCGTTACCAAAATCCTCATGGCTTCACCGTGGGGCCCCTCCCCCACGCTTCGCGGCGGCTGCACTCCGGTTTTGCTGCCTTGCCTGGAAGCGACATGCCATCGACTTAATATAACGATACTTACCGTCTGATCCACTAGCGTACTTGGCCTCTAACTAACGTCGCCCGCACCCGCGCGCCGCCGCCCCCTTACCGCACCACGTACCCCTCCCCGTGCTTAGGAATAGGGTGGGTAAACCGAAAGTACAGCCCCGCCAGTACCCCGAAGACGAAGCCGCCGATGTGCGCCCACCAGGCGATGCCCGTACCCGCCGAGCCCTCCAGGGTAGCGAAGCCCGCCGCCGACTGCTGGTAAAACCAGAAGCCCAGAAAAATAAAGGCCGGTACGCTCACCCGGAAAAAGAAGAAGTAGCCCCGCACGCTGGACCGCGGAAACAGCACGATGTAGACCCCCATCACCGCCGAGAGCGCCCCGCTGGCCCCCACCGCCGGTATCTCGCTGCCCACGTTGAAATACAGGTGGCAGAGCCCCGCCGCAATGCCCCCCAGAAAGTAGAAGATGACGAACTTCCCGCTCCCGATCGTGGCCTCGATATTGTCGGCGAAGATCCACATGTAGAGCATATTCCCGAGCAGGT
>CAZQNE010000162.1:0-3387 GCA_964594535.1 uncultured Lewinella sp.
CCGCGCGACGACACGTCGCGGGCTCCTATCGCTACTGCAAGTAGCGTTGTACGGTAGCACTCCGTTCACTACAACCGATCCAATCGATCCTTCACAACCCCTTCTCCACCAGCCAATCCGCTACCAAGTCCGCGATCTCCACATTATTCAAATCGGAAAAGGGGAAGTGGGTATTGCCGGTCACGCCGATGTCGGGTAGGTACACCAGGGTGACGTCGCCTCCGTGGGCGTCTACGGTATCCCGCCAGCGCTCGGCCATGGTAAGGGCGGCCCGCCACTGATCCTCTCCGGGGTATTCGGAGGGCTCACGGGGAATATTGTCGCCGTATTAGATCACGATGGGAATGCGGGTCAGTCGCTCGAAGTCTTCCATCGGCACTCCCCGGGCCGCCAGCCGCCCCCCCAGGAAGTCGATCGGCTCCGGTACTTCTCCCTCCGGAAAGGGGAAATTACTGCCCGGCTCGAAGCTGACGATACCCGCGATATTGTCGCTCTGCATGGCCGTCAGCCAGCCCATGCCGCCGCTGTGGGAGTGGGTCATGAGGATGCTCGGGCGACCGATGGTATCCAGCAGATCGGTGATGGCCGCTACGTTCAGGTCAATGTCGAGCGGACCGGTATCGGGGGTGATCTGCCGGAAGTACTGATTCAGGGTAGCCGGGCTCCGGTCGAACTGCACCCCCTCGTAAAAGTCGGGCCACACCCCCAACCGGAAGATGCCGAACCACAATTGGTCGCTGGGCGCGGCACCGATCGTAGTCGGCTCCGTACTGCGCCCCGCCCGCCCCCGCCGCGGCTGATCGAGGACGTAGACGGGGTAGCGCCGCCGCAGGAAGAGCGTCTGAAAACCCTCCCGCCCGTCCGGGGTGGTTTCCCAGGTTTTGGAGAACTGGCCGTAGCCGTGCCACATCACGATCGGGTGCTCCCGGGCGTCCACCGGCCGCTGGTAGAAGACGTAGGCGTGATCACCGTGGAGAGTCTGCCCGGCCGATGATTGATCGGCGGGATTGAAGTAGCCGTGCGCAACGGGGTCGAAGGTGCCCGGGGCACTCACGACGCTGCCGCCGACCAGAAAGCTGCCCTGCTCTTCGATCCGCAGGATATCACGCTCGATTGCCCCGCGTCCGCCGCTTTCCATGGGCCCTCGTTGGTAGACTTCTTCGTCCACCGGTTCCAGCCATTCGGTGCCGCCGCCGCCGTAGATGGCCAGGTAGACCACCCCGCTGTCGGGTGTGGCCGCGTGCCAGTGTTCCACGCCGGGGGCGGATTTGATCACGTCCCCTTTCCGCATAATTTGCAGGGGCCCGCCCCGCTCCTGGTAGTAGCCGACGCCATCGGTGATCAGTAATTGCTGGCCGTTGGGGTGGAGGTGCCAGTCGAGTTTGGAGCCCGGCGCGGAGGTGGCCTGGGTCACGTTGTAGTCGAAAACGCTGTCCCCCCGGCTCACCGAGTAAAGCCAGACGTCGCCAGTGTGGTGAACGTTAGGAGCCAAGTTGCCCCGGGGGAAAACGGGTGTTTGGGCGTAACTGCCTGCCGGAAACAGGACGCACGATAGGAGCAGAAATAGATAGCGCATGATGGTAATCTTTACTGTTATAGTCGGTTTGAATCGTGAGGTTTGGGCGGCGGCGCGCAGGTGCAATGCGCTCAGTCCAACGTAGCGTCCACAACACCTTCAATTGTTTGTAGCTGTTCGTCGGTCACCCCCTGGTAGCGTGCGATGCCCCGGTGGCCGTCCAGCATGGGCTCCACCCCCTCGCCCAGTGCGATCAGGGTAGCTACGGTGATGACTTCCCGATCGGCGTAGCTTAGTACCGGGTTGGCGAACACGTCGGCGAAGAGGTGCTCCTTCAGAAAGGTATCGATACGGGGGGCGAATGTTCCGTAGTCGGAGGGCTCGGTCCAGGGGCGACCGGTGAGGGATTCCAGCGTCTGGCGACCTTGTTCGTATTTCGTTTCGGTTGGTGTCGCACCCGCGCTCCGCCGCCCCCCTTCCGTATCGGCCGGTAGTTCTCTTCCCTCGGCTACGGACAGCAGGATTTTCAGCCCCTGGATACTGCGGGGAAAGCCGGCGTAGGCATACAGGTGCACGAGGGTTTCCCGCAGTTCCTCCACCGTAAGGCCGGCAGCGAGGGCGGCACTGAGGGCGGATGACAAGCCCTCCAGATCGCCCCGGGTGGTGAGGGCGGCTACCCGGGCCAGGTGGCGGTAGCGGCCGGTGATGCCCTCCCCATACTCCTCCTCCGTCACCGGGTCGCCCCACAGTACGCGACCGTCGGGGTGCTCGACGGTCAGCGCCAACTGAACGAAGTAGCGGTCGTGGGCCGCCCCGTGCCAGTGGTCGACACCGGGGGGGCACTGTACGGTCTGCCCCCTGCGCAGCACCCGGACGGGCTCGCCGCGCTGTTGGTAGTAGCCCACCCCGTCGAGGACGAGCAGCGACTGCCCGGCCGGATGGTGATGCCAGTTGCTGCGCGAGCCCGGCGGAAAGGTGACGTTCCCGACGGGCACGGCCCCCTGTCCTTCCCCCGCCACCAGCAGACGCTCGACCCACACCGGGCCCGTGAAGTGCTCGCTCTCCAGGTACTCGCCGGGGGGGAACACGGTATTGACGGCGGCCGGGGGACGGTCCTGGGCCGCTATTCCCAGACTGGAAAGTAGGATGAGGAGGGCGGTTTTCATACACGACAAAGTACGGTCGGTCGACTTAGTGGCTCCCTACCTTCCTCACGGATATCCCTACCCGTATCACTGATGCTACCCGGTTTCGGTTTGCCGGGTGCCCGGTCGCCCCTACTTTCGGGGCACCACCCGGCCTACGCATATGGACCCCATCACTGACTTCGCGACCATCAAAGACTACTGCCGCTTCAACCAGCAGGAGACGCGCCACCCGCTGATCGGACTGATCGATCTCTCGCGGGCCGACCCCCGCCAACTGCGCCGGATGCGTTTCGGTTTTTACGTGGTGTTCCTGAAAGAAATTCACTGCGGCGACCTGCGCTACGGCTGCACCACCTACGACTACGACGAGGGCAGTCTGATTTTTCTGGCCCCCGGCCAGGTGATCGGAACGAACGGAACGGAATACTACCAGCCCCAGGGCCACGCTCTCGTCGTGCATCCCGATTTCCTACTCGGTACCGCGCTGAACCGCCGGATGGGGGAGTTCTCCTTCTTCGATTACGCGGCCAGTGAGGCCCTGCACCTTTCGGGGCGGGAGCGGGGGTTGGTACAGGACTGCTTCAATAAGGTCGACTACGAACTCGACCAACTAATCGATAAACATACGAAGGCGCTGCTGGTGTCCAATATGGAGTTGCTCCTCAATTACTGCGTCCGCTTCTACGACCGGCAATTCATCACCCGCACGCACGCGAACCGGGG
>CAZQNE010000163.1:0-3374 GCA_964594535.1 uncultured Lewinella sp.
GCAGCGGATACTTCCCGAAGTGGTAGTAGCCCTGCATCTTGTCGTACAAAAACTCCCCCATCGGGCAGACCGCGGGCGACTGGCTCGCCACCACGTGTAGGGCGGCGTGCAGGTTGTGCCCGTGGGGGATCAGCCGCGCCCCGTAGAGCGAGGCCACGGTAGCGATCTTGACCAGTTCCGATACCCCACCGCACCACTCGGGATCGGCCTGCACTACGCGCATCGCCCCGGCGCTTAGCATCCGGTCGGCCTCCCAGCGGCTGTAGATGTGCTCGCCGGTCGCGATCGGGATGTCGGTACGGCGGGCCAGTTCGACGTAGCTAGTCAGCTGGTCCATCAGGAAGGGTTCCTCCAGCCAGGCCGGGCGCGTGTCAGCCACCGCGGCGCACCACCGCAGGGCGTAGGGCAGGTCCCAGCCGCTGAATACGTCGTACATCAGCTCGGTCCCCTCCCCCACCGCTTCCCGTAGCTCGCGGGCCAGGGCGGTGTTCTTTTGCATCCCGTCGTGGCCGTCCCCCGGTCCGTATGGCAGGAACCACTTCTGGGCGGCGAAACCCTTTTCCCGAAACTCCCGCGCCGTGGCCCCGGCCTCTCCCGGCAGGATGGAACGGCCCAGGGTACTGGCGTATACGGGTACTTCGGCTACCGCGGGGCCACCCAGCAGTTGGTGGACCGGGGCGTCCAGGTAGCGGCCCCGCAGGTCCCAGAGGGCGTTATCCACCGCGCTGATGGCCATCATGAAGTGCCCCGAGCGGGCGTGGCGGTTGCTGCGGTAGAGTTGGTCCCAGCGCAACTCGCCGGCCAGGGCGTGCTGCCCCCGCAGGAAGGGGGCGATCTGCCGCTTCAGCACGGGGATGGTTTCGGCGTCGATCGGCCCGTAGAGCCCCTCCACTCCGTCGTCGGTAGCTACGGTCAGGTAGTGGGCGGTTTTGGTCCAGCTTCCCGCTTCGGCACCGGCCGGTGGGACGTAAAAATCGTTGCTGAATTCCGGGTAGACGTGCAGCGGCTGTACCGATCCGTACCAGGGGCTGGGCTTACCGGTGACCGTTCCGCTGAGCTTATGTACGACCAGATCGGTGATGCGTACTTGGCTCAGGTCATCGGCAGCAGGGGGGCGGGGACGCAGGTGCGAGCCGAATAGGGGAAGCGACAGCACGCCGGCGGTCAGGCTGAGTTGGTGGCGGAGGAAGCGGCGGCGGTGCATGGGCGGATCGGCGGATGGGTGTGAGCCCTAAGCTACAAACTCCCCAGTACCCGCTCCAACAGCCGCATCAGACTACTGCCCCCTTTACTTCTTACCGCAGTAAACCATCCAGCACCTCCCGTAGCCGTCGGTCAGACGGTCGGGGTGCATCGAAATACATCACCCTCCCCTGGGGGTCAAGAATAAAGTAGGTGGGGATGCCCTTCATTGGGTAGGTAGTCGCCAGGGGCTGTTGTTTGATGCCATCATACATGATCCAATTGGTCCAGTCCATTTGCATGACTTGCCGTTGCTCGATCCAGTGCATCAGGTCTTCTTCGCGATCTACGGAAAGGGACACGACTGAGAGTCCATCGTCCGCGTATTCTTCCTGGATACTCTGCAGGAAGGGCATCTCCTGGCGGCAGGGCAGGCACCAGGTAGCCCACCAGTCGATCAGTACGTACTGTCCGGCGAACTCATCCAGGAATACGGAGCCTAGTCCGGTGGAGTCCCGCACGTCCACCGTCTCGAACGGTCGGCGTTCGGCTTCAGGCAGCGGTTCGGTTTGGGGGGCATAGGTGAACTGGTCGATGACATCCGGGTCTTCACGTTCCCGTACCCGGATGCCGAGTAGTTTCTCGGCGCAGTTCAATTTAAGATCTACGGTGTAAGTATAGTGATAAAAGTAACGACGGCCTTTAATGATCTGTATTCGATCTTTATAGAGACCATAAGGGTGGAAAACATTCGCGAAATGTCCATCCAACTCGAATTGATCCAGATATACCTCCGATTCATCTACGCTGGCGTAGTGTACGACCGTTTGCCGCTGGGGGTGGACCATGCGGTAGTCGAAGTCCTGATACTGTGCATCCCGCTTATTGTTGCGGACCTTCTTCCAGTCACTGCCAGTCGTCCCTCCCAGATCACGTTGTTTGAGTGCTGTACGTACTACCTCTACTCCTCCGTCTTCGCTATACGGATAAAAGATATAGGAGCGTCCACCATGATCGAATTCGACTACAAGGGGGATAGGCTCACGACCGTGGTAGGTCGAAATGATTGTGTCATTGCAAACGTACATCGTTGAGTAAAAAGTGTCGAAGTTCTCTGTCGTTGTACCTAGTATATCCGATACTACTGCTGTTGACAGCGACGGCTTGAGGTGGTTATCTTCTACGTATGACTTTTGGGTGATTACTCCGCGGAAGGTCTCACCCTGAGCAGTTGCACTTCCTGGAATTAGTGGTAGACATAAGCAGCAGATGCATGCCATATTCATTATGTACCCTATATAACGAGGTTGCATATTGATAATATATTGATTAGTGAACAACGGCTATATTCCGATAGTTAAAAAGAATATGATAACAAGTGAATATCTTGAAGGTAAACGCTCTGCACTATTTCTTGCATTTCATGGTCGTAGCAATCCTTATAATGAAATCGATTACTGGAGTTGAGAATCGGGAGTTTTACCGACGGTCGACTGCATGACTTTAAAAACCGATCTAAATCATATTGCAAATTCTCAAACCTTAATACGTCATTAACTATGATATCGCTATCACTGCAGATCCAGTCATGTTGAGGCCTAAAGTGGAGTTGTTCTGTAATTAAGCGGGGTTGATTGACCAAACCATCTTTCACAAATCGTTCAAAACAATACTGAAAAGGTTTCAGGATTCGTTCGCGATCTTTGTAGTCCTCAACATTTCGACCGCCGGCCCGTAAATAATAAAATGCGGATACTACCCGATCCCATGGATTCCTGACTACTGTAAAAGTTCGGTATTGAGAAAGTGTATCCTTAGGTAAATCTCTCAATTGCACAAACCCTTTTCTTCTAATATCATGATCTTTGGTAAGACAACCGATCTTGCTTGCTATAGCAGAAATGGTAGTACCCGCATTTTTGGGTAGGTGCACAAACAGAATAACGACGGTAGACTTTGAAATATTCATTGGACAATATTTCTACGTTAGCGACCCACTATCTATTTCCATAAGTTTCCGCCCCGCTTATACCAACTCATATTGATTATAGAGCTAGAGTTTATATATTTATCTTGATAGATACGACACATCTCATTATATTTAAACTTAGCAAGTATAGGATTATTCTCAGGCGAATGACCTACATGTATAATGACTACCTCATCAACAACTACTATTTTTTTATTCATTA
>CAZQNE010000164.1:0-3282 GCA_964594535.1 uncultured Lewinella sp.
CAATACGTGTGGTTCGTTAATGTCTTTTTCGATGATAGCGAAGGGCGAGTAATCAGTCGCCGATTCACCGCAACGCTTTTGCCCAACCTTTTTTCAATGGTGCCCCAATTGCAGGGGAAAACCAGAAAATAAGGCAAGCACCTGGGCTAGAAAAAACGCTAGGCGTACTTAGAGGTCACCGACCCGGTGCTGGTCAGTCTTGCCAATTGATAGAAACGGATCTTTGTCTTCTGTACAACACCGGTTACTCCATCAGCGAGGGCCTTGGCCGTAACACCCGATAGCATGAGTCCCCCCCATAGCGCGATACCCTCCTGCGAACGCTTAGGCACCGGCAAACAACCTGCCAACGCGTTCCCTGAAATGGTTAGCTCCTTATTTTTTTCCCTTGCCTAAAATCACTTTCATCAGAATATCGTCCCGGTAGGTACGCACCTGTCCCCATCGCGGATCTTTTGCCTTGCCAGTCGGTGCGCCGAGTTCTCTGCTGAGATTTGACGCTTCCTTACCCCAGGTGACTGCTTGCTGATGGGTAACGTCAATGGTGTGAATTTTGCAAAATCCGGTGATGCTGGTGTAGTCTTGGGGAGAATTCACCAGTTGCGCCTCGAGATCGGTTAACCGGTGCTTGGCATCGGCGATGTCGTCCCTGAATTCACCGTTGATTTGATCTTGCTGTTCTATACGGTCGGCGATCATTCTCAGGCTGTAAGCAACTCCGTTGGAGGAGGTACCCGCTACTTCTGTCTTTCCGGTGGTGACCAGCTCTAAAATTCGCTCGTACACCCACACTTCGAACATGGGCTCAAGCCATCCAGCAAATTTGAGAGCGAGATGCTCGCTCATCCACGTACCTTGGAACTCTGCCGGACCTCCTTGTACCACGCGCAGCGCTTCCACCGGGCCGTTATTCAGATCTGAATAACGGTGTTCCAAAGCTAGGATAAAGTCTTGCGTCCCCTTCAACCTCAGGAAGTTACCGGGCAGCTTACCAAAGGGTTTTGCCATCTCAGTCGCATTGATCATTCGGTGACCCTCTACGTATTCGAAGGTTACTGGCTGGCCTTGGTACTGGAACTTTACGATGTTTTGCTCACCCATATCGATTCATTGTTGCCAAACAAAGGTAGCCGGTTGGCTGCGGTTTGATTCTTTACAGTGTCTTGGGTGCTTAAATCGCGATGCGGAATAAGTTGATAATTAGGTGAGCTTCCGGTACAACTCAACTGGTTTGACTCTGCGGTTTCTGTGGGTGGTCCGTAATAGTAATAGGCAGGATCTCAGTTTTTCTGATCAAGCGTTTGATCTAACCCCCGGTGCGCCCGGTCAAACGCCTCTACCGTCAGCACCTGGGCAGTGCGAACATAGATGTCCTTCGTGTTGGACTGCTCGTGGCCGAGTAGTGGCCCCAGTTCTTCCCGCGTCATTCCCGCCTCCGTAAGCAGCGTAGCCCGGGTATGGCGGAGAGTATGCGGCGTCACCCGTTTTTCGATCCCTGCCGCGGTGGCTACCTGGTCGACCAGCTGCTGGATCCGCCGATCGGAGTAGGCTTTCCCCTGCCGGCTGCGGAACAGCGGTCCCGATTTCCGGTCCCCCAGGTGTAGCCGGAGCATGCCGGCCAGCTCCGTGCTGATGATCACCTCGCGGCGCTTATCGCCCTCGCCGGCTCGGACGACAAGCCGCCGCTGGTCGTATAGGAAGTCCCCGGCTTCCAGGCCGGTGAATTCGCTTACGCGCACGGCCGACTCGTAGAGCGTCTGCATCATCAGGGTAACCTTCGGCTCCTGCCGCTGGGCCGCCCGCAGGAAGGCCCGCAGATTTTCTACGCTGAGTCGCTTTACCGTGTTACGGACCCGCCGCTTGGGGGGCGACAAGTCCAGCTCCTTACGCACCTCCCGGAAGACGTGCTTGGTCTGGTCGTAGGTCTCCAGACCGGATTTGCGGAGGAGGCGGGCAACTTGTTTGGCGATGGCGGTTACGTCTTCCACGGGGAGCTCTATATATAAGGATGTGGTGAACTAAGAAATCATTCAGTTTAAACCGTATCGATCGTTACCAACCCCGCTTGTCCCGGGCAAGCTCCAGGATGTACTGCTTCTCCTCGGTTTTGCAGTAGTGCGCCAGAAGCTCATCGGCCCGGGTAGATAAATATTCTAGCATTTGCTCCGGAGACGTGTCCTGAGACTGCAGGTCATGCATCAGGATCTGCAGAGCGTTGACGACCAGCAGTTCCTCGGCGGTGGCGAAGTCCCGCATGTTATGCCCGGGGTTATCGGGAGGGAAGTTGGTCCGCCAATCGAGGGCGGTCATTTTCCAAATCGCTAGGTTGATAATGTCGGCACTTACCTAGTTTAGGTAGCGTTGTACGGGGTTGTGTCCGTGTTCAGCGGCGACGTGTTCTTTGGTGCCTGGAGCCGGAAGAGACTGCTGATCCCGCTGGCCGGTGATCAAGGCATAGGAATCGGAAGCCAGATCGCGGGAGAAGCGCAGGCGGGCGGCGTCCCGGCCGTAGACCCGGTCGGATAGCTCACGCGCTACCTGGATGGTCTTGACGTAGAAGCGAGCGTCAAACCAGTTGGCAAAGTGGGTGGCCCAGTCGATGTGGCAATAGGTTCCGCCGTAGCGTCCGCGCTGGACGAAGATGCCCTGACAGCCGGCTTCTACTAACTTGGCACCGCTCAGGACAAAGGCAACGTCACGGCTGAGCGCCAGGCGGAACGCATCCAGATTAAGCTGCTGGTTGGCAGGAATGTGCTCCTGTTCCCAGGCCTCGAAGAAATTCAGGGACTGGGCATTGCGCATCCAGTTCTTCAGGTTGTCAGCTGATCGGCCGCGGAGGGAAGCCAGGTCCGTTACGCAGAAGTAGCCGGAGTCCAGATCGATCCGGACATCCTGGTCGCCAATCTTTATCGTTCGGTTCTTGGGCATGGTGGGCTGAAATCTAAAGTGGTGCATATGCACCACTTTAAACCTTGGGGAGGGCGTTTATCACACAGAATGGTGGGTGCGATGGCAAAATACGACAACTTCGCGGAATTCGCAAAACGAAAATGACTGTGAAACACCGGGCTTTTTCAGTCCCCCATAGCCTGGTTGAAGGCGCTTTTCCGCCCTTGAGCTTCGCTCTCTGGCTAAAATGCGAATTAAAGAAGTCACTGCTACGCGAAAGCATGTGTCACATGTATGTGCATACATATGATGTAATAACATAATGAGGGAATTAGATAAATTATCACACCGCTATACATTGGTATAAACACAGCAGCCTGAGGTAGTTATCTT
>CAZQNE010000165.1:0-3268 GCA_964594535.1 uncultured Lewinella sp.
GAAGTTGAAAAGGACGGATGGCGGGACATCGTGGAGCAGGACAGTATCGCCCTGATGTTCCCCGCGGTGGCCCTGGACCGGGCCGGGCGGATCGATTACCTCGGCGAGGGGGAAGACGACCGCCAGTTGCTGGCCACGGTCAATGACCGCAATACCGCCTACCTCTTTGTGCTCATGGCGACTGATCTGTCTTACCCGGCCGCCCGGGGGGGCGCCCTGGGCTTCACCGACGCTACGGCAGAGGACAATGAGCTTTATGAATACCGGATTGCGGTAGCGGGTACCGATTACCGCTCGGTGCCCCTGCGGGTTCGGGCCGGAGGTAGGGAAACCTTGTTCGCTCCCGAGCGACTGACCGTGGAATTTGGCGACCGCCGCGCAACGCTCACCTGGCCTGGTGAATCCTACCGCTACCGCAGCTTCGATGTCTACCGCCGCGAGGGTGAGGAAGGAAAATGGGAACTGCGCAACGAGGTTCGGCTACAGGTGCAGGGCGACCTGGAACGGGAGATGGTGTTTCGTGACTCGCTCGAAGACAACGAGACGACTTACGCCTACGCCCTGGTCGGCTACAACCGCTTTGGGGTAGCCAGTCGACGCGGCCGAATGGTGAGCGGAAGGGGAGATGCGCCGAACCCCCTTCCGGCCATCAACATCCATGCTGAAGAGACGGGCTACCGAAAGGCAACGATTGACTGGTCCTACCTGGGTGGGGATAGTACCCTGATCGATTACGTGGAGGTGTTCCGTAGCTATACCTCCGACGGGGGGCGGGAGCGGGTGGCCGGTCCGCTCGAACCTTCCACTAAGGACTTCACGGATACCTTGCTGCAGGACGATCAGTTCTACACGGTGCGCGCCCACGGACCGCGGGGGGACTTCCGGACCAGCTTTTCCGCCTACGTGCTGGCCTCCGATAGTGTTCCGCCCCCGCCACCTACGGGTCTGTTCGGCAGCCTCGACACCGCCGGCATCGTAAGCCTGGGCTGGACCCACAGCACCGCCGACGATGTGATGGGCTACCGGGTCTTCTACAGCAACAGCCGCGAGCGGGCCGGAACCCGCCTGACCCCGAATATGGAGACGGTCAACGGCTTCGACGATACGCTCAGCAACCTGGTGCAACTCCCCGATAGCATCTACTACCGCGTCGTGGCTTTGGACGAGCGGGAAAACGCCGGGGAATTCAGCGAGGTACTGGCCATTCCCGTCCCCGATCTGAAGCCGCCCGCTCCCCCACGGCTGCGGACCTTCGAGGCGGATACGAATGGGGTGTACCTCACCTTCGCGCCGAGCAGTAGTGCCGACGTGGTACGCTACCTGCTGCAGCGCCGG
Source organism: uncultured Lewinella sp. (assembly GCA_964594535.1). Lineage (GTDB taxonomy): Bacteria > Bacteroidota > Bacteroidia > Chitinophagales > Saprospiraceae > Neolewinella. The sequence goes on from CAZQNE010000165.1 coordinate 1,336, forward strand.
GCCACCGGAACTACCTACTGGGCCGATCTGGAAACCCTGCCGGCTACGGGGGAGGTCGCACGGATATTCGACGGCGATGCCCGCGCGAACCTGCGCATGGAATACCGGCTGGTGGCCATCGACGAGGCCGGGCTGCGGGGCTATTCCAATACCCTGATCGCGCGCAAGGTGCCCCGGGGCGTCTACCCGGCCGTGACTGGTTTGGAAGGGGAGGCGCTGCGGCGGGAACAGCGGGTCCGACTCATCTGGCGGTATGCGAACGACCCCGACATCCGGCAATTCCGCATCCTACGTTCTCCGGGCGGGGCCGAGCTAACCACCTACCGAACGCTGGCCGTAGCCGAAGTCGACCGGCGCGAAGCCAACCGGGCCGGTCTGCCCGCCGAATGGCGCTTTCTGGACGAAGAGCTCGACCGCGACACCACCTACCGCTACGCCGTTCAACCCGTCTATTACTCGGGGGCCCTGGGCAGACTGGGAGAGATCATCGAAGTGAATTATTAGTCAAGTGCCCGCTATGCGATCATTGCTACTTTCCATTGCCGTATTACTCTGCACCTGCGCCCGCGCCCAGGAAGAGATCTTCGCGTGCGGCCCGGCTATGGTCGTGTTGAAAGTCGATCTGGTGGACGGGGCCACGGGCTACGTCTGGGAACGCTCGGCCTTCAATCAGGCCTTCGAGGAGTTGGCCACTACGGAAAAACCTAATCTTACGATCGAGCAGGACTACGAAGGCCGTTCGCGGGGGAACAACTTCAGCAATTATCGCTACCGCTACCGGCCCATTATCGACGGGCGGCCGGGCTCGGCCTCGGAGGTGATCTTGCAGGCCAATATCTACCCTACGCCCCGGTACCGAGGGGCCTTCCCGAGCCAGCGGATATGTTCTCTGCCGGAAGGCTCCCCCACTGCAACCGTTTCTTTAGACTACGAGGATCTGCTTTTTTCGAGTCTGTCCTACCGGGTATACGGCGTGGATAATGACTACGATGTCACTCAGGATAATCGGGAGTTTTCAGGCCTTGCCCCTGGTCGCTACCTGACCGAAGCTACCAACGTGGAGGGCTGTACCTCCGAGCCGGTGGAATTTACCGTTCAGGCCTTCGAACCCAGCGAAACCCTGGAGGTGGACTACTTCGTCGAGTACGACTGCGACAGCGAGACCTGGCGGGTGAGCTACAGCGAGGTCGACTACGGCGGCTACGACGACGAACTGCGCTTCAGCCTGGACGGGGAAAATTTTCAGGAGGACGGGACATTTACCGACGTTCCCGATGGGGAGTATACCCTCTACGTGCGCAACCTGACCAGTTGCCGGACCGGCCGGATCAATGTTACGCTGGCCAACGAGGGAACGGAGATTCTGGAGGTCAAGGATGCCGAATGTGGAGCGGCAAACGGAGCGATCACCTTCGACGTCAGCAACCCGCTCGCGAAAAATTACTCCTTTGCTATTTACCAGGGGGATGAATTCATTACCAGTAATTGGAATGGCGGGCCTACCATCAGCGGCCTGGCTCCGGGGGAATACACCGCGCGTAATAACCGTACGGGCTGCGAGGATGAGCCGCTGCCCTTCACGATCGGTAGCGAGGGAACCCCACCGGACGTGAGCTTCGATCTGGTCGAAGAGTGCGGGGAACCGAGCGTGCTCACGATCACCAACAATGGCGGCGGGCAACTGGAATATATCGTCAATGGCGCTGCTCCAACCCGAAACAACCGCCTGGTCTTCGAAGAGGGCGGGGAGTTTAATACCGTGACGGCCCGCTTCGTGGGCACGAATTGCGGGGTCGACTTTGAATTTCAAACGAAGCGGCTCGGGCTGACGATCAACTCCCGGACGTATTTATGTGCCGATGATGCGGGCTTTATTAGTTTTCAGGACTACTTCGGCGGGGAATCTCCCTTCAGTTTCAGTATCGACGGGGGG
>CAZQNE010000166.1:0-3257 GCA_964594535.1 uncultured Lewinella sp.
TGGCGTTGACGCGGTAGAAGCCGCCGTCTTCTTCCGTCCGGAAGCGGAAGGTGAGTACCCCATCCGATTCGGAAAAGGTTACGTCGCGGGCCGTGGTGTCACCCTCCTCGGTCATCTTCATCCTCTGGCTACCGGGGTCACCGGTGACCTCCGCCGTAAAGGACCGGCCGTCGACCTGGATATCGTAGCCCCCGGCCAGGCTGACCGCCGTGACGGGTTTGATCTCGTAGGGCTTGCCCTGTACCCAGTTCTGATAGACGGTGGCTTTCTCGGTAAAGGGGTCCTTATCGGTGACGAAAAAATTGGCCAGCATGCCGGGGCTAAGCGTGCCTACCCGATCCTGAATGCCTAACAGTCGGGCCGGGCCGGTAGTGAGCGCGGCAAATACCGTGGCGGCACCGGCTCCCGCATCGACCGCCTTGCGCATGGCTTCGTGTAGATCGGTGGGCTTACTGAGTCCGTCGGCGGTAATCACGAAGGGGATACCGGCCCCGGCTACCGCGGCCACGTTGCCCGGTGCCCGTTCCCAGTGGCGTAGTTGGGCCAGGGTGACCATATCGGCCGCGAAGGGGTCGGTGACGTCGTAGGCGTCGGGAAATTTGAGGGGCAGGATGAAGGTGGCCCCGGTTTCTTTGAGGGCACCGAGGCGTTGGTACTCATCCCCGCTTCCCCGGATGACGTACTGCTTGCCGTTGGCGTCTCCGAGCTCGTCCACCCGCAGGGCTTCCTGCCAATCGTCGACGGCAAAAATCTGGGGAATGTCCTGCAGGTCGTTCCAGGCTTCCAGACTCAGGTTCGCTTCCTCCCCCTCCTGGCGGGTGTACCAGTCGGCGTCGAGGTAGGTCTGCCGCAGCAGGGCCAGTACGCCCATCTGGGAATTGGGGTAGTTCTGGCGGGAGGAGCCCTTACTGAGCGAAAGGTGGTGGGCGGCGGCGCGGCGGAGCAGCACCTCGTTCTCCCTGCCTTCGCCCAGGGTCACTACCGCTGCCGACCCCCGGCTGATGCCATCGGGCCGGTGGGTGGAGACGATGCCGAAGCCGGCTTCCCGCATGGCCTCGGCCTGCTTTTCGTCGATGGTAAACAGCTCGGCCGCATCCGTTTCGGAGCGGAGGGCCTGGTTCCAGCCGTAGGCCCCCTCGGTCTTACTTTCGTACTGGGGGGGGCTGTTCCAGCTACCGCGGCTGGTTTTCACCTCCGGCATGCCGTAGGTACCGTAGGCCTCGATGAAACTGGGGTAGACGTGCTTGCCGTCCAGCTTGATTTCCACGGCTCCGCTTGCACCTGCGTCCCCGCCCCGTTTTACGCTCACGACCCGCCCGTCGCGTATAATCAGCGTAGCATTTTCCACCGTTTCCTCCGGGCTGACGTGCACCGTGGCCCCCGTGAGGGCGTAGTGGCCGTCGCGCTGGTCGTAGACCCCGTTGTAGGGGAAGGTCTGCTGGGCGAGTACCGGTAGGGCCGTCAGGACGAGTAAGATGGACGGGATTGAGGCAAGTCGTATATTCATACATCTAGTGATCAGGGGGAAAATTACGATAAAGCGAGCGACCGTGGCCAAAAACAAAACCCAACCTACCCGACGATCGGTCGATACGTTCCTCGACACGATTGCCGACCCCGGCCGCCGGGCGGACTACGAGCAACTGCGAGAGATGATGCGGCAAGCCACCGGTGAACCGGCCGTTATGTGGGGAGACAGTATCGTGGGATTCGGCTCCTACCGTTACGTCTACGCCAGTGGGCGGGAAGGTGACTGGATGGAAGTCGGCTTCAGCCCCCGGAAACGTAAGTTGACGATCTACCTGACGTGCGGCGTCGATTGGGATACAAACCTACTGGCTGAACTAGGCCCCCATACAAGTGGGAAAAGCTGTCTCTACCTGAAGCGGTTGAACGACGTGGACCAGGCCGTACTACGGAGACTGATCGAGGGTAGCGTGGAACGAATCCGGCGGGGGGAAGTCCATTACTGACAAGCGGGCCACCTACCGTTCGGCGGCTCAACCATCTTTAGGGGCGCGTGTTTACCAAAACCCGGACGGATATAGCGACCACGCGGCAACTGTGTACTTCGGGTACCTTATCTTTGCGTCGCAATCGGAAAGTGTTCCGAGCGCACCCCCCCGGCGCGGCGCACGGCAGAGGGGGAACAAACTGGCTTTTTAGGGTAGTTCTAAATGGCCCCGCGGAGGCACCCCGCGGTAAAATAAGGACGTGCTTAAGAGATCGAATGAGTAAACGACTGATTAAAGTAGCGAAGGAATTGAACGTGGCGACCTCGACGATCGTCGAGTTTTTGACGTCCAAGGGCTTCGAGATCGAGAATAAGCCGATCGCGCGCGTAAGCGGGGAGATGGAATCCGCCGTACGCCGGGAGTTCGCGAAGGCCATCTCGGATAAGGAGAAGGCCAGCAAGATGGAATTCGGCACCCGCCCCACCGCGCCGCCGCCCCCCCCGCCGCCCGCCGTCCGCTCTACGCCGCCGCCCCCACCCCCGCCGCGCCCCACTACGACGCCGGCCCCGCCCCCCGTGCAGCAACCCAAGCCGGTAGCGAAGACCACCCCGCCGGCCCCGGAAGCACCCTCCAAACGGGAGGAACCCGCCAAGGAACCAACTCCCGCTTCCGAACCCACCCCCACCGAGACCAAACGGGAGGTACCCGGGCTGAAGGTGATGGGCAAGATCGACCTCGATTCCACCAAGCGTCGCCCGGCCAAAAAGAAGGAAAACAAGCAACCCGTAGCCAAAACCACCGCCCCCCCGAAGGCCGAAGCCGCCCCGGCCGAACCGAAGGAAACCCCGGGAGAAGCGAAGCCCGCCGCTACGCCAGCCGAAACCCCCGCCGCCAAAACGGACACCCCCGCCACACCGGCCGAAAAGCCCGACCTGCACAAAACGGCCGAGCCGAAACTGCGGGGACTGAAGGTGCTCGGCAAGATCGAGATCAAAAAGGTCGATAAGCGCGGCGGGAGCTCCGACGATAAACGCAAAAAGCGCAAGCGCAAGAAGATCACCACCGGCCCCCCCCAGTCCGGAGGACGGGGCGGTGGAGGCCGCAACGACCGGGGCCGCGGACGCAGCGACGAGCCCAAGGAGGTATCCGCCAAGGATATCGAAGACAAGATCAAGGCCACCATGGCCCGCCTGCAGGGCGGCGGCGGCAAGAAGAAGCGCCAGCGCCAGCGCCGGGACAACCGCGACCGCATCCGCGAGAAGCAGGAGGCCATGCGCGACGAGCAGACCAACGAAAAGCTGC
>CAZQNE010000167.1:0-3127 GCA_964594535.1 uncultured Lewinella sp.
TCATGGACCAAATGGAGCAACTCGGCATCGTGGGCCCCAGCCAGGGCTCGAAGCCGCGGGAGGTGCTGGTGTACGACGAAATGGAGCTGACGCGCTTTATTGATGATCTGCGGAACCGGGGGTAGGTAGCTACAGCCGCCCCAGTACCCCGAACTCGAAGTTGTTGACCCTTCCTAGCAAGCTTTCGTCATTATCTTCACCGTACCGTTGGCCTAACGTACCCAATGTGAAGAAATTACGGTTAAATACCCTGAGATAGGGGGTGAGTTGATATGAAAGCTGCAGCTCCGCGTACGCCTGGTACCGCCGCATGGCATTGTTACCTATTGGATCGAAAAACCCGCGCCTGAAACGGGTGATCTTACCGTCACGTACGTTGAACGTTTCGCCGAAATTCCGGGGACCAAGTCGATCTCCCTCCGACGTTTGCTCGTACCACTCCACCCGTGGGGCTTGCCGGTTAAGTCGTAGCAGACCGAGGCCGGCGCGATAACTGAACCTTGGAACAGCTTGGTCACAAGACCAAAGCTGGTCGAATTCAACAAACAACCCGGCGGAAACCGCGCGGTACCCGGGTATATAAGCACGCAGACTTACCAGAGTAGCCGGATCGTCCGCATCGAGGGCCGGCACCTCCTGGCTGAAATTTTGGATACCTACCAGACCGACTACCCAGTGATACCTCAGGCTTAAGCCAACTGCCCTCGCCCACGGCTTTTCGGTGTAGTAGGCCAGGTTCAGTCCCCCCGTGGTGCTTTGCCCAAAACGATCCGGACCCGCGTTGTTACCCTGTTGGATAGCCGCCCCATAGCTCATTTCAATCTCTACGCCGAACTGCGCTGAACAGTAAGTGGATACCCATAGGCAAATTATGACAAGGATAAGCTGGGGGTGAAAACGGTTCATCGCTTACTTTTAACTTTCGGTTTATAAATCATCCCGACCGTAAAACCGGTCTGCCAAAGCGTCAGGGTCGGATCGCCGGGGTTGAGGAGGTCTTCGTCCGGCAGCCGGTAGGTATGAATATTCGGATCATACTCATCGGAGTAGGTCGTTTTGCGCAGTACGAAACGGTCCGGGTCGCCCCGCTCGTAGTTTCCCAGCGAAAAGCCACCCCTGACGCCGATATACACTCCGGCTCGCAACGCGAAGCGCTGGTCTACCCAGTAGGTATAAGTCAGGTGGGAGCGCATGCCAGTTCGCCATACCGTTCCGTACCGCAGGGTTGCCGAGTACGGAATACCAATTGGGGGCCGCACCGTGCCGTTATCCGGGCGAAAGGGGCGGGGGCGCAGGTCGCCTACGGAAATGACGTCCCGTAACCGGTTGGCGCCGAAGGTTACCAGGCTGCCCAGACTAAGATCGCCCCGTCCGATCCGCAGGTTTCCCTGTGCGCCAAACCCTAGGTAGTAGCGGCGGACCTTGCGGTCGATGGGGTAGATATCGCGGGTGGCCTGCCCGTCGCCGGGTTCCGAATCGTCAACCGGGGGAATAGGTAAATTCTGGTAGGCGCCCCGCCCCCGATCGGCCTCAGTCCCCAGGCGAATCAGCACACTCACACTTTTTCGTAGTCGAGCCTCCGCATCCAGGGATACCCCGGGTGATGATTCATCTAATATGGAGAAATACTCATCCCCGGGGTGGACGTATAGACCGGGTTGCCACAAACCAGAGTGCCACACATTGAACCCGTAACTTACCTGGACGGAGGGTAGCGTATCGGCAGGCTGGGCAATCAAACCAGATAGGGTACCAGTGATTGTCAGGATGACCACAAGGAGCTGAGGCGGAGAAAGTATCATTCGCGAATTCTAGTGCGTGGGTAAAAACCATTCGTGCCCGGGTGACGGGAAGTATGGGCCCGTACGGCTAGGTTATTGAGCTTGTTAGCAAGCGTGGGCTCGGCCGTTCTACTCAACGGTGCCGCTATCGGTAGACCAACTAGTGGTTCGACGGGCACAAGCAACGGGCGGCGGGGCGCGGGTGCCGGGGAAATTGAATACGCCAAAGTTTCCCGCGGCGGGAGATCGATTGTAGTGGGAGCCGGGCGAGGACCGATCGAAGCGGCAACCGAAACTGCGGTAAGGGAGTCCAATTCCACTGAGGGCAACAGGATCGTAGCTGGACGTACGGGTAGGGGTTCTACCACCGCTACAGCAGTGGCCTCGGGTGGCCTCCCGACTTCAGGAGTGACTGCCCACCAGTAGCCCGCGAGGAGTAGCACGGGCACGAGCAGCCAGTACATCCGGGAAAAAGAAGACGTGCCGCGAGTCGGCCGAGACGCTAACGCCTCCTGCATACTGGCCCAGTCGGCGTCGCTGGCCTCCGGTCGGAATTCGTTGATTCGGTCCTGCCACTGCCCTTCGTAGTCGTTTAGCTTCATGATCCGGTTCCTTGTTCGCCATGGGTACGGCGGTAGTGTCCCTGGAGTAGTTCCCGGGCTTTCTTCAGGCGGTAGCGGCTGGCCGTCTCGGCGATGTCGAGTTCCTGGGCTACCTCCCCGTGGCTGTAGCCGTCGAAGGCCACTAGGTTGAAGACGACCCGCAGGTGGTCCGGCAGGCGATGCAACAGCTTAAGGATATCTTCCACCGCGAGCTCCGACAGGGCACGGTTGGGTACGGAGGCGGGCCAACTGAAGTCGCGGTCGAGCACCCGCCGCTGAGCCCTCCGTTCGTCGCGGATGTGGGTAAGAATGGTGTTGCGGGTCACCGTTACCAACCAACCCTCCAATTTTCCTTCCTCCCGGTAGTCGACCGCTGACTGCATGATCGCCAGCATTGCCCGATTCAGTACTGTCCGTGCCTCCGCCCGCTCCCCCAGGTACCGTAAGCAAATCGGCATCAGCAGGGGGAAGTAGCGGCGATAAAACAGTTCCTGCGCCCGCGCCTCCCCCCGGCCGCAGGCGGCAAGCAAATCTTGGGAGGATGTCATGGAGGGCAACACGTTCGGGCGGGTCGTTTACCTATACTATCTCCGCAAAAGGGAGAAGCGTGAGTGAAAGGGCTAATTTTTGTTGACCGTGGGTGAAAAAGTCTCGTAATATCGGTATCCCTAAGAGTAGTTGCCAGAACCCGCCGTCTACCTCCCCCGATGCTACCCCAGCCCGCACACGACGAGTGGTCCACTA
>CAZQNE010000168.1:0-3097 GCA_964594535.1 uncultured Lewinella sp.
GCCTCGTAGTAGCCGCTACTGAGCACGAAGGTGCCGAGCAGAATGCGCCGCTGCACCTCCGTACCGAAGCCCTCCGAACGGCTTTTGGTGTAGGTTTCTTCCAGGGTAGTGGCGTTCGGACTGCGGTAGCCGTAGCGCATGCCATCGTAGCGGGCCAGGTTGCTACTGGCCTCGGCGGTGGTGAGCACGTAGTAGGTCGGTACCACGTAGTCGAAGTAGTCGAAGGCCACGGCCTCCACGGTATGCCCCTGTTCCTTGTAGGACTGTATCGCTCCTTCTACCGCCCTATGTATGGCGGGATCGACGCTTTCGTTTTCCAGGGTTTCGGCGAAGTAGGCGATGCGCTTCTTCCCCTCACTCCTGGCTTTGCTGTACAGGGGGACGAGCTTATTGGGCGCCGTAGCGTCGAAATTGTCCGCCCCGGCCATGATCTCCAGGGCCAGCGCAATGTCGGCGGGGTCGTGGGCCAGTACCCCGATCTGGTCGAAGCTGCTGCCGTAGGCGATGAGGCCGTAGCGGCTGACGCGACCGTAGGTGGGCTTGAAGCCGTACAGTCCGCAGAAGGAGGCCGGTTGCCGCACCGAGCCGCCCGTACTGGATCCAATGGCCAGCAGACAGGTACCCGCCTGCACCGAAACGGCCGCGCCCCCGCTACTGCCCCCCGGCACCCGGGCGGGGTCGGCGGCGTTGCGGGTGGGGCCGTAGTAGCTGTTCTCGTTGGCGCTACCCATGGCGAACTCGTCGCAGTTCGTCCGGCCGATCACGATGGCGTCCTCGTCGAGCAGCCGCCGGAGGGCCGTGGCGGTGTAGGGGGAAACGAAGTTTTCGAGCATCTTCGAGCCGGCACTGACGGTGTGGCCGGCGTAGCAGATCACGTCCTTGATGCTGATGACGATGCCGGCGAGCCGTCCGAGTGCTTCCCCCCGCTGCCGCCGTTCGTCCTGGCCACGGGCGGTTTTCAGTGCTTCGTCGGCGAATACCTCCACGTAGATATTCAGGTAGCGTTGGTCAGCAATGGCGGAGAGGTACTGCTCTACGATTTTCAGGGTAGTGGTTTCGCCCCGCTCCAGGGCGGCCCGGGTAGCGGCGATGCTGGGGTACGGCATGGGGCTAAGGTAGGGATTCACGCATCCACCCCCGCCGCCACCACAGGATCTGCATGGCCGCCCGTAGCACCATGAACAGCAGCAGGCTGCCCCACAGCCCCCAGTTACCGAAGTGCTGCCCCACCGCGTAGTAGGCGATCAGGTAGCCGACCAGGGCCAGTAGCATGGTCTGCCGCATCGTCCGCGCCGCCGTCAGTCCGACCAGGATGCCATCGAACAGGTAACAGGGGGTCGCCAGGATACAGAAGAGCAGGATCGCCGGCAGGTAGTAAATGGCCCGCTCCAGCGTCTCCGTGGCACTGGTTTCGGGGGCGAATAGCTCCAGCAAACGAGCCCCTCCGAGTCCGTAGATCAGGGCGTAGACTACCGCCAGGGCCATTCCCCAGGCCAGTATCCTCCGTATCAAAGCTTGCACCCGCGCGCCGCCGCCCGCGTACTTCCCGACCAGGCTCTCGGCCGCAAAGGCGAAGCCGTCGATGCCGTAGCTCAGCCAGTTGACCAGTTGCAGGAGGATGACGTTGGCCGCCACCGTGGCCGTACCTACGTCCAGCGCATTGGCCCGGTTGTAGAAGAAGGCGAAACTCAGGGTCAGGCAGACCGTACGGATGAAGATGTCCCGGTTGATCCGGAAAAAGGCCCCCAGACTGACCTTGGTTTTTGCGGCGGAGCGCAGGTGCCAACTCCGTTGGTAAACCAGGACGGCGAAACCCGACAGTACCCCTACGTACTGAGCGACCACCGTGCCCCAGGCCACCCCGGCGATGCCCCACCCACTGACGGCGACGAGGTAATAGCTCAACGCGAGATTGAGCAGGTTGACGGCTACGGTAAGGGCGAGGGGGGTGATCGCGTTCTGCCGGCCGAAGAACCAGCCCAGCAGTACCATCTGCAACAGGGCCGCCGGGGCCGCGATGATGCGGATAAAGAAGTACTCCTCGACCAGTGCGATCTGGCCCGGGCGAATGTTGAGGAGCCATTCGGTCATCCTCACCAAAGGGCTTTGCAGGAGGATGAGTAGCAGCCCGATGCCCAGGGCGACCCACACCCCCCGGACCAGCGTTTGCCACTGCCCGCCGGAATCCTCCCGCCCGAAGGCCTGTGCGGTGAGCCCGGTGGTGCCCATGCGCAAAAAGCCGAAATTCCAGTAGACGAAATTGAAGGCCATGGCGCCCAGTCCGACCGCCGCGATGTGGGTGCCGCCCAGTGCGCCCATCAGGGCCGTATCGAAGCTCGAGATGAGCGGTACGCTGACGTTGCTGAGGATATTGGGGAGGGCGAGCCTTAGTATTTCTTTGTGCTGGGGGTTCACCACGGATTGCCACGAATTGCCGCGGATTTTAGCAAACCTTTAAGGCTGTACGCTACTAAAAACCCCGATCTTGCGGGGCAAAGATAGGCTCATGAAATTCCCCGCTCTCCTTCTGCTTCTGTTTCCACTTTTACTCGGGATGGGTTGTGGGAACGATGATGACGATACCGGTCCATCGGCTACCGCTACGCTGAATTACGACGGCGATAACGTCACCGCCCCCCAGTTGCCCCCCGGCCGCAATCGCTTTGCCGCTTACTTCCCTCCGGTAGAGACGGCCCCCTTCGTCGGGCGTAGCCTGGAGGGGGTCACCTTCTATATGTCGGATATCCCCCTCAGTACCCGGGTAACCGTGTACCAGGTAGCCCCGGGTATCCTGGACCCCGGGGCCACCCCGGTTTACACCCGCGACATCACCAACCGGGTGACCACCATCGGCTGGACGGAGGACCGCATTATACCCGCTATTCCCATCGAAGCGGATCGGGCCATCTGGCTGGTGGTCGAGGTCGAACTGGATAACGGAGAGCCCTTCTCGGTGGGGTGCGACGCCGGCCGCAACTATACCTCCGACGGTGATCTGCTTTCGCTATCTACGAACCCTAGCTGGCAGAGCTTCGGCACCATCAACCCCGGCGAGACGGTCAACTGGAACATTCGCGGAATCATCAGCGCGAACTAA
>CAZQNE010000169.1:0-2990 GCA_964594535.1 uncultured Lewinella sp.
TGCAGCGGCGCATTCTGCTCGGCACCTTCGTGCTCAGTAGCGGCTACTACGAGGCTTACTTCGGCAAGGCCCAGCGGGCACGGCGGCTCATTCAGGAGCGGCTGCGGGCGATCCTATCCGACTATGATTTCATCCTGATGCCGGTCTCCCCCAGTTTGCCGTGGGCGGTGGGCGAACAGATCGACGACCCCGTCGCCAACTACCTGGCCGATATCTACACCGTGCTGGCTAACCTGGCGGGGCTGCCGGCCGTGGCGATCCCTTCCGGAACTAGCGGTCATCTCCCAGTCGGCTACCAACTGATGGCAGACCTGTGGGAGGAGGAAAAATTGCTGGGCTTTGTAGGTTCGCGGGTGCCCTCACCCCCAACCCCCCCGCGGGGGAGAGGGGGGTAACGCGCTACTCCGGCACGGTCAGCGTACCCGACTCGGCCTTTTCCACCAGTTCCTCGGTACCGGTGATGACGACCTCCACGCGGCGGTTTTCGGCGCGGCCGGCGTCGGTGTCGTTCGTAGCTACGGGGCGGGTTTCGCCGAATCCCATCGTGATCATGCGGCTGCGGTCGATACCCAGATCGGCCAGGTAATCGGCCACGCTGGCGGCACGGCGCTCGCTCAGGCGCTGGTTGGAACGTTCGCTACCCACGTTATCGGTGTGCCCATCGATCTCGATGTCGGTATCGGGGTATTTTTTGAATACGTCGGCCATTTTTTGCAGTTCGATCCGGCTGGCGTCGGTGAGGGAGTACTTTCCGAAGTCGAATAAAATGCCGCTGTCGAAGGTTACGGTATAGCCGCTGGTGATGGTTTCTCCGTCTTCGGTTTCGGTTTCTACTTTGGCTACGTCGGCCCCTTCGATCTGCTCGATCTCTTCGGCCTGTTTGTCCATATAGTCGCCGATGACGGCTCCGGTAGCCCCGCCGATCACGGCACCGATGATGGCCCCCTTGGTGCCGCTACCGTTGTTCTTGCCGATAGCCCCGCCGACGACGCCGCCCACGGTACCGCCGATGGCTCCGCCCTTAGTGGTTTTGCTGGTATTGCAGCCGGTGGCGAAAACGATCAGTACGGCCAGTAGGGCCAGAAGGAATTGCTTGGTATATTGCATAAGGTCAGTCGATTTATCTGTACCCATCTAACCCGGGCTCGCTACCCTACGTTCGGTCCCGGTGTGTTAACGCACCACGAAGCGGCGCAGAATGGCGGTAGCCTCCCTGCCGTCCTCACGCGGTAGTAAGCGTAGCGTATACACGCCAGGAGGTAAGTCATTTACCCCGACACGCCGCGAGCCGGTTCCGGTGGGGAAACTTCGTAGCAACCGGCCCGTCACGTCGAGGATATCGAGCCCGTAGGCCGGTCCCCGCTCCGGGGGCACTACCGTTACGACATCAGTTGCCGGATTAGGGAATACCCGCCAGTCAGGGGCCCTCAGGGTCGTACTTGAGACCAGGCCGCCCGTCGCCCCCCCCTGCCGCCGAAACGTCAGATCGCGTAAGTTGAAGTAGCTATCCAGAGCCTGTAGCCGAAATACCTGCACCCCGTCCTCCAGCGCTACACCCGCCAGGGTGACGGTACGGTAGTCCCCCCAGCTGGTACTGCCATTATCGCAGTCCACACTACCTAGCACCTGCCCGTTCGCCATAAGTTGCAGGGTCCGGTCATTCAGCGTGCTGGCCATAGTGGCCTCGATGTCGTAGGTGCCGGCGGTTACGTCGACGGTGTATTCCGTCCATTCCCCTTCGACAATCCAGCCGAGGTTACAGTTATCGCCGCTGCCGCCCAGGTCGACGTCATCGCTACGCCCGCAGCCGTCGTGGTTGCCGTCATCGGTATCGAAGAAGGCTACGCCGGGGCCGCCCTCATCGTAGGTCCACGCTTTCAGCACGCTGCCGTCGGTGATAATCTGGGGGCTGCCGAAATATGGCGTCTGTCCGGAAGGCGGCGAATTAAACGTAAAGGTGAAATCCTTCACGTTGATAGCGTCCGTCACAATCTCGAGACGGAGTACGTGGGCGCCGGCGGGTAGGTTGACCCCGGAGAGCGTAGTGGGTCGGTAGTCGTTCCAGCCGGTGCTGGCATTGTCCAATTCCAGCATACCCAGGGTAGTGGACCCCAGTTTCAGCCGTACCGAACGGTCGTCAAAGGCACCGGCCAGGCGGGCGGTGATGTCGTAGCTGCCGGCCGTAGCTACCGTGACGGTATACTCCAGCCATTCCCCCGCTACATTCCAGCCCAGTATACAACTGCTACTCCCCCCCTTATCCACGTCATCCGCCCGGCCGCAGCCCCCGGCGTTGCCGGGGGAGGTGTCGAAATAGGCCACCCCGGCACCGCCGTTATCGTAGTGGGTGGCCCGCAGAACGGCCCCGTCCTCCACCGTAAAGGGCGTTCCGGCGTAGGGGGTTTGGGTACTGCCGCCGCCGTCGGTCGTGCCGGTGAAGGTGGTCACCGACTGGGCGGGCAGGCTCACGCTCGCTCCCCCTCCGGCGCTGATCTGACCTAAGGTGCTCAGGTCTTCGCTGCCCGAGGTACGGTGGGGCGTGAGCTGACCGGCGGTAAAGCCGTCGAAGTCCAGACTCAGTGTCTTAGTTCCCGTGCTCCGGTTGATGGCTACGATGGCAAATTTGCCGCTTGTGGGGTCCTTGAAGGCCGAGACGTACACATCGGCGGTAGGGTTAGCCGTCGCCTCGATCCGTTGCCATCCGGGGCGCACGAACTTGGAAAAGTTACCGATGGTCCAGAAGCGCTTGGTGACGGTGTAGCCGGGCACGTCAGGCACGGCGCTGATGAGCCCCTGCTGGCGACCATCGTTCTTGAAATTGATGAGCCACCAGTGGTGCCAGGCATTCACCTTGGCGTTGACGAGCATTCGGTGCAGGTTATGGGCCCAGCGGGCACCATTGGCGATGCCGGCGTCTTCGGGGCTGGTGTCGTACGACCATTCGGTCTGCCAGATGGGTTTACCGTAGTCGGTATAGTCGATATCCATCT
>CAZQNE010000170.1:0-2973 GCA_964594535.1 uncultured Lewinella sp.
CTGGTAGCTTCCGAACTGGCCGGCCTGGGGTTAGGCGACGAACTAATCGACAGCCGGACCGCGAATAAAGTACCCGCCGCCGCGGGGGAGGGGGACGAACAGCAACGCCGCGTACTGTGGTGGGTACTGGGGATTAACGCGGCCTTCTTCGTGCTGGAAATGACCTTCGGACTAATCTCCGGCTCGATGGGGCTGGTGGCGGACTCGCTCGACATGCTGGCCGATGCCTCGGTGTATGCGCTGAGTCTGCTGGTGGTCGGAGCGGCCATTGCTCGCAAAAAGCGGATCGCCGCCATCAGCGGCTACGTACAGCTCGGACTGGCGGTGTTCGGTTTCGCAGAGGTGGTGCGACGCGTGTTTGGCTACGGCGGAGTACCCGAATTCGGTACGATGATCGTCGTGGCCTCCCTGGCCCTGATCGCAAATGCCGTTTGCCTGTGGTTGCTCCAACGAGCGAAAAGCGAGGAAGCCCACATGCAGGCCAGCCAGATTTTTACCTCGAATGACATTGCGATCAATCTTGGGGTAATCCTGTCCGGAGTACTGGTCTACCTGCTGGACTCCCGCTGGCCGGACCTGGTCATCGGTACCATCGTTTTCATCATCGTGCTGCGGGGGGCGGTGCGCATTCTCAAACTGGCTAAATAAAGCGCTTAAATTCAATGACCTATGATTAACATCCATCATCAACCCAATTCCAACATCCTCCTGACCACCGCCGTCGGTGAACTCGACGAGGCGGACTACGATCGTTTGCTCCCGGAAGTGGAACGAATCATCCAGCGGCACGGCAAGGTGCGCTGGTACTTCGAAATGGAAGACTTCGACGGGTGGACCCCCGGTGCCTTCTGGGACGATCTAAAGTTTGATGCCCAGCACGCCAACGACTACGAACGAGTCGCCATCGTAGGAAGGAAAACCTGGATGGACTGGATGACGCAGCTCATGAAACCCTTCACCTCCGCCGAGATTCGCTACTTCGAACTCGAGGACCAAGCCCAGGCCAAGCAATGGATCGCCGAATAACGCCTACCGACTTCCCGGAAGAACTAGCCGATTATCTGCCGGATGTACAAGCAAAGGCCCTTGAAATCGCCAATCAATTACTCCAGGACCACCCCGACATGACCGCTCGACAAGCGCTCAAATGGGGTCTGCAACGGGCGGAGCGGTGGTGGATCGACCGCGCCGGATAGTAAACGATTACGCATGAATCCTGCATTCTTTAACCTTATTCCGTGCCTTGCCGCCCTGGCCGGAGGAATTGTCACCCTGATCCGGCCCCCGGGCGAGCGGATGCGCAACGTGATTATGCACTTTGCCGCCGGCGTGGTATTCGCGCTCGTTGCCGTCGAGCTGCTGCCGGATATCGTCGAACGACATGCCCCCCTGGAGGTCGGGATCGGTTTTGCGGCGGGGACCATACTGATGTTGGGTATCCGGGCCTGGAGCCAACGGTTGGAGAGCCGATCCCCGGTAACAACCGGAACCATCCCATCCGGATTTGTGGTCGCCATGGGAGTGGACTTTCTGGTCGATGGTGTTTTGCTTGGCTTAGGTACCCTGGCCGGAGAGCGCGTCGGTACGCTAATGGCCATCGTGTTGTCCGTTGAATTATTTTCCCTGGGCGGTGCGGTGGTCAGCAGAATCGGCGGTGAAGGAGTATCCACTGGCAAACAGTTTGCCGTGCTCGCATCGATGGTGGTGACTTTCCTTGTCGGGGTTTACGGAGCGCAACGATTGCTGGGCGACGCCTCCCCGGAGCTGCTCGTAGTCTTTCTCTCCTTCGGCCTTTCGGCATTGCTGTTCCTGGTTACCGAAGAACTGCTCAGCGAAGCACACGAAACGGAGGATACTCTCCTGTCTACCAGTATGTTCTTTACCGGCTTCCTGGGCTTTTTACTGTTCGAAATGTCCATTTAACCGATCAGCGACACTAACGATAACGCGGGGGAGAGTAATTCCCGCGCTTGGGCACAGCTACGCAACTATAATTTATACACTAATGAGTAAAATACAATTGAACCTCCCGGTCCTGCTTCCCGAGGTACCCGACGAGCGCGACCGGTGCGTGGACCGGCTGCTACAGTCGCTCCGGGCAGAGGCGGGAGTCGATACCGTGCACCTCAAGGAGGGCTCTCCCCCGGAGGTGTGTATTCACTACGACCCGGATCAGTTATCCCTGGAGAAGGTGGAAGCCCTGGCCAAACGGGCCGGCGCAGGGATCACCCGCCGTTACCGTCACCTGCTGCTCGACGTTACCGGCATTCGGCATCAGCGTCATGCGCGGCAGGTCGGCGAACGGATCGGCAAGACCAGTGGCATCACGGAGGCCGTGGTATCGGGGGCGGGGGTAGCCCGGATCGAATACGACGCCGAGGCCATCGACGAGGTGGGCGTGCGGAAGGCCATCACCGACACCGATCTAAAAATCAGATCGACGGTTGACGATCACGCCGGCCACGATCACGGCCCCGGGGAGCACGGCAAGGAAAAACACGGCCCCGGCGACGGGCATAACCACGACCACGGCGGCATCTTCGGCGAGAATACCGAGCTGTACTTCGCCATCGGCAGCGGTGTATTCTGGCTGGCGGGGTTGATATTGAGCTTCCTGGAGGGAGTGGCCGAGATCGTACCGACGGTCCTCTTCGTCATCGCCATTCTGCTGGGCGGGTACTTCATTCTGATCGAGGCGGTGCAGACGATCCGGCAAGGGAAGTTCGAAATTGACTTTTTGATGCTCGTGGCCGCCGCCGGAGCCTGCGCCCTCGGGGAGTTTCAGGAAGCGGCCCTGCTGTTGTTTCTCTTTAGTATCGGGCACGCGCTGGAGAACTACGCAATGGGTCGGGCACGCAAGTCCATTGCCGCGCTGTCCGACCTGGCTCCGCCAACCGCCCTGGTAAAACGCGCTGGGAAAACCTCGGAAATTGGGGTGGAAGAACTGGTAATTGGAGACGTCATCGTGGTCCG
>CAZQNE010000171.1:0-2962 GCA_964594535.1 uncultured Lewinella sp.
GGGCCGTGAATACCGTAGCTACCTCCCGCCCCGAACAGACCGCCGCCGACCTGCGCACCGCCATCTTCATCAAGGGCGCCAACGCGAACAACCTCAAGAACGTCGACCTGACGATCCCGAAGAACCAGCTGGTGGTGGTGACGGGCGTCAGCGGCAGTGGCAAGTCCAGCCTGACCATGGATACCCTCTTCGCCGAGGGGCAGCGCCGCTACGTCGAAAGCCTCAGCAGCTACGCCCGCCAGTTCCTGATGCGGATGAAGAAGCCGGAGGTCGACTACATCCGGGGCATCTGTCCGGCCATCGCGATCGAACAGAAAACCACCACGGCCAACGCCCGCTCTACGGTGGGTACGCTCACCGAAATCTACGACTACCTCCGGCTGCTGTACGCCCGGGTCGGTCGCACCTACAGCCCCAAAAGCGGGGAAGAGGTCCGGCGGCATACGGTGACCGACGTGGTCGACTACATCCTGGGCCGGGTTGAGGGGAGCCGCGTCTACCTCTACGCCCCGATCCCCCGTACCTACGGCGACCGCACCCTCCGCAAGGAACTCGAACTGCTGCAGCAGAAGGGCTACACCCGGGTGCTGGCCGACGACGAACTACAGGACATCGAGGATGTACTCGGGAGCGACCAGGCCAGCCTGGAAAAGGTGCTCGATACCCTCGAAACCGAGGAGGAAATGATGGTGCTGGTGGACCGCTTCGTGGTACGCCCCGACGATGAGGAGAATAACAAGCGGATCGCGGACAGCGTACAGACCGCCTTCACGGAGGGGGCCGGCGAGGTCGTCGTTACCCTCGACGGCGGGGAGTGGGAAGCCTTCAACAACCGCTTCGAGCTGGACGGGATGGTCTTCCTCGAGCCCTCCCCCGCCCTGTTCAACTTCAATAATCCCTACGGGGCCTGTCCGGTCTGTGAGGGCTTCAGTCGGACGATGGGTATCGACGAGGACAAGGTCGTACCGAACCCGAGCCTGTCGGTCTACGACGGTGCCGTGGCCCCCTGGTCGGGCAGCACCTACGGCGAATGGCAGCGCAACTTCCTGCGGGTCGCCAACCGCTTCAATTTTCCGGTGCATACCCCCTACGCCGACCTGACCCCCGAGCAGAAGGGGGAGTTGTGGGACGGGAATCGCCACGTCGGGGGCATCCATGCTTTCTTCGAAGAACTACAGAAGAAGCTGTACAAGATTCAGAACCGCGTGATGCTGGCCCGCTACCGCGGACGCACGATTTGTCACAATTGCCGGGGCGGTCGCCTACGCAAGGAAGCGAACTACGTAAAGGTGGATGGGGTAGCGATCACCGAGTTGGTTGATCTACCGATCGATTTATTACAGGCCCACTTCGAGAAGTTGAACCTGAACGATCACGATACTACCATCGCCCGCCGCCTGCTACTGGAGATCAACAACCGGCTGCAGAGCATGATGGACCTCGGGCTGGGCTACCTGACGCTGAACCGCCTAAGTAATACCCTCTCTGGTGGCGAAAGCCAGCGCATCAACCTGACCCGCACCCTCGGCAGCAACCTGACCGCGAGTATGTACATCCTGGACGAGCCCAGCGTCGGGCTTCACCCCCGCGATACCGACCGGCTGGTGGCCGTGCTACGTAGGTTACGCGACCTGGGTAATACCGTGCTGGTGGTCGAGCACGAGGAAGGCATTATCGCCGCGGCCGATTACCTGATCGACGTCGGCCCGAAAGCCGGGATACACGGGGGGGAAATTATCTTCGCCGGCCCCTACGAGGGGATCTACGACGAGGCTACCGAAAGCCTGACCACCAAGTACATGAACGGCAGTATGGCCATCGAGCCGCCCGCCGAACCCCGCCGACTGACCAACTGGCTCGAACTCACCGGGGCGCGGATGCACAACCTGAAGAAGATCGACGTCCGGATCCCGCTGCACGCCATGACCGTAATCTCAGGCGTATCGGGCAGCGGGAAGACGAGCCTGGTCAAGGGCATCCTCTACCCCGCCCTCCGGCGCGAACTCGGGGAGGGGACCAGCCAGGCACCGGGTGGCTTTTCCGCTTTGGGTGGTGACGTGAGCCAGTTGACCGGCGTGGAAATGGTGAACCAGAGCCCCATCGGCAAGAGTAGCCGCTCCAACCCGGTGACCTACGTGGGTGCCTACGACGCGATCCGGAATCTGATGGTCGGCCAGCAACTCGCCAAAATCCGGGGGTACAAGCCGAGTTTTTTCAGCTTCAACGTCGACGGTGGCCGCTGCCCGACCTGCAAGGGAGAGGGGGAACAGGTCGTCGAGATGCAGTTCCTGGCCGACGTGCGGCTCGTTTGCGAGGAGTGCAACGGGGCCCGCTTTAAGCGGGAAATATTGGACATCCAGTACCAGGACAAAAATATCGCGGAGATCCTCGATCTGAGCATCAACGAGGCGGTGGACTTCTTCGCCGATGAGCGGAGCATCATCTCCAAACTCAAGCCGCTGCAGGACGTGGGACTGGGCTACGTGACGCTCGGGCAGAGTAGTTCGACCCTCTCCGGCGGGGAGGCCCAGCGGGTCAAGCTCGCCAGTTTCCTCACCAAGGACCGGAAGGGGGAGCATACGCTCTTCATCTTCGACGAGCCGACTACGGGGCTCCACTTCGACGACGTACGGGTACTACTACAGGCACTCAACGCGTTGGTCGAAAACGGGCATACCGTACTAATCGTCGAGCACAACCTCGATGTGATCCGCTCGGCGGACTACGTCATCGATCTCGGCCCGGAGGGGGGGCGCGACGGGGGGCACCTGGTGTTTGCCGGACGGCCGGCTGATCTGGCGGGCGTAAAGGAAAGCTATACGGGGCGCTATTTGGTTCAAGAGGCTTAGCCCACAGCGTCGGCCAAGGACCGCATACGGAGGAAAGTATTGAGCGAAACGGTGGTTACGCTTAACTCCGTGGTACACCTCCGTGAATACCTCGGTGCGGCGAAGCCTCCGTG
>CAZQNE010000172.1:0-2908 GCA_964594535.1 uncultured Lewinella sp.
GGAGGGGGACAGGGCCATCAGGCTATCGATCCGGTGTTGGATGAGACTGTCGTTCGGTCCCGGGATGCCCATCGACTGACCGATACGTTCGAGTTCCCGGTCGCTTACTTCGGTTCCGGCGGCGGAGAGGTAAGCCTGAGCCTTTATCAGCACGCGCTGTCGGTACTGCCGTTTACGGT
Source organism: uncultured Lewinella sp. (assembly GCA_964594535.1). Classification (GTDB taxonomy): domain Bacteria; phylum Bacteroidota; class Bacteroidia; order Chitinophagales; family Saprospiraceae; genus Neolewinella. The sequence continues at coordinate 180 of CAZQNE010000172.1, forward strand.
CCCGCTCGATGGCGATCTGTTCCTCTATAGCTCCGGCCGCCGTGATTGTGTCGACGTGCAGTTCGCGAAAGACGTAGCTCGCCGAATCTTTCAGGCGGGGTAAAATCTCGGCTTCGACCAGTGAGCGGGCGGGGTGAGCGGGCGGTTCCGGCTCGCAGCCCGTCAGCAAGAACAATAGAGGAAAGAAAAGAAGGAGGTGATTCATAGCTATCGGAACAGATGGTATTTGTTCGAGCGATAAGGTAGGGTCTTGCCGGCTAGTCGGTAGCCAGGTAGTCGTCAGCCGAATCCCAGGGGCGAAGCCCGGGGTTCGTCTGCCGACTAAAACAACCACCGCACCCCCAACTGCAGCTGCCGCGGCGCATCCGCATTCCGCTGTACGATCTCCGAGCCGGCCGGGCCCACCTGGATCTGGTTACTCTGGGTGGCGTTGTTGCTGTAGCCACTCAGGTTGCGGGTATCCAGGAGGTTGAAGACGTCGGCGGTGAAGGAGAGGTGATTTCCCCCTACGGGAAGGCGGTACTCCAGCGCCAGATCGAAGGTGTACGACCAGGGCAAGCGGTCCGAGTTGCGGCTTTCCCCGGGGAAGCGGTCGGAGTTGCCGGAGTAGTTTTCGGCGAAACCCGCCCCGTCGCCGTTTAGGTCGGCCGTGCCGTACAGGGTCGCGTCGGGGATGCGGTTGATGGGCTGCCCGCTCTGCACCAGTGCGGCCAGGGTGGCGTGTAGCCCGAAGGGCGCGCGGTAGGTACCGATGGCATTGATGATGTGGGTTCGGTCGTTGACGCTCGGTCCGTATTCGGCGGCGTAATTGTTACCGTCCATGGCCCGGAAGTTGATGCCCTCGGTATCGTTGCGGTTGCGGCTCAGGGTGTAGTTCAGTCGCCAGCTGATGTGGTTTTCGCCCGGGGCCTGCTGGAGGACGAAACTAGCCGCCGAGTAGCGGGCCTTGCCGCTGGTCTCGCTGATCAGGATGTTGCGGGCCACCCCCGTCACCCGCTCACCGTTAATGACGCCGGCTCCGTCGACGATGGGTACCGGACGGGTAAGGTCCGCCTCCTCCGGCGTACGCACCACTACGTTATCCGGGTCGGTAACGGGATACTCCGCGGCGGCGTTCAGGTTGCGCAGGCGGTACAGCTTCTGGGAGCGGTTGTGAACCAAGTCCACGTAAAAGAGCGTACGGTCGTCCACCTGCAGCTGGTAGCCAACGGTGAACTGGTGGGTCAGCGGATTGTCGTAGCCGTTCGGATTCAGGATGCGACGCTCGGCGCTAAACAGCCCGTCCCGCTGGTCCTGCAAGTCGGCGGCGGTCGGTCCGTTCAGGTAGGCGGCGTTGTCGTCGGTAGCGATCAGGTTACCGTCAAAGGTGACGCGGTCGATGTCGGTGTCCCGTGGTAGAATACCCAGGCGGATCAGTTCCCGCAGCTGGGTCCGGTAGTCGGCGCTGGTGGTATTCTGCTGGAGGGCGTCGCTGTAGATGGCGTAGAGCACCTTATCGTAGAAGATGCCGTAGCCGCCCCGGACAACGGAGGAAGCCCCCAGTTTATAGTTCGCATTGAAGCGGGGGGCGATGTTGTTGTAATCCCCGTTCGCGGCCCCGCCCCGGCTCAGATTGTCGTAGTCGTAGCGCAGGCCCAGTGTCAGGTTCAGCCGGTCCGTAGCGGCAAACTGATCTTCCACGAACACGCTGTAGATATTCTGTCGCGCTCCGAAATTACCGGGTCGCAGCTCGACGTTATAGTTCAGGACGTCCACGTCGCCCGGTAGGTCGTCGACATCGAGTTCACTACCCACTCCGCTCCCGCGCAACGCCGCCAACTGCTCCTCCGTTAGCTTGACCCGGTAGCGGCCCCCGGGCGTACCCCCGCCGAAGAGTCGGTGGTCGCTGCTGATGAGGTTGACCCCCGTTTTCAGGGTATGCCGGTCCCGGTAAAAGCTGAACTGCTGCTGTAGCTGCACGGTGTTCTCCACCTGGTCGAAGACGAAGCCCGGGTGGCCGATCACCGCCACGGCCTGCTCGCTGGGGTCGAGTACGGTCACCTGCGGGCTATCCGGATCGTTGGGGTCCGCATAGTTCCACCGGAAGCGGGCGAACTGTAGGTTGGTCTGGGCGCTCCAGTCGTCGCCGAGGTAGGTGTTCTGACTGGCGACGAGCAGCGAGTTGCGGTCCTGCTGATTGGCCGCCGTGGGGAAGGTGACGCCGCCCTCCAGTCCGCCGCCCTGCCGCTCGATGCCGACCCGACCGAGGTGGGTGCGCAGACTGGAGCGAAAGCGGTCGTTCCATACATGGTCCACCTTACCGCTCAGGAAGGTGAAAGCGTTCGTCCCCCCCACCGTTTCGTTCACGCCGAGGGCGGGGCTGCTCAGGGTGTTGTCCTTGAGGTCGGTCGTGTGCTCTACGTCGACGTAGAAGAAGGTTTGGTCCTTCACGATCGGTCCGCCGAGGGCGAACCCACCCTGGAAACGCTGGAAGCCGTCGCGCACGGGGTTGCCGCTCAGGTCGCGCTGAGTGAAATCGTCCTCGTCCAGGTTGCCGTTGCTGGGGCGGTAGAGGGTAAAAACTTCCCCGCTGAGTTCGTTCGTGCCCGAACGGGTGGTGACGTTGATGACGCCATTGTTGGTCAGTCCGTACTCCGCCGAGTAGTTGTTGGTCAGTACCGTGAGGTTGCGCACGAAGCCGCTGGGGATGGCGAATTTTTGTCCGCCCAGGAAGCGCTCGTTGTTGTCCA
>CAZQNE010000173.1:0-2702 GCA_964594535.1 uncultured Lewinella sp.
TGTTCGCCGACGTACATCTGTTTGTACAGTCCGCGTTCCTCGGGCAGGTAGCCGATCTGGGTAGGGTGGTAGCCGTTGAGGGGCTGCCCCTGGAAATGGATCTCTCCGCTATCGGGCTCGGTGATGGTGGTGATCATGCGGATCAGGCTGGTCTTGCCCGCTCCGTTGGGGCCGAGGAGACCCAGAATGGCGTCGGGCGGCATGGCGAAGGTCACGTCGTCGACGGCTACTTTTTCACCGTAGGCCTTGCGGACGTTGCGGACTTCGATGACGGGAGCCGTCAATCGGTTAGTCGGGGTAATGGTTGATGTCATAGCCAAAAATCTGCTGCGAAGGTGAGCCCGAAAACGGACATACGGTAAAGGTACGGATGAACGGGTAGGGTTGATCGACCAGTAGCCCTCACCCCCGGCCCCTCTCCGGGGGTGAGGGGGGAACATACCTCAATGTATTCCCTGCTAGACTACGTCTATAACGTTACCCCCAGGCTCAGCAGGAAATTCCGGCCCGCCTGGGGGTACAGCCCCTGCAGGGTGGTCGCTACCCCTTCGGAACGGAAGCGGTAGCCCCAGCCGTTGCTGAAGTACAACTGGTCGGTGACGTTGCGCAGCAGGAAGGTGAGGCGGTACTTGCGGTCCAGGTCGTAGCTCAGTCGCAGGTCGCTGTAGTAGTAGGCGTCCAGGCGGCTCCCGGGGGCCCCGCTGTTGTCGACGTAGCGGTCGCCGACGTACTTGGTCTGAAGGGCGGCCCCCAGTTGGTGGCGTTCGGCCAGCGTACGCTCGTAGGCCAGCTCCAGGGCGGCGGTGAGGTCGGGGCTGAAGCTTAGGGGGGTATTTTCCCGGACTACCGCTACCTGCCCCAGGTATTCGTCGTCCGCCCCGAAGTCGTCCAGCACCTCGGTAAAGGAACCGACCCGGTTGCGGCTGACGGTCAGGTTGCCGCCGAGGGTCAGGAAATCGGCGAGTTGTACCCCGCCCTGTAATTCTACCCCCAGGCGGTAGCTCTCGGGCACGTTGGTGCGGATGTATTCCCCCACGTCGTTGAGCCGGCCGGTCAGTACCAGTTGGTCGCGGTAGAGCATGTGGTAGAGGTTCACCCCGAAGTTGTAGCGGGCGGCGGTGCGAAAGTAACCGACCTCGGTGTTGTACAGCTTTTCGGGTACGGGGCGGCTACTGACCGGATTATCCACGAAGTCGTTGCGGTTCGGCTCCCGCTGAGCGACCCCGAAACTAGCGTAGGCGCGGGTGCCCCGGCGGGGTTGGTAGACCAGCCCGGCTTTGGGGTTGAAGAAGGTATGGCTGGCGTCCTGCTCCAGCAGGTTGAAGTTTTCGTCGTTGCCTAAGAAGGTGTAGTTGACGTAGCGGACTTGCGCGTCCGCGTACAGACTCAGTTCGCCGGTAACCGCGTAGTTGGCCCGCAGGTAGTTACTGAAGTCCCGCTTCGTGGCATCGTTATCGTAGTAGCGGTCGCGGATCTCGCTGTTGCCGGCAAAGCGGGCCCAGATCACCTCCCCGTAGTGGCCGCCGAGGTATTCGTTGGCCGAGCCACCGAAGGTGATGTCCCAGCGGTTTTTTTGGTAGCGCAGGCTGTAGACGGTACCGTAGAAGTGGTTGTCGAGCCAGCGCCTACGGATGAGGTCACTCGCCTCCACCGTCGCCGCGATGCCGTAGTCGGCCAGGTTCTGTTCCGCCTTATACTGCTCGAAATAGCCCAGTCCCCGGGTATAGTGGCCCTTCAGGTTCAGGTCGAGCTCGGGGGTCAGGGAGGTGGTGTAGTGGAATTGGTAGTGGTTCTGTCGGTAGTTATCGACCTCGTTGTCGTAGGGCTCCCCCTCTTTTTCGGTACCGACGGAGTTGTAGGTACGGCCGAAGGCATTGATCTCCTCCTGGGTCACCCCATTCCAGGCCTGGTAGGTGACCTCGTGGCCCCCGAAGGCGACGAAGCTGAGAAAAGACTTGCCGTACTGTTTACTTACCGCGGCGTAGTAGCCGTCCAGGTCGGCGGTGGCGCGGTCGACGTAGCCATCCGAGTGCACCCTGGAGTAGCGGGCCTCGATGCCGATGCCGTTATCGGTTTGTCCGTTGTACTGTACTACTCCCCGGCGGGTACCGAAGCTTCCGACCGTACCGTCGATTGTTAGGGCGGGTTCGCGGGTGCGGGGTAGGGTGGAAAAATTAATGGTGGCTCCGAATGCCCCGGCTCCGTTCGTGCTCGTGCCGACCCCCCGTTGGATCTGGATCATATCGGCCGAAGAGCTGAAGTCGGGCAGATTGACCCAGAAGACCCCCTGACTTTCGGAGTCGTTGTAGGGGATGCCGTTGATGGTCACGTTCGTACGCGTTGGGTCGCTGCCACGGATCCAGATGCCGGTGTAGCCGATGCCCGTGCCGGCGTCGGAGTTGACGACTACCGAGGGGGTCCACTTCAGCAGGTAGGGGGCATCCTGGCCGAGGTTGCGCTCGGCGATCTCCTCGCGGTTGAGGTTGACGTAGGTGACCGGCGTTTCCCGGCGGGCGGCCGTGGCGGTGACGGTAATGTCCTGGTCGAAGGAATAGACTTGCTCGATGGTATCCCGTTCCGACTGGGCGGATAGGACGGAGAGGGTGAGCGCCAGGGCGGCACTCCAGTAGAAACGCGTCATGCGTCAGTGGTTTTTCCCTTCCCGGCATTACCCGGGCAGGTTCCTTGTTGGGTACAAAGGG
>CAZQNE010000174.1:0-2666 GCA_964594535.1 uncultured Lewinella sp.
GTAAGTGTAACTACCGGCCACCCATATCAACCAATAATGACCGAGTGATGGAGCATACTGCATGCCGGCGAAGAATAGTATTCCTGCTATTCCTGCTATCTACGGTTTCCGTGCTCACGGGGCAGATGAATCAGATTAGTACCCACCTAAATCTGGCGCAGGAAGAGATCGGAACCGTCCGTACCGATAAGTATGAATACACCCAGCGATTATCGTACGATGCGCAACGGCCCTGGGAAGTCGAAATTAGTCTAATCCGGTCAGTGCTGAAGAACGGAAAGTCGGAGGCCGAATCCTTCGTGCTGAATTTAGCGGACCTCGATCCGCGATTGATCCAGTACCGGGACGACCGTCGCGAACAAACCGTGGTACTACGAACCAAAGGAGGCCAAAAATTAATCGAGGTGACGGGGGAAGACGGCGGGGTGAGCTACCGCGACGAACTGAGCATCAGAACGCTGGAAATCGATCAGGCGAAGACCCTACGGGATTTGCTACGCGAAGCCGTACCCCCGGCCCGCGAAGCCTGGGAGGCGGATTTTACACCCGGCAGTACCCTGGGTTCCATTCAGGAATACGTCAGCAAATCCGTTACCCCGCTAGAACGCAACGGGCGGGAGTTTAGTCATACCTGGACGGTAGAGGCCGACAATGAGGATGTCATCACCTATACGGTAACGGATGAAGAAGACGGCACCGATACGAACTACCGTTTCGGCCTTTCGGATCTGGCAGTCAATTCGGTACAGCTGAAAACCTCGCGGAACCAACTGTACGTAGAGGTGAAAACGGTGGCCGGGGAGGACCTCATCCTGAAGAGCGACCAGGAAGGCCCGGTCGCCTATATCAACCGTCTGCACATTCCGGTAGACGGAATTGAGGAGGGCCGTCGACTGGTGCGGTCGCTTCAGTCCGCCATTCCCCTCGCAAAATCGTACCGTACCTCCCTACTTCCCCAAACCGGAAATATGAGTGAGGACCTGGGCGCGCTCGCCGAGCTCGTGCAACAAGCGGAAGTATCCCACCAAATAGAAGTCCAGTTGGAGGGCGGGCCGGCCAGCCGACTCGTGGTGGAGTCAACCGACAACAAGGGACAGCGCACCGTCGATGAATACGTATTCGATTTCGGCGACCTGGACCCCGGTGGGATTGATATCGTTGCACGCGGCGCGAATCTATTTCTGGTTATTCCGGTCAAAGACCGCCAGAAATTCGTTCAGCGTTCGGTGGACGGCGAGGCCCGGGGGTTCGAACAACAGATCCGCTTACCCCTGCAAACGGTAGAAGACGGCAAACTGGCCGAGCATTTACTGATCGCCATACTGGAAGAATCCGCAACGCGCGAAGTCGCTCCGGCGGACCTAGCCTGGCTAGACGATCGCCTCGGTGCTGCCGGACCGACGGAAACGACCCAGCACCTGAGTTCCCGTCAGGGGGCAAATTCTGATTGCCAGTGGCAGTACATCCGTACCACTGAAGGCAAGCGGCCGAAGGAAGAAATATTTGAATTTAATCTGTATGATTTGAACCCGAAGCAAATCCAGATCCTGACGAACAAGGAGGTGGTCTTGGTCCGAATTCCCACTATCAAGCAGGAAAAAATCATCAACGTGTACGACAATGACGAACCCGCCTTCACCGACGAGCTAGAGTTACGGCTATTTAGTCTACAAGATGCCAGACGGGCCCGCGCCACGCTGATCGAACGCATCACGAACTGCCAGTAGGCGTAGGCGCAACGGTAGCATAACGCCACCTGCATATGAGAAAAATAATCTGTTTACTTGCCATCGCCACGGCCTACGCAGCGACGACCTACGGTCAGTTCAGCCGCTTCGAGCCGTTCGCGGATCTCGAAACCTTTATGGCACGGGCTCTCGTCGTCCACCTAGGGGGGTCACTCATTTCCGACCTGGACCTGGACAATCGGGATATGCTCCGCTTGCAGGTTCCCGGGGTGCACCTGGCGCTGGACAAATCGCTCGGGAACAACATCGGGCTGGGTATGAAGGTGGGCACGAAATGGTGGCGGGCCGAGAAGGTAGGGTACCGCTATCGGTACGTAACCGTCGCCCTGCGCGCGACGTATCACTTCAATCTACTCGACCGCCTGGACCCCTATCTGGGCTTGGCCCTGACGGCCCGAAGGTTCAGCATCGGTAACGGGCATGAGTCGGTGGGTGAACTGAGGGCCGGAGCCGGCTTCGTAGTCGGAACTCGGTATTACTTAACGGAACGCTTGGGTGCTTTCCTGGAGTACGCCGGGGATGGTATCGGACGACTGCACGGAGGATTGGCGGTCAAACTAAACTGAACCGGATGAAAGCGATACTACACACTGCTACGCTACTATTCGGCCTGGGCATACTACCGGGCTGCGGGGAACAGACGGATCTAGTACCCGAACTGCCGAGCTCTCCCAGCGGTGGAATCTCGGCGGTAGAGGTGACCGGCATCAATGATTTGGCCATCGAGTTTTGCGTCGACCTATTTGCCGTCGACCACTTCGGCGATTTCATACCCGATCTGGACGGAAACTGCCTGGAGTATCTCAATGACGACGGTACGGATTTGACCTTCATCGGACTGGAACAGCGGCGGACCCCCGATAAGGGACCCTACTCCGCTCAGATGATTTTCGATCAGTCCGGTTCTATATCCAATAC
>CAZQNE010000175.1:0-2606 GCA_964594535.1 uncultured Lewinella sp.
ATGGGGGCGGACCTGCGCATGGTCATCCTCACCGACCATATCCGCGAAGAGTTTCTGCCCACCACCGAGCACGACCGCCGGCCGGTCACCAGGGTGGGGACCGTCCCGGTTTTCGAGGTCCTACGACGGCGGGAAGCGGCGGACTACCGGGGGAAACTCGCGGTGCTGACCGGCTCGCTGATCATCATCCCGGCGACGGCGGCCGCGCGGCTACTCGAACTTGCTTACGAGCAACCGCCTACGGAACGCGTCGTCCGGACCGCCCCCCTTTTTCCGAACTCGGACTACGTGAAGGTCGACGCCGGCGGACTGGCCAACTCCTTCACCGTCGGCTGGGTCACCCAGCTATTTACCGAGGGCGAGATGCACATTCTGGTCGGGACCAAATCGCTACTCGGGGAGGGTTGGGACGCGCCCGTGGTCAATAGCCTCGTGCTGGCCAACCGGGTCGGCAGTTTCGTACTCAGCAACCAGATGCGGGGGCGGGCCATCCGTACGGTGCGTGACCAACCCGCTAAGACGGCCAACATCTGGCACCCGATGGTGGTCCATCCTGATGTGCGGCGGGGCGGGCCCGACGTGGATCGACTGCGGAGACGCTTCCGGGGCTTCGCCGGTCCGCGGCTGGACGGAACCCCCGCCATTCAGAACGGATTGGATCGGTTCTCCTTGACTTACACTTCACCCGCGCTCCGCCGCCCCCCAGATCCAGACACCCCGCAACCCACACCCCTCCTCCTCCCCGCCGGCAAACGCTATACCACTACCGACGCCGACAGCATGCGGGCCCTGCGCCGCCACAGCCTGGAACGCGCCACCCAGCGCGACCGCCTCGCCGAACGCTGGGAAGAATCCCTGGCCGCCGGCACCCAACTCGTCGAAGCCATCAAGCCGCCGGAGCTCCGCTACTTCGAGCGTAAGGACCCGCTGACGCGCCACTACCGGGAGTCGATCGACCGCGAGGTGGAATATCAGTACCGCCGGTACCTGCTACAGGCTAAAGTTGCTACGATGGTCGCCCTGGTTACCGGGGTGATCGGCGCGGCCGCCCTGCCTCCTTCCCCGCTGCTCGTCGGTCTCCTGGCGACGGTTTCCGTTACGGCGGGTCGGTACGCCTTCAACTTTCTGCACGGGCTGGGTACGCGGGTCGGTCACCGGTTGCGGCGGGCGGACCGGAACCCCCACTTCGACCGGGAGTTGCGCCGGCGTCCGTACTTCGTATATCCGTTGGTGTTCGCGCTGCTGCTACTTCCTCTCGGGGTAATGGGGCCGGTGACTTTTGCGCTGGTCTACACCCTCTGGATGAGCGTTGCGGCAGCCCGTACCCCGGTGACCGCGCGGGAGCAGGCTATACGGCACCACACCCTGCTGGCCGACGGGCGGGAGCGGTTACTGCGCTACGGGCGGGCCCTGGCGGGTAGCCTCCAGGCCAACGACCTTTTTCACGCAGCCGAGCCGGAACAGTTGACCCTGGAGGAGGAGGGAGACGAGCAGTTTCTGTTTCTTTCCGGGGCCGAGCACCACGACAGCCAACTCTTCGCTTCCTCACTGGCCGAATTGATGTCGCCCATCGATAATCCCCGCTATCTGTTGCGCCTCAAACTGCCCGGCGACTGGACGCAGGGCGAATACTACCTGTCCGTACCCGCCGCCCTGGGCCGCCGCCGCGCCGCCGACCGCCTGGCCGAAGTGCTGGGGGAGCAGGTGGGTCACGAATTCGAGGTCATCTATACCCGCGAACCCGCCGGAAGGCTGCACTTGCTTACCGCCCGCCTGCAGGCCAGTAGCAAGACGGAGGAAGTGGCCCGCCGCGAACTCCTCTGGCGCTGATGGGAGCAACGAACTACAGCCTCACCGAGTGGACGACGGTGATCTTTTGCGCTCTGCTGTTCCTGCTGACGGCCTGGCGGTTCCAGCGTCGCTACCGTCAGGAAGCACGCCGCCAGCGGACGCTGACCTGGCCGCGGGCCACGGCCGAGCTGGCGGGGGAGACCGACGAGTTGGTCATCGCCGCACGGGACCGCCACGGAGCCCCCATCTTCTACCACGCCGAACTGAGCGTGGCATACACTTTCTACGCCCGGGGGGAGAAGTTTACGGGTAAAGCCCTGGCTCCGGAACTTTGCCGCTTTAACCCCGCCGAAGCCAAGATCTTCCTGCGTAGTCTGGCAAAGCAGCGGCGCTACGAGGTCTGCTACAACCCCCGCGACCCGGGCGAGAACTACCTCACCGTGGGCCGACCGTTGCTGACCAACGGGAAGCTTCTGGTGTATGCGCTGGTGGGTATAGCCTTTCCCGGGGGGTTGTCACAGCTCGTCACTACTGACCTACTACCGAATACAGTACTGCTGCTTAGTGGACTGCTGCTCGGACTGGTCCTGCTGCTCGTGGCCTGCTACTACACCTTTCAGCCAGTATACGACCTGGGGAAGCTGTTGCAGCCGACGCCGCCTGCGGATGAATTGCTGGATAGCCTGGCGGAGCGGGAGGGCGCGGACGCAGGTGCCGTGATGGTGAAGATTACGAACCACCCCGGAAGCAAAAACTAGCTGCTTTTAGTATTTTGTTTAATACATTATACAAAAATGACCTATAATTGTATAACG
>CAZQNE010000176.1:0-2553 GCA_964594535.1 uncultured Lewinella sp.
TACGTCCGCCCCTCCGGCCCCACCCCGGTGATCCTCAGCGAAGTCCACGCGGCCGGTAGCTTGCCCTCTCCCTGCACGATGCCCTCGTCGGTAATCTTCAGCCCGCCGAAGCCGAACAGTACCGCCTGCAACATCCCGCCGGCCCCGGTGGCGAAGTAGGGGTTGGTGCCCCCGGCCGTCTCGGCCAGTACGCCGAAGGGGGGCACCTCGTTGGGGCGGTAGCTCTCGGTGAACAGCCGGTAGGCTTCCTCGGTCTCACCCAATTTGTTGTACAGTACGGAGAGGATCGCGGCCCCCATGGCCGGCCCTTTGGGACTCAGCCGAGGCTCGTAATAATCCAGATCCCGGCGGATGCGCTCGGGGTCCCGAATGATGTTCATGGGGTAGGCCAGCAGGTTGACGTCGGCCTGCTTGATGGTCACCCCGTCGTAGGTGGCATTCTCCCGGGTCGTACCGTCGGGGAAGGTCAGAATAGGAATCCCCCGAGCAATGTTATCCCACGCTTCGTTTACTGGTTCGGACAGCACCCGCGCCGCGTCGCCTGCATACCCCAGCACCGTTTTGGCCATCCCGTTGGTGTAGGCGTTGTCGTCGATATTTTCCTCCCACTCATTAGCCCCGATGACGTTATTGATGTGAAATGTTCCGTCGTCGCCCTCTTCTACGCGACTGACGAAGAACTCCGCTACCGCCTCGATCACCGGCCAGCCCGTCGAGCGCAGCCACGCGGTGTCCCGGGTCGTCTGGTAGTACTTCCACATAGCCCAGGCTACGTCGCCCGAAATATGGTGCTGGAAGGGGCCGGTCAGGGCCCACACCGGGGTATCCTCACTGCCATCGTCGGCACTCTCCCAGGGGAACATCGCCCCCGCGTAGCCGTGCATGAAGGCGTTCATCCGGGCGGCCTCCAGCCGGTCGTAGCGGTACTGCAGCAGGCTGCGGGCCATACCGGGTTGCAGGGCCAGAATCGGCGGGTACATCCAGATCTCGGTATCCCAAAAGACGTGGCCGTTGTAGCCCAGTCCGCTCAGCCCCATCGGCGAGAGGGAGTAGGCCTGCCCCGCCCGCGCAAAACTGTACAGGTGGTACAGGGCCGAGCGGACGGCCACCTGATCGCGGCGGTTCCCTCCGATCTGAATATCGCTTCGCCACAACTCGGCCCAGGCGGCGCGGTGGCGGTTGATCAGCCGGTCCATTCCTTCCAGTTTGGCGAAGATGGTCAGCCGCTGGGCTTCGCTTAGGGGGTCGGCGCTGTGCTGGCTGGCGATGCTGCTGCCCACCACCCCGAAGGTGTAGGTTTCCCCGGCGGCTAGCTCGCGGTGGAACTTAGCCAGGTGCTTATTGAAATCCCAGTTTTCGTGGATGATATTCGGTTCCTCCTCCTTTCCCTCCGGCAGGATAAAACTGGTGGCGGCCGCGACCCGGTGGGCCCCCGTCGGGCTAGCGGCCACGCTACTCAGCACGCCCAGCAGCACGTGGGGCTGGTCGACTTCCGAGTAGTTTTGCCGCACGTCGCGCAGGTGGTCGGGGGCCTCGATGATGGAGTGGCCGGTGATGTTCGTCGGGCGGTCGGCGGTAACTTCCACCCGGGCCAGGGCCGTGAATGGCAGGTGGCGCAGGCTCATCAGGGTGTGGCGCACGCTCAGGGAGTCGCCGAGGCGGAAGGTCGTCACCAGTTCGGCGTTTTGCATATCGAGCGTCTGCGTGAAGTCCGTCATATCGTCCGCCCCGATCCGCCTACCGCCCACGCTGAGCGCCATGTTCATGTGGCTAAACGTCTTGAGTATATTGCTCACCCCGCCGCGCTGGTAGTCGTCGTAGACGCCGTTGAGGACCACGTCGCTGACCCGCATGGGCTCGGGGCTGCTCACCAGTCCGACCATGCCGTTGGCGACCGTGATGCCGTAGTAGTCGCCGGGGTCGATGTCGGTGGCGGTGATGGACCAGCCGTCGGGGGTTTGGGCGCGGACGCAGGTGCGATACTGATCGGGAAGGATAAGGTAACCCACGAGAAAATAGCTGAGAAGGAGAAGGCGCGTGTACATGATAAGGGGTTAACCGAGGGAACCGACAAAAGATAAGCCACGATGATCAGATCGGTGACTACCGATCTAACGCGGGTCTACTGGCGGGCATCTTCGCAATAGGTGTTTCTGTTCGGTGTGCTATACTATACTTCGCACGGCCGCCCAAGAGGAATGCTGAAGGCCTCGGGAAGTATAGTTACGATGGCGTATAGCAACTTCCTGTATTTGCTTATCGTTACGCTACTTTATCCTCAATCGTACTATAATGGCTGACTCTACCCTATTAGACCGCATCACGCGCGACCCCGATATATGCCACGGGAAGCCGACCATCCGCAATATGCGCTACCTGGTCACCGGTATGCTAGACTACCTAGCGGGGGGTGATACGATTGACGAGCTACTCGACGAGTTCGAGGACCTGGAGCGGGAGGACTTGCTCGCCTGCATCGCCTACGCGAACATGCTATTGAAAGTACGTCAGGAAAGTACCGTCTTCACACTAAGCTGATGCTATTCTTTGTTG
>CAZQNE010000177.1:0-2465 GCA_964594535.1 uncultured Lewinella sp.
ATCAGCGTCCCACCATCTCCAGAAGGGGGGCAGGTAGACGATCGCCGCGGACGGGAATGTCCGCGATGAGCGCGTTGATTTCTCCAAGCTCGGCGTCGGATAGGGAGATGGCGGTTGCCCCAATATTTTCGGTGAGGCGGTGCTCCTTCGTGGTACCGGGTATGGGGACGATCCAGGGCCGCTGAGCCAACAGCCAGGCCAGTGCGAGCTGGGCGGGCGTTGCCCCCCGCTCGGCGGCCAGTTCGCTCAGCCGATCGATCAGCGCCCGGTTCGCCTCGCGGTTTGCTTCCGAGAAGCGGGGAACCACGCTGCGGAAGTCGGTTGAGGCGTCGAACTCGGTCGTCGCATCGATCTTACCGGTGAGGTAGCCGGCGCCGAGCGGACTGAAGGGTACAAAACCTATACCGAGCTCCTCCAGGGTCGGGAGGATTTCCGCCTCAGGCTCGCGAAACCACAGGGAGTACTCACTCTGTAGAACAGCCACGGGTTGTACGGCGTGGGCCCGACGGATGGTCTCGGCTCCAGCCTCCGATAGCCCGAAGTGTTTTACTTTACCTTCTCGGATCAGGCCACCCACGGTTCCGGCTACGTCCTCAATGGGTACGTCCGGATCTACCCGGTGCTGGTAGATCAGATCGATGACATCAGTTTTGAGTCGCTTCAGGGAAGCTTCGGTTACGGCACGGATCGTAGCAGGTCGGCTGTCCAGCCCACTGGTGGAACGGCCCTGCCGAAAGCCAAATTTCGTTGCGATCACCACCTCCTGGCGGAAGGGCCCCAGGGCCTCGCCCAGTAGTTCCTCATTGGCGTACGGTCCATAGGCCTCGGCGGTGTCAAAGAAGGTAATACCCCGTTCGTAGGCCAGGCGGAGCAAGCGGATTGCCCGTTCCTTATCGGTAGCCGGTCCATAGGCACCGGTTAGTCCCATACAGCCTAGTCCCAGTTCGGATACGACGGGACCCTGCTTGCCAAGCGTTCTGATTTTCATGGAAATTTTGTTTTACTGGGTTTTCTAAGGTTATGCGTGGAGGCGTAGCCCCGAGTGATATCCCATCGCTTGGTATAGAGGAAAACGAGTGGAATAGGATCTTCGGGGAACACGGCAAAGGTCGTTCTTCCCTACCCCGATGGGGCTACCTAGATTACGGCTATTATGACCCGGATTACCGTTTTTGCGACGCAGCCCGGGTAGCCGTTTGCCAGACCGATATCCTAGTGCTCAAGTTCGTGGGTATCCCGTACGCTGCTGAAGGTCATGCCCAGCATAGTCCAGCTGCCATCGCGCTCCTGGTAGATCTCCGTCACGGTGAATTCGTTGGATACCGTATTTCCCCGCACTTCGGCCGTCAACGTGATCCGGTTCCAGAGCATGACCGTGTTTCCGGACACTTCCAGGACGACGTCGTGCACATCGGCTTTGGTGTAGTGAATGCTGCCCGACTCGATAATCTCAAGCTCGCGGGCCTTGCCCCAGCTGCCACTCATGTGGACGAAGCGGGCACCGTCGTCAAACAGAACGGCCAGGGAATCTACGTTTTTGTCCGCCATCCACTGCCACTTCTTTGCGGACAGCTCCGTGATCTCGGATACGGTGGTAGCCGGTTGCGCCAGGGAAGCGGCTGTGCAGCAGAGCAAAAGAAAAGCGGTGGTAAGGAATTTCATGGTATTGGATGGTTTTAATCCCAATTGAGAAGCGGGTAGTTAATGGTTCACTCCCCGGTGACGCGATCAAGAACACCGAGGGCGGTCTCGCTGGCGCCGGGGCCGGCGGTGGTGGCGATCACGCGCATAACGCCCCGTAACTGCTCTTCGGTAATGCCCAGGTTGAGGGCGATCCCGAGGTGCCCCCCGAGCATCGGCTCTACGCCGTCCAGGCTCGCCAGGACGCTGATGGTGGCGATCTCCCGCTCCCGGTAGCTGAGCACGTCGCGCTCGAAGATGTCCGCAAAGAGGTGCTCCTTCAGGAATACGTCTATGGCCGGGGCGAAGTCACCGTAGTCGGAGCGGCCTATGAGGGTACGGCCGACCAAGGTGTCGAGTACGGCTTTCCCCCGTGCATACTTGGGCTCACTTTCGTCAATGGGACCGGCATCCGGTCCCGCCTCGTCAGCGATGCCGCGTTCCCGGCGATCCTCCAGGGCGGCCATCAGCGTCTGAATACCGCGAATGCTGCGGGGGAATCCGGCGTAGGCGTACAGGTGGATCATCACCTCCCGGCATTCGTTGATGGTGAGTCCGCCGTCCAGGGCATTGTCAAAGGTGTTCTGAAGCCGGTCCAGATCACCGGTGGCGGCCAGCGAGGCGATTGAGGCAATGTGCCGGTAGCGTTCGGTTACGGTACGGGTGGTAGCGTCGGCGGCGCGTTGGACTGCAATACCCGCACGGTATTCCGCATCGGTCACCGGCGCACCCCAGATGACTCTGCCCTCCGGGTGTTCCGTTGTCATGGCCAGTTGTACGAACCA
>CAZQNE010000178.1:0-2310 GCA_964594535.1 uncultured Lewinella sp.
TGATGATTACGCCGGAGCCGCTGCCCTGCTGCAGGGGCATTTCGCCGCCGTTGCCGCCACGGCCGGGGTTACCGAACAGATCGCGGAAGGCATCGGGCAGTTGGTCGGGATCGATGCCGAAGGGCACGCCGCCCTGGCGCCCGCGGCTACCGGCGGGCTTGCTGGCCTTGATGTGGACCACGGCGGGCAGGGCGCGCTCGGCGGCGACCACGAAGCCCTCCGTCGGGGCGGCGGTAATGTTGGAGTAGTTGGTGAAGGCGGTGGGGGTTTCCCGTACTTCGACGTACTTGGTGGCTCCCCAGCCAAGGTAGTTGGCACCGCCGAGGGCGATGAGCCCGCCCAGAACGGCTACCAGTGCGACAAGAAATAGCTTCTTCATTGGAGCGTGTTACGTTTAATTTTTGGAATGGTGCTTTCGTACATAGAAAGGACACCTAGAAGACCGTTTCCCCCTAGCTTTAGTTGGTGTAAGGGTACTGTCTTAACAGCTTTTAACGGAGTGGGGTTTTGGACCGTAACGAGGTGGCTGACCGCTTTGGTGCCGCCCGAGATTAGTGGCCGGGGCCGGGGGCGGTGCTTTCCTCAGTTGCCTAGCAAAACTCATTGTGGATTATCGCGGATGTTTCGTTCCCGGTCCCTTCACGAATCGTCCGCCACGGTTTTCGGTTGGCTCTCCGTTACTCAGGGAAAGCTGGCCGTTGACCACTACGTCGCGCACGCCCACGGCGTACTGGTGGGGGTCGGTGAAGGTGGCCCGGTCGGCGATAGTTGCTGGGTCGAAGATGACCAGGTCGGCGAAGTAACCCTCGGTGAGGGTTCCGCGTCGGTCGAGTTTCAGGTTTTCGGCGGGAAAGGAGGTGAGGCGGCGAATGCCCTCCGCCAGTGGAAACAAACCCTTTTTGCGACTGAAGTGGCCGAGCACCCTGGCGAAGGAGCCGTAGGCCCGGGGGTGAGTGCTCTGTTCCAGGAAAACCCCTTCGGCACTGTAGGCACCGGCATCGGAGCAGAAGCTCATCCAGGGTTGTTGGATCTTTTTGTCGATGTTTTCCTCCGACATGGAGAAGTACACTACCTGTACGCGGGTCTGGTCGCTGCGTATCAGGTCGACCACGGCCCGCTCCGGGCTCAGGCCCATTTGCTCCGCGATGGCCGGTAGGCGCTGACCCACGTAGCGTTCCCGGAGGTCCCGGTTTTTTAATCCGACGACCTGGATGCTTTCCGGCGGATTACGGAACTCGAGCTCGGCCAGTACGCGCTGCCGTACCGCGGGGTCTTCCAGTTGTTCGAGCATATGGTCGATGCCCTCCTTGCGCACCCACAGCGGCAGTTGGACGTGGAGGCCGGTAGAGCTGGCATTGTAGGTATACATATCGGCGGTTACCGGCATACCTTCGGCGCGTACCCGGTCGATGAGACGGAAGACGCTGTCCATCTTCCACCAGTTTTCCTCGCCGGAGGCTTTGAGGTGGTAGATCTCGCTGCGCACCCGCGCTCCGCCGCAAATATCGAGCAACTCCTGAATCGCTTCGAACAGCTCATCCCCTTCGTTGCGGATGTGGCTGATGTACATGCCGTCGTATTCCGCCGCTACCCCGGCCAGTTCGGTCAGCTCCTCGGTATCGGCGTGCATGCTGGGGGTGTAGAGCAGACTGGAACTGAGGCCCACCGCCCCTTCCTCCATGGCTTCGGCGAGCAGGCGTTTCATTTCCGTCATTTCCGCGGGGGTGGCCGGCCGTTCGTCGTAGCCGATGACGTGGTTGCGGAGGGTGCCGTTTCCGACGAAGGAGGCCACGTTGACCGAAACGCCCCGGTCTTCGAGGTGCTGCAGGTATTCTCCGAGGGTCGTCCAGGAAACTTCGTACTTCAGATCCTGCTGGTTGGCGACCATCTCCTCTTTCATCCTATCGTTCAGGGGGCCCATGGAGCGGCCCTCCCCGAGCACTTCGAGGGTAACGCCCTGCCGCAGATCGCTCTGGGCGCGACCGTCGACGAGCAGGGAGGCATTAGCCCAACTGAGCATATTGATGAAGCCGGGGGCAACCGCCATGCCGGTGGCGTCGATGGTATCTTTCCCTTTCCCGGGGAGGTTTTCGCCGATGGCGGCAATGGAGTCGCCGCGGATGCCGATGTCTGCCCGAATGGGTTCACTGCCCAAGCCGTCGTATACCGTGCCGTTACGGATGAGGAGATCGTAGTCCGTTGTCGGGGCAACCTCACTGCAGGCCGCCACGAGTAGCGTGAAGATCAGTAACAAACCAACATGCGCGGGACGAACAGGAGTGTGCATTCGCTAAAAATAGCCATTTGGTA
>CAZQNE010000179.1:0-2282 GCA_964594535.1 uncultured Lewinella sp.
CAGGAACCCGCCAACTGGCTGCGCCACGGCGCCATCTCCCCCGACGGTTCCACGATCGCCTTTACCTACAAGGGCAACCTGTATTCCGTCCCCGCCGGTGGGGGTAACGCTACCCAGCTGACCTACCACCCCGCCCACGACTACCTGGCCACCTGGAGTGCTGACGGTAGCCAGCTCGCTTTCGCCAGCAACCGCTACGGGAACTTCGACGTCTACGTCATGCCGGCACGGGGAGGGACCGCCACCCGACTGACCTACCACAGCAACGATGAGGTACCCTACTCTTTCGACCCGGAGCACGATGCCATCCTCTTCGGGGGCATCCGGCAGGACGATGCCGACCACCGCCAGTTTCCCCACCGCAGTCAGCCGGAACTCTACTCCGTACCCGTACAGGGGGGGCGCGTAGCGCAGGTGCTGACCTTTCCGGCGGAGTACGTGCAGGTGAGCCCCGACGGAAATACGCTGATCTACCACGACAAGAAGGGCGGTGAGGACGAGTACCGCAAGCACCACACTTCGGCGATCGCCCGCGACATCTGGACCTACGACCGAAAGAACGATACCCACCGCCAACTCACAACGAACGCCGCCGAGGATCGCCAGCCAGTCTACACCCCCGACGGGGAGGCATTTTACTACCTCAGCGAGCGCAGCGGTACCTTCAACGTACACAAGCGCTCCGTAGAGAACCCGGAAAACGATGTGCAACTGACGGACTTCGACCTCCACCCCGTCCGTTTCCTGAGCCTCGGTAACGGCACGCTGAGTTTCGGTTACGACGGCGAGCTCTACACCATGCGGGAGGGCGGCAAGCCCCGGAAAGTAGCCGTCAATATCATCACCCAGGACATCGCCAACAACGATAAATTCCTGTCCGTATCCAGTGGTATCCAGGAAATGGCCATTTCACCCAGTGGCAAGGAGATTGCCTTCATCGCCCGGGGGGAGGTGTTCGTGACCGCGACCGAGCAGTCGTTCACCAAACGCATTACCAATACCCCGGAGCGGGAACGCTTCGTGAGCTGGGGGCCGGAGGGGAAGTCGGTCGTCTACGGGAGCGAGCGGGACGGGAAGTGGAGTACGTTCAAAACCGAGCGGGTACGGGAGGAAGAGCCCTTCTTCTACGCCGCTACCCTGCTGCAGGAAACCCCGGTACTGGAGAACGAACGGGACAACTACCTGGCCCGCTACAGCCCCGACGGCAAGCAACTCGCCTGGATCGAGGACCGCCGCACCCTGAAGGTCAAAGACCTCGCCAGCGGGGAAGAAACCGAACTGCTAACGCCCGACGACCTCTTCCACATGCGGGACGGTGACAAGTACTTTCGCTGGAGCCCCGATAGCGAGTGGCTGCTGGTCGACTGGAACAAGCTGCTCAACAACAGCGAGGTCCTGCTGATGAAGGCCGACGGCAGCAAGCGCGTCAACCTGACCGAAAGCGGCTACTACGACAGCCGACCCAAGTGGGTGGACGACGGTAAGCAGATGATCTGGTTCAGTAACCGCGACGGACTGAAATCCTACGCCACCAGCGGGCAGTCGCAGGCCGACGTCTACGCCATGTACTTCACCCGCGAGGCCTGGGAGAAGGCCCAGTTGGACGATGAGGAGTTCAAACTACAGAAAGCCATTGAAGAGGCTGAAAAAGAGGGCAAGAAGAAGGATAGCAAGACGAAGTCAGACAGTACCAAGACGGATTCCACCAAGGTAAAGCCCCTCACCTTCGACTGGAAAAACCTCGACGAGCGGACCAAAAAACTGACCATCCACTCCAGCAACCTCGGCGATGCGGTGCTCTCCAAGGACGGGGAAAAGCTCTACTACCTGGCCCGCTTCGAGGACAAATACAACCTCTGGACCACCAACCTGCGCACCAAGGAAACCAAAATGGCCATCAAACTCGGCAGTAGCGGCGGCCGCCTGATGTGGGATCAGGAGCGCAAGAACCTCTACCTGCTCAGCGGCGGCAAGATCGCCAAGGTGGATGTGGACAAGGGTAAACAGACGCCCGTCAAGCTGGGTGGGGAGATGCAGTTCGACCGGGCGGCCGAACGGCGGGCGATCTTCGACCACGTGTGGCTGCGAACCAACAAGGTCTTCTACCACCCCGACTTCCACGGCATCGACTGGGAGCAGATGCGGGAGGAGTACGCCAAGTACCTGCCCAGTATCGGTAACTCCTTCGAACTGACCGAAATGCTCTCCGAGATGCTCGGCGAACTCAACGTCAGCCACGCCGGGGCCCGCTACCGCCCGAGCGGCTTCGAAAACCCCGACGC
>CAZQNE010000180.1:0-2247 GCA_964594535.1 uncultured Lewinella sp.
CGACGGGTCAGCTGGTAGTTCCAGAGCGTGAGCAGCCCGCCCGGATCGTAGTAGTAGGGCACCGCTTTTTCCGACAGCGGCCGCCCCAGGAAGCTTGGGGTGATGCGAATGTCCGGTTGCCGGCTGTTGGTTGCAATGTCCAGATCGAAGCCATCCAGCAGGGCCACGATCCGGTCGAATAGCGCGTGCAGTTCCGCCCGCGCCCCCGCCTGCCGGTTCTGTACGGGACTGCTAACCCACTCGTGGCGCAGCTCGTCCGACCATCCCGATTCCGTATAGTGGTGGAGCACCAGGTGGCGGGGGAAGGTCCGGTCGTCGGGGCAGCAGATACTGAATAGCTCCTCGGCCCGCGTCCGCAGTTCCGTATAGGCTTGAATTAAGTTGACGATATGCTCGAAGTAGTAGGGGTAGGCCAGCACGCCACTATCGTTCAGCATGCTACCGTCGGCGAGGAAGCGGAGGTCGGTCACCCGGTCCGCGAAGGGGTTGGTGTCATACTCGGGCAGCAGGGGTGCCAGGCTGGCGTAGGCTTCGTCCAGCGCCGACTGCACCCGGTCCAGCAGGCTCTGGGAGAGCGTCCGCCGGTAGCTATCGAACAGCTGGTAGGTAGTGGCCGGGGCACTGTTCGTCACGTCGAAGCGCGGCGCCCGCAGGGTGGGTAGCGACAGCCGCTCCGCCTGGCTTACGCCGAGGGAGTAATAGGCTTCCACCCCCTCGTGCTCCTCCCGGAGTACCCGCCGGATCTCCTCCAGGTCACCCCGCCGGATCAACAGGGGACGTACCGCCGTCTCCACCGTCCGCCCCTTGTCGTCGCAGCTGTTGGGCGTACAGTTGCGGTTGTCGACCACCCGGCATTCGAACAGGAGCAATAGTACCTTCTGATCCCCCTCCCCCTCGTCCTGCTCTTCCCCGGTCAGGAAGTCGCGGGTCAGGGCTACGGCCTCCGCATCGTCGTCGCGGTCGGTGGTGAGCTCCCAGAGCGGGTAGGTTTCCGATGGGGAATCGGGCAGGTCGAAGAAGGGGTAGTCGATATCCTCCGGCATGGTGTAGGGGCGGCGGAACTCCAGCGGCTCGTCTTCGTCCCAGATCACCAGGTGGCCGGCCGAGGTCACTCCGCAACCCCGGCTGATCGTGATGCCAGTGCCGGCGGCGTTGAGTTCGGCCTCCAGCCCGCAGACGATCCCGAGGCCGATCAGGTGGGTGCGCGTGAGCCGCCCCTGCTCGTTGAGGTAGTCGTACAACTGATTCAGGTGGCTGCTGCTGAGCACCTGGTTCGGGGCGAATTGGGGATAAGCGGTATGGATCGGTTGCATGGTGAGGTCGCTTAGAGGGTGCCGAGGGTGGTTTGGTCGAGGCGGACGGGCCGGTCGTCATCGCCGTCGTCGCAGTCGTGAAGGGTGGCCGTGGGGTAGGCACTGCGCAGTTGGCCGAAGACGAGCAGCAGCCGGTGCAGCCGGAAACTAACGACCAGCCAGTCGTCGTAGAAGCTTTCGAGCAGTTCGCGGAGGGCATTCCGTTCGGGGTCGCCGGTCAGTCCCCACTGGGTGTAGAGCCCGAAATCGTTCGTCCGTATCGTCTCCAGGTCGTCGAGGAAGCCCGACCAGACCCGCCCGCTCCAGTTTGCCCGGAGATCGCCGTCGTCCACGGTTTCCACTGCACCTGCGTCCGCGCCCAAAATTCGGCGGAAGTTCTCCCCGTAGTAGCCCAGTAGTAGCCGGGCCGCTTCCCCCTCTTCCAGTTCCAGCAGATCGCAGATTGCCGCCAGTAGTTCGTCGTTGAGGGCCGTCCAGTCGAAGTCCTTATTAAGTTCCAGGTAGGCGCAGTAGGTCGCCTCGAAGCGGCTCAGTTGGCGGGCCAACTCGTCGGGGGGCGGGCAGACGCAGCTTTCCAGTAGTTCCTCCAGTTCTTCGGGGGTGTACTCGCTTTCGGCCGGGTCGTCGGAGATCCAGCAGATCTTGGGCAGCAGGTAGACGGGCGTTTCCCGCCGGATGGTCCGCTCGGCCAGCCGCCGCAGGTCCACGTCCTCGCTGAAGGGGCGCACGTCGGCCGGCAGCACGTAGGTGATGCGGAAGGAGTAGGGGTCCTCCAGGCCGTGGTGCTCGCAGTCGTCGTTCAGGCAGACTGATAGCAGGGCATCCCCCGGAAATTTCGGGCGCAACAGGATGTGCTCCACCACGTATAAGCGTTCACGAAGCAGGGCTTCGGAAATGAGGTCGGCGATGTCGGTAGGCAGGGCGGTATCGGAAA
>CAZQNE010000181.1:0-2196 GCA_964594535.1 uncultured Lewinella sp.
AAAATCCCAGTTATTTTCAAAGACGGAACGACAGGATACACTTCTTCGGAAAAGCCGCCCACAATACCAACGCTCTATTTTTCAATAAATGAACGTACAATAGGTATTCCTCTCCGTGAGGGAGCGGACTTTATCAGCCAAAGCCTCAGCATCAACCCAGTCGCGTCCGATAAAAACAAGCTCTATTTTTTAACCACGGATTATTACAATAATGGACCAACGGTCTTAGCAGGTCCAGATCCCACGAACCCTCCAGGCCCTGTTGGCCCACCTCCTCTCATCCAGGAACCCTGCCCTAGGGCTGAAAGAAGGTTTAACGATAATGAAGACCGGATCTCCAGGTTTCAGTTAGCCAGTATGACCGTATGGCACGAAATAAATGAGTGGTTCGATGGCGCGCAAGAATTTCATATAACGGCCATCTTCGGTTCCTCTGAACAGACGGTCAGTAGCGGTATGATTGTTGCTTTTATTGAAGGCTATCGACTCAAGGATTGTCCCTTTCTTGGTAGTTGTGAACCGCAAATGGTCCAGTTCGATCACGATGTATTTCGGTGGCGACCCGAATTGAATGGGTTAAATATGAAGTATGTGTGGCTGGAACACGATGATGGAGATGAAAGAAAAATTACATCTAATTTGACTGGCCGGGATAAAGATGGAAAGGCAGTCAATTACGGTAGCGTTGAGATTACCACAACGGACAAAAGCGATCTGCTCGGCGAAGATATAGTGGACTACTGTGATCCGACATCCGGGGGTGGAGACCGGAACAGCACCCACTCTATTATCTACTATGTTGATCAAGAACCGGAGTAGAATGGAAGCTAAATATGTCTCCACGTCTGCCTTATTATCGGGCTGGTGGATCGTTGTACTTGTTTTTGTAGGAACTACACCGTGTAGTGCTCAATTCCTAAACTTGGAGTACGGACTTCGTGCAAATGCAAGTTACGCTACGGTCTTTCGAGCACCACCCGGCATAGAAACGGAAGTGGGTGCACCCCAGCACAAGAATACCTACCGGCTATCGGTAAGTTTCCCGATCGGCAGGGAGTGTGAACAATATCTCACCCTTGGAATCGAGCACTTCGCCCTATTCCAGACGACACGAATACTCAATGACCGCGATAATCCGCAACGTGCTATCCCGAACTTTGAAGATGGGATAATAACCCACCGTAGAGTAAGTCTGGGTGGAACATTCGGCTACGAGCGGTTCCTTACTGATATAGGTCGCGCCCGTTTATTCGGTACCGTGGACTTCTTCGCTTTCCGGCAGTCTATGGCGTACACGGGTGCGTTTGATGAAGACACTATCTACCCTGCAGAGGTCAGCGACTATCGATCTGCATTGACTAGTAGCCTTAAACCCGTAAACTACCGGGGCAGGGTCGGTCTGCGACTAACGTTTCTCCGGTTTTTTGTAACGTATAGATACGATCTACTACGTCCGGCTACGGATCATTCCACGATAGCGAACCGGGATGTTACCTACGGTGCGCTGAATCGTCACCGAAGTCACTTGTGGACGCTCGGGTATAGCCATCCGCTATCTTCAAGGCCACGTGCGGACGGTAGGCGGTCTCTAGATGACAAATAAACCCATACGGTATCAAAACCCCTCACTAACCCCGCTCTCCGCATACCCGATCCGCTGGGCAACGGCCCTTAGGGTATCGCCCCCCTCCGTATTGAAGTCGAAGGGGCCGGTGTAGACCCGCCAGCCCTCCCGCTCGCGGTCTGCGGGCAGGATGCGGTAGGCGATCTGGGCACCGGGGGTCTTGCTCTCCAGCATGAAGCGTCCCAGGCTATCGCGGCGCAACTGGGGGCGACCCGTGACGGGCATCTCGTCCTCCCCGTTCCAGAACGCTTGCACCATTTCCACTTCCGGCACGTCCCCCATGTCCCCGACCCGGCCCAGCCACTCGTTCATGGCGGTGCGGAGTTCGACGAGTTTGTCCTGATATTCGGGCAGGCCGGCCAGATTTTCCAACTCGTGGGGGTCGGCGTGGGTGTCAAAAAGCTCTTCTTCGGCTTTGGTTTCCCGGAACCACTGGGCCTGAGCGTCGGTCAGCTTACCCGCGTCGCGCAGCCGTAGGAGTTCCTGCATACTGGCCATCTGCTCACGGTACACTACGGGCAGGTAGTAGGGGCGGTCGGGGTAGTAGTTGCGCAGGTACTTGAAGCGGTCGT
>CAZQNE010000182.1:0-2176 GCA_964594535.1 uncultured Lewinella sp.
GACCAGACCCGCCCGCTCCAGTTTGCCCGGAGATCGCCGTCGTCCACGGTTTCCATTGCACCCGCGTCCGCGCCCAGAATCTGGCGGAAGTTTTCCCCGTAGTAGCCCAGCAGCAGCCGGGCCGCTTCCCCCTCCTCCAGTTCCAGCAGGTCGCAGACCGCCGCCCGTAGTTCGTCGTTGAGGGCCGTCCAGTCAAAGTCCTTATTGAGCTCCAGGTAGGCGCAGTAGGTCGCCTCGAAGCGGCTTAGTTGGCGGGCCAGCTCGTCGGGGGGCGGGCAGACACAGCTTTCCAGTAGTTCCTCCAGTTCTTCGGGGGTGTACTCGCTTTCGGCCGGATCGTCGGAGATCCAGCAGATTTTGGGCAGCAGGTAGACGGGCGTTTCCCGCCGGATGGTCCGCTCGGCCAGCCGCCGCAGGTCCACGTCCTCGCTGAAGGGGCGCACGTCGGCCGGCAGCACGTAGGTGATGCGGAAGGAGTAGGGGTCCTCCAGGCCGTGGTGCTCGCAGTCGTCGTTCAGACAGACCGACATCAGGGCATCCCCCGGGAATTTCGGGCGCAACAGGATGTGCTCCACGACGTACAGCCGTTCGCTCAGCAGGGCTTCGGAGATCAGATCGGCGATATCGGTGGGCAGGGCCGTATCGGACAGGATGGCCAGGGTATCCCCGTCGGCATTCCGGAGTTCGGTATCGTCGCCGGGGGTGACGTAGTTCGCGGTGTCGGTGGCCAGCTCGACGATCTCCCGGATGTCCTCCCAGGCCTGGTTTTCGGAAGCCGTCGCGTCGGGAAAAGGGCGGCGGAGCGCAGGTGAAATGCTCATCAAGACGTCCTCCTCCCCGAAGGTAAATCCGGTGCGCCAGCCCTCCGGGGTCCGCTCGGTGTCCAGTTGGAAGTAGCTGCGTACGTCCTCCATCCCCAGCAACCGGCGGATGCGCTCGCCAAGCCCGGACCGGTTCGTATAGGTACAGACCCCCGCCGCCCGGCGGTAGTTAATACCCGTACCGCGCCGCCCGCTAATTTTGGGGTAGAAGCGGAGGAAACGCACCTTATCCCGGATCAACTTCTCCCCCCCGAATTGCCGCCGGGTCTCCTGGTCGTGAATCAGCAGGGTGTAGTCGGTCAGCGACTCCCCGAAGCGGGCCAGCAGGTGGTCCAGGAAGCGGTTGCGGCGGTCGGTGAAGCGATCGGTGTCCTCCAAAATTTCCGCCAGGGCATCCGCGGTCGTCCCCGCCGTCAGCGGATCGACCAGCTGCGCCAGCGGCCCGTCGGGAGCCACCAGGTCGGGGCTCGGATAGGTCGTCGCGATACCCTCGTCGGTAGAAAACAGGTCACCAAATTGGTCCAACTGGGCCGCCGTAGCCGCCGTGATCATCTCCAACGGGTAGAGGTAGCCGGCCAGTTGCCGCGCCCTCCCCTTGCGCTGCTCCGTTGCCCCCTCGGCCACCCCCTCCTCACTCAGTCCGTAGGTAGCCGGTAGGGTGCGCTGCACCGGCACGTAGGCGGGGGGCGGACGGTGGGTCCCGACTGGTACGGGGTAATCCAGTTGGTCCACGGCCAGGGCCAGGGCGCGATCGTCGGCCCGTAGCTGGGAGAGTACCGATCGCAGTTCCGCCCGCCGGGGCAGCAGGGGCAGCCCATCCTTGTAAGCCGCGACCTGGGAGGCGGCGACGTACAGGTTCGGGTAGTGCCCCGCCCGCACGGGGATGCACCATTCGTTAGCGGGCAGCACGGGGCGGCCGTCGTCGTCGTAATTGGTGAAGCGCAGGGCCTCGATGGCGGAGACCCCCGGGATGTCCATCAGTTCGTTGACCAGGTCGCTGACGTAGATGACCGACCGCAGCTGACTACCGTCGAGGTCCTCCTGGAGGATGAAACCGTGGTTCAGCGGCGGACCGGTAAAGATCTCCTCGGTTGGCTGGCCGAGTTCCTCCAGTTCGGTCAGCGTCCGGAAGGGGACGGCCGGATTGAAGAGCCGCTCGATGGTCCGGTAGAACTGGGCCAGGGTTGCCTCCACATCGGCTCCCGGCGTGAGGTGCAGATCGGCGCAAACGGCGATATCCTCCGCCCGGATGCGATCGAAGCGGCAGAAGTCTTCCCCCACCTTCCGGTTATCGTGCAGCAGCTCGCTACTGGCGGCCAGTACGCTAGCCCGCTGCTGCAGCTTGCGCAGGTAGC
>CAZQNE010000183.1:0-2107 GCA_964594535.1 uncultured Lewinella sp.
AAGCCGCTGGGGATGGCGAATTTTTGTCCGCCCAGGAAGCGCTCGTTGTTGTCCATCCCGTCGATCAGGTAGCTGGCCCGGCCGGGGTTGGCCCCGTTGATGCTCACGTTCGGGGCCTCGGGGTAGAAGCCGGTGGCCTGGCTCACGTTCGGTAGACGGTAGAGCGCACGGGTGATGTCGCGGCCCTCGACGGGTAGGGCTTCGAGTTCCTCCTGACTGAGCTCGAAGGCGACCTCGGCGTCCTGGCGGTTGATGCGGGCCGAACTGGTGGCACTGACACTGACCACGTCCAGGTCGATGGTCTGACGGGGAAAAAGGATGAGCTGGACGGTGCGGCTCTGGTTAGCGCGTAGGTCGATAGGTTCGCTCTCCCCATCCAGGTAATCTTCGCTCTCCGGGACGATGATGCGGTAACCGGCCAGGGGCGGCAGGGCGCGGAATTGGGCGCGGGCGCGGGTGCCGAGTTGTTGAGAACGCTCGATGCCCTGTGCGTCGTTCACGAGTCGGACGGTCAGGTCGGCGGTGACGGGCTGGTTGGTGCGGTAGTCGATGAGCTCGACGGTGATGTCCTGCTGGGCGGACAAAAGGAGGGGCATCGCCAGGGCGAAAGAGAGTAGAAGTCGATACATTACCGGGAGATAGAAAGTGGGGACGGGGAACACGTCCGCGCCAAGCGCGGGGCGTGCACGTAGGAATAAAACACCCCCTCGGGGGCGGTACGGCGGTAGGGATCAGGCGCGCCGACCGGCGGGCGGGCCGCGTAACGAACGGACGGACCGTGCCCGGCGGGACGCGAGTACGGTGCGGCGGGCTACCCGTGGGGGAAGAACGAGTAGGAAGCTTGCCAGCGTGGGGAGGAGGTGGCGTAGCCGACGTCCATCCCGAATCAAGTCAGTAAGGCAGTTATAATCTCGCTCGCTCGCCAAATGGAGGGCCGTAGGCAGGTAATCGCGAAGCTGACTGGCTAAACACGGGGACTGCCAGCGCAGGCTGGCAAAGGTTACGGCATCAAAGCCTTCCCGTTGCAGCCCGATGAGGTAGGCCCCCCCACGACCGTCGGCTCCGATGACCGGCCGGCCCCGTTCCAGGGCGGTGGTGGACCGGCGTAGCGTCGCGGCCGATAGGGTAGGGCAGTCGGTGCCGACGACGATCAGGTGATCGTGACCCCGGCGGAATACCTCCGTTACGGCGGCGGCCATGCGCTGTCCGAAGGTATCGCCCCGCTGGGTGTGTTCGCTGCTGCGGTAGACGGGTAGTCCGCTTGCGGCTACGGTTGCCTCCGTGCGGCGGATCAGGGCCCGGGCAATCCGCGCTCCCCCCCTGCCCCACCGTTTGGCGCGGGCCTCGGCCGGGGCCGTACGGGCAAAAAGCAGGATGGCGGTGGAAGCGTTCACGCCGCAATGGTACGGCGGAATGGGCCAGGGGGTTCTCACGAAAGGATCACGTTCTGCTCAGCGGTGTGCCCTGGTCGCGGGATTGTACGGTAGGCGACTAATCTGCTAGAAGGAATAGTTGTAGAGGGTGGCTTCCAGGTTTACTAGCCGGACGGAATCCGTCAGATCGTAGAAGTTATAGGCGTAGCCGTCGTAAACCAGGTCGGTACGAATGAGGAGGGCGTCTCCCCGGCGGCACGATCCGCCGCGTTCGTAGGAGTAGTCGATTTGCTGCACTGCGGAGCGATCGTAGTGGTTGATTTCTTCCCTTCCACGCCGAGAAATGATAGTCCGGTAGCGCCGCTCGCCTACCTCAAACTCTACGTCGACGAAGGACTGAATAGCCTCCGACCCCTGTCTGGCCAGTTCTACGTTTGCATACAGGCTAACGATATCTGGATCAGGGAGGTCGTCACCGTTGCCCAACAGGCGGGTGGCTACGTGCTCCACCCGGCCGGGAAACGAATTGAATTGGATGCCGCCGGTCGAGCTAAAGCCGCCGGTAGCCCCGTTGCGCGACCCCGAGACGAGTTGCTTAAATTCTACATCCGCACAAAAATCAACGATTCCTTCCTCGCCCGGTAGGCTATCGATGGCGGCAAGTCGGTAGCTCACCGTATAGGTGGGGTTGATGGGGATCACTTCCTCCTGTCTTTCGCAGGATAGTAGGAAAA
>CAZQNE010000184.1:0-2091 GCA_964594535.1 uncultured Lewinella sp.
CCGCCATCGTCGAACACCTCCGCGAAGGGGGCATAACGGCCGCCGAACTTACCGCCTTCGAGAGCCTGACCGGCCGCGGCGTAGCGGTCACCCACGCCGGTGAGGAGTACCTGATCGGCAACGAGCGACTGATGCGCGAAAGTGACGTTACCGTAGCGGACGGTTGGTCCGAACGAGCATCGCACCTGCGCGCCGCCGCCCGCACCGCCGTATTCGTGAGTCGGGACCGGGAAGTCGTAGGCATCATCGGGATCGCCGACCGGGTGAAAGAACACAGCCGCCGGGCCATCGACACCCTCCGGGATCGGGGCATCGACGTCTACATGCTCACCGGCGACAACCAACAAACCGCCGCCGCCGTAGCCGGGGAGGTAGGGCTGACCGAGTACCGCGCCGAGGTCCTGCCCGCCGATAAGGCCGACTTCGTAAGTGAGCTACACCAGCGCGGAAAGGTAGTCGCCATGGTGGGCGACGGCATCAACGACTCACAGGCCCTAGCCACCGCCGACGTGAGCATCGCCATGGGCCACGGCTCGGACATCGCCATGGACGTAGCCAAAATGACGCTGATCACCTCCGACCTGCGGGCCATCCCCCGCGCCCTGGAACTGTCCAAACTGACCGTGCGTGGCATCCGGCAGAACCTCTTCTGGGCCTTCATCTACAACCTCATCGGCATCCCCTTCGCCGCCGGGGTGCTGTACCCCCTCACCGGCTTCCTGCTGGACCCCATGATCGCCGGGGCCGCCATGGCGCTGAGCTCGGTGTCAGTGGTCCTCAATTCACTAAGACTAAAAACCGTATCCCTATGAAAACCTTACAATTCAAAACCAACATCAACTGCGGCGGCTGCCTGCGCGGCGTCACCCCCGCCCTGGACGGCCACGACGACATCAAACAGTGGGAGGTCGACCTGCAGCATCCCGACCGCATCCTTACCGTAAAGGGTGACGATACACTAACCGAAAAAGAGGTGGAACGCGCGGTAGACGGGGCGGGCTTCTCGGCGCGGCCGGTATAGGAGCGTAGTGAAAAGGAGGTAAATTATAAACCCCCAGCGGTCTGGCGGACTTCTACCGCCACCCGCAACTCACCGCACATGACCAACATCGAGAGCCTCTACACCTATACCGCCGCCCAGTACGAGGGCATCGACCACCTG
The DNA here is from genome assembly GCA_964594535.1 of uncultured Lewinella sp. GTDB lineage: Bacteria > Bacteroidota > Bacteroidia > Chitinophagales > Saprospiraceae > Neolewinella. Next base: position 1,163 of record CAZQNE010000184.1, read on the forward strand.
CTGACCATGGGGGTGGGGGCCCACTTCGCGGCTCTGGTCTTTTTTATTGTGTCTTCGCGGCTGGTGGCTCCCAATTACCGTATCGCCACGGCGCTGTCGTGCATCGTGATGGTGTCGGCGGGGCTGATACTGTACGCCCAGAGCGGACTGTGGGAGTCGGCCTTCTACCTGGACTACGAAACCGAGACCTACTACCCCGCCGAGGGAACCGCCTACTTCACCAACGGCTACCGCTACGTGAACTGGATGGTGACCATTCCCTGCCTGCTCACCCAACTCCTGATCGTGCTCGGCATCCGGGGCAAGCAACTGGTGAGCGACGCCACGAAGCTGGTCCTGCTGGCCTGGGGCATGATCGTGACCGGCTACGTCGGGCAGCTTTACGAGGTAAGCAGCATCAGCAATCTGCTGATTTGGGGGGCCGTCAGTACGGTCTTCTTCATTGGGATGAACTGGATCGTGGGCCTGCGGCTCTTTCGCGGGCGCATGGCGGCCGACCCGAGTATCCGGCCGGTGTTCGTGCGCATCTTCTGGCTGATGATGTTCGCCTGGACGCTCTACCCCCTGGCCTACCTCATCCCCTGGATCGCCCCCTCTGCCGAGGGCGTCGTGTGGCGGCAGGGGCTCTTCACGGTAGCCGACGTGACCAGTAAGGTGATCTATGGGCTGATCGTGACCTACGTGGCCATCCGGCGCAGTGCCCTGGAAGGTTTTCCGGAGGCGGTAGCGGCGGTGGCGGCCCCGGTGGTGAACCCTAGCGCAAAATCCGGACCACACTGAGCCAACCCCCCCCGGCGGACGGGCCAAACTCCGCTCACGTTCCGTAAGTCCCGGCCGGCGGGGTTCCGCTAACCCGTCAGTCGGCCGGTGGGAGTCCACCCCATAATCCGGGGGTAAAATAACCTCTCCGTAGGTGTACTTTTGCCCAA
>CAZQNE010000185.1:0-2023 GCA_964594535.1 uncultured Lewinella sp.
AGGGGGTCAGGGGGTCAGGGGGTCAGGGGGTCAGGGGGTCAGGGGGTCAGGGGGTTAAGGTAATTGCTCGGGTGATACTGCTTATCCTGTAGTGTCCGGTTTCGGATGGCACCCGCGCGCCGCCGCCCCCTTTGCTCCTCACCCCTTCACCCCTTAACCCCTTCACCCCTTCACCCCCTCCCCGTACTCAAACTGCAATTTCTCCAGCCGCAACAAGATCCCCTCCAGGGCCTCCCGCACCTCCTCCAGGTTAGCCGAGACGACGGTAGCGTAATGGTTGGGCACGAAAAGATGATCGCCGATGTCGCTGAGCTCGGAGGGGCCGTGGTCGCGGATCTGCTCCAGTTGTTGCCGGGTGTAGCTGCGCAGTCGCTCGGTGCGCTCGTCCCAGAACTCGCGGAGGATGCGGTGGGGTGTTTTCCGGATGACCTCGCTGCGCTCCACCAGGTGAGTCTTGAGGCGGAAGACGGTGTCGGTGCCGTTGAAATTTACTTCGATGGTGTTTTCCCTCGGGCCCTTGCGCCCCCGGATGCGGTTGACCAGGTTGCGCTCCTCATCGTAAAAATTGACGCTGCGGTACTCCTCGTCGCTCAGTCCACGGAACTGCTCGATGGTCACCAGCACGCCGCGGAACTGGCTCAGGTCTTTCTCGAGCTCGTAATAGCTCTCCTGAACGGGCAGGAGTTGCTCTTCCTCCCGGCTCAGTTTGATGCGGGTTTCCTCGCGTACGTCGGCCTCAAATTCACTGATTTCCTTCTTCAGCGACGACAGGTTCACCGCTACCGAATAGCCGTGTTTGCGCACCGCGTCGACGATCATTTCCCGCAGGGTCTCGAGTTGCTCGGGGCTGCTCCAGAGGCAGTGCTCCAGGAGGAAACAGTCCATGAGGTTGACCCCCTCGCGGCCATTCAGGAAGGCGGAGGTCCGCAGCAGGCGCACGGCCTTCTTCCAGCGGCGGTCGTAGATGCGCAGGGGGCTGGCGGCGTTATTGGGCTGCTCGTTGTACCGCTCGATTTTGTAGAGCAACAGTTGCAGGGTATTGAGCACCTCGGCGGGCACTTCGATGGCGTCGATCTCCCGCGACCACTCGTCCAGTTCGGCTTCGGAAAGCTTGGTTTCCTCGGGAATGTTGTCTTCGTAGACGTCCTGGGTGGCGACGACCATCTTCACGAAGTTCTGGTACTGACTGATCTTGCCCAGCTCCAGTCGCACCAGGAAGCGGTCCCAGATGGGGGCCAGGTTAGCCGAGCGGGGCGGCAGTTCGTTACTGGCCGTGATGATGCCGCGAATGTTGACCTTCAGGTCCTCATCCCCGTTGCGGTAAATTTTTTCGTTGAGGATGGTCAGCAGGGCGTTCTGGATAGCGGGGCCGGCCTTCCAGATCTCATCCAGGAAAACGATATTGGCCCCCGGCAGGTAGCGATCGGTGAGGCGCTCGTACTTGTCTTCATCCCGCAGTTTCTGGATGGAGATCGGCCCGAACACCTCGTCCGGGGTCGAGAATTTCGACATTAGGTACTCGAAACTCACCCCGTCGCGGAAGGCGTACTTTAGCCGCCGGGCGATCAGGCTCTTACCCACTCCGGGAGGGCCCAGCAGGAAGATGCTTTCCCCGGCTACGGCCGTCAGCAGGGCCAGCCCCATGGCGTGATCGCGTTCGTAGAGCCCGGCGGTGAGGGCGTCGAGCAAAGACTGGGTACGCTGGCGGAGGGCGGGGCTGGGGTTAGCGGTCATCGGTGGGGTAACGGCGGGGCGGCCGGATGGTTGGTAACGCACGAACGGCCCGCGGAACTACATCCACGGGCCGTTCGCTGCGGGGGCGGTAGGAACGGGACCTAGCGCTCGCCGTATTTTTCGAGGCGGTACTCGGCCTTCAGCTTTTCTTTGCGGCGCTTCACGCTCGGCTTAGTGAACTCGCGGCGGTTGCGCAGTTCGCGGATCACGCGGGTATTGATAGACTTGCGCTTATAGCGCTTGAGGGCGCGGTCGATATTTTCGCCTTCGCGTACGTTGATAATGAGCA
>CAZQNE010000186.1:0-1937 GCA_964594535.1 uncultured Lewinella sp.
GTGGTTTTTCCCTTCCCGGCATTACCCGGGCAGGTTCCTTGTTGGGTACAAAGGGTATGATCTCAGCCGTCCCGGGTTGATCCGGTTCAGCACCCCGATAATCAGCGGCGAAGATACGTAATTAGCCGGAAGGCACCACGATCAGGCGGAGGGCGGCTCGGCCTTCCGGTGTCTGCAGGATCAGGGTGTACAGTCCGGCGGGGGCGGTAGCCGGCACCTCCAGTTGCAGCGTGGCTACCCCGAGGGTGGGGCGGATCGCGACCCGCCGGCCGGTCGCATCCACCAGCAGGACACTGACCTCCTGCCCCGATAGTGACTCATCCAGGGTAACGGTAAGCGTTTGCCCCGCCGCCACCGGGTTCGGCCCGAGGCGGATGAGGTGCCCGATGTCGGGTTCACGGGTGGAGCTGATGACGGTGTCGCAGGGGAAGGGGAAGTTCGGATCGGCGTAGGTTAGCCCCGCCCCGCCGTCGCCGCCCGGGGAAGAAAAGCAGCGGAGGAAGCGGGGGCAGCGGCCGTCGCAGAAGAAGCCTCCGTATGGCAACAAATACCCATTTATCGTACCGAGAAGTTCGTAGCGCCAGCCTTCAGCCAGCGCACCGTCCACAAAACTTGGCGTACTTACCCAGGTCCAAAACTGCCCCTTCAGTTCCTGACCGTCTACGGTGATCGTTTCGACACTATCTATTCGGTATAATGCGTGACTGATATCGGGATTCTGGTTACGCAGATCCTCAGGCACGTACACCGATATGGTGTCTCCCAGTTCCAAACTAAAGTCGTAGAGCACCCGAAAAGCAGTATCTAAATACTGGTAGAACTTTTCACCTTCCTGACGCACAAGTATCGTATCGAACGGAAACGCATCGTAGCGATAGCCTACGTAATCTCCGTCTAACCGCTGCAGCATGACCTTCGCATCTACTCCATCTACTACCGTATCACCGGCGAAGTACAGTTGGTGGGGCCGGTCGGCATTCACCCACCCGATACCGGAATAGGTCCAGGTATTCCCGGGGGCGGTCCAGTTGACGGACTGGCCGGATAAATCAGAAAAACAGGACAGTAGGATTGGAATCAGAAATAAAAATGTAGTGTTCCGAACGCCCCAAATACGATGGACACTCCTCATCGCTTGACCATTTTTAGCGTAACGGGGTTCTCCGCAGATCCCTCTATTACTAGATAGACGATTCCCGGTGGAGCATTGGAAATGTCAATACGTGCGGTTGGGCCTCCGTCAAGTTTGTAGGATGCTACCGGAGAGTTGTTGTAGTCAAATACGGATACCGACTTAATTCCGGGCCTGCCGTTATCTTTCTGTTTATCGGCTGATGGGTTCTTGCCACCCTCTTCCGTTATGGTAACGAAATCGGTAGCCGGGTTTGGCCCCGCGGCATAACTATACCCTCGGTAAAATACATATGCGTTGTTAAATTCAATGCAGTTGTTAATCCAGTCAACATCAAAGGTAATATCAGTCAGCCCGGACAAATACAAGTATAGTCCGTTACTTGATGATGAAAATGAGCCACTCCCCCCGATTTGTGTCCAATCTACCGAACTTGCGGAAGAACTGTTTATGTTGACGGTAGCGGTGGAGGAATATACTGAGTTGGCATAACCTAAAGGCGTAGTAGTAAAATTGCTAGTCACGGTTCCCGAAAGAGCGCTCGCCTGAGCTCCGGAGTGGAGTACATACGAGTTGTCCTGTAGGAAAATATGGCAACGGGTGATTTGGTCAGCGGTCATGGCGTTGTTGGCACGATTATATGTCATGATATTATTGTCGTACCCCCAAGCTTTGTAGGGAGTAAGTGGGGTATCGTCACACCGGTCATTTTGGAATGTGTGATATAATCCCAGGTTGTGGCCAATTTCATGGGTAAGGTTGGAAGCCTGGTGCCAGAAATTACCACCGTTTATGTAGTTATTGT
>CAZQNE010000187.1:0-1871 GCA_964594535.1 uncultured Lewinella sp.
AAATCCGGTACCGTATCCCTTTCTACGACGGCGCGTCCTGGATCTGCTACTGCAACCCTACGGGAGAAGGGATGGTCGAGCTGGCCTTCGTCAGGGGTAACGAGCTCTCCAACGAGCAGGGCTTACTCATAGGCGGGGGAAGAAAGCAAGTGCTGGGCGTGGAGTTCGCCACCACCGACGACATACCGCACGAAATGCTACGCGAGGTCATCCAGGAGGCTATCCTGCTGGACCAAAGCGTACCCTACTCACCAAAGCGAAGTAAACGATCAGATCGGTAGACCCTATCTTCCGCCGCTCAACTCCCCCCCCGCCTATGCGCTTTCCCCACCCGCTTTTTATTCTGATAATTGCTTGCACCTGCGTCCGCGCCCAAACCTCCGACGTGTACAAGGAGCTCGCCGAAATCGCCCACATCGAGCAAAAGATCATGGTACCCATGCGCGACGGCAAGCGGCTGGCCACCGATGTCTACCGGCCGAAAAATATAGACCGCGCCCCCATCATTTTCAGCCGTACCCCCTACCAGTTCAACGGCTGGGTGGACGGAGAGGAACGCACCCGCACCTACGAGCGCGCCCTGGAAGCGGTGGAACGGGGCTACGCCTACGTGGTGCAGAACGAACGGGGCCGCTACTTCAGCGAAGGGGAGTGGGACATCCTCGGCGTACCCCTCACCGACGGCTACGACGCCATCGAGTGGATGAGCACCCAGCCCTGGAGCAACGGGAACGTGGGGCTCTACGGCTGTAGCTCGACCGCCGAGTGGCAGATGGCCGTGGCCAGCCTGGACCACCCCGCCCTCAAAGCCATGGTACCGATGGGCTACGGGGCCGGGGTGGGGCGCATCGGCGATTTCACGGAGCAGGGCAACTGGTACCGTGGTGGCGCCCAGCAGATGCTCTTCACCAGCTGGCTCTACTCGGTACAGCACGACCCCGACGCCCCCCGGCTGCGGGAGGGGCTGGCGCGGGAGGATATTCTACGGCTGCAACGCTTCTACGATATGGCGCCGGAGTATCCCGACATCAGCTCTACCGAACTGCTGTCCACCCTGCCGATGGTCGACATCATCCGGGCGGGCAGGGGGCCGGAGGGGATCTACGAGGAGATGATCCGCCGCAAACCCAATGACCCGGCCTGGTACGAGGGCGGATTGTACCACGACGATATGCCCTTCGACGTGCCGACCTTCTGGTTCACGAGTTGGTACGACGTATCGATCTCGCCCAATCTGGCGCTCTTCAACCACATCCGCGAAAATGCCGAAAGTGACCAAGCCCGGAAAAACCAGTTTCTCTGGATCGCGCCCACCCTGCACTGCGCCTACAAGCGGGCCGAAGTCAACACCATCGTCGGGGAACGCAGCGTGGGCGATGCCCGCTACGACTACGACGCCCTGATCTACGGCTTCTTCGATAAGTGGCTCAAGGAAGAACCGGCGGCACCGCTCCTCGATACCCTGGCGCGGGTCACCTACTACACCATGGGCGGCAACGAGTGGCAGACCACTACGGCCTGGCCCCCACCGGCTGCCGAAATGACGTCGTTCTATCTAGCCAGCCGGGGGGATGCGAACACGATGTACGGCGGCGGGGCGCTGGTGCGATCGGTACCGGACAACGAAAGCGTACCCGATACCATCCGCTACGACCCGATGAACCCGGTGAAGAGCTACGGCGGTAACGTGTGCTGTACCGGCGATGCCGTCGAGGGGGGCAGTTTTGACCAACGCCCGATGGAAGCGCGCAACGACATCCTGGTGTACACCTCCGAGCCCTTCGCGGAAGACACCGAGGTGACCGGCTTCGTCGAGTCGACCCTCTACCTCAGCAGCGACGTAAAGGACACTGACCTGACCCTAAAACTGA
>CAZQNE010000188.1:0-1807 GCA_964594535.1 uncultured Lewinella sp.
TGGGGCAGCGCGGTGACAGCCTGTATTCCCTTACCGTGGCCTGGGCCCTGGTTGCGATCGCCATCGAGCAGTGGGACGCGGCGCTTCTGTTCTGGACGGCGGTGGCGGGAGCGGCGGTGCTGGTGATCTCGGCCGTGGGGGCGGTGTTGATGGGGCGGCGGACGTTCTTTTATGCGGTTGAGGCGGAGGCGTTGTAGGGTGTCAGGGTGTCAGGGTGTCAGGGTGTCAGGTGTCAGGGGGTGGGTCGAGGCTTTGCAGGCCGAGCTCAAATAAAAAATGCATCTGCTCACCAACGCTTCAGAGACCGGGTCCGTCTATGTCAATACCTAGGGAATTGTACCTAGAACCCTATTTACCGTTTGCCCCCAATTGCCCCCTGAATGTACCACAGAGCCTTGCTGTTGGTCTGGCTGTCCACCTGCCTATCTGTTGTGTTAGTGAGTTGCTGTACCGACGACTTCCGCTGGACGGGGGAGGTCAGGGTGGCGCTGGTACCCACGAGTTTGAATGAACACTCTTCGTCTACCGTAGTCGATACGATCGATGGCCCTTTTCGATACCAGGCAAGTTTGGCGTACCGGGAATTTAGTTTTGTGCCAACCGACCTATTTATCCCGAGCCGACTGATGGCCACGTCCTGCGACGAAAGCTACGATACCGAGCTGGACCCGGAGTCCATCGTCGTGCGCGTCGACCGTTCGCTGATCCTGGACGGAGAGCCGCTGCCCGTAACGACTAACCTGGCCACGCTCTTGCTCGACATCTCTTCCGACCGGAGCCCCAACTACGTTCATGCGCAGGGCGTATTCCTGGACTTCGATGAGGAGGTTCTTTCCCGCCTTGCCCTTCCCACGGGGTGGACAACATTTACCCTTACTGCTATGACCACGACGGGGGACCCGATTACGGAAGAAACGGAGGTCTATCTGAGGCTGTAGGCGCACGACACGGCGGCGAATGCCCATCTTTGGGGGAATGGTCGATTCTACCGTAGCCAAACTTCTGCTCTCTCCCCTGTCCCTCCTCTATGGGGCCGGCATTAGTTTTCGCAACTGGGCCTACCGGCGGGGCATCCTGCGGGGCATCGAGTTTTCCGTGCCGGTCATCAGTGTCGGCAACCTGTCGGTCGGGGGAGCGGGCAAGACACCCCACATCGAGTACCTCATCCGGTTGCTCGATCCCTACCTGAACATCGCCACCCTGAGCCGGGGCTACCGCCGCAAGACGCGGGGTTTCCTGGTGGTGCAACCGGATAACGGCGTGGAGGAAGTGGGGGACGAGCCGCTGCAGTACGCCCGCAAATTCCCCGACGTAATGGTCACCGTGGCCGAAGAGCGGGCCTTTGCTATTCCGGAGATCGTGGGTCGGCGGCCGGATATCGAGCTCGTGCTACTGGACGATGCCTTCCAACACCGGGCCGTCAAACCGGGGCTCAATATGCTGCTCACGCCCTACGACACTCCCTTCACCCGCGATTACCTGTTGCCCAGCGGACGGCTGCGGGAATGGCGCAGCGGCTACGAGCGGGCCGACGTGATCGTCGTGAGTAAGTGCCCCGCGCAAATCGACCGGGAGGCCGCCGATGCCCTGGCCGCCGAGATCGCCCCCCTGCAGCACCAGCGACTTTTCTTCAGCTACTACGCCTACGCCACCCCCTATTATTTGCTCGACCAGCGGTACCGCCTACGGATGGAGGAGGGGATCGACGTACTGCTGATCTCCGCCATTGCCGATACCTCCTATTTACTCTCCCACCTGCGCGCCGCCGCCCGCACCGTACGCACGCTCGAATACGCCGACCACCACT
>CAZQNE010000189.1:0-1746 GCA_964594535.1 uncultured Lewinella sp.
GTGAACGGCACCAGCGCATCGCCGTCCCATACTCCGAAGGTGAAGTCGGTGTAGAGGTTGGCCCGCCGCCCGTGGCCCCGCTGGGCGTACATCATCACCGCGTCGATGGTCAGGGGGTCGACCTTCCACTTCCACCAGTCGCCCTTCTTACGCCCCTGCTTGTACTCGCTGTCGCGGCGCTTGAGCATGATGCCCTCGCTATACTTCTCGCGGGCGGTTTCACGCTCGGCGGCTAGTTCGTTCCATCGGGAGAAGTCGAAGACGGGAGAAAGTTGGAGGACGCCACCCGTCGGATTTTCCCCAATCACCCGTTCCAGCAGTTCGCGGCGACCGGACATGGGGAGCTTGCGAATGTCCCGCCCCTCGTATTCGAGCAGGTCGTAGCACATTAGCACGACGGGGGCATCCTGCAGCAGCTTCTTACTCACTTTCTTCCTACCAATGCGGGTTTGTAGGACGTTGAAGCCGAGCGGTTGGCCATCGCGGTAGGGTAGGATTTCCCCGTCGATGACCGTTCCGTTGGGAATGGCGGAGGCCAGTACGTGGTACTCCGGGTACTTGTCCGTCACCAGCTCTTCCCCCCGGCTCCAGACGAAGACCTCGTCGTCGCGCACGATGACCTGCCCACGGATACCGTCCCATTTGTGTTCGGCCTGCCATTCCTCCGGGGTACCCATTTCCTCGGCCGGCTGCTCCAGTTGGTAGGCCAGGTAGAAGGGATAGGGGCGGGAGATATCGTCGGTGGCGGACTCGGAGTAGATCAGCTCCTCGAAGGTAGTATCGTTGGGCGTCCAGTTGCCCATCAGCCGGTGGGCGAGGTTGGTTTCCTCGATACCGGTGGCGCGGGCCAGGGCACGGGTCATCAGTTTCTGACTGACTCCGACCCGAAAATTTCCGGTGATTAGTTTGTTGAACAGGTAGCGCTCGGTGGTCCCGAGTCCGCGCCAGGCTTCCTGCACGGCCTCCTTCTTCCCGTCCTCGTCGTAGCCGGCAAAGGCTTCGATGTAGTTGATCCAGTGAGTCAGGGTATGGTCGTAGTCCTGCTCGGGGGGCGGTAGCACCAGGGCGATGGTTTCGGCCAGGTCGCCGACGACGTGGTAACTCTCCTCCAGGATCCAGACGTCGATGTCGCTGAGTTCCGAGGCCCAGGAGCGCAGCAATTTCGAATTCACCGTTCTACGCGGACGCCGGTGGGAGAGCAGGGCTACGGTCCAGAGCTTATCCTCGTCGTCTACCTGGATGAAGTAATCGGCCAGGGCGGCCACCTTGGTGTTGATCTTGGTGGTGCGGTCGAGGCGGCGGAATAGTTCGGCGAAGTTCTTCATTGAGGTGCTTTTCGGGGATGGCCCTCACCCCCGACCCCTCTCCGGGGGAGAGGGGGGACGTGGCAGGACGCTCGTGAGATTCTATTTGGCGTCAGTCCGCATCGGCCACCGCATTTTCCTTATCGCTCTCCGCGTTTCCCTTCGTTTCGATTTCGGCCAGTTCGCCCTCGTACTCGGTCTCCAGTTCGACGGCGTTGTAGCCGCGCTCGCGCAGGTACTTGCTGAAGATGGAGGTGTAGCCGTGAGTCACGTAAATATTATCGGCCCCCGTGAGCTCGATCGCTTCGAGCAGGCTCGGCCAGTCGCAGTGGTCGCTGAGTACAAAGCCGCGGTCGGCCCCCCGCCGGCGCCGGGCACCCCGCAGCGTCATCCAGCCGGAGGCGGCGGCGATACTGGCGTTCCCGAATTTCTTGACCCAGGG
>CAZQNE010000190.1:0-1706 GCA_964594535.1 uncultured Lewinella sp.
CCCGCTCCGCCTCCAACTCCTCCCGCTTCGTCGTGCGGAAGAAGCGGTCCTTTTCCGCAGCCCGCCCAGCGTCGTATTCCGGGTCGGGAACGGGTAGGCCGGCGTCGCGTTCCTTAAGAAAGGCGAGGAGCTCCGTGCGCATTGCGGCTACGCGGTCAGGATAGTCCTTAGCCATATCAAATTGCTCCTGCGCTCCGCCGCCCAAACCGTACAGCTCGTCCCGCCCATCCTCCCAGTAGTGGATCAGCTTCCAGTCGCCGCGTATGATGACGCTACTCGGGTCACCACCCTGGTTGCCGTAGTGGGGGTAGTGCCAGAACAGGGGGCGTTCGCTCAGCGTGCCGCCCTCGATCAGTGGGGTCAGGTCTTCGCCCTCGATCTCCTGGACGGGGTCTACCTCCAGGCCGGCCAAGCTTACCAGGGTGGGATAGAGGTCGGCCCCGGTGATCCGCGTTTCGATGGTGGCGGGCGGGTAGCGGTCGCCAACCCGCAGGAAAAAGGGCTCCCGGGTGCCGCCCTCCCACTGGTAGCCCTTGCCGCCGCGCAGGGGCAGGTTGCTGGTGGAGTAGTTGTCGCCACTCGCCACCCCACCGTTATCGGAGGTAAAAACGACGATGGTGTTATCGGCGATGTCGAGGCTATCGAGGGCGTCGAGTACGTGTCCGACGGCGAGGTCCATCTGTTCCACCAAGCCGGCGTAGACCGGATTATCCTGTACCGTCCGGATCGGCAGCCGGCGCTCCATCTCGAAGGCACGGTCGGCCACCCCCGCCGCTACGGCCTTATCGCGGTAGTGGCGCCAGCGGGCTTCGGTGGTTTGGATGGGGGCGTGGACGGCGTAGAAACTAAGCATAGCGAAGAAGGGCTCCCTAGCCCTCCCCCCTGCCCCCTCCGAAGGAGGGGGGGTAGTGATGTGATCGGTAATAAACTGAGTGGTTTCATCCGCCAGCCGCATACTCAGATTTTCCCCCGGCCGGCGGTTGGCTAGCTCCGGGTTCTGGTAAGGGTCGAAGAAGCCCCCCGGCGGGGAGCCCCGGTGGTGGCCCGCTACGTTGACGTCGAAGCCGTGGTCGGTCGGCATACTCCCCGCCCCGCCCAGATGCCACTTACCGGCGAAGAAGTTACGGTAGCCATTCTGCCGGAAGGCTTCGGCCAGGGTGGTGGCGCTGTCGGGCAGGGCCCGGACGTACTCCGGCGGCAGGTGGGTGGTGAAGCGGTTATTGTTGCGCCAGTCGGTACCGCTGCGGGCGCCAATCCAGTCGGTAATGCCGTGGGTGGCGGTGTACTGCCCCAGCATCAGGGTCGCGCGGGAGGGACTGCAGACCCGGCTCCCGGCGTAGGCATGCCCGAAGCGCAGACTGGTGGCGGCCAGTCGGTCGATGTTCGGGGTCTCGTAAAAGGTGGAGCCGGTGGTACCGAGGTCGTGGTAGCCTAGGTCATCGACCAAAATGAAGAGCACGTTCGGGGAAGGTGATTCGTCTGTTTCTGCCGTAGGTGGAGTATCACAACTCCAAGTCAGCAGGACGAGCAACACGGAAATGATAAGCTGGCGCATGTATGAATGTAGGGAACTACGGGTTCATCCCTGTATGGATAGTGCTCGACCCCATAGATATGAGGTGCAACTAACCACGGTCTAGGGCTGCGTCCCCTATGCGTATCCGCCTACATCTCCCCAATCCGCGGTTCGCTCCGGAGCCGCCCGG
>CAZQNE010000191.1:0-1703 GCA_964594535.1 uncultured Lewinella sp.
GAGTGCGGGTTCGATTCCCGTTCCGGGCACGAGCGGCAGCCGACCTTTGGGTCGTGCTGCCGCTTTTTTTTGCGGTGCACCTCCTTACAGCAGTTCCCCCAGGTGCAGCGCCACGTTGACCGCCATGAGGGCCGCCAGCGCCAGCCCGAGGATCCGCATCCAGGTGGCATTGTCCCGGCGGAAGGTCTCGGCCCGCTCCCCGGCTTCCCCACCGCCCACCCCGACGAAGCCCCGGGCAAAGAGATATACGTACACCCCCAGCCCGAGAAAGAGAAGTTCCAGTACGAGTCCGATCCAGCTAGCGGCCATAAAGGGTGAGGGTGGGTTGGTGCGAATATCGTACTTTTCGCCCACCCTAACCACCACCGAATGACCCCAGCCGAACGCACCGCCGCCGAAAACGAAGACGGCATGCTGCTGCAACTCAGTCTCCTGAACCACCGCCGCGAAAAAATCCTCGCAGGAGGCGGCCCCCGCCGCCGGGCCAAGCAACACGAAAAGGGAAAGCTCACCGCCCGCGAGCGCGTCGATACCCTGATCGACCCCGGCACGGAGTTTCTGGAGTTCGGCACCTTCGCCGGCTACGGGATGTACGAGGAGCACGGCGGCTGCCCGGCCGGCGGGGTCATCACCGGCTACGGGCGGGTGTCCGGTCGCCTCTGCGTCGTCGTCGCCAACGACGCTACCGTAAAGGCCGGGGCCTGGTTCCCCATCACCGGCAAGAAGAACCTCCGCGCCCAGGAGATCGCGATGGAAAATCACGTACCGATCATTTATCTGGTCGACAGCGCGGGGGTGTTCCTGCCGATGCAGGATCAGATCTTCGCCGACGCCAACCACTTCGGGCGCATTTTTCGCAACAACGCCCGGATGAGTGCCCTCGGTATCACCCAGATCGCCGCGGTGATGGGCAGCTGCGTGGCGGGAGGGGCTTACCTGCCGATCATGTCCGACGAAAGCCTGATCGTGGAGGGTACGGGCAGCATCTTTCTGGCCGGCCCCTACCTGGTGCGGGCCGCCATCGGGGAAAAGGCGGATAAGGAAGACCTCGGCGGGGCCGATATGCACGCTGCGGTCAGCGGGGTCATCGACTACAAATGCGCCGACGATACCGAATGCCTATCCACCATCCGCGATCTGATGGACAAGGTGCCGGGCATCGTGCAAACCCCCTTCGACCGAAAGGAAGCCGCCACGTCCGGTTCCGCCGACATCATGGGCGTGCTGCCGGACGACCGCGCCAAACCCTACGACGGCCGCCAACTCATTGCCGCCCTGGTGGACCGCGGGGAGTTCACCGAGTACAAAGCCGAATACGGTCAGACCCTGCTCTGTGGGTACGCCCGCATCGACGGCTGGAGCGTGGGCATCGTAGCCAACAACCGGCAGGTCGTCAAGAGTGGCAGGGGGGAGATGCAGTTCGGCGGGGTGATCTACAGCGACTCGGCGGATAAGGCCGCCCGCTTCGTGATGGTCTGTAACCAGAAAAATATTCCCCTCGTTTTCCTCCACGACGTATCCGGCTTCATGGTGGGCAGCCGCTCGGAGCAGGGGGGCATCATCAAGGACGGGGCGAAGATGGTCAGCGCCGTCAGTAATTCCACGGTACCGAAGTTTTCCATCGTCGTTGGCAACAGCTACGGAGCCGGCAACTACGCCATGTGCGGCCGCGCCTACGACCCCCGCCTGATGCTGGCCTGGCC
>CAZQNE010000192.1:0-1691 GCA_964594535.1 uncultured Lewinella sp.
CCAGATTCAGGGAGGTCGCCAGATTTTCGGCGAGGGTACCGACGTTTTCGTTCAGGGCGGAGGGGAGCAGGAAGACGGGATTCACGCTACCCATCTCGGCGAAAACGGGAATGGGTACCTCCCGACGCACCGCCAGGTCGTAGAGTGCCTTGCCCCCCCGAAAGGAACCGGTGAAGCCGACGGCCGAAATGCGGGGGTCCTGCACCAGGGCGGCTCCGACTTCGTGCGACCGACCCTGTAGCAATGAAAACACGCCGGGGGGCAGCCCGCTTGCGGAGATCGCCCGGCCAATGGAGCGACCGACCAGTTCGGAGGTACCCGGATGCAGCGGGTGCCCCTTGACGACCACGGGACAGCCGGCGGCCAGGGCCGATGCCGTATCCCCACCGGCTACCGAAAAGGCCAACGGGAAGTTGGAAGCGCCGAAGACGGCGACCGGGCCGAGGGGAATCTGCATCTGCCGCAGATCGGGGCGGGGAGCCGGCTCCCGCTCCGGCAGGGCGGGGTCGATGCGGATGTCCCGCCAGCTGCCGTCGCGCACCACGCTCGCGAACAAGCGGAGCTGACCGACCGTGCGCCCCCGCTCCCCCCGCAATCTCCCCCCGGGCAGGGCAGTCTCCTGACTACACCGCTCGATCAGTTCGTCTCCCAGGGCCATGATCTCGTCGGCGATGGCTTCCAGAAAGGAGGCACGGACCCCGGAAGACACGGCGGCGTAGGCGGAAAAGGCGTTCTCCGCCGCGGTACAGGCTGCCGCAACATGCTCGGCGGTTGCCTCGGAAAAATCGGTGGGTAGGTCCTCCCCGCTGCGGGGGTCCTTCGCGCGGAAGGTTTTCTCGCCGGGAGCGGTGAAAATGCCGCCAATCAGGTGGGTTCCGTGGAGTTGCATAGTAGAGGTTTTATTCGACGACGTTCGTCAGGGTACCGATCGGGTGAATGTTGATGGTAATGCGGTCGGCGGAGCGCAGGCTGAAGTCATCGGGGGGGATGATGCCCGTACCGGTGAACAGTACACAGCCGGTGGGGAAGCTGAGTTCGCGGTAGAGGTAAGCAGCCAGTTCGCGCGGTCGCCGCTTCATTTGGTCCAGAGAAGTAGACCCGGAAAAGATCGCTGCGTCACCGCGGGTTACGGTCATCCGGATGGGGGTCTTGGCGGGAAGGGGCTCATCGGGTACGTAGAGGCAGGGACCGAGAGCGGTAGCCCCCTCGTACGATTTAGCCTGCGGCAGGTAGAGCGGATTCTCGCCCTCGATGTCGCGACTGCTCATGTCGTTGCCGATGCTGTAGCCGACGATTTTACCCGAACTGGTGAGCAGGAGGGCCAGCTCGGGTTCGGGAACGTTCCACCGGGAATCGGCCCGGATGCGGACGGGGGAATTGGTACCGACGGTACGGTAGTGGGGCGCCTTGAAGAACAGTTCGGGGCGCTCGGCATCGTACACCCGGTCGTAAAAATCACCGCCGCCGGCCGCTTCGCTTTCCTCCATCCGGGCCTGCCGACTGCGGAGGTAGGTGACCCCGGCGGCCCAGACCTCCTGGGTACCGATGGGGGGCAGGAGGTCTTCCGGAAGAGCTTCCCCATCCCGTTCCTCCCGGCCCCTACCGGCCAGGATTCGGGTGAGGGAATTTGCCAGCTGGTCGTCGTTCACTAGTTCGTCCCATCCACTTTGCACCTGCGCCCGGCGCCCAAA
>CAZQNE010000193.1:0-1643 GCA_964594535.1 uncultured Lewinella sp.
CAAAAGCATAAACTGTTATCATGTCAAAGAACGTTTTTTCCCGTAAAGCAGGAAGATTGCGCATTCGGAACCCATTGACTGCCAGGACGTTACCCAAGTTTTTCGCAGCGCCCAAAATAAAATCATAGGCGGGTAATCCTATGCGCTCTAAGCTACGCAAATATTGCGGTACGTACAAGTCCGGCACTGGGAGGCGAATTTGGTCTTTCGCGGGTACCGCCCCGTCGTGATGACATCCGTAATCTCCTCGATCAGTTCGACCACACGCGCCTCGTCCCGTGGGGTGACGTCTACCCGTTCCAGGTGATTTTTGGAACGCGTATACACCAAATAGCCCCGATCGACCCTTGCGGAAAAATTATGACGAACCAACAGCGCGTAACAGGTCAGTTGTAGTCTATAGGTTTCCTCCACCCGACCGGTCCACTTAGCGAATTTGTAATCCAGTGGGGCAAAGGTGCCGTCGTTCAATTCCAACACCTCATCCAGTATTCCACGTAGTCCCGGCATGGCAAGGTAACAATCGTCGTGACGCGCTACTACCCCGATCCGTTTGCGCAGATAACCCTGGTTCTCCCGCAGCCGGCGCTCGTGTAACTTCCGCCCCCGGATCACCTTACCGTACTTTTCCTCAAACTGCGGGAGACGAAGCACGTGTTCGTAGTAGGTGTAGCGTGGGCAGTACTGGTGCTCGATGAGGTGGCTGGGAGTAAGGCTTATCGTACTCATACGAAAAGCGCCTGCACCCGATCGGTTACTAACCGCTGGTCGAAGCCCTGACCCAGCACGATCGTCTGTTTCAGTCCGAGTTTGGACAGTTTGAACAAATACACTTTGTCACAGTCAGGGTCGATTAAATCCTCGATCTCGAGGGCCAGCTCATCGGCGGTGGAGTCGGCCAGGGTTCCCAGGAAAACGGATAGTTGTACCCGGTACAAGCCCAGTTGCTTGCATCGTTTGGCCACTTTCGCGCGACTGCGATCGTCCCGGATGTCGTAGAGGAGAAAACGGATGGTCTTTTGCATAAGCTAGAGTGATAGTTCTTGGGGTAGCGTACGTTGCGTTTTCAGTAGCTGATTAGCCAGGCCGTGCGCTTCCAGCTGCAGTACGTGCCCCCGGGTCAGGTTGCGGCCCCGGTGGCGCACCTTTTTCACGTCTAAATAGTCGGTAAACGCTTCGATCATCAACTGTTTGCCCGGTTTATCCAGCATGATTCCGCCGCGCAGGGCGCGGAAGCATTCCTGGTTGACTTTCTTGCCACTGAATAGCCGGAAGGCGGTATAGTCCGCATGAATGCGGTAGGGCTCGATGAAGTCGAACACCATACTGCTCAGGTTATAATCGTCGCGGTGGAAGAAGCCAGTAAACGGGTCTAGCCCCGCCAGCAGGAGCGCTTTTTCGACCCGCCCGTAGAGGATTCCGTAGCCGTAGTTCAGCGCGGCGTTGAAGGGATCCTTTGCCGGACGCATACTCCGTCCCGAGAAGCGGTACTTTTCGGGCAGGAGTTGGCTGAGTGTCTGAAAGTAGTGCCGCCCGGCCGTCCCCTCCAGCCCTCGGATACTTGCGGCTCGGTCCGGTAGCGTCCCATCATTAGACCGTATGTCGGTCAATTTTACACTGCGCGCGTAGATCACGCGTACGCA
>CAZQNE010000194.1:0-1588 GCA_964594535.1 uncultured Lewinella sp.
TAAAACAAACAAGTCTCCGCCCCGGGCGGGTTTCGGGTGCTTCACGAGCAGGTCTTTGACCTCCGGTTCAGCTAGGGCATCGCCGAGCGTGCCGACGAATGATGCCACGATAGGATTTTTCTCGGATGGGTCCAGATCGATCGGCTGAACGTGAATCTCATCCTTTTCACAACTAATCAATAACGACGCCAGCAGGCAGATCAGGAAGGAAGTACAGTGTACTTTTCATAAGAAGTGGGTTTGGTGCAACTCTGCAAAAATTGACGGAGCGGTAAGTGATGACTTAAATGTACGTGGAACTCAACTATCAGCTAAATAATAATCCCCAAATCGGGAACTTTAACATTTATTGCGGCCGTTTTCAACATCTATGACAGAGGTTTTGAGGATGGCTAATTCCATAAACCCGCACCCCGCCACTACACTACACTACACTACTACGGTAGAATCATCACAAAGCGACCAGCCGCAGCCCCCGCACCCGCCCGAAATCCAGCGCCATACCCCCCTCCGTCAGAATGTGGGCGACGTAGTTATCAAACAAAAGGGTACGGCGATCGGTGAGCGTGGCGGTCGTCGGATTACTGCCCCGGCGGTGTGCCGCGTACTTGCGCCCGTCCGTATGCTCGATTTCCAGGGTGACGCCGGTTTCCGGACTCAGGTAGCTACCGTTCAGTGAGGAGAAGTCGTAGCCCGTCCAGTCCACCCGGCGCATGACGAGACTGTAGGGGTCGTGGGTGGGGTAATAGGCGGTCACTTGCACGTCCCCATTCGCTAGTCGGGTAAATTCCTGTTTGAAGGCCGAATCGTACTTTTGCCGGAAGACGTTGGCGGACTCCCGTTCCAGTTCGACCTTGCCCCGGCCCACGCGATTGAGCTGCAGGCGACCTTCCTCGTCCCGCAAAAACTCGAAGAGGTAGTTTGCAGGGGTGAGGTGTACGCCCGGAATATCTTCCTCACTCACGTAGGGCCCGACGGTCTCCGGCTCCGTCAGACGGGAACTCGGGCGATCGTCCAGACCAAAGTAGGCGTCGGCCATCCGCCGGGTCTGATCGGCGGGAATCGTTTTGCCGGAATTCGTCAGGTGATGAAGGAGGTATGGCCGGTCGGGAATACGGGATTGGCCCATCCGGATCGCCTCGTAATACGGATGATCGGCCGGGGTCCGCTGGACCAACCGCTCCCACTGAATCTGATCCGTCAGCGTGGTAAGCAGATTACCGCCGCCCGCCACGTTCCAGATCCAGTCGTAGGTGGACTAGCTGCCGAAGTTGAAGTAGGAGCGGGCAACGGGCTCTTCAATGTCGGAGTAGTCGGTCTCAAAGTGGGGATCCGGCATACCGAGCCCGGCGAACATCGCATCGGTGTAGTCCCGGAAGCTGCGGCCCGTTACTGCCCCGACGATCAGGGCCAGCAGGATGTAACTGGAATTACTGTACTGGTACTGGATACCGGGCGGGAAGTTGAGCTCCTATTGCCGGGCCAGTAGCCGGTAGGCGTTTTCGTTGGAAAAGGGGTGCTCCCACCGGGTCAGCCCCGCGAAGGACCACAGGTCGTACACGTCGCGGATGCCGCTGGAGTGGGTAAG
>CAZQNE010000195.1:0-1584 GCA_964594535.1 uncultured Lewinella sp.
GCGAAGAGCTCCTCCTGGGGCGTCCAGCGGTAGACGGGCAGTCCGAAGGTGGACTCGGTGATGAAGTGCTGGCACCGCACGGGCTCGTAGGCTTCGCTCAGTCCGTCGTCTTCCAGCTTATAGTCGCCGCTGGCCACCCAGACCTCCCCCTTGTACTCCACCCGGATTTGGGCCGAACCGACGATGTGCCCCGCTGGGTGGAAGCTGAACTTCACCCCGTTGATGGTCTTTACCTCACCGTACTCCACCGTCTCCAGTTGGATGTCTCCGAGGCGGTAGCGGATCACCGGGGCGGCCGTACGGGTGCAGAGGTAGGAGTCATTGCCCCACCGGCTGTGGTCGGCGTGGCCGTGGGTGATCAGCGCGCGCCTGACCGGCTTCCAGGGGTCAATGTAGACGTCGGCCCGGGCGCAGTAGATGCCGCGGTCGTTGAAGGTTAGGAGGGGCAAGGAGGAACCGGGATTTACGGTTTACAACGTACGATACGTCAATTTGTGGGAAGAGTTAGCGTAGCCCTAACTTTTATGCTTGTTATCTTTATCCATACCGTACTTCCTCACCATGACTGCTACTAAATTTCCGTCTTCCCCCGAAGGGATGAATCATGCGCGCAGCGGGGAATTTCTCTGGAGCCTCGAACGCTACCATTTCGCCATTGATAATGGAACCCTCACCGAAGAGGATAAGGTGGAACTACTTTACGGAAAGATCATCGACAAAAGGCCCGCCGGAGCACCCCACGAAGAATGCATCACTTTGCTATCCGAAGCGTTTTACGATCGCTTCGGCAGGAAGTACCGCTTTCGACAGGAAAAATCAATCCGGATCCCGAATTTCACCTCCGAACCGGAACCCGACTTCACGGTAGTTGCCAATAGGCCATACGGCGCCCAGCGACCCGGCCCCGCAGACGTTTTCCTCGTCGTTGAGGTGGCTAATTCTTCCCTCGATAGAGATCGTACTTTGAAAGCCGGGCTCTACGCTCAGGCCAACCTATCCGAATACTGGATTATCAATTTAGTGGATCGGCAGCTAGAAGTACACCTTCAGCCACTTCCCGAGCAGGGGCGCTATGCTTCGGTTACGATCTACGCGGAGCAGGCCACCTTCACGAGCCCATTTGCCGGCAAAGTGACCATCGCCCAATTTCTGCCCCACCCACAAGAGAATGATCGGTAGGTAGGCGAATAACGCCCATTGCCCCCCTTAGCGCACCACCGGCACCCGCACCACGCTCGGATACGCCGCCGAATGATGAATTACGTTGGTAGCCACCACCCCCTCGGTCTCCGTCACGTTATCGCCGCCGGTATTCAGGTTGCGGTCGAAGCGGGGGAAGTTGGAGCTACTCACCTCGATGCGTAGCCGCTCCCCGGCCCGGAAGAGATTGCTAGTGGCCAGTGGCGTCAGGTCCACGCGGTACACCTCCCCTTCCTCCATGAAGACTTCCCGGTCGTAGCCCTCCCGGTAGCGGACCCGCTGGATGGTCTCGTCCAGGTTGTAGGCGCTACCGTCCGCTTCCACGACGATCAGTTTTAGGGTCAGGTCAGTGTCCTTTACGTCGCTGCTGAGGTAGAGGGTCGA
>CAZQNE010000196.1:0-1574 GCA_964594535.1 uncultured Lewinella sp.
ACCTCCCACTCCAGTTTGGGTAGCGGCGTGGCGTAGCGCTCCGTCAGTTCCCCGACGCGGCGACCGAGGAAGTGGCCCACGGCCGTCGTCTCCCCCCCGATGCGGCGGCTGAGGTCCCGGTACCACTTGTGGCCGGTGACCAGTTCGCGGACGGTCGCCTCGTCCAGTTCGTCGTACTTGGCGTAGACGCGCTGCCGCAGTTCCTTTTCGCGGGACTTGATGGCGCGATTGGCCTTCAGTCGGGCGGTGTCCAGTTCGAGGTAGCGATTCAGCAGTTGGCGCTCGGCCTCATCTTCGGGGTCCTGGCTGCCCTTCAGGGCCTTCAGGCGGGACTTGATCTCCCCCTTGGTGATGTTGCCCTTCTCGTTGGTGACCTCGCTCAGTCCGCCCTCGTCGCCGCCCTCCTCTTCCTCCAGTTCGCTCAGGGCGGCCTCGGCGTCGGCTTTGGTGGCTTCCAGTTGCTCCAGTTCGGCCTGCTCGTCGGCGAAGTAGCGGTCACGCACCACCCCGGTGGGCAGCAGGTCACAGACGAAGTAGCCCTTGCGTACCTTCCGCTTATCGCCCTTGCCGGTCATTTCGGGCTGCAGTTCGGCCTGCCAGCCGCTGGCGACCACGGTGTAGACGTCGTCCTGCATGGTTTCGTCCCAGTAGTCCATCAGGTGTTGGAATACGGCGTAGGCGTCCACCAGGGGCAGGTCGCGGTACAGTTCCAGTAGCCGTTCGCTCAGGCGTTCGATGACGGCGGCGGGTACGGTCGTGGGGCCGATGTCCTCCAGCCAGGCCTTACTTCCCCGCCAGTAGTAGCTGAAGATGCGTGACAGGTCCTTGCGCAGCTTTTGAAACTCCGGGTGCTCGCCGATATTGACTTCTTTTTGCGCGGACGCAGGTGCAAAGTAACCGGGGCGCAGCGGCTCGAACAGTTCGTCCTTCAGTCCGGGCAGGTGCTTCCAGTAGTGGTCCAATGCCTCCACGTCGCGTACGGGGATGCCGCCGCGGAGGTGGGCTTCGAGGTCCTGGCGGTCGGCGCTTTCCCGCGACTCGATGTAGCGGGGCAGGTTGAGGTTGTAGTCGTTGTCGGCGATCTCGGCCAGGGGTACGCTACGGCTGTAACCGGCTACCTCCCGCTCTTCGTTGAACACGTCGACGATGCGGTGGATGTCGCGTTCGCGCAGGCGGTTCTTGGGTCCGTCTTTGCGGTAGTCTTTGCTGGCGTCTAGGAGGAAGACAGCTCCCCTCTCCTCCGGAGAGGGGTTGGGGGTGAGGGCCTTTCGCAGTACGATAATGCAAGCCGGAATACCCGTACCATAAAACAGGTTAGCCGGCAGGCCGATGATGCCCCGAATCAGACCCTGCTCAAGAAGGCTCTTGCGGATCTCGGCCTCGGCGTTGCCCCGGAAGAGCACCCCGTGGGGCAGGATGACGGCCGCCGTGCCCCCGACCTTCAGACTGGCTACGACGTGCAGCAGGAAGGCGTAGTCGCCGTTGCGGGCCGGCGGGATGCCGAAATCGTTGAAGCGGCCGAAGGGGTCGTTCTCGGGGGTGAGGCCGTTGTTCCAGGTCTTGTCGCTGAAGGG